>NZ_JCAALU010000001.1:0-617279 GCF_059609455.1 Paenibacillus liaoningensis
GCCGTTTCACCTTGAAATATAGGAAAGGATATCTAACGCAATCCTTTCTCTATATTTCTCGGAATGAAACGCGCCGCGCCGCTACAGGACGGCGACGGCCGTTTCACCTTGAAATATAGGAAAGGATATCTAACGCAATCCTTTCTCTATATTTCTCGGAATGAAACGCGCCGCGCCGCTACAGGACGGCGACGGCCGTTTCACCTTGCGCCAGCGCTTCTTCTGTTATTTTACGAATATCGATGGGGGAAAGAGTGCCTTCATGGATAATATCTGGCAGGATGTGCTCGAGGAAATACTTCACGCAGTGGAGGTCGATATTTTTGATTTTAATTAGCGCATAGCGATACATGACGATAAATTCCTTCTCGGTATTGCCGCGCTGGAGCTCAGCGAATGCCTCGTAGACCTGATCCATTTTATCAGCAACTTCCAAAATGAGCCCTTCTACCGAATGGTCTTTGCCCTCGCGCAGCTGTCTGCGGAAAATAGCCTGAAATTCCTCAGGAATATGGTCCTGAATAAAATGCTCGACCATGCCATCCTCAACCTGCTGCAGCATCGAACGCAGTTCAAGGGAATAATGCTTGACGGGCGTTTTAATGTCTCCAATAAAAATTTCCCCATAATCATGGCTGCTCGTAATTTCATAAAGCTTCTTCCAATCAATCGTGACGCCGTGCTGCTCCTCGATATCGGCAAGCGTCTTGGCGTACTGGACAACTTTCCAGGAGTGAGCCGACACGCTGTGCTCTTCGAATTTGAATTTGCCAGGGGTGCGGATAATGCGTTCCAAATCGTTTAGTGATCTAAAGTACGTATGAATGCCCATAAGTGCCATCATCCTTTATTTAGTTGAGTATGATTCGACTATACGCCAGTTATGTCAGCTCAGGATTAACGCCGTGTGACGCTCAGGTCAATTTTCAAATCCATTGATAGCGATTCTCAATGTTGCTATACTGAGAGGATAAGCTGGACAAGGCTCGAAAGCATGGAACGGAGGCATCATGTACGATAATCAACCCCCAAAGACGGATTTATTAAGCATTCGCCGCTTTATGGAGCAGCATTTCAATGAGCCGATATCTGTGGGACAGCTGGCAGAGATGGCCCATATAAGCCCTAAATATTTTGTGGATTTGTTCAGAAAAACATATGGGCAAAGCGCCATTGATTATTTGACCGACCTGCGCATCAACCGGGCAAAAAGATATTTAACGGAGACGGACTACCGTCTGCGGGAAATTGCCCACAAGGTAGGCTACAGTGATGAATTTTACTTCAGCCGCAAGTTTAAGAAAGAGGTTGGCGTATCCCCCTCCGCCTTTGTGACCCGTCCCAGACAACGCATTGCGGTATGTTCTCCTTCGCTTATAGGGCAGCTGCTTGCGCTGGGCATTATTCCGGTTGCTGCGCCGCTCGATTCAAAGTGGACGCCTTATTATTATAATGTGTACCAGATGAGCATTCAGGTGCATATGCGCTATGGGGATTTGCAGCGGCATGAGGAATGGGACAAGCTGACGAAGGTCCGTCCCGACGCAATCGTAGGCTTCGATCATTTGCGCGATGAAGAAAAGCAGAAGCTGGGCAGCATTGCCCCTGCCCTATTCGTTGATAAGGGGCAGAAGGATTGGCGAGAGCAGCTTCGTCAAATGGCCTCTTTTTTAAAAGGCGAGCAGCAGGCGGAGGAATGGATTGATGGATATGGGCAGAAGCTGGAATCGGCCCGGACGAACATCAAGCATGCCGTGCAGGAGGATACCTTTGTCGTATTGCGGATATATGGGAAAAAGGTGCATGCCTACTGCAACCAAGCTATTTTTGAGCTGCTGTATCAGGAGCTGCAATTGTCTCCGGCCTATGAGCAGGCTTCGTTGTACAATGTGGAGCTAACACTGGAGCAGCTCAGCCATCTTGACCCGGACCGCTTGCTGATAGTAGTATGCCCTGAGGCAGAGTCGCGCTCGTACTGGCTAGCGCTTCAACATAACAAGGAATGGCGGGCGCTCAAAGCGGTTCGCAATCATTTTGTCTATCTGGTGCCTTCGGACCCATGGTTCGAATACTCAGCCATAGCGATGAATCGGATGCTGGACGAGATGCTGCTGCTCCTAACCGGATATTGTCCAAAGGCAGGAACGGATAAAGTCCATGGAGACTGCATAGGGCATCCTTTATAATTCTCCTAAGTGAGAATTGTTATCATAGGAGGGTATTTCGAATGTTCCAGAAGTACAGTTTTTTGCGAAAAAGGTTAAAAGCAAGCGGGCTCTCGCTGCTCATTATAGGAATGGCGCTTAGCCTGCTGAGCGCTTGTGGCTCCACGAATGCCGAAAACCCAGCTGAGCCAAGCCAGACAGCTGCTGCTGCACAAGAAAGTCAGGCTCCTGAGGTTAGCGAAGCCCCTGAGGCTTCAGAGGAAGTGTCAGCGACGAAGACGGTAACGGATGAACAAGGGCATGAACTCGTTATACCAGCCAAGCCATTAAAGGTATTCGCCCCCTATATGGAGGATTCTCTGCTGAGCTTGGGCGTAACGCCTATTGCCCAATGGGGGAATAGCGGGAAAGGCCAAGCCTACTTGCAGGATCGGCTTAAGGGTGTGCCAACTGTCGAGTTTTCAGGAGGACGTCCGCCTTCCCCAGAGCAAATTATGGATTTTGAGCCTGATCTGATTATTTTGCATACGGCCCATTATGCCGACGACGGCATCTATGAGCAGTATTCCAAAATTGCGCCTACGTACGTTTTCGTCAATGCGGCTGGCGATTTAAACAGCTCGATAACGAAGCTGGGAGAGCTGCTTGGCAAACCTGACGAGGCGAAGCAGGCGCTGAGCGATTATGAACAGAAGAAGGAAGAAGCCAAAGCCAAGCTTGCTCCAGTTGCCGACGGGAAAAAGGCGGTTTTAATTAATTTTAATGCCAAAGGAATGTACCTGATTGGCGGCAACTATTTTGGAGGCTATGTACTTTCGCATGAGCTAGGCATAGGAAAGAGCAAGCTGGTTGAAGAGAAAAACAGCGTGGATGCCTCGCTCGAAATTCTCCCTGAGCTGGATGCCGATTTTATTTTTACAATCGACTACGCGGGCTCAGGCGCAGCCAACATTAAGGAGCTGACCGACAATGCGATTTGGAGAAGCATGCCTGCGGTCAAAGCGGGCCATGTTTACGCGGTTAGCGATGAGTATTGGACAGGCGGCGGTCTAATCGCATACAGCAAAATTATCGATGATATTGTTCGGTTTCTAGCGCCATAATGAAAAGCGAAGCTAAGGGACATTATACGGCTGAAAGCAGCGAGAGAGTGGTGCATGCAAGCCACAGGCAGCTGGAATACCGCATTAGGATAGCCGTGCCGAAGGAGCCGCCTCCGGAGAAGGGCTACCCGATCATTTATGCGACGGATGGGGATGCGGTGTTCGGCACATTCGCTGAGGCCGCCCTTTTGCAGACTCGCAAGCCGCATGGCTATGACCCCGTCATTATCGTAGGCATCGGCTATCCTTCCGGTGAACCGTTCGATATGACCCGGCGCTGCTATGATTTCACGACACCTGCAAAGCTCGAAAATTTGCCTGCCCGGCCGAATGGCCAGCCATGGCCGGAGCATGGCGGAGCTGATGGCTTTCTCGATTTTTTGGAGACGGAGCTGAAGCCGGTGCTGGAGAAGGAATTTCCCATAGACAAGGAGCGGCAGACGATTTTTGGACATTCGCTGGGGGGCCTGCTCGTCCTCCATGCCTTATTCAGCCGCCCTCAGTCCTTTCAGCGCTTTGCTGCGGGAAGCCCGTCCATATGGTGGAACAAGCATGCGGTGCTGGAGGAGCAAGCCGCATTCGAAGCAAGGCTCCCTCAGATCGATCACCCGCCGAAGCTGTTGATCACCATTGGCGCGGAGGAACTGCCGGATATGGTGAAGGACTCCGAGCAGCTGGCGGACAGTCTAAGGCCGCTCCAAGCCAGCGGATTCCATGCGGCAATCGCCAAATTTCCCGAGGAGAGCCACGTTAGCGTACTGCCGGGAGCGATAAGCCGGGTCATTAAATTTGCCTTATCCGGCTAGCGGATTGTTATTGACATCTCACAGCTCAGGTCGCTCACTCCTTTTTTGAAGGACTGAGGTTCCGCTATTCTGGCTTTTACTGCGATTTCAGGCCGTAAGCGGACAGGAAAGCCGCTATGGCTCTCATCATCCCGTCAAAATGGCCATTTGCAGCGCATTAGCTGCTCCTGAGTCCGCTGCCTGTGCCATAACACGTGATTCTGTTGAAATAGCGGCTGCTGTGTCCGCCAAATCTAGCTTCAAAATTGAAAATAGATCATTGTATTTAGGCAGGCCCATGCGCATAAGCATGGGCCTGTTTGTTTTGCAGACAATCCGAAAAAAGGACCCCCTAAAACGAAATTTGAAGCCTTACAGGAACGGAAGCTGCCGTCTACAATGGATAAAGAAGGCATTTCAGTCTGTAGAGCAAGATTCCAACGTAGTATGGGGGATTTATAAGGTGAAAATACGGCACGAAGCACAATCGGCGGCAGCGCTTGCTGCAAGCACGAGAGCGGCCAAGCACAGCAGATGGTTCAGGAAGCTGTACGGCCAGAGGCATGTGCAGGTGATGGCGCTGCTTGGCATTTTATGGATGATTATTTTTAATTATGTTCCGATGTACGGCATCATCATAGCGTTCAAAGAATTTAATATCGTCAAGCCGATCAGCGCGGCGCCTTGGGTAGGCTGGTCGCATTTTCAAGAATTTTTCCAAGATGAAAGCTTCGTCAATGTCATGCGCAATACGCTGGGCATTAGCTTGATCAAGCTGGCGATCGGCTTTCCACTGCCGATTATATTCGCCTTATTTTTAAACGAGGTGCGCTCGGTGCTGTTCAAAAGATCGGTACAGACGATATCCTATTTGCCGCATTTTCTATCGTGGGTTATTCTTGGCGGCATTCTGACGACTTGGCTGTCGGATGTCGGCATCGTCAATCATGTACTGATGGCGCTTAACGTCATTAAGGAACCGATCTCGTATCTTGCAGAGCCGGATTATTTCTGGGGCATTATTATTACCTCGGATATATGGAAGGAGCTTGGCTGGTCCGCCATTATTTATTTGGCCGCGATTTCGAGCGTATCGCCTGAAATGTACGAGGCGGCTACGATTGACGGTGCTGGCCGCTTTCAGAAAATGTGGTACGTCACGCTGCCAAGCATCAAAGCAACGATTTCGATTTTGTTCATTCTGGCGGTCAGCGGCGTGCTGAACTCCAACTTTGATCAGATTCTGGTGCTGAGAAATGCATTAAATGAAAGCGCAAGCAATGTGATTGATATGTTCGTCTATCAGACGGGCATGCAGCAGGGACGGTATTCCTATGCCACCGCAGTCGGCTTGTTCAAATCCGTTATCGCCCTTATCTTGCTGCTCATCGCCAATCGTGTAACGAAAAAAATCAATAACACATCGTTGTTTTAGGAAGGAGGCGACTGGCTTTGCTCAGCTTGAAACGAAAAACAAAGGGAGAAGCAGTATTCGACCTCTTCAACGGCTTCGGCATGCTGCTCGTGTGCTTTGCGACCTTGTATCCCATCTGGTACGTCCTCGTAAATGCATTCAATGAAGGGCAGGATGGCATGCGCGGCGGCATTTACTGGTGGCCGCGGGTGTTCAGCGCGGAAAGCTTCGAGGCGGTATTCCAGAGCGCGGGCATTATGACGGCAATGGGCATTACGGTAGCCAAAACGGTGCTTGGCGTGCTGCTGCATGTTTTTTTCACCGCGATGGTAGCCTATGCGTTTTCCCGCAGAGGACTTATTGGCGGCAAAATTTACATTTTACTTGGCACGGTCACCTTGTTTTTCGGCGGCGGCCTGATCCCTACCTATTTGCTAATTAGAGATTTGCATTTGCTGGACAATTTTCTCGTGTATATTATTCCGGCGATGTTCAGCTTCTTCGACCTCATTATATTCATGACCTTCTTCCGGGAAATTCCGGATGGACTGGAGGAAGCGGCGAAAATCGACGGAGCGAATGACTGGGGCATTTTCCTCAAGGTGGTGCTGCCGGTATCGCTGCCGGTTATTGCGACGATTGCGCTGTTCCATGGGGTATATCAGTGGAATGACTATTTTGCCGGCGTCATTTATATGAACAACATGGATTTGCAGCCGATCCAAACGTATTTATACCGGGTAGTGGCACAGTCCAGCTCGAATCAGATGGTTGCCGCCATTCCGGGAGGCGTTGGCAAAACCGTTACCTCACAGTCGATCAAGCTGGCGACGATGGTCGTTACGACGCTGCCGATTGTGCTGGTTTATCCTTTCCTGCAAAAGTATTTTGTCAAAGGCATGATGATTGGCTCTATTAAGGGCTAGTCTACTCAAATAGAAAAGGGGAAAATAAACATGGTTAAACAACCTGCAATAAAGCGTTTGCTGGTGCTGCCGCTTGCCGCTGCACTCGTATTTACGGCAGCCTGCTCATCAAACAGCAATACGAACGAGGGCACAACGAATGGAGGCGCGTCTCCAACTGCTGCTGCTGAGGTGAAGCTGACGCAGGAGGATAAAGGCTGGGAAGTGGATAAAAGTCCGATTACGTTCGATTGGTATATTAATTTCGCGTGGTTTCCTAATAAGTGGGGCGTAGATGACACATCCAAGTATATTACGGAAAAAACAGGCGTAGATATTAACTTCATCGTCCCTGCCGGCAATGAGGCGGAAAAGATGAATACGATGATCGCCTCCGGCAGCCTGCCTGATTTCATTACGCTCGGCTGGTACGAGGATGCCGTCAAGAAAATGATAGAAGGCGAGATGGTGCTCCCGCTTAATGAGCTGGCTGACCAATATGACCCTTACTTCTACAAGGTGACCGATCCGGCGAAGCTCGCCTGGTACAAGCAAGAGGATGGCCATATCTATGGGTATCCGAACGCCTCCTCCTCACCGAAGGATTACGAGAAGTTTGGCGACAGCATCACCTCTACGCAGACGTTCCTCGTGCGCAAGGACATGTATGAGGCTATCGGCAGCCCGGATATGCGGACAACAGAGGGTTTCCTTCAAGCCTTGACTGATGCAAAAGCGAAATTTCCCGACATTAACGGCCAGCCGTTAATTCCGCTGGGGATGTATGATTTTAATGAAAAGGGCAACAGCTCGCTGCAAGCTTATATCCAAAATTTCTTGGCTATTCCTTATGAAAAGGATGGACAGCTGTATGATCGCGACACGGACCCTGAATATGTAAAATGGCTCAAGACGATGCGTCAAGCGAATGAAAACGGCCTGCTCTCGAAAGACGTGTTCATCGACAAGCGTCCGCAAATGGAGGAGAAAATCGCTCAAGGCCGATACTTTGCGATGCTGTATGCGAGGTCTGATCTGGCTAACCAGCAAAATGCGCTATTTGCGAACGATCCTAATTCCATTTATATTGCGGTGGATGGGCCAGCTAATGCTGCGCAGGCTCAAGCAACGCTTGCAGGGCCATCCATCTCCGGCTGGACCGTTACCCTCATCTCCAAAAATGTGAAGGATAAAGCGCGCGCGATTCGCTTCCTGGACTATCTCATCTCGGAAGAGGGCCAGCGGGATATGTTTTTCGGTGAGCAGGGCGTAACCTGGGATACAATAGACGGGAAAGACCAGTTTTTACCTGAAGTATTGGAGCTGCTTAATTCGGATCGTGGTGCCTTCGATAAAAAATATGGCGCCTCCCATACGTTCTGGATGCTGATGGATACGAATCTGACGCCGGAATGGTCGCCGCCAGCGGTTGAGCCATTCAAGCAGATGGAAGACTGGACGCGCGGCAAAGCGCTCAGCCTGTCGCAATTTGACCAGCTTGACCCGACGGGGGCATCCGAGGAAGGCATTATGAAGACGAAGCTGGATCATGAATTTGGCAAGGCGCTTCCGAGGCTGCTGCTTGCGAAGTCGGATGCCGAATTCGACAGCTTGTGGCAGGAGTATTTGAGCAAGCGGGATGCTCTTGGCTTTGGCACCGTTCAGGCCTATAAGCAGAAAAAATATGAAGAGAACGTTGCGAAGCTGGCAGAATTCATTAACTAATACAGGCCAGACCCGGGCATACATCCCGGCATCAGGTGCGCCAAATCCATTATGGACTGGCGCGCTTTTTGCCGCCTGCAAGCAAGTCAGGGGGCTGGGCCGCAAAGATGGAAGTGAGCCTAACGTGGGAAGGCAAATCCGGAATTATTTTCAGGCGACGGCATATTGGCTGGGCAGAAGATCGATGCAAAGCCGTCTGGTCGCCGCGTATGTTTTTATATTGCTGTTTCCAAGCATTGTGGTGTCCAATTATTTGTTTGGGGAAATTAGAGACAGCCATATTAATGAGACGCTTCGGCAGGGGCAGTATTTAGTGGAGCTGGAGAAGGTAAATATTTTGAATCAAATTGAAGCGATGGAGCTGGCAGCCCAGCTTACGATATTAAGCGCGGATATTACCGAGTATATATCTACACACAAGGAATTTACGACGGAGGAGCTGCTTGATTTATATTGGGGGCCGCTGACCGATGTTATCCATATTCAAACGAACAATCCGAACATCGCCCATTTGCGCCTGTTTGCAGACAATGACTATATATCGGAAATGTGGCCGATTGTGTTTCATGAGCGGCGTATTCAGACGGAGCCTTGGTATTCAGAGCTTGCGGAGCTGGATGGCAAGGAGCTGTGGGTGTTTAAGGAGGAGGACGCCGATATTTTGCACCGGAATGTGACGGATGTGCATAATCAGATGCCCAAGGTTTCTCTTATGCGGGTCGTCCGGGCAGGGAGTGAACGGATTGGCGTCATTCAGGTGGAAATGCTGCTGAAGCATTTTGCGCCTAAAGCCTTTGCAAGCTTGCAGGATGAGGGCTCGCAGATGATGCTGGCCGACAGCAAGGGAAGCATCGTGCTCGATGAGCTCCAAGCCTTCGCGGGCAAGGGCAGCAATCCGAAGCTGCGCACAGCCATTAAGGAGCAGTTCGCCGCAATGAAGGAGCTTGGGCAGCAGGAAATACGTTTTACCGTTGATGATCATCCTTATTTGCTCATTCGTACGCCCGTAGAGCAAGCGGAAGCAGAGCTGCTTCATGTCATTTCCTTGGAGTCGGTGTATGAACGCGTATCGAAGGGGCAATTTCGAATTATGGCGGTTAATGTGGGGCTCATTGGCTTGCTGTCCATTATTACGTATATGATGAATGCTATTATTCTTAAAAATTTGCGGCGTTTAACCGACGCGATGAAGAAGGTCAGGCGAGGCGAGACGCCTGCGGGACTTCCTCTCAGCGGAGGCGGGGAAATTGGCGAGCTGGCATTCCATTTTAACAAAATGATGCAAACGATTAATGAACTGATTGCCCAAGGCGTAAGGAAGAAGGCGCTGACGAAGGAAGCCGAGCTGCGGACGCTGCACAGCCAGATTGATTCCCACTTCTTGTACAATACGCTGGAAAATATAAAAATGCTGGCCGAAATTGAAAACCAGCGCCTCATCTCTGACTCGCTTACGTCGCTGGGCGGCATGATGCGCTACAACTTTAAGTGGTCTGGCGAATATGTGCGCTTGCAGGATGAAATTCGCCATATTCAAAACTATATCGACGTCATGAATATTCGCTTCGACGAGCCCATCGTCCTTGAACGGAGCATGGAGCCGGGCTTGCTGGAAGTAGAGATGCTGAAAATGTCCTTGCAGCCGATTGTTGAAAATGCGCTTAAGCATGCCTGGCCAGAGCTGGGAGAGGAGCAGCGCCTCATCCAGATTGCCGCATTCGAGCAGGCGGAGGGCGGAATCGTCATTACGCTGCGCGATAATGGCGAAGGAATCGCTCCGGAGCCGCTTGCGTTGCTGAATGAACGCATCCAGCTGGAGCGGGCGGGGGAGCGCCTGATGGATGAATATGAACGAAGCGCAAAACCATTGTACGGCATAGGGCTGCGTAATGTGCATCAACGCATCCGCATTTATTACGGCAAGCCCTACGGGCTGCAGGTGCGCAGCGAGGAAGGCCAGTTCACTGAAGTTATGTTGACGCTGCCCAAGGTGGTGATTGCAGGAGGAGGGGATGACGATTAAGAAGCTGCTGATCGTGGATGACGAGAAAAATATAAGAATCGGCCTGAAAACGATGATTGAGCGTGAGTTTCCAGATTACTACCATATTCGGCTAGCCATTCATGGGGAGGATGCATTGGCGCAATATGAGAGCGAGCAGGCGGATATCGTCATTACGGACATTCGTATGCCGGTGATGGATGGCATTGAGCTGATCAAGCAAGTGATGCAGCAGCCGGAGGAGGAGCGCAAGCCTGTTTTTATTATTTTGAGCGGCTATGATGAGTTTACGTATGCGAAGGCGGCGATTGAGTACCAGGTCAGAGATTATATTTTGAAGCCGATTCGCCGGGATGAGCTGTTCGAGGCGCTGCGCAAGAGCGAAAGTATTTTGCAGGCACAGGCAGAGCTTGCGCGCAAAACAGCTGAGGGAGACAAATACCGCGAGCAGGTTCGAATGAGCCGCCTGAAAGAGTGGCTCATTCAAGGAGAGCTGCTGCATGGGCAGGAGGAGGAGCTGCGTCCTGATAATGATATGCCCTTCGAATCAATCACCTTGCCATGCCATGTTGCTGTTCTAAGCTATAAATCCGAGAATGGGGAAGCGGTGAACCGCAATGAGCGGGGGCAGCTCATCGAGAGTATGCTGGAGCAGCTTGGAGGGACGGTCGATGCTTCTTTTGTGGATGGCGGGGGAAGGCTTGTCCTAATTGGAGGGCAGGCCGCGCAGTTCCACGAGCTGCTGAGGCTAACTGGCGGCAAGGAGCTGGAAGGGCTGCGTTTGGGACTAAGCTCAGAGGCGGCTAGGCTTGAGGATTTGCGCAGCTGCTATAAGCAGGCAGAGGAAGCGCTGCACTATTCCTTTCTTTATCCCAGCAGCCGCCTGCTCCAGCATCAGGATATTTGCGCGTCGCAGCGCCGCATGCATCCGCTGCCGGATGAAGACATTCGCAAGCTTGGCAATATGCTGGGCACCGAGCGGGAGAAGGAGCTGCAAGCGCTGCTTAAAGCTATTTTTCGTATCGAGGAATTGGCTGATATAGATATCGGTTATTTGCGCCAGGTGGGCAAGCGAATGAATGAGCAGGTGCTCGATGAAGTGTTCCGCCTATACGGAGAAGCGTCTATTGACGTGCTGAAGCTGTATCGCAGAGTCGGCAGCATGGACAATTTTCGCAGCTTTCACGACTATTACCGCAGTCTGGAGCATCTGCTGTACAGCGTAAATGAATATGTGAAAGGCATCCGCTCTGCCTATAACGAGCATGCGGAAATTAACGCGGCTATCGCTTATATGGAGATGAACTACGCCCGGCCGCTCAATATGGCGGTTGTCAGCAATTATGTCGGCCTCAATTATTCTTATTTCAGCGAGGCGTTTAAGGCACATACAGGAGAAAGCTTCGTCTTGTTTTTGAAAAAGCTGCGTATCCGCAAAGGTAAGGAGCTGCTGGAGAGCACAAGCGATAAAATGCAGGACATCGGTAGCGCTTCAGGCTTCGAGAGCAGCAAGCAATTTACCCGCGTGTTCAAGGAGCTGGAGGGGATTTCTCCGCAGGAATATCGGCTTAAGGTTAAAGCTGCTGCCAGCTTGAGCGAATAAACGATAAAAGCAAATATTTGCAGCTGCATTGACACCAGCCCGCCAATTGGCGATGATGAAGGTATTCGTACATGAAGGAGCATCATTTAAGTGGCGAATATCGAATGGAAGGGGCTGACACATATGCAATTAATCGTTGAGCAGCCAGCGGCGAGCTGGTATAAGCAGCAGTTGGAACTGAAAAATGGAGAGTCGGTCAGAATATTTATAAAGCTTGGCGGCTGCAGCACTGTAGTGCCGGGCTTGTCTCTAGGCGTTAATAAGGAACTGCCAATAAATCCGGGGCTCAGTGCTACCGTTGAAGGAATTACCTTCTTCATGGAGGAAGCCAATTTGTGGTATCTCGACAATAAGGGGCTGCGCATTACGTTCGACGAGCAGCATGAGGAAATTGACATGATCGTGGAATGAAAAAAAAAGAGAGGCAGGGGCCCGTCAAGGCTCCTGTCTCTCTCGTTTCTCGGACTCTTCTCCATTGCCGCCAGCAAACAGCGAGGTCATAAACTTCACCTCTGGATAGGCTTCGCTTGGTCCCTCCAGCAGGCTGTCGCCTTTATTTTTCAAATAATGGTCGAAGAAGCTAAGGGTATAGGCGTTAATAATTGAAGCAACCCGGTCCGTACTCCGCTTCCCGGTCATGCCAATTTGCCGGAGTATGGAGGTAAGAAACTGCACATCGGCAAAATTATAATGCTCTGCGCCTGCTACATACACAACCTGTCCTCCGTGATCAGCGACGCTGCCCATATGCTTAAGCTGTGCCCCGACATCGCGATAAGCCCCGCTGTGAGTGCCAGCATAGCGACGATTCCAGCATAAACGGTGCCCCTCCAAAACCTCGTTAAATGAGGAAGAGCGGTCTGTTTGAATGAGGCATAATCAAACCGTCCCTTTTGTGAAATTTCCTCAAGTACTGACGAACAAATCACAGGTGAGGTTAATCCTATTTTATCCTGCCAAAAACGCCTGAACTATAGTTGTTCCCTTACAAAACGGGACATCCAAGCTTACAGTGTTGTCATGTAGTCTCGTCGTTGTTTCCTGTCATGTGAAATAGCAGAAGCCTGTTTTGTCCATTGTGCTGGATGGCAGCATCCAGTATATTGATAATGATTATCATCAAACAAAAAGAGGGGTTTTCACATGTCTGCGAAACAAGTCAGAATGTTCATTGCCGCTATACTGCTATTAACCTTCGGTTTATTAACAGCTTGCGGCTCTACGGGTGGTGTAGAAGCGACGGAGTCGGTACCAGCTTCAACCGAGTCAACCGAGTCTGAGACGGCTGAACAAGCTGCAACAGCTGCGACAGAGGCAGCAACACGCATCTACAAGGATTTTAGCGGGCATGAAGTTGCGATTCCAACACATCCGCAGAAAATCGTCATGCTCGGCGACATTCCAGGGGATTTGCTGGCACTGGGCATTACACCTGCCGGGAACGATTGGGTGAACGAGCCCTACATTTATAAAGATGATTTGGCGGGGGTTGTCGATATTGGCTACCCGCATAATATGGAGAAGGTGCTGGAGCTTGCTCCAGACCTGATTTTGCAGGCTGGATATGGCGGGCCGGATGACACCGAAATTTTTGAGAAAATGTCCAAAATCGCGCCCACGGTCATCTTCAATAGAGATGCGGCAACGTTTGATCGCTTGCGAGAGGTTGCTGACATCGTCAATAAGAAACAGGAGGCGGAGGCTTGGATTGCCAGCTATGAGATTAAGGCGAAGGCGATGTGGGATAAAATCGGCTTGAAGCCGGGAGAGTCGGCAACGGTCTACCTAAGCCTGGCTGGTGACTTCTATGTCATGGGCCATTTCAGCTTAACAATGTCGCTGTACCAGTCAGGCGGCTTTAGCCCAAGCACGAAGGTACAGGAGCTCATTGATAAGAAGGAAGTATTCTCTCTTATTTCAATGGAGGTGCTGCCTGATTATGCGGGGGACCATGTGTTTTTACTCAGTTCACCCGGTACAGATGATGAAGTGGAAGCGAAAAAGCTGATGGAAGGCCCGCTTTGGAAGTCGATCCCCGCTGTTAAAAATAATCAGGCTTATACGGCTGATATTAGCTGGAATGCGAGTGATCCCATTACAATGGAACGTTTTCTGGAAGAACTACCGAAAATTATGGGCATGAAGTAGGCAATCGTTTACAATAGACGAAGGGTCTACATATTTTCCATGAGGAGCTTGATTTTATGCCATTAACAAAACCAAATCAGGAAAAATTGGAACACTTGCTGCAAGAACAGGAGTATACCCATGCCTTGGACTACTTAATGAAGCATGCCCGTGAAGGCGTGCGTTTGGCGAAGCGAAATTTAGCGGATTATTCTAAAACCTGCGTATCGCGAATTGGCGGAGATCCCGATCTTCCTGATGAAATAGAATGGCCGCTTGATCAAGAGGGCACACCGATGACTTTTTTGGCGCAGCTGCGTCTGGAGGAATTGGCACCGCATGATGCGGCTTCGCGGTTATCGCATGGCGGCATGCTTTATTTTTTCTTAGGAGTGGATGAGCCCGCTTATCATATTGACCATTTCGTCCTGCATTTGAAAGACGAACAGCTTGCAGGTGCCAAGCGCCGCCTTGCTCCTGAGGAAACGTCACTGGAGGATGCGGACTATACAGGCTATGAGGTGGTGGGCCGAGCTTCTATTGAGCTTCCAGGCTATGGCTATGTTGATGAAGAGCAAGTAGAAGATGATGAGCATGATTATGAGGAATACGAGGATTTAACCGATGAATTGAGCGGCAGCGAAGATGGCGATCTTGCCGTCATGTTTGGCTATCCGGCAACGCAGCATGGCGACTGCGAGATTGAGGCGGCGCTGATGCTGATGACGGGCAAGCATTATGAATACAGCCCGGATAAGGCGATGAAGCAGCTCGCGGACCACTTCGGAGGCGATGAAGGACAGGCTGAGCAGGAGGTTGCGGATACGCTTGTGCTGCTAGCTCTTGATTCGGATAATGACGTAGGCTTCTGCTGGTGGGATGCCGGGGAACTGCAATTTTATATACGCAAAGAAGATTTGCTTGCAGGGAATTTCACGCGTACGTATTGTTCGCTGTATTCCAGCTAAGGGAAGCTAACGGCGTATAATTGTGAAGCGAAATGAGAAAAAGCATGTTCACCGGCATCAAGCTGCTGGCGAACATGCTTATTTAAGTTGGGCAGGCGTTAAGCCTTGTCACCTATAAAGCTCTCAATAATAAATTGCAATTGAGCTTCCAAGGAGATGGGATCATTGAAATAAGAGCCTTCAGCGTTAATGAAAAAAACTTGATTTTGCTTCACAGCAGGAAGCCCTTTCCATAGGCTGCTCCCGTAAACGACGTCCGGGTCCCCATCGTCCCAGCCCCAATTGCTGGTGAAAATATAGTCCCCGGCATACTCCGGCAATTGTTCAAGGGATAAGCTTGAGCCAAACTCGGCGCCATCAATAAGAGCTTTTTGAATAATAGCAGGAGCCTTCAGGCCAAGATCGCCATACAGGATTTCTCCGCCCCTGCCGCCTTTATTGCCCCAAGCATAAATGCCTTTCGCATAAGGCTGCAAAATCGAGACGGTTTTGTCTCCGACAACCTCCGTAATTTTAGGCTTAACCTCGGCGATTTTTGCATTCCATTCTTCAATCCATGCTTGTGCGACCTGTTCACGGCCGGTTATTTTTCCGAACTCGGTTAACAGCTCCGCAGGGGTGCCTGCTCCATATTTAAGCCGTACAACCGGAGCAATTTGCTCCAGCTTCTCATATTCGCTTTCCTCCAGAAAATCAAAGACGATAATTAAATCCGGATCGAGATGCAGGATAGCCTCCAAGTTAGTGCCATCCCCGAGATCCACAATTCCATCCAATTTGCCTTCATGATAAGGGTTAACGAGTGCTTCTCCCAAAGCAGCGACTGGCTTCAAATCCAGCTTAAGCAAGTTTCCGATGGCGCTGCCTGTCAAATCAACGATCCGTTCCGGGTTGGCAGGTATGGTTACCGTTCCTTTGCTATCTGTATAGGTTTTAGTTGCAGCAGAGCTGCTGGCTGGAGAGGCTTCCGCCGACGGCTGGCTTGAGCTTTGTGCTGCAGGACTGCTGCTTGTCCCAGGCTGATTAGCGCCTGCGTTTGTTGCGCCAGAGCAGGCGCTTAACAGTAAGGTCATACATAGCAGCAGAGCTGCCGCCATGGAATAGGGCTTGTTTATTTTTGACACAGAAAATCCTCCACTTCGCGTTGAATGATAATGATACTCGTAATCATTCACACTATAGCACTGTGTATAAGGAGGGACAATGGCAAATTTAGTACGAAATGCAGGCGATTTTGGTATAGGGCCGTTTTGCTGGTATTTGGCTCTAAACTCGGATAGCGGCAGCCCATAATATTTTTTGAAGCTGCGGCCCAGCGTATGGGCGTCGGGATAACCGACAAGCTCCGCCGTTTCTTGAAGGGAGGTCTCGGTTTGCGCCAGCAAGTCGGCAGCCTTCCTTACGCGGATTTGAGTCAGCAGGCGGATGGGGCTCTCATTCATTTGTTTTTTGAACAGCTTGGTTAAATAGCTTACACTGCAATCGAACAGCGCCGACATCGTTTCCAGCGTAATAGGGTCCCTGTAGCTTTCCTGCATATAACGCAGCATCTGAGCCAATAAATCCGGGCGAGCCGGTTCAATTCCTTGACGCTGCATTTGCCAAAGCAGCTCATGTACAAATTGATAAAATAAAGTCCGCGCGTGGAACAGATGAAGGGGATCAGGCGTCATCCACGCTGAATGCATCTTACCAAGCGTCTCTAACAAAGGTAAAGGATATAACGGCACAAAGCCGTAAACATATTGGAAAGGGCGGTTCAAATCATGGTGCTGCATCAGCTTATGTGAAGGGGCCAGCATCAGAACGGGCTTGTACAGAACAAGGTAATACGTGAAGGGCTCTTCTGCTTCGATGGTGAGATACGCACTGCGTCCGCCGTGCAGGACATGAAATCGTTTCATGTGATGCTGGGATTGATCCAGCTGTACATGTGCACTGCCGTCAAGGACATAGAGAAAGGCGTTGGACGGCAATCGGTAGGGGGACAGCCGTTCTCCAGCTTCCAGCTGGGCATGGCGAAAATCCATTACTTTCACAGAAGCATGATTCCAGAGCATTATATGGTCATCTAGTTTCATTGCAGTGTTTTATCCTCCTAAATAGGGCCTTATTCTTCTTTCTTCATTATATGGATACTTATTTTCAACGTAAATAAGCAGGGGCAGAAAGAAGGGGGAAATTTGAAATGGTGTTGCGGCGGGTTTTGTGGTAGTATTTACTCTTATATTGAATGAGGACGTGAGCAGCGCGTGATTAATATTACGATACCAACACCGGATGTAACGATTGAGAAGCAAATTTCTCCTGAGCTGAGCAATATTTATGGCTTTACTGATTTTCACCTGATTCCCCGCGACAAGGGCGGCATCTTCATGTTCTACAACAAGAGCAAGGAGCTGCTTTTTGTCGGCAAGGCAAGAAAGCTGAGACCAAGAATCAAGAAGCATTTTGAAGATTCGGTATCCCCAATGAAACCGCACCGCGACGAAGTGACGACGATTGAGGTTTGCATCATTGAAGAGCCAGTGGATAGAGAAATTTACGAGACGTATATCGTGAATAAGCTAAGAGCGAAATACAATGTGGACAAGGTGTTTTTCAAGTAAGCGTCAAGGAAAACGTTTAAGATTGAAAATAAGCCATGAGCATCGTCTGTCGAGACGTTGTTCATGGCTTATTTTTTCGTGTCTATTATGCCGTATGCTTGCGGAGCAGATGAAGATGAAGATGGCCTGCTTTATGCCGCTTGAACGCCAGCAGCCGGGTTTCTTCTAATGCGCAGCGCCATTAATGCCGCGAAGAAGCAGACAAATCCGGCGATGACGAACGCTTGCGAATAGGTGCCGAACCAATCGCGCATAACCCCTGCACCATAGGCCGCGGTAGAAGCGCCGAGCTGGTGGGCAACGACGATCCAGCCGAAAATCATGCCGGATTTCTCCTTGCCGAACGTTTCGCCAGCCAGCTTGGCGGTCGGGGGAACCGTTGCGATCCAGTCGAGACCATAGAAAACGGAGAACACGACAAGCATGGCTGGCGTCGCGGTAAGCGCATAGGGCAGAAACAGCAGCGACAGGCCGCGCAGCCCATAATACCAGAACAGCAGCTTGCGGCTGTCAAAATGGTCGGATAGCCAGCCAGAGATCGTCGTTCCGAACAAATCGAACAGACCCATCATGGCGAGCAGGCCGGCAGCAGCAACCTCCAGCATGCCATGGTCGCCGCAAGCGGCAATCAGATGGGTGCCGATTAAGCCGTTGGTAGAGAAGCCGCAAAAAAAGAAGGTGCCAGCGAGCAGCCAGAACGTCGAATTTTTCATAGCCAGCCAGAGATTACGCAGCGGAGTCAGAAGCAGGTTCCCCGTGAATTCGGCTGGTTTTACGATTTCGCTGGAGCCGTAGGGAGCGGCACCAACATCATAAGGGTGGTTGCGCATCCAGATGGCTACGGCAGCGAGAACAAGCAGAACGCCCGCTATAGCTGCAAAAATAGCATAGCGCCAGCCGAAATCAGCCGTCATTTTTGCAAAAAGGGGCAGAAACAGCAGTTGGCCGGTAGCAGCGCTTGCTGTCAGCAAACCAATGACTAGGCCTTTGCGCTTAACAAACCACATATTGCTGACCGTTACGCCAAGCACATTCGCCATCATGCCCGTAGCAAGGCCTGAGACCAGCCCCCACAGCAGGTTGAACTGCCATAAGGCGTGGATGAACGGTGTGGCTGCCAGGCTGACGGCAAGCAGCGCGAGCGAGCTTATGACGACTTTGCGCACCCCGAAGCGCAGCAGCATGGAGGCGGAAAATGGCCCGACTAAGCCGTATAGCAAAATGCCCATGGAGATGACGCTGGAGATGCTGCCGCGGCTCCAATGGAACTCATTTTGAAACGGGACAAGCAAGATGCTCGGCAGCGAGCGGATACCCGCCGACACGAGCAGTGTGGCGAAGGTCAGCAGTACAATGATCCAGCCATAATAAAACCGGGATTTCGGCTGCAGCTCAGCTTGCGAATGAAGAAGGCTCATATAAATCGATCTCCCTTTATATTTTTGTTGTACATACAAAATTAAAAACCATGCAAAATAGCCGGTGCCACGCTTGAAGTGGCTTATACAACCGGCATGCACATTCTAGCGCTCTAGCTGCTCGCTCGCTAATTCATGAGCATGGGTTAGCTGGTCAGCTAGCTCTTTGCCGAGAATCGCTTGATATTTTTCCTTCAGTGTGTGTGAAGCTTGGCGTAGTGACGGTACCAGCTCCTTGCCCTTGTCGGTTGGATAGACGAGCACGGTTTTGCCCTGCACTTGGCGCTCCACCAGCTGCTTTCCCTCAAGCTTATCTATAAAACGCGTCAGAGTGGAAGGGGTAATATACAGCTTCTCCGAGAGCTCCTTCTGCGTAATGCCTGGCTTACCGACGACGAGGCGAATCAAATAGCCATAGGCTGGCGCAAGTCCCGTCGTCGCAAAGGCTTCATCCGCCATTCGCGTTATTGCCCGGCTCAGGCGGTTCGTTGTGAAATACATGCAGCTATGCAAAAAAGCATCATCCTGCTGCACGGCATCGGTTTGAGGCTGCTCTGTCATAAATATTCCTCCTTCTTTTATTTTGTATGTACAACGAAAATAAATGATTTGGCTGCGTTTGTCAATCCACAAGCTGGTTGACCTACTGAATGTTTTTTTGAGGCACTAAGTTGAAAAATGGGATTAATTCCTTCTATTTTTGATGAGGTGATGTATAATTAATTGAAAATAGGCATGATTTATTATGCATTTATTTAGGAGGTTGTATGGGAACTGCAATTCTTTTTATAGCTTTTGGTTGGATGGTGCTTATAATTATACTATTGCTTAACAGACTAATGAAGAATGAGCTTTTTGCTCGAAGAAGAGAGAATATAGGCATGTGCATAAATGGCATTCTGCTAGCCGTATTGTTCACCTTTACAAGAGATGCTGCTTATGTTCCATTTATCACGATCCCATTTATGATTGTATTTATAGTCCTGCTCTGCATTGTTGTGTCTAGGACACGGAATAATAGCAATACATAGCAATAATACACTGGAGCTATACGCAAAAATAAAAGGTTGCCCTGCTTACGCCTATTATCAGGCATGAGCAGGGCAACCTTTTTAACTTGCTCTTAAATGAAATGGGACGCTTTCAGCAGACGCTGCCGTTACTTAATATATTTTTTAACTATCGGTAGTTAAATTATTGACAGACTGTTTTCCTGTCGCTTATAATCATTTCCAGCAGGATGGATGAAGAAAGGTGCGGAATGCCTTGAAGAAGAAGGAGCTTACAACGAATCAAATTATAGAGGCGGCATTTGAGCTTTTTGCCGAGCACGGCATTGAACGAACGAGCTTAAGCATGATTGCGGGCAAAGTCGGCATTACGAAGCCGTCGATTTATTATCATTTTTCGACAAAGGAAGAGCTGGTCAGCCGGATTTATTCGCATCTTTTTGAAAATCATTATTTCGAAAGCTATTTTCAGGCGGACTTTGCTGCGGCAGGGGATTTCAGGCAAGCCTTGTATGAAGGCGGCTTGAAAATGCTTCCCGATGGGAGTAAAGAGCATGCCGCCTCTTTAAGGGTGTTAAGTGAATTTATGCTGCTTGCGGAGCGCGATGAGCTGTACCGGTCACTTCTCGGAAATATGCAGCAAAATTTTCTGAACGGCTTCCATGATCTATTGATGAAGGGTGTGGAGCTGGGAGTGGTAGCACCGCAAAATGTCGTATACAAAGCCCATATGCTGGCCTTAGTTATTGATAATTTATCCCGATGCATGATGATGAAAGTTGCGATGGAGTACCATGAAGTATGGATGGAAACGGTCAATAGTGTATTGATAGACGCTAAGGGGGAATAACGAATGAAAGTTTTTTTCATTACGGGCACATCTAGAGGCATTGGCGAGGAACTTGCTAATCAGCTGTTGGCAGAGGATCATCATTTATTTTGCCTATCGCGGGCGGAAAATGAACAGCTAATTGAGCGGTCGATTCAGAAAAAGACGAGCATGACCTATTATCCTTTCGATTTGAATCATCTGCTGCATATTGAGCATATGTTTACGGTGCTATTCAGCATGATTCCGCAGGATACAGAAATCACAGGCCTCTATTTAATTAATAATGCGGGAATGCTAGCTCCGGTGGCGCCCATTGAACAAAATCCAGCTCAAAGCATCATTGAAAATGTGAACATTAATTTGCTGGCTCCGATGATTATAACGGCTAATTTCCTCAAGTTTGCCCAGCAGTACCAAGTGGATAAGCGGATTATGAATATTTCCTCTGGATCTGCCCGCTATTTGCTGCCTTCGCAAAGCTGTTACAGCACTTCGAAAGCGGGTCTGGATTCTTTTTCAAAAAGTGTGAGCTTGGAGCAGTCGGTTCAGCCATTTCCAGCCAAGGTCGTGTCCGTCTATCCGGGGATGATCGATACCCAAATGCAAGCGGAGATGCGTTCATTATCCAAAGCGGATTTTCCCTACGTTGATCAATTCATTCAAATCGCGGAAGAAGGCAAGCTGCAGACACCTGAATACACGGCGGCAAAATTAATTGAGCTGCTGTTTAGTGAAGATTTTGGCAGTACCGTCGTGGTTGAAAACTTATAATCTATGAGAGAGAATCATTATCATTTATAATAGAGGGAGTTGTTGCGACAGTTATCTCGTAGAGCGATCCAGCATACGGGAAACTGAGGAGAGGAATTGAAACGGTGCGATGAGTATAGAAGATCATATCTTGTTATGGAACCACGCGTTAGTTCGAATGATGGATGTTCGTCATATCAGGATGGAATTTAATGAGAAGCTGCCGGCTTATGACTTGCCCGCGAGTGCGTTCTTGTTGACGGCGCGAGGCAGTGCAAAGGTTTCATTGGATGGCCATATGAGCATGGTTCGGCGGTTTCATGTGCTGCATGGCGGCAAAGGAGCCCGGCTGGAGATCGAAGCCGAGGATGTATTTGAATATTATTTAATTTTGTATAAAGCGTCATTAGTGCCACCTTTCCGGCGCGAGCTGCAGCTTCTTATGGAGCGGGAAAATCCGTTCCAACAGCAATATGATTTTACACCGCAATATCCGGTTGAATTGCTGGACAAGGTAAAGCGGATGCATCGTGAATGGAGCAGGCTGAATACGCTGGAAAAGCTGCATGCCAAATCGCTGTTTTATCAATTTGTGTATGAATTGCTGTGGCAAATACAACGGCAGGGCTTGGAGACGGACAGTCCAGATTTATCGGAGCAAGCCATTCGTTATATGACGGACAATTATCAGCACAATATTACGATTGAGTCGCTGGCGCAGCTGCTAAATTATAGTCCGCAATATATATCCAGAAAGTTTAAGGAGCAGACGGGAAACAGTCCAATCAACTTTCTCATCATGCTAAGAATGGACAAAGCGCAGGAACTGCTGTTGACGTCGGATGCTACCTTGCAGGAGGTTGCCGCTTCTGTGGGCTATCCCGATATGTTTTATTTCAATCGGATGTTTAAAAAGCATGTGGGCGTAGCTCCCGGCCAGTACAAAAAACGCAAGCTTGCCGGCGGCAAGATACAATATTCTGCAAAAAAATCGTTAACATCCTCCATTGTGAAACGTGTCGCTCAACGATATATTGGTGATGAGTATGAAAATCATTATCAATATAAACCAGAGGGGGATTTTACGTTGTACAGAGGTACGAAAACATCTATGACAGCAACTTTATTGCTATGTCTCATGCTGCTGCTAAGCGCTTGCGGCACAGGAGGCACGAATACGACGACGGCAACAGCAAACGGGGGAAGCCAATCGGCGAACGTACAGCCAGCAGATGCTGCTCAAGGAGGAGCCGCTGATGGCCAGCAAGGCAGCACAAATCAAGCGAGCTCAGCACCAACGGAAACAACTAAAACGGTATCCACCGTGTTCGGGGATGTTACGATACCAGTAAATCCTAAACGAATCGTAGCGATAGACTATCTGGGATCTCTCGTCGCTTTAGGTGCGAATCCGATCGGTTCATCCGAGTGGCTTATGCAAAACCCGTATTTAAAGGATAAGATCGATGGTGTTGAAAATGTGGGGGATTCCATTGAAAAGGTTATGGAAATGGAGCCCGATCTGATTATCACATTGACAGGTGATCAAAAGAAATATGAATTGTTAAGTAAAATAGCTCCAACAGTTAGTGTTCCCTATAATAAATTCAACAATGTTCATGAGGAAATAAACTATTTCGGCGAGCTGCTTGGCGTTCAGGAAAAAGCAACCGCTTGGCTGGACGATTACGATACTCGTATAGCTGCCGCTAAAGCGAAGGTGAAACAGGCGCTTCCTGAGGATGCGACGGTTAGCGTGCTTGAAGATCAGGATAAATCGATTTACGTCTTCGGTAATATTTCTGGCCGGGGCGGACGTGCAATCTATGAGGCACTGGGGCTCAATCCGCCAGTAGGACTTACTAAAGAGATTATGAAGGAGAAATATTACCCGATTTCGCTGGAAAAGCTGGGCGATTTCGCTGGTGATTATGTTGTCTTGACCAGTCCGAAAGCATTGGATGAATACAAGTCTAATCCGTTATGGAGCCAATTGGATGCGATAAAAAATGATCGTGTGTTTCTATGGACAGAGGATCAATCATGGTTCCAAGATCCGATCGCGATGCTGTCTCAGGTTGAAGAGCTGGCAAATTGGCTGATCGAGAAATCGAAGTCCTAGATTGGAGGAAGCAGAGTGACACAATCCACAGAGTTATACGATGTAACGATAATCGGCGGGGGCCCGGCTGGCATGTACGCGGCCTTCTATAGCGGAATGCGCGATATGAAGACGAAGCTGATTGAAGCCAAGGAAGAGCTTGGTGGCACGATGCTGATATATCCGGAAAAAATGATTTGGGATGTTGGCGGCGTGACGCCGATCCTATGCAGGCAATTGATTGCGCAGCTGGCACAGCAAGCGCGGACTTTCGATCCGACCCTTGTATTTGGACAGCAGATTGTCGGTCTGGATCGATTGGAGGACGGAACCTTTCTCCTTACAGCGGAATCGGGAGAGACGCATTGGACGAAAACGGTCATTCTCACGATCGGCTACGGCATTCTGAAAATGTCGAAGCTTGAGATTGAAGGAGCAGATCGTTATGAGGTGAGCAATCTCCATTACACGGTGCAGGAGCTTGAACCGTTTCGCGGCAAGCATGTTCTGATATCCGGCGGCGGGGACTCGGCGGTAGACTGGGCAAATGAGCTGGAGCCGCTGGCGGCCAGCGTTACGATTATACACCGTCGCGAGCAATTTGGCGGACATGAGAAAAATGTTGTACGGATGAGACAGTCCACGGTTAATGTTAAAACGCCATATGCGGTTACTCAGCTGCATAGCAAGGATGGTAAAGCAATCCATCAGGTGACTATCAGTCAGGTGGAGAGCGGAGAGACAGAAACGCTGGACGTTGATGCCGTAATTGTAAATCATGGCTTGAAGAGTGATTGTGGAGCTATTCGTGAATGGGGATTGGATATTGGCGTTCGTAGAGTAAAGGTAAGCAGCAAGCTGGCTACGAATATACCGGGTGTTTTTGCTGCCGGAGATTTTGTAGATTACGAATCAAAGCTTTATTTAATTGCCGGAGCGTTTACCGATGCGGCCTTTGCCGTGAACAGCGCCAAGCTGTATATGGAGCCAAAAGCCGACGAGGTTGCTTATGTTTCCTCGCATAATAGCAAGTTCAGAGAAAAAAATCTGGCGCTTGGTGTTCGGGAAGAAGACGCGTAAGAAGGGAGAGTGCTCCGTTGGGTAAAGTGGGCAGAAGCCGAAGCATCGGCTTTGCCTACACTATTCCGGGTATTTCTTATTTCATGCTACTGCTTTGCTACCATCGCCTTGAGCTCTGACAACAACTGGTCCAACTGACCGTACTCCTGCACCATCGTATGGATCTTCACATCCTGCGTCTCCATACTAGCATGAACCTCTTCAACGGAAGCCATGTTCTGTTCAGTCGTAGCAGCAATATTGACCATCTCATCGACCATGCTTGCATAACGCTCATGCAGATCACCCGCAGAACTGCCTACTGTATCAGAGTGCTGCCTCACGAGCTCCATATTTTCGCTGATGCGATCAATAAGCTGCTGTACCTGACGTGAAACATCCCTGCTGGTTGTCACTGCTGCTTGTCCGCTTGTTACCTGCAGGTGAACAGCGCTGATTTGCGAACGAATACCGGATAAAATCGTCGTAATTTCATGTGTCGCAGCTCTTGAACTATCGGCAAGCTTTCGTACCTCGTCGGATACGACTGCAAAACCTTTGCCATGCTCGCCTGCCCGTGCTGCTTCAATGGCGGCATTAAGCGCCAGTAGATTCGTTTGCTCTGCAATATCGCTGATCGTTCCGACAATCGAGCTTACGCGATCATTTTGCTCATTAAGCTGGTTCATCATGTCGACTGTATGCAGGATGATCGCTCTAACACGCTCAATCTCTTCTGATAGTGCAGCCATTTGATCCCGATTTTCCACGGTCAACGCGGCATTGTCTGCAGAATATTGTCGCAGCAATTCCGTTCCATCAAGCAAGCGCTTGACGGCCGTGTCTATCATCTGCGTCGTATCGCTAATATTCATAATGGTTCCCGTCTGGGTCTCAATGGCAGCCGACATGGCCGAGAAGGTCGTCGTTACCTCTTTGGAGATTTCTCCGGTAGAACGAACCGTCGCTTGCTGGCTGCTGCTGAATTCGGTAAGCACAAGAATCGAGGATTCCAGCTTGGTAAGCAGCGCCTCCGCCATATCCTTGGAGGCTACTGCCTCGCGCTGCTTGTCTGTTACCTGCTTCTGCAGCCGCTGGGTGAAGCTGGCCGAGAATGCTAGCGCCCCTGTTGCAAACATTAAATACAAATACAAATAGGCGAGCGATTCTCCTGGGAATAGCTTAGGTTGAAGAACGGGGTTCATAAATAGATAAGTGCTCAGCGCTGCTCCCAGTATGCCTGTGAAAATAATAGGCCGATAATCGGCGTACAAGGTAATGATTGCGAGATTAACATAAACAATAAAATAAGTGCTTACGACTGGATTCGGATCGGAAATGATAAGGAAGGAGACAACTATCGTTAAAATGCACGGAACCATATACTTAATATAGTCTGTAAGGATACCTCTATAAGTCATAAAAGTGACTATAGCACTCGTTCCACCTCCAACGAGGGCAAGAAAAAGAATCATATTTTTATCCAGACCGATAACAATATCCGTGACCACTCCTAGAAAGAGCACGCCCCAAAGAATTTTGATTAACAATCGGTTCCGCTTATCAAGCTCCGTTAGTACTCTCTTCATACGTAAATCCACCTTTTTATAATTTGTAAAGCTAAGCCGATTCAGTTCTAGACTCCTGCGTTGCTAGCATGTGCAGTGAAAACGCCCTGCTGCGAATAGGAAAGCCAATTATATTTTTGTTTATTCGAATAAATTTGCTCCACATTTAATACCATTGGAACCACATAATCTCCTTTATAAAACACCTTCTCTCCAAGCTTCTCTAACGGCACCTTGAAAGTAACCCGCAATGCCCTAAAAAATACAGGCTCCAGCAACGAAACATAATATTTGATCTGCCGTTCCTCCGCAGTATAGACAAGGGAGGAGAGCAGCTCAGATATGTATTGTTGCCCACGATACGGCTTTAATAAGGCTATTTTGTCAATTTCCGCAATTTCTCCCTGTGCGCCTATCAGCTCCGGGTGCTCCTGAAAGAATCCGGCTTCGTTAATCGTGCTTGCAGCACTGTACGGCTTAATCTCAGCCGTGCCTACATAATGTCCCTCCATCGTGACAATCATAAGTCGCTCAAGTGCTTGAGCGGAAAACTCAAGATCAAATCCTTTCTCCCTCCAGACAGTTGTCCAAACACCATTAAACATCGCCAGCTCCAGCTCATTCTCCACTCGCTTAAACATACGTATGGTCTCCTTTGGTTTTTTTCTTTCTCCCAAGTGAATTATGTATATAGATTATTTATCGGGATAATCCACTTAATAATGTACATGCGTTAGATAATTACTTACTTTTCGTCTATTTACAAAAATCATCAGCTTTATATCTATCCTTTCTTTACAAATCGAGGGTTCCAATATGGATCAGTCTGCTAAATTATTGATTCAAATAGAGCTTCGAATCCATATTAAGTTATTGAAAATCCGAGCGGCAAAAAGAAAAGCAATAGGGCTGACGTACTTGCTGCTTGGATGTTATCCTTTATAATAAAGGATGCAGGTTCAGCATTTATTTTCGTTTCGAGGTGTTTTTATGGAATGGCAGGATACTATCCAATTATGGAACCGAAGGCCTGTTCAAGTGCTGGATATTCGCCATCTTACGATGAAGCCGGGAGAGAAGCGGTTAGCCTATCGGCTTCCTGCAAACGCTTTTGTATATGCCAATCAAGGCAATGCGAGGCTAGTAATGGAGGAGCTAGAAGCTCCTTGCGATAATGGTTATTTGCTGCATAGTGGAAAAGGCGCCAACCTGAGCATATGGAGTGGGGATGAGCCGTTTGACTATTATTTAATTTTGTATAAACCGCTGGTCATGATAGGCAATCAAGTAAGGCATGGTGATTTAGAGCAGCAGGATGTGTTCGGGAGGCGCTATGCCTTTGAGGTGATGCATGCTATGTCGCTGCTGTCGTTGCTGGAGCAGATGTCTCAGCTGTGGGCAAGTAGCGAGGAGCTTGATCGGCTGCAGGTAACGGGAATTTTCTATCAATTCGTGGTGGAACAGTTTCGCCAACTGCAAATGGTGAAAGCCGAAGCTACAGTACCAGATTTACCAGAGCAAATCGCTGAGTACATTCACGAGTATTTTCATAAAACGGTAACGATGGAAACGATGGCTGGGAAGTTCCATTACAGCACGCATTATTTAGCAAGGGTGTTTAAGCGCAAATTCGGCTGCAGCCCCATGGAATATTTGATGCAAACTCGGATCAATCGAGCCAAATATCTGCTCACGGAGACGGATACGCCGATTCGCAGCCTTGTTGAAAAGGTGGGCTATACCGATATTTATTATTTCAGCCGCCTGTTTAAGAAGCTGACAGGAGTAACTCCTACACAGTTTAAAAAGCTTAATTTGGGCTCAATAGGTTCAATTCGTCCAAAAATGATGCCCGAATCGCACATTGCCCCTCAAGCTGGACAAAGCTATATTGGTAACAGCGAGAATCATTATCAATATAGCGCTTGGAGAGTGAATGAAATGAAGTTAGGTTTTAAGCCATCTTTTGCCGTTACATTATTATTTAGCTTGTCGCTGCTGCTCGCTGCATGTGGCGGTACTGCTGCAGAGCCGCAGCAGAGCGCACAAGGAAGCAATGCTCAGTCAGGTGCAACTGCTACGGCTGATACAGCAGCAGAATCACCAGCAGCAACGACAAGAATGTATAAGGATGCACTTGGACGTGAGGTGGAAATTCCATCGAACCCTAGCAAAGTGGTTGTTATCACCTATGGCGGCTATTTGCTGCCGCTTGGCATACAGCCGGTCGGTGTTGATCAGGCGGTGCTTGATCATTATCCAGAAGAGCTGGCAGGCGTTGCTAGCATTGGTGAAGGGCTTGGCAATGTCGAGGCCGTTTCTGCGCTTGAGCCGGATTTGATTATTTTACCGGAATACCATGACGCATCGGCGTACACCCAGTTTGAAAAGATCGCGCCAACGGTAGCTGTCTCATGGGGCGGCGATCCAGATATCATCAATACGCTGCGGGACATGGGCGATATTATGAACCGCAAGCAAGAGGCGGAAGCGTGGATTACGAAATTTGAAGCGAAGCTGCAAAGCGTCCGCGATCAGCTTGAAGTAAAAGTGACGCCGGGCGAAACGGCTATCACCTTTATTCTTTACCAAGGAGAGCTGTTTCTTGGAGGCGAAGGCGGTACGCTTGGCAAATTGATTTATGAGGATTTCGGCTACCAAATGCCGGAGCAGTTCAAGCAATATTCGGATGGCGGAGCCGCCCTTTCCATGGAATCGCTAGCGGATCGCCCAGCCGACTATTTCTTCACGCAAATGACCGACGAGGAACTGGTCGACATGAATAAGCTGTTCCAGGAGCCGCTATACCAATCCATCCCTGCGATCAAAAATAATCGGATTATCAACGTAACCCGCGATAAATGGAACTTCGGCCCTTATTTGGCGGAGCAAGCGGTTGATGAGATGATTGAGAAGGTAGCCCAGCTGCAGAAATAAGCAGGTATCATCGATCCTGAGTTTGAAAATAATGCTGAAAGTCCGGGAGCTTGCCTCCTGGGCTTTTTTTGCTTCCTTCCGATTGAATGCTGCACAGCCTTAGCGACGTCAATGCCACGTCCGCACTTTGGCCTTTCTGCTAAAATAGAAGGTAACATGGTTGAAGGGCAACCTCCTATCAAATACGCATACAAGGTGAAGCATATGGAACAGGGCAGGGAAATGGCGTTGGCACTCATTGCGGCGAATGTACGAATCAAACATATTCATTACGAACGCTTGGAAGGTGACGAGCATATTCGGTTGAGTAATAGAAATGGCGGGAGCCTGTTGCTCGTTGCAAGCGGTGAAGGCTTGCTGGATTACGGCAGCGGAGAAGCCAAACGAACGATAAGACGGGGCAGCTTTTGCATCAGCATGCAGGGAGTGGATTTTGTTGTCACTGCTGCGGATGAAGAGGCGATTGGTTTTTATGAGCTAATTTTTGAACATGATACGCTGCCTGGCAATTCAAGTGCTTACTGCTATAATGCTGAGCTGTCCAAGCGTGCGGTCAGGCAGCTTATTGACCAGGTGAAGGTGCTGTATGTGAATCGCCTTACTCAAGGCAAGTTGGAGCGATTCCGCCTGCACATTGATTTTCAGGAGCTGCTGTATCGACTGTTGAAGGATGTGGAGGAGAAGCAGGGCATGAGCCAGCGTGATTCACTGCTGCTGACTGCAAGGTACATGGAGCGGAACTTTCATGAGCCGCTATCGCGGGATAAAATGGCGGAAATGGCTGGCATGAGCGCGCCGTATTATTCCCGTGCCTTCAAGAAGGCGCTGGGCAAAACGCCTCAGGAATATTGGACAGGCATCCGTCTCAATCATGCGAGAAAAGCGCTCATTAAAGGCGAGGACAAAATGAGTGAAATTGCCGAATATACCGGCTTTGGAGAGCCTTATTATTTTAGCCGCGTGTTCAAAAATGTGCTCGGCAGCTCGCCTACCGCTTATCAGAAGCAGCCGCGCCTGCGGGTCGCCTGCCTTTACCCGCCGTTTATCGACTGCATGCTGGCGCTGGGTGTAGTGCCCTCCGCAGTCATGATCGATGCGGCCCATCCGCTGAGAGGGCGCTTGGATAGTTCGCTCCACTTGGGCAGTGCGGAGATGGGATTCGGAGAACGTGAAGCGGAGCTGCTGGAGGAGCAGCAGCCGGAATTGATTTTGTGCAGCGATTATATTCATCCTGATCAGGAGCTGCGGCTTAGCCGTATTGCGCCAACTGTGCCTGTTACTTGGAGGAGAGATCGGGGGACCGATTTGCTGAAAATTGCGGGACTATTGGGAAGGCGGGAGGCTGCGGATAAGCTGCTTGAAAGCTTCGATCTACAGGTGAAATATGCTCGCGAGCAATTAAGCCAATGTGTAGGGCATGCAAGCGTCGCGATGCTGCGATTTCATACACAACAAATGCGCCTATATGGCGGTCCTAAGCAGGGCTTTGTCGGACCAATATTATATCGCGATTTGAATTTGCAACCGCCAAGGCTTGTACAGCAACTGACATGGGATAAATGGTGGGCTACACTTGCGCCTGCTCAGCTGCCCTTGCTGGATGCCGAGCATTTGCTGATCGTTATTGATCCGGGCATGGAACAAGAAGCGGAGCGAATTATGGCAGGAGAGTTGTGGGCCAAGCTTGCTTCTGTCCAAAATGGACAAGTCTATAAGGCCGACTATTTTACATGGATGAGCAGCGGCATGGAGATGGATAAGCTAAAAATAGCAGAAGCACTGCATTTGTTTGCTACTCACCCTCAGGACACAAAAATCCTATGAAAAAGTTCGATTTGTCCTTGGGAAACCTATGAAAAAATAATATAGTGATAACGATTATCATTATATTCGGGGAGTGGTTGGAAAGATGTTTAAGGCAGGCTTATTGCCCAGCATGTTGCTGGTGCTGATTATTTTGATTGCGGGATGCGGGGCAGCAGAAGCTGGCTCAGGCTCCGCAGAGGCTGGAACAGAGAATGCGCCCGTATCAACCGAAACGAGTACGGCAGCAGAGCGGGTTGTTACAGATGAGATGGGGCATGAAATTACGATTCCGGCTGAGCCGAGCAAAATCATCGGCATTTATTTAGAGGATGAATTAACGGCACTGGGCGTTACGCCAATCCGTAAATCGCGAATTGGCTCCTGGAGCGGACAAGACTATTTGGGGCTTACGGCAGAAGATATTGATGTTGAAGGGGATGTCGAGGCTTTTGTAAAGGCGGAGCCGGATCTCATTTTGACGAATGTGTATGAGGAGAAGCAGTATGGACATTTATCTAAAGTTGCTCCGATGTACGCTTTTACGGATGCGCGCGCAGACTGGCGCTCAACGATTCGGACGCTTGGCGATTTGCTTGGTAAGAAGGAGAAGGCGGAAGAGGTCATTGCCTCGTATGATAAAAAAGCGGAGGAAGCCGCGGCTGTCCTTAAAGCTTCTATTGGCGAGGAGACGGTCGCGATACTGCGTGTGCATGCCAAGTCGCTTAGACTTTACGGAGGGCCGGGTTATGCAGGACCTGTCTTGTACAACGAGCTAAAGCTGAAGCCAAGCAAGCTGGTTCAGGAGCTCGTATTGGATAAGGAGGAGAAGGTGGTCAACTTGGCGATGGAGATGATTCCGCAATTGGATGCTGATCATATTTTTCTCACAGTGGATACAGGCGCAGAAGAGCAAGCGAAGGAGCTGCTAGAAAGTGCGTTGTGGAAAATACTTCCTGCTGTTGCGAACGGAAACGTTCATGAGGTTAATTTTGAGACGTGGATGAAGAGCGGCCCGATTGCTGACGGCAGCAAAATTGATGATGTGCTCGCGGCATTGGTACCATAATCTCCTTATTTGAAAAAAAGAAGCTGCTAACGGCGTTTTGCTGAAGGCAGCTTTATTTAGTAGGCAGCTGTTGCTGCACTCTCTATTAAATCCTATTTCATGCCGATAATTACAATATTATAAGGATATACGGAGGGATAATTAGATGGCGAGAAGGCAGGCAGCCAAATGCAGCGTAATGCTGCTGTTGGTTCTAGCATTAATACTGATGTCTATAACATCGGTATCCGCAGCGGCGGTCACGGTTGAGAAGCCGATAAAATTTTATGTGCAGGGTAAAGAAATTAAACCCGTTAACGCCCCCATAATTCGTGGAGGACGGGTGTACGTCGAGTTTCGCAGCGCCGTGAAGGCTTTAGGCTTTACTTTTAACTATGATAAGTCGAAGAAGATCATTACGGCCAGATCAGAGGATGCCTTTTTTAAAATTGATTTGAATAGTGGGACGACTTACGTAAACGGAAGAATGTTCAGATATGACTGGGCAACGCCTGCCATTATTGAATCTGGGGCAAATACATTAGTACTGGGGCATTTATTTCATGCTACTGATTATTTATATGCAGATTATTATCCAGACAAAAATATCGCGGAGGTATACGAAAGTGCGTGGGGAAAGCCAAAGAAAGCCGATCTAAGAATGATTCGCTCCATCCTTGAAACGCATTATTATACAGTTAGTGAGGCTGCTGAGCTAAGAAGTTTTGAGTTGAAATCGTGGGGAAGTTTCGTGACCATACACGTAGATGCGTTTATACCTAAGAGCGGGGAGACGCTGCTGGATCGAATGGTGCATGCGGATATTGAAATGAAACGTGTAGATGACATGGGATGGGCGATACATAAAATCATGCCAAATATTGAGTATTTGGATTACGAGTCGCTTCCAGAAAGGGAAGTGGAGGTGCCGAATACCGATAAGTCAGCCATTTATGCCTTAGTAGAAGCTTATATAAAGGCATTGAATGACAAAGATGCCGCAGCTCTAATTGCACTGCTACCTCCTGACTACTGGCTGGAGAAGAAGAGTCCAAGCAAGGAGCAGTTGGAGCAGTATTATAGTCAGGATCTATTCAGATATAATTTCGAGTATAAGTTAAATCAAGCAGCGATCATATCTTATGAGGCTAATAAAGCTAAAGTATATATTTTCTCAACAATGCTAGATAAAGATAATCCGCTGGAGGTATATCCAAGCTATTACCTACAGGATGTGGTCCAAGCTTCTGACGGCAAATGGTATATGAACTTCCATAAATTTGTGACATTAAACTCAGAAATATGGGAATAACTCAAAACAAGCAGCGACGGGCGTAAGCGCCTATCACTGCTTGTTTTTTATGAAGCTAATCATTGACCTCATTAGTCCATTTCATTAGCTCCATTATTTATTATTTCGTACTTACAAGCCAATCAGCAAGCTCCTCCGTTTGGGTCAGAATAGCGATCGGGTCCCAGTACCAGGAACGCTCTTTGCCCCAAATAAATACCCGGTTATTTTTGACGGCGTCAAGAGATCCCCAGATCGGGTCTGCTTTGAGATCGTCGATGGACTGCCTGTCGGTCGTGAGCACGATATAATCCCCGGCATATTTAGGCAATACCTCATTAGATAGGGTTGCCCAGCCTGGATCGCCTATCTCAGCAGCTACTTCAGCAGGAGGCTTAAAGCCAAATACATTGTAAATGGGCTGTCCGCCTTTGCCATAGTTGGCGCCGACCGCCGAAACGTCTTTCCCGATCCATTCCAAGACGGAGAACGTGCTTTCTGCCGGAATGACCTCAAGCACTTTTTGTTTCGCTGTTGCGATACGGCTATCATAGTCGGCAAGCCATGCGGTTGCTTCCTGCTCCTTGCCCAGCAGTTCGCCAAAATAGGAAACTTCCTCATGTACCGATTTAAGCGAAGCATAAGGGATAATAACAGTTGGCGCGATTTTGCTTAGCTGATCATTCATTTCAGTATACATGTCATCCATAATGATCAGATCTGGCTCTATCGAAAGAATTTTCTCTATACTGCCGTTCCCGTCTCCCAGATCCTCTACGTCCTTTAAAGCATCGCTTAAATAAGGATTTGAAAGATGGTGAGTGGAGGTTCCAACCGGAATCACACCGAGTGCCAGCAGGCTGCCTAAATATTCTCCAGCCACTACGCGTTTCGGATGCAGCGGAACTTCAACATCACCCATAACGGTCGATACGATTTTGGTTCCTTCTTGCTCAGGCGCGGGGCTAGCCGTTGCTTGAGGCGTACTGCTCGGTTCTGTAGAGCTTGCTGCTCCAGTAGCAGCATTATTGCTAGACGCTTGTGTTCCGCAAGCGTTGAGAAGCAGCATAAAGCTGAGTAGTATTACCGCCGCCATGGACGGTTTTAATTCTCTAAACATAATAGACTCTCCCTCTTTGCTCCGTTGATAATCGTTATCAGCTACATTAGTATAGCGGAGCGTTTTTGGAGGGGCAATGGAGGATCTCATGATTGTAGAAGGACAATCTTCTACCGGTTTAATTGCAGAACGCTGCGCTCTGAATAGGGAGGGAGAGACACCTTTATATTTTTTAAACAGCCTGCCTAAATAATAGGGGTCGCGATAGCCGACGCCAGCCGCTATTTCGCTTAGCGTGGCATCGGTTTCAAGCAGCAGAGCTGCCGCCCTGTCGATACGGACTTTGATCAAATAATCAATGGGGCTAACACCCGTCCGGCTTTTAAAATAGGAGGATAAATGAGGGACGCTGTAATTCAGGCTTTCTGATAAAGACTCAAGAGTGATGGGCTCGGCATATTGCTTCTGAATAATCGCAATGATTTGCGCGGCTAAATCACGCTTTTCTGAATAAGTGCCCTGTACTTTCAATTGATTCAATAGTTCGTGGGCGAACTGGAAAAGCAGGTTTTTGGCATGCAGCTGTCCAAGCGCCTCCGCCTTGTTCCATTCCTTGTACATGTCGGTCAAGCAGCGGTATAAAACGACAGGATGGGCAGGCGCAAATTCATATAGCGTGTGAAAAGGGCGCAGCCGTTCAGCAAGCTGAACAATGTGCTGCGGCGCAGGCAGTGGAATCGTCGCTTTATAATAAACACTATAATATTCAAAGCCGTCCTCACCAGCCTGAAAATCAATGGCTGCTCCTTTACCGATATGCAAAATCTTAAAACGATTAAAAGGGTGCAATTCCCCGTTAACTTGTACCTGCGCGCTTCCACGAATACACATAATAAACAGGCTGGCAGGCGCTTTATAGGGGCGAGTGGATTCTCCCGCTTTCACAACAATGTGGCGAACATCCAGCAGTTTGCAATAGGTGTAATTCCATATCACGATATGATCATGTACGTTCATCCTCTGAAACCTGCTTTCTCAATAAATGCCGAGCTGCTTAGTGCTTATACATTCAATTATAATGGACAGATCTTCTGATCAACAACCAGCGGTGCCGCAAAATAGAAAAGGGCTGCCCTTAAGTCATCGTGGATGACTTGAATGGCAACCCCTTTGGTCAGTCTAATTTTAATTATTGAATCAGATACAATTTTTGCAGCAGTCTTTGCATAATGGCAGCGACCTCAGCTCTGGTAATAAAAGCTTTAGGAGCCAGCTCGGCGCTGGTTCTTCCGGATACGATGCCTGCTAGCACGCTGTCGGCTATGCCATTTTTCGCCCATTCAGCAGCATTCGCTGCATCTTTATAAGGGAGCAGAGTTTGTGCTGCCGCCTCATTCGCAAGCTGGGCTTTCAAATTCGTCAGCGTCATGGCTTTAGCGATAATGACCATCGCTTGTTCCCGTGTAATTTTATCGTTCGGACGGAACGTACCATCTTCAAATCCATCGATTAAATGATAGGCATAGGCGGTATGAATGGCGGAGCTATACCAATCCGAGGCGGATACATCTGAAAATGAAGCCGCACCGTTTTCAAGTCGCAAGCCTAGTCCACGGACGATTACGGCTGCAAACTCTGCGCGAGAAATGTCGCGATTGGGATTAAAGAGGCCATTTTCATTTCCTTCAATAATCATTCGCGAGCCCATATCGTTGACTGCCTTTTTCGCCCAATGCTGCGTGACATCGCTAAACTCAAAGGGATGCCAGACTATCGCATACGTACTGTTGGTTAGGCTATTTACTTGTGCAAAATAGGCACCATTTTCTTGGACGACCTTTGTCGGCACATGGCGCACCGTTCCATCTGGTTCAACGACAACTCCCGTTGTAATTTTGTTCGGGTCAATGCCGCTCGGAATAGCGATTGAGCGCTGTACATAAGTGTTGAACTTGGTAATCTCAAAGGTTTTATTGCCGTAGATGCCTTTGACAGTAAACTCAATGGCAGGAGCGACAAGCGTGAGTCCTTCTTTAGCCACAGCATTGTTTACTACATTTTTCATATCAGTTGTTGGCGTGGATATTGTAATTTGAATTTTTATGTCCTGCAAAGATAGAGCGTTGCCAAGCTGGGCGGAAACAAAGCTGCTATTGATTTGCAAAACGGGAATTTTGTAGGATGCACGATCTGTTCTGATTTCAAGAGTGGCTTGATAATCTTCCATCGTTTTAAGCATCTGACCATTGATTTCACCGATGATCACATCAGATTGGCTGCTTACCGGAATCGTGACGACGGCAAACTTGCCTTCCTCTGCAAGCTTTTTCTCCAGACTTTTTTGATCAACTATAATGGTTGTGGTGGAACGGTTGTTGATGATACTAGTGATGGAAGTGCCGATATTTTCAACCTTACCATTGATCCATACTTCAACACCGTTACGGGTAGTTGTCGAATCTGTTGGCTGTACAGCAGGTGAAGATCCACCGCTGCCACTATTGCTAGTTGTCGTAAATGGCGTGACGGCGTTAGAGGCAGTGGAAGCCATGCTTTCGCCTGCAGCGTTAAGCGCCTTGACTATAAAAGTGTAGCTCGTACCATTTGTTAAGCCAGTAATGGTGATTGGGCTAGCTGTTCCGGTAACCGTTGCGTTTCCTGGAGAAACGGTTATTTGATACGCTGTTATTAAGCTCCCGCCGTTGTCTGCTGGGGCGGTGAAGGAAACAGTTGCCTGCCCATTCCCTGCTGCTGCGGTGACGTTCGTTGGGGCTGTGGCAACGGTGGCTGGAGTCGTGCTTGCTTCATTGGAAGGAAGGCTCAAGCCGCCTGTACCGCCTGCTTTTACAACAAAGTAATAAGCTGTGCCATTGCTTAGATTTTGCACAATCGTGCTAGTGCCTGTCACTGTTGCGATAGGCGTATTGCTGTACTGCCCGGAAGCATTTGCTATAAAAATATCGTAATAGCTCGCGTCTGCTGAAGGGCTCCAATTCAAAGTGACTTGTTGATCGCCGCCTAGGGCAATAAGATTTTGCGGTTGATCAGGTGCGATTAGTACATTAACCGTTACACCAGCTGAATTGCTGGTAGCCGTAGCGGTTGGGTTGCCCGTAGCGCTGCTGTCTGTGTTTGTGATGACAACGTAGTAGTAAGTCGTACCTGCACTAGTAGTTGGTGCTGAGTACGAAGCGCTAGTTGCACCGCCGATAGGCGTACCGCCCACGTTGCTGTTAGTTAAATTGCTGTACCATTGGTAGCTTAGCGTCGCGTCGCCGCTAGCTGCAATACTTAGGTTCGCGTTGTCGCCCACGTTCACAGTCTTATCCGTTGGCTCAGTATCGATAGTAGGAGTGGAAGCGTTGGTTAACGCATTCACAGTTACGGTAGCAACATTACTGGTAGCCGTAGCGGTTGGGTTTCCCGTCGCGCTACTGTCTGTATTTGTGATGACAACGTAGTAGTAAGTCGTGCCCGCACTAGAAGTTGGTGCTGAATAAGAAGCGCTAGTCGCACCGCCGATAGGCGTCCCGCCAACTGTGCTGTTGCTTGAATTACTGTACCATTGGTAGCTCAGTGTTGCGTCGCCGCTAGCTGCAATACTTAGGTTCGCGCTGTCGCCCACGTTCACAGTCTTATCCGTTGGCTCTGTATCGATAGTAGGAGTGGAAGCGTTGGTTAACGCATTCACAGTTACGGTAGCAACATTACTGGTAGCCGTAGCGGTTGGGTTTCCCGTCGCGCTACTGTCTGTATTTGTGATGACAACGTAGTAGTAGGCAGTGCCTGCACTGGAAGTTGGTGCTGCATACGAAGCGCTAGTCGCACTGCCGATCAGCGTCCCGCCGACGTTGCTGTTCGTCGAATTGCTGTACCACTGATAGCTAAGCGCCGCGCCACCGCTAGCCGCAACACTGAGGTTCGCGCTGTCGCCGACGTTCACAGTTTTATCTGTTGGCTGCGTATTAATCGTTGGAGTTGCAGCATGAGTAAGAGCAATCACGGTAACCTTAGCTGCATTGCTGGTAGCCATAGCAGTCTGGTTTCCTGTAGCACTACTGTCCGTATTGGTCACGACAACATAGTAGTAAGTCGTACCTACACTAGAAGTTGGTGCTGAATACGAAGCGTTAGTCGCACCGCCAACGAGTGTCCCGCCGACGTTGCTGTTCGTCGAATTGCTGTACCACTGATAGCTAAGCGCCGCGCCACCGCTAGCCGCAACACTGAGGTTTGCGCTGTCGCCGACGTTCACAGTTTTATCAGTTGGCTGCGTGTTAATCGTTGGAGTTGCAGCATGTGTAAGAGCGTTCACGGTAACCTTAGCTGCATTGCTGGTAGCCGTAGCAGTCTGGTTTCCTGTAGCACTGCTGTCCGTATTGGTCACGACAACATAGTAGTAAGTCGTGCCTGCACTAGAAGTTGGCGCTGAATACGAAGCGTTAGTCGCACCGCCAACGAGAGTCCCGCCGACGTTGCTGTTCGTCGAATTGCTGTACCACTGATAGCTAAGCGTCGCGCTGCTGCTAGCCGCGACACTGAGGTTCGCGCTGTCGCCGACGTTCACAGTTTTATCTGTTGGCTGCGTGTTAATCGTTGGAGTTGCAGCATGTGTAAGAGCGTTCACGGTAACCTTAGCTGCATTGCTGGTAGCCGTAGCAGTCTGATTGCCTGATGCACTGCTGTCTGTATTCGTTACGACTGCGTAATAGTAGGTCGTGCCCGCACTGGAGGTTGGTGCCGAATACGAAGCGCTAGTCGCACCGCCGATAAGCGACCCGCCGACGTTGCTGTTCGTCGAATTGCTATACCATTGGTAGCTCAGCGTCGCGCTGCCGCTAGCCGCGACACTTAGGCTTGCACTGCCGCCCACGTTCACGGTCTTATCAGTCGGCTGAGTGCCAATAGTTGGCGGAGCCGCATTAGTGATGATTGGTTCGTCAATTTGAATATTATTAATACCATGCCAGGTTGGGCCTGTTGAATATAGAAGCACCTTATCAACATTGTAGAATGCTGATCCTAATATCACTGTTTTCGAATCGTAATTATTCACTAATTCATCTGTAGTAAATGAAGTATTTCCCACTTCCGTTCCATTACGATAGCCTACTACAGTAATAGAAGCAGATCCGCCCCAATTAGAGTAAAAGAATTCCTTTAACCGAAACTCGGCTCCGTCAGACGATTGCATGCCCATGCCTTTCCAACCACTAGCTATATTAGAAGCATAACTAGTCAAAGCATGGAAAGAGTCACTTTGTTGAGTATCCCCATGTATCAGCTTTTCTGGAATAATTGTGCCGCTCGTATCGCTGATATTGTAAAACTGCATATTAATACCTGCGATATTGGCAGATCCGCCCTCGCCGTCTTCGGCAATACCGTCGTTCCACGCCGTTGCTTCATTCGTGGTAAACGTGACAGTTGTGGGGGTGATGGCAGCGGCAGCCACGTCTATGAATCGATTCATAGAAAAACTGCTAGAAAGAACGACCGTTAAGCTTAATAAAATCATAAAAGCCTTCTTGAGATGTTTAACCGAGCGTATAATATGGATCACTCCCTCAGATGTAGGTGCTCTTAATTAAATGGTTTACAGCGGTGTACGGCCTAATTTTATTTCTCGATGTTTATGAATCCCATTCTTTCATACAATTTGCTGCTAACGCTCCCCCATTCCCACAGTTATCTGAAAATAGTAGTAGATAATATAACAGACATTATTCGACAAATAGCTGTCGATTTCCTTTGCTTTATAACAGCGCTATCCATAATATTTTTTCGTTAAAAGCACGCCAAAAAAACCGCCAAAAGGTTGGCGGCTCAAGGATATTTTGGATCTCGATATCTCGATCTAATAGATGAAGTACTGTAAGGCATCTTCATGCGAGTCGTTTCAGGAGTTTTCCCTGTACAAAGATAGATTTGGCGGACACAGCAGCTGCTATTTTAACCGAATCACGGGTTATGGCACACGTCGCGGACTCAGGAGCCGCTAATGCGCTGTCCAAAGCCATTTCGATGGGAGGAAGAGGGCAATAACGGATTTCCTGTCCGCATATCGCCTATAATCGGGTCAAAAGCCAGAATAGCGGAACCTCAGTCCGCCAAAAAAGGAATGAGGTTCCAAAACTGCGTGATCTCAGCAACAATCGTATGCTGCGGTTACCTAGCCTTGAGTTTCCGAGGTCAGATCCAGCCAATTCCGTTCTTCCGCTGTCAATGTAATAAGCGAGCCCTCATCGCAGGAGCGCAGCTCCTCCAGTGACTGTGCGCCAATTAAGGCGCAGGTCGGGAACGGCTGATTTAGCACGTAAGCGAGTGCGATTTGAATGGCGGTAACCCCTTTGCGGGCAGCAAGCTGCTTGGCACGCTCCAGCCGCTCCCAGTTGCCGTCGCTGTAGAAGACGCGGACCAGATCGGCATTCGACCGATCCTCGGGTGTAAAGCGTTCCGTGAAGAAGCCTCTGGCTTGGGACGACCACGAAAATAACGGCATTTGCGTTGCTTCATGCCAAGCGGATGTCTCTTCATCGGCGGAAACGCAGCCTGCCCAGAACGGTTCGTTTGCTTTTGCCAGGCTGAAGTTAGGGCTATTGAAGGAAAAGCCCACCAAACCTTTGGCTGCTGCGTAATCATTGGCTTCCTTAATACGCTGCCATGTCCAGTTGGACACGCCAATCGTCCGAACGGCGCCTGAAGCGACATGCTCGTTCAAAATTTCAATGACCTCGCCAGCGGGAACGGCTGGATCATCGCGGTGCAGCGCATACATATCAATGTAGCCGGATTGCAGCCGCTCAAGGCTGGTGTTCAAATCGCTGCGAATCGCTTCACTGCTTACACGGGGGCCATTTTGGTCATGATGTGCGCCTTTAGTCAAAATGACCCACTGCTCCCGATTGCCTCTTTCTTTCAAATAACGGCCGATAACTTCCTCGCTTTGACCGCCGCAGTAAATATGGGCCGAATCAATGGAATTGCCGCCGATGGCGAAAAACGCATCCAAGTTTGCCGCAGCTTTATCATAGCGGTCATGAAAAAAATAATCCGAGCCTTTCATAAGCCGGGATACCGGTTTGTCCAAGCCTTGCACCTTTAAATAATCCATTGTTGTCGTGGCCTCCTCAATAGGCTAATGTGCTTGAAGCGTTTAAGCTTATAAAATAACTCTTTGGCGCTCGCGTGCAGACTGCAGGCAGGCATCAATCACTTTCATATTGCGAATGCCATCCGCAGCACCGAAGGTTAGAGCTTTGCCTTCTGTAATGGCACGTGCCATATGGTCGGCTTGCTCGGTATAGGCATTTACATAAGGGACTTCAACTTCCTTGCGCTCGCCGCCAGATGTGACGAATATCGTGCCGCTTTCTGGAGTAGGCGTAACAAAAGCGGAAGGAACCTCGATTATTCCATCGCTGCCTAATATCTCAAGCGGATTGCGGAAGGCGGACCACATGCCGCAATCGAAGGTGAGCGATACATTGCCCTCGAATTCGATGAGCCCGGACGCCATCATATCCACATCATCATGCTCGGGTGAAAATTGGGCGTTTACCGTTACCGCTTCAGGCTCCTTGCCCAGCAATAGGCGCGCTGCATTAATCGGATAGCAGCCTACATCGTAGAGGGAGCCGCCGCCCCAAGCCTTGCGGTAACGGACGTTCGCTTTATCGCCTGCATTGTTGAATGTAAAAGCACTGCGAATGCCGCGTACCTCACCGATGGCACCGTTTGCAATTAAGTTTTTAATCGTTTCATAGCGGGGATGGTAGCGATACATAAAAGCCTCGGAAAGCAGGACGCCAGCTTGCTCAGCGGCTTCAGCCATTTCTGCTGCTTCGTGTGCCGTAAGGGCAAGCGGTTTTTCGCATAAAATATGTTTGCCTGCCGCAGCAGCCTTGATTGCCCATTCCTTATGCAAATGGTTAGGGAGCGGTATATAAATGACGTCGATGGAGCTGTCCGCCAAAAGGGCTTCATAGCTGTCGTATGCAGTCGGAATTTGGAGTTGTTCGGCGGTTTGCTTAGCCTTGTCTCCGTCGCGGCTGGCGATGGCAGCCACTTCATTTAATTCAGATAAATGCAGCCCTGGAATAACAGCGCGTTTCGCAATTCCAGCACAGCCAATAATGCCCCATTTCAACTTCTTGCTCATGATTCAACCTCGCTTTGTATGAAAGTTTATGATGATATTGCGATTATAGAGGATGTGAATTAAAATTAAAATGATAATATTTTGCACCCTATTAAAACAATATTGTCATTGAGGTGTTGGATTTGCATCGTCAAAGCCATTTGCTTACCCTACCGAATATGCCTTACTTTTGTTTTCCGGAATCGGTTGGCAATTACAATGAACAGCCCGAGCATAGCGTATACCGGGAAGCGGGCGCGCTGAATAATTTTAATATCCATTATGTCGCATCGGGCAGAGGATTTGTCGAATTGGACGGTGTCGTTCACGAGCTGCGCGCGGGGGAGGCGGTACTGTATTTTCCACTGCAAAAACAGCGTTATTACAGCAGCAAGGATGAGCCATGGGATATCCGCTGGCTCCACTTTTATGGCGGCAGCGGGCTACGCGATTATTTGATTGAGCAGGGCTTGCACAAAAGCCCTTTATGGAGACTTCGTCAGCCCGCGGTTTGGGAGAAGGCTCATGAGGAGCTGCTGGGCGAGGCGGAGACGTATCGCATGCTGCATCCGGCGCATCTCTCTATGCTTACTTATGCTTTGCTTACGATATTCGTCGAGCAGGCAGTGGCGCTGAAACAGGGCAAGGCGGAGACGTCCGCCGACCGAATTATGGAGCTGCTTCCGCTGATGCAGCAGGAGGCGGTAAAGCCGTTTATTTTGGATGAATGGGCGGATAGGCTCGGAGTGACGCCTTATTATTTCTGTAAGCTGTTTCGAGCGGCGACGAGGATGACGCCAATGGATTTTATTACGCGCTGTCGCCTGCAAGCAGCCAAGCAATGGCTGTTGGAGCGGAAGGATGACAACATTGGGCAAATTGCCGAGGAAGCTGGCTATCCGAGCGTCAGCTATTTCAATAAGCGTTTTATGCAGCATGAAGGCATGACGCCGACTGCCTATCGCCGCCTGTACGGGATGCATGGGAAGGAATAATGGGAAAATAAAAAAGGTTGGATTCCCTCGATTAAAGGAGAATCCAACCTTTTTCCAATTGCGGACTACATGCATTCGTTAGCCGATTGTAGGGTGTGAAAATCTAGGAGGAGTGTTTTTTTAACTCAGACTTTTTGTAAACCAACTGCCGGGAGAACTCGGCTTGTTTTTTCGCGCTTTCGGCGATTTCTTCATTTAATTTATTCATACGGGTCAGCTTGCTGCTTAAATCGCTGGGCAGGCTGCTTTTTTTGCTATCCTTTTGCAATTGCTTCAGCTTCGCTTGCGCTTTAGCGGATTTATTTTTCTCCAATACGCTTTGGGCTTCTAAAGCAGCAATTTCTCTTTTGAGCCGGCTTATAATCGATGTAGTGAAACTAATGGACATTCAGGCACCTCTTCATCTTATCTTAGAGCATTCTCTCATTTTACTATAAAGTGCTTAGTAGCGCGAATGGGTAGGAATTTTCCTTTTCCTTGTATTGCGGGAAGATGAAATTTAATAGCATAAAAGACACACACCATAATCTATCAACTTCCATACAATAATATCAACTCTATCAATAAGGAGGTGATATTATTGCCTAGAAAAGGAGTCAGTCGCAGCTATAGCAGCAAAAATTATAGTAACAAAAGCCACGGAAACAAAAGCCACGGAAACAAAAGCTACGGGAATAAAAGCTATGGGAATAAGAGCAAAGATGATCGAAGCTGCAACAACAAAAGCGGAGGCAGCAACAGCTGCATTCGGAACATTCTTAAGGGTATTGGTGTAGGTACTCCTAATATTCGCATTCATTTTGATGGCACCTCCCATGTAGGCGTGTTCATGGGAGTGGCCAATGGTTGTGCCATTCTTAATGTGAAGGGTGTGGTTACTTATATTAAAGTCCTTTCCATAACCGCTGTGGAAATTGGGGTTAAAGTGAGCCCCGTCCGAAACGGGAAATGGAAATGTAGAAAAGCTTAGCATTGACAGAGCAAGGCTGCCTTCTATGCGAATAGAGCGGCCTTATTTTCTGCGCTGGGTATGCAGCCGATATTGATGCGGCGTATGTCCCATCTGCTGACGAAACACCTTGCAGAAATAAGAGGGGTTGCCCATGCCGACACGGGTGGCGATTTCAGGTACGGTCAGCGTCGTTTCGATTAAATAGAGGCAGGCATGTCGGACGCGCGTCGCTTTGGTATAGTCCATAATGGTTGAGCCCGTAGCCTGCTTGAACAAATGCACGACATGATAGCGGGACAGATGCAGCGCATCGGCCATTTGCTCCAGCCGGAACGGCTCCTGATAGTGCTGTTCGATCCACTCCATCATTTCCTCTGCCCTGTGGCTCTGCCGTCTTATTTGCAAGGCAGCTTGGCTGCCGGGCTTCTGGCGAATGGCTTTTAATTGCCGCAGCAGCTCCAGCAGCAGAAAATGATCGTCCTCTTCTTCCGCGGATTCATCAGCAGCAAGCTGCTCCCGCGTTTCCTTAAATTGCTTCAAAAGCAGCGCAAGCGGTGATGACTCAGAAATGCCGTACCAGGGCTCGCCGCCGGGCCGAAGCAGCAATTCCTCGAAAAAAGCTTTCAGCAATGGGAAGGAGCTCCAGTATTTTTTGAGTGGCGACGGCTCAAACATGAGCACGGTGCGAACGAACGGCTGCTCTGCCGATACATCCATCTGTACCCGATGAAGCTGAAAGGGATGAAAAACCATTAAAGTATTTGGCTCGACCCGGTAGCGCTTGCCTTCTACAATGAGATCCCCATGTCCGGCATGGACATAGGAAAATTCCATTTGGGAATGGGCGTGAAAAACTTCCCAGAAGCTGCTGTCGGATGAGATGCGATAGTTGAATGAAAACTGTTCTTCCATTTTGTGCACGGCTGCCGAGCCTCCCTTATATTGCATGTAGCTGCAAACGCTTCAAAAACCGCAATATAGTTGTATTTTATCACAATTCCCAATCATAAATGGGGTTGATTTTCCTTTAAAATAAAGAGGGAAATATTAACTCATTTGCGGACGGGGGAGTTCGTTTTATGCTGAAAGTAGCGGTTATTGGAGCAGGAGCCATTAGCTCCGCTCATTTGGAAGCGTATAGAACATTTGGCGAGCGCTGCAAGGTTGTAGCGATTTGCGATTCCTACACGGATAAGGCACAGGCGAGATTGGAGCAGTTTCAATTGGAAGGCGTTAAAATTGTAGCTGATTATAAGGAACTGCTTGGGGAGGATATCGATCTGGTATCGGTATGTACGCCGCCTTATACCCATGCGCCTATTGCGGTTGATCTTCTGAACGATGGCAAGCATGTACTCGTGGAAAAGCCGATGGCCTCTTCCTTGCAGGAATGCGACCAAATGAACGAAGCGGCCCGCCGCAGCGGGAAAATCCTGTCCATTGTGGCGCAAAATCGCTTTAAAACGCCAATGATGAAGCTGAAATCGGTGGTAGATAGCGGTCTGATGGGGCCTATCGTTCATGCTCAGGTTGATTCCTTCTGGTGGCGTGGACATTCCTATTACGATTTGTGGTGGCGAGGCACATGGGAGAAGGAAGGTGGCGGCTGTACGCTGAACCATGCGGTGCACCATATTGATGCGCTGCTGTGGATGATGGGGCAGCCCAGCGAGGTACAAGCATTTATGACGAATATATCGCATGATAATGCAGAGGTCGAGGATCTGTCGATGGCAATGCTGCGCTTCCCGCAAGGGGCTCTCGGCATCGTGACTAGCTCCGTTGTGCACCATGGCGAGGAGCAGCAGCTGATTTTCCAAGGCAAGCAGGCCCGCGTGTCCGTTCCATGGAAAATGAAGGCTTCTATCTCGCGGCCGAATGGCTTCCCGATGGCTAATGAAGAGCTGGAGCAGCAGCTTCAGAAGCTGTATGAAGACCTTCCGGAGGTGGAGTATATCGGCCATCTCGGACAGATCGATAACGTGCTGACCGCGATCGAGACCGGCGCGCCCGTTCTTATTGACGGTATCAGCGGCCGCAGCACGCTTGAATTTATTACGGGTGTTTACAAGTCGGCAAGCACAGGAGAAAAGGTCGTGTTCCCGCTTGCAGAAAACGATCCCTTCTATACGCGTGAAGGCTTAATGGCGAATACGCCCCGTTTTTATGAGAAGACCGCTTCGGTGGAAAATTTTAAGGAGGCAGCCATTACGACAGGCAGCAGCCTGGAAAATAAAGCGTAACGCTCACTTTTCACACAGCCTAGCCCAAGCATACCGATGCTTGGGCTAGGCTGCTGTTCATTTGGCTCGCGATTTTTAAAGGGGGGAAACGTAAGCTTCCCCAGTAAGCTGCGCTCTATTTCTCTATTTGTGTATAGCTTTTTCCCCGTTTGCGGTAGATAATACAAGAATAGGATGGGAATTAGCTGGGAGAAAGCAGGGGTGTGCCATGGAACTTCAGATCATAAACGAATCAAATTCGGCCGATAAGAAAGCTGTGCTAAATAAGCTAATCGCCTTTAATAGGGAGCATTTTCCGAAAGAGCTAAGCGACAGATACCAAGAGATTAATCTGATTTTAAAAAAGGAGGATGGCGTCGTATATGGCGGGCTCTTGGGCGAAGTGTGCTGGAACTGGCTGGAGGTGCATATTTTGTATGTCGATGAGCCGCTGCGGAAATTAGGCTATGGGTCGAAGCTCTTGGAAGAAGCAGAGGAGCTTGCCAAAGCGAAAAAATGCGATTTCATTAAGCTGGACACGTTAAGCTTTCAGGCGCTGGATTTTTACAAGAAGCATGGTTATGAGGTGTATGGCACAATAGACAACGCCGGGGGCCATCAGCATTATTATTTGAAAAAGGATCTTTAGACGCCCACAAGTGATGGAGGAGCGAAAATGGCAGATTTATACGAAATGCTGCAGCAGCGAATCGTAAGCTGGGCTAGTGAAAACGATGAAATCCAGACGATATATTTGATGGGATCGCGTGCAAGAACGGATAAGCCGTTTGATGAATTTTCCGATCTGGACATCGTCATTTATTCGACCAATCCAGATTACTATTTTGAACATAATGATTGGCTGATCAATATTGGGGAAGTCTGGACGAGCTTCATGTACCGGACAGCAGGAGGAGATCCTGAGAAGTTAGTGCTTTTCAATGAGGGACTGCAGGTGGATTTCTTGTTTTGTCCTATTGCTGAACTGGAACGTTTGGCTGCTGTTGGACAAGTGCCGCAGGGCTTTAAGCGTGGGGTGAAGCTGCTGCTGGACAAGACGGGTAAAGGCGACAAATTGATTCCCGAAACAGCTGTTCCTGACCTGCCGCCACCGATTACGGAAGCTGTCTTCCAGCAGGTAGTTCAGCAATATGGGTTTGCCTGCCTGTATGTGGCGAAGCAGATTTTGCGAGGTGAATTATGGGTCGCGGGCGAAAGGGATCACGATTGCAAACAGCTGCTGCTGCAAATGATGGAGTGGCATTCCAAAGCGATTCATGGACAAAACTATGATACTTGGCATGCCGGGAAATTCATCAGAGACTGGGCAGATGCTGGCGTGATAGCAGACTTAAAACAATCGTTCGGAGGCTTTGATCAGCTTGCTAGCTGGAAAGCGTTGAAGGTTTCCTTTGAATTATTCAGCCGTCTGTCTTTAGAGACCGCTCAAATTTATCATTATGACTACCCGCACAGCTTGTATGCTAATATCAAAATGTGGCTGCAAGCGAGGCAAGTGGAGAGCGCTATTTAACGTGCCGCAGTTGCGGACAGCTGAGAGAGCAAATGGCGAGAAAAATCGCCGTGTTTTCTAAAATTGCCAAATATTTCTGCATATGTTATAGTCCCTAGTAGAGATGCATGAAAAAGGAGACTTGGACCCGCCATGTGGATGTTCCTGTAGAGGTTAGCAGCAGAATAGAATGCCGATTTAGTAAGGGTGTTAGCTTACTATTGTATTTGGCGTTCCTTTCGCAAACCTTACAGGATAAGCAGGGCTGGGGATTTCATATACCCCTGTCAGCGGCTGCCTATAGGCAGCCGTTGTTCGTTATGGGGCAGAGCAGCATCTCGGGTGAATGCCTGCCGTCTTCTTATCCTCCAATAATGAATGGGGGAATTGCATATGACTTTTATGAAAGCTTCGATGAAAGCTTCGATGAAAGCTTCGATGAAAAATAAAATTGCCATCGTGACGGGCGCAAGCCGCTCCACGGGCATTGGAACAGCGATCTGCCGCGTGCTCGCGGGCAGCGGGACCGATATCTTTTTTACGCATTGGCAAGCGTTTGATGAAGTGGAAGGCAATGGCCTGGAGCAAGCTTGGCCGGAGCAGTTGCGCGGCGAATTGGAACGTTTAGGCGTAAGGGCAAGCCATATGGAGGCTGATTTCTCCAATCCGGATATGCCATCACTAATTATGGATGAGGTGGAGCGGACGCTGGGCAGCCCCTCGATTTTAATTAATAATGCGGCCTATTATGTGCCGACAAATTTTCGGACGCTGAATCTAGAGCTGCTTGAGCGGCATTATGTGGTGAATAATCAGACAACGATGCTGCTCAGCACCGAGTTTGCGAAGCGCTTTGAGCAAAACCAGCCAGCAGGGACGAACGGAAGAATTATATTTATGGTTTCCAAAGGACCGGATGCGGACAACCTTGCCTATACGGCTACGAAAGGCGCTTTAATTGCTCTCATCGAGCCGCTTGCTGTGGGGCTTGCTCCGCTGCAAATAACGGTCAATGGCTTTGATCCGGGGCCGACCGATTCGGGCTGGATGGATGATGAGCTGAAAGCCCACCTGCTGCCGCTGTTCCCGATGGGACGTATCGGCCTGCCGGAGGATGCGGCGAAAGCGATCCGTTTTCTGGCCAGCGACGATGCGCAGTGGATTACGGGCCAGATTATTAAATCCGAAGGCGGATTTTTAGGGAAATAATAGGGAAGCGGCTGCTATAATGCGGCCGCTTTTATTTTTTTAAGGCGTATGCCACAATAAAATGACGATGGATATTTCTAGGAGGGACGGCGTATGGCGTTATTGTTTATTCCCGGCCGCGGGAAGGACAAATGTCTGGAGGAGTTTGCGCTGCCGGATTTTAGGTTCAGCTTCCAGCTTTATGGCACACACTGGCGCAGTGCAGAGCAGGGCTGGTCTTACCCGGAGCATGACCACCCGCTGCTGGAAATTAATCTGGTCGTTGAGGGTTTTCAGAAAATGATCATTAATGGCATTCCTTATGAGCAATTCCCTGGTGATCTGGTCATTATTCCTCCCGGCTATACGCATGAGAGCCAGACGAGTGACAAGGAGGGAGTCACCTACTTCTGCTTGCACCTGGATATAGAGGATCGCTCGCTGGCCTACTCGATTTTTCATGATCCGCAGCTGTTTTATGCGGCTGCTTCTAGGGTGGCGGAGCGGCTGCGACCGATTATTGACCAATTAATCGAAGCCTCCCGCCATTCGGCTGCAATGAGCCAACTGGAACGGATGAAGCTGCGGACTTATGTGCTGCAATTGCTTATTGTAATGATCGAGCACAGATTGGAGGGGAGCGATAGCCTTGAGCCTGATTCAGGACTAAGGGATGAGAGTCGAGGACCCTCGCTCGAAATTATTAAGCTGCGCGAGCAAAATGCGCTGGAATCGCGTGTGCAGGATTTATTTTATGAACAGCAGCCGGAGCTGCCGCTAGACCACTCGCTGTTTCCACCGCATCGCTGGATTGGATTGTTCACACTAACGAGTCCCGACCGTGAATTTTGGACGAAGCCGGACCGCTTCTGGGCGAAGAGCTTGCTGGAGGATGTTTTGGCCCATTACGGAATCGGCGTCATTATTGTGGAAGCCTCGCGTATGACCGCCGTTCTATTCTCGACAGATATCGCTGTGCCCGCATTGGAGCCGTACATAGAGGAGGCCAGATTATGCCTGGAGCAAAAGCTGGCTGTACAGTTAGCAGTCGGACTTGGTGGCGTAACTGCAGATTTGGCGTCAATTCGTGCGATGTATGAGCAGAGTATGAGAACCTTTCAGGGTGGCCTGCCCGATTCAACGAACAATCGAACGATGAATGAATTTGTGCATCGCATTATTCGAAATGCGATGTCGCACATTCAATATGAATATGCCAATCGAGAGCTTTCTCTCAGCATGCTGGCTAATCGGCTTGACGTGACGCCCAATTATTTAAGCGCCCTATTTACTTCCGAGACGGGCTTGTCCTTCACGCGGCATTTGACGCAAATTCGGATGGAGCGGGCGAAGACGCTATTGCGTGAAACGAATCTGAAAATCTATCAAATTTGCCATAACACCGGCTACTCCGATCAAGCTTATTTCAGCCGCTTATTTAAATCGCTAGAAGGCGTCAGCCCGTATGATTACCGGATCCGGTCGAGTACGACCTGAAAAAATGACCCGATTGTAGAATAGTTCAAAAAATCGTAAATCCCCCTTATTCTCGGGCCTAGCCTGCAAGTGGTATAACTGACTTGTAAGGGCTTACATTATGATGCAGGGGGATATAAAGATGAGAATGAAGCAACCTTTTACCATGCTGCTGGCCGCCGGATTATTGGCAGGCTCCTTGGCTGCTTGCAGCTCCTCGAATGACCCATCTTCTAGCGGCACCTCAGAAAGCGCTAACTCGCCAATCAAGCTTACTTACTGGAATACGAACGGTCCCGGACTTGATGGACTGATTAAACAGTATCAGGAAGAAAATAAAAACATTACGCTGGATGTGCAAATTGACGAAGCCAACCATAAGCAAAATCTGTTAACCGCGCTTTCCGCGGGCAGCGGAGCACCGGATATCGTTATTTTGACGGTGGATGATATTCCGCAGTTTAAGAAAGAGGATTATTTCTACAATCTGAAGGACTTTGGAGCGGATGAGCTGCAAAAGGATTATCTCGATTCCCGTTGGAAGCAGGGCACAAGCGCGGATGGCAGCTTTATTTTTGGCATACCGACCGATTCCGGCCCTATGGCGATGATGTATCGCATTGAGCTGTTCGAGCAAGCGGGGCTGCCGACGAACCGCGATGAGGTATCCAAGCTCGCCGCTACGTGGGATGACTACTTCAAGCTGGGCGAGACGATTAAGGAAAAAACGGGCAAGCCGCTGACGACCGACGCCTTCTTTGGCGCGTTTCTGCCTAAAATCCAGCAGGGCGGGGAGTTCACCTTTTTTGACAAGGACGGCAATTTGACGATGGATACGAGTCCGGCGGTGAAAGAGGCATGGGATTACTCGGCGAAGCTTGCACAGGCAGGATTGACCGCGCAGCAGCCGGATTTTTCGAATGACTGGAAGGTCGGACTGGATACGGGCGATTTTGCGACGATGTTTGCGCCTCCGTGGATGCTCGGCCTCGTGAAGCAAAATGCTCCGAATGCGAAAGGGAAATGGGATATTGCGATGATGCCCGGCGGCTCGGCGAACTGGGGCGGCTCCTTCCTGCTTATTCCTAAGCAAAGCAAGCACGCAAAGGAAGCTTATGCGTTTATTAAATGGATCTTGGCGCCAGAGCAGCAGCTTTCGGTCTATGAATCCAATGGCAATTTTCCTTCGACGCCGGGTGTATACAAGGATGAAGCGTTTACCGCGAAAAAGGATGATTTTTTCAATGGCGCACCAGTAGGCGAGATTTATCCGAAAGCAGCGGAGCAGGTGACGTTAATGGATTCGATTAATAATTGGTCGACGATTACGAATGAAATTGGGCAGCAGCTTCCGAATGTGGAGAAAGGGGCTGACCCGGAGAAAACGTGGACCGAGCTAGTGAGCAAGGTGAAATCGACGCTGGCCCGCTAGGAAAACGACGGTAGAGCGCGGCCTTCCGGCTGCACTCTACCTTTGCTGTTCGAGGCTGCATGAATGAAATGCTGCTAGAGAGGAGGCTGGAAAGTGGAGAGGAAAATGGAGAGGAAAATGAGGACTGGGCATGCCGCTCGCCGGTTTAATCAACGTATCAGCGACCATATTTCCGGTTATTTGTACACGCTGCCGTTTTTTGCAATCTTCATGGTATTTGGCTTTTATCCGATGCTGTATACCATTTATATTTCCTTGTTTAAATGGGATATGCTCGGGGACCGGACGTTTGTCGGACTGCGGAATTATCGGCTGCTGTTAACGGATGACCCCTTGTTTTGGAAATCGATTGGCAACACTTTTTTAATTTGGTTTGAATCCGTGCCCTTTCAAATTTTGTTTGCGATATTGCTGGCGGTGCTGCTCAATCAGGCGTTTATTAGAGGAAAAGGCGTGTTCCGCTTTTTTATCTTTTTGCCAAATATCACCTCGCTTGTGGCGGTGAGCTTGATTTTTGCCAATGTATTTGGGGTGAAATACGGCCTGTTCAATTATTTGCTGACGCTGCTGGGCTTGGATCGATTAGATTGGGCAGGGGATTCATGGGCTACGCAGCTTGCAGTCGCTGCGCTTGTGTTTTGGCGTTATCTCGGCTTCCACATGGTCATTCAGCTGGCAGGGCTGCAAAGCATCCCAGGGGATTTGTACCAAGCCGCGACGATTGATGGGGCCAGCAAGGGGCAGCAGTTTTTCCGCATTACGATCCCAATGCTGACGCCAACGATTATGTTCTCGACGCTGATTGCTACGACGGGTGGTCTCCAGCTGTTTACGGAGCCATTCACCTTCATGTCCGATTTGTCGGGAGCCGTCGCGGCCGTTAATGGCGGCACAAACAATCAGGTGCTAACCGTTGTCATGTATTTATACAAAACAGCTTTCACCGACCATGCTTTTGGCTATTCTTCAGCGATTGCCAATTTGCTGCTGATCATCATTGTTATATTTGCTCTATTTAATTCGCTGCTAGTCGGAAAGCTAAGGAGGTAGGAGGCGGCCATGCGAAATCGGACGGGGCGTTCCATCGTTTATGTATTGCTGCTGCTGTTTGTCGGCTTTTCGATCTTTCCCTTTTATTGGATGAGCGTTATTTCTACCCGTACGGCTGGCGAAATTTCGGCGATACCGCCGAAGGTATTTTATGGAAGCCGCCTGGCGGAAAACTTTGATAAGATTTTCAATAATGAAAATGTCGATTTTTTGCGTACGATGGGCAATACGGCCATTATTGCAGTCAGCATCACGATATCCATGCTGCTGCTCAGCTCGCTGGCAGGCTTCGCTTTTGCCCGGCTGAATTTTACGGGAAAAGGCTTTATGCTGCTGTTCGTACTCGGGACGCTGATGATTCCGGCGCAGCTCGGCATTATCCCGCAATATTTAATTATTACGAAGCTGCAATGGCTGAATGATTATCGCGCCGTTATTGTACCGGGCATGGTTAGTGCCTTCGGGGTGTTTTTTATGCGGCAATATATAGAAGCTTCCGTACCGAACGAGCTGGTGGAGGCGGGGCGAATCGATGGCTGCCGAAACCTGCAGCTGTATGCCTTAATAGCTGTTCCGGCAATTGCTCCCGCTTATGCGACGCTTGGCATTTTGACCTTTATGGGGGCATGGAATGACTATTTATGGCCGTCGATTGTGATGAAATCGAATGAGATGCTGACGGTGCAGGTAGCGCTGCTGCGCTTGGATACGTCGTCCTATTTTCAGGATAAGTCGCTTGTTATGGCGGCTTCAGTTATGGCTACGCTGCCGTTGTTTCTAATCTTCCTGTTTTTCAACCGCCAATTTATAGCCGGTGTGACCGATGGAGCCGTAAAGGGCTGATATTCACCGCCTGCCGGCCGCAACCTAGGTAACCGCTGAACGAGGCTGATTCTCCGTCCTTCGTTGGCAGGCGGGGGATAGTTAGGCGGATTGGGGAAATTAGTTCATAGCATAGCTTTCATTTCGAAAAAAAGCCGCGCTACCGGCATGGGCTCCTGCTCATGGTGGTGGCGCGGTTTTTGTTGTGTAGGCGTGTAGCTGCTGAGAACAGTATTGCTGAGACTGGGCAGCTTGGGACGCTCCCTCCTTTTTGGCGGACTGAGATTCCGCTATTCGGGCATTTAATCCGATTTCGGGTCGCAAGCGGACAGGAAAACCGTTATTGTCCTTCTAACCCCGTCAAAATGGCGATTAGCAGCGCAATAGCTGCTCCTGAGTCCGCCACTTGCGCCATAACCCGCGATTCTGTTGAAATAGCGGTTGCTGTGTCCGCCACTTGTGGCATAACTCGTGATTCTGTTGAAAGAACGGCTGCTGTGCCCTCCGCTCCGTAACTATCTTTGTATCCTTGTGCACAAAGCAATCCCCTGGATCGAAAAGCATGAGGTTGACTTTGGGGATGCAAATTTAGTGACGAGCAGGACAAAAGTAGAAGCTATATCTCATAAATAGCTGATAGCCTTAACTATTAACGGTATCAAATAGGTAAGGTAATAAAACATAAATCCCAACAGCAGCGCGCGGAAATCAGCTATTTATGCAAGAATTGGACATCATGTACAATGGATTATTATGATTATGTAACACTCTGTCTAATGTAATTAAAACTGAGTGTTATATAATATTACACAAAGATAGCGTTGATTGAAGAGAAGGAGGGATGGCATGGACGCTCCGAAGGAAAATCAACCAGTGGAAATTCGCATCGACGATATATCCATGTATTTTGGCAGCGGGGACCGCAAGGTGGCTGCGCTGCAAAATGTAAGCTTTGACGTCCGCCAGGGCGAATTCGTCTCGCTCCTCGGCCCATCCGGCTGCGGCAAATCGACGCTTCTGCGTCTAATGGCCGATTTGCTGGAGCCTACCTCGGGCCAAATTACGATTGGCAGCCAGCATCCCCGCGAGGCGCGCCTGCGCCGCAAATTCGGTATTGTTTTTCAAAATGCTACGCTGTTTGAATGGCGCACGGTCAAGGACAATATTGAGCTGCCGCTGGAAATAATGGGACTTAAAAAGTCTGAATATTCTGAAATAACAACGCATTTACTAGAGCTTGTCGGCCTTTCCAAATTTCAAAACCACTATCCGTGGCAGCTTAGCGGAGGCATGCAGCAGCGGGTCGCGATTGCTCGGGCCTTGTCGCTTGATCCGCCTTTGCTGCTGATGGATGAGCCCTTCTCTGCACTTGATGAATTTACGAAGGAGCGGCTGCAGCTTGATTTGCTTGATATTAAAAAACAAACGAATAAAACGATCGTTTTTGTTACCCACAGCATTCCTGAAGCGGTGTATTTATCCGATCGGATCGTCATTTTATCGGCCCATCCGGGTCGTGTTCATTCCATAATCAAGGTTGAGCGGGAGGAAGGTAGCTTCGCGCATACTCGCAGATCGGATAAGTTTCATGCGATGACCGATTTGGTGCGGAGCTGCTTCCATGAGGAGAGTGATTCGCTTGACGAGCAAATCGTATAGGCGATGGGGAATCAGTTGGCATGTAGTTCTGTGGACAGTATGCGTGCTGTTGCTATGGGAAGCATTTGCTTGGCTTATAGCCGATGTATGGCAGCTGCTGGCTCCAGCTTCAAAGCTGCCTTATTTGCACCTAGTACTGAATGCAGCTGTGCAGTATTGGCCTGTTTTAGCCGAGCAGGGTGCCATTACATTCGGCAATTCGCTTCTAGGTTTCACCATTGGCTCTGCGGTCGGCTTCCTTCTCGCGGTGTTGATGAGCTTATCCCGCACGCTTGAGCATACGCTGTCGCCGTATATGATCGCCTCGCAAATGGTGCCTATTATCGGGCTTGCGCCAATCATTTACGGCATCGTTCATGATCCAGCGTTGTCGCGAACGCTGATGTCGGGCTACGTTACCTTTTTCCCGGTTGCCCTGTATACGCTGCGCGGCTTGCAGAGCATTAAGCCGGAGCAAGAGGAACTCATGCGCTCTTACGCAGCCTCAACATGGACGCTTTACATGAAGCTGAAGCTCCAAGCCTCGCTGCCCGGCCTGTTTGCCGGACTTAAGCTGTCTGCGCCGCTTTCTATAACCGCATCAATCATTGTGGAGCTGATGGGAGCGCCGAACGGCATCGGCGTGCTGATGATTAGCTCGCTCTATTATGGGAACGCTCAAGTATACATGTTCTGGGCTACGGTGTTAATGAGCATGGCTATTGGCCTGCTGCTGCTCGCGGCTATTAGTATAGCGGAGCGTCTTATTACGCCATGGCAGCCAGAGTTCCGCTCGCAAGGGAGGGACGAATGATGAAGGAGATGGCTGCTGTGCCTGCCAATCAATCTGCGGTACTGTCGCGGGAAAACACTGTCAGACGAGTGAAGAAGGGGCGAAGGCAAAGAGGAAGCAAGGCATGGCTGCTGCCGCTGGTGTTCGGGCTGCTTTTTCTGATGGCTTGGCAAACGGGCCTATTCCATAAGCTGTTTCAACTGGAGTTATATCAGCTGCCACTGCCGTCGGCGATTGCCTCGTCCATTCAAGAAAATGCCGAAATGTTGTGGCGCTATTCGCTGTTTACCGGCATGGAAATCATCATGGGCTGCTTAGTAGGCTCGCTGCTGGGGCTAATCGCCGCTTCCGCTGCGTCTTTTGCTCCGAAAGCTCTAAATGGCGGCATCGCTATGCTTGCGGCACTGAATGCCGTCCCGATTATTGCCCTTGCTCCCGTAATGAACAACTGGTTTGGCAGCGGAGCAGCTTCCAAAATAGCTATCGTCTCCGTTATGACCATGAGCACGATGGCGGTCGGCGCCTACAAGGGCTTGCGTTCCATTGATCCCATGTATGTGGAGCTGATGCATGTGTATGCAGCAAGCCGCCGCTCCGTATTTATAAAGCTTCGTTTTAAAAATGGTCTGCCGCATTTTTTTACCGCACTGAAAATCAATATGTCGACGAGCATCATCGGCGCCATTGTCGGCGAGTTTTTTATATCGTCACGGGGGCTGGGCTTTCTGCTTTCCGATCAAATCAAGCTCGGCAATATGCCGCTTGCCTGGTCCTGCATAACGATTGCCGCTGCGCTCGGCATTGTGCTTTTTTACCTTGTGCAGCTTGCAGAGCAGCTTGCTATTCCGTGGCATGTTGCGCAGCGCAATCGGTAGCTCGCTTCATACGGAGCCTCTTAGATTCGCCTGCTTAATCACGGGCCTGCCGACCTTGCCCCGCCACAGCTACAGCCTCAGTCTAAGTCTCAGTCGCAGTTTCAGCAGCTAGGGAAGACCCATATAAATAGATGCGATTCGATAGGGAGAGGAATGGTCTTCATGATCAAGAGAAACCGAAGAACAAGCTTGGCAATGATGGCAATGGCATGGCTTTTGCTGCTGGCGGCTTGCGGCGGCGGAGGCAGTGAGCCAGCAAGCACCCAGATGCCTACTGGATCAGAAGCAGCGGCGGTGGAGGGGACGGCAGCGGCTGAGGCGCCGCTTACGAAGGTGAAAATTCAGCTGAAATGGGTGCCGCAGGCGCAATTCGCCGGTATTTTTGTCGCTAAGGAAAAAGGCTTCTATGAGCAGGAGGGGCTCGATGTCGAGATTATTCCCGGCGGCCCGGATGTCGTCATTGAGCAGCAGGTCGTTAATGGGGCGGCGGATATTGGGGTGACGAGCTTTGACAGTCTTTTGGTCAACCGGAATAATGGCTTGCCGCTCGTATCGGTCGCCCAGCTTATTCAGAAAAGCTCCTACCGCTTCGTCGCCGACAAAGCATCTGGCATCGACGAGCCGGCGAAGATGAAAGGCAAGAAGGTCGGCATGTGGACGGGCAGCCAGCAGTTTCAAGTGCTCGCCTTCATGGAGAAAAATGGCCTTGATCCGAAAAAGGACGTGGAGCTTGTGAAGCAGGGCTTCACGATGGATCAATTTTTCAATAAGCAGCTTGATGTGGCTGTTTCGACGATTTACAACGAATACCATGTTGTGCTTGAAAGCGGCGTGAAGGAAGACGATCTGTACGTCTACGATTTTGAGGATGCGGGCGTCGGCATGCTGGAGGATACGCTGGTCGTGAAGGAGGAGTGGCTGAAAAAGAACCGGGAAACCGCCGTTAAAGCGATTCGCGCGACGATGAAGGGCTGGAACTACGCCATTGCCAATCAGCCGGAATCGGTTGACATCATTATGAAAGCCGTAACTGAAGGCAGCACGACGAAGGAGCATCAGACGACGATGTTGATGGAAATGGCCAAGCTGGTCAAGCCGGAAGGCTTTACGGAGGCGCAGGTGGGCTCGTTCGTAGACGAGGCTGTGCAGCGGACGGTCGATATTTCGCTGAAATATGGGCTGATCAAGAAGGAGCCGGATTTGGCGGTGGCAGTCGACAAGACGATTTTGGCGGATGCGGCGAAGCCGTAAGCCCGAAGCGAAGCGGGATTTTGAGACTGCGAGAAGGCGAGCCTTATTGGAATTAAAGAATCTCTCGGGCTCGTGCATAAATGGCTGTTGCAGGGCATAGACAACATAAACGGCAGATCGAGCACATAGACGGCAATCGGCGGGAAGGATGAAGAAGCTGATGGATATCCACGAAGCAATGGATGATGAAGCTAAGCATGCAGCCATGCAAGCAAGTGAGCTAAAGGAAGCGCTGCTGGAAAAGGATCGGGCGTACCTATGGCATCATATTACACCTCATAATGATCATCCGATGATTGTCGCGTCAGGGGAAGGAAGCTGGATTACGGATGTGGACGGCAATCGCTATTTGGATGGCATGTCAGGGCTATGGTGCGTCAATGTGGGGCACGGGCGGAAGGAAATTGCCGAGGCGGCTGCCGCGCAAATGACGACACTGGCCTATTCGCCGCTCATTCAATCCCATGTCCCGGGCATCGAGCTGGCGGCGAAGCTGGGTGATTGGCTGGAGGGGGAATATCGGATATTCTTCTCTAACTCCGGCTCTGATGCGAACGAGGTTGCGTTCAAAATTGCCCGCCAAGCATTTCATCAACGCGGAAAAGCGACCAAGCACAAGTTCATTTCGCGCCATCGGGCTTATCACGGCAACTCGATGGGAGCGCTAGGCGCAACGGGGCAGGCGCAGCGCAAGCTAAAATACGAGCCGCTTGGCGTGGGCTTCTCCCACGTGCCGCCGCCCTATTGCTACCGCTGCCCATTCGGCCAGACGAGCGGTGCCTGCGAGCTGCAATGCGCCCAGGCCTATGAGGACGCGATCATCTGGGAAGGGCCAGACTCCGTCGCTGGCATTATCGTTGAGCCCGTCATTACCGGTGGCGGCATGCTCGTGCCGCCGGACAGCTATATGCCGAAGCTGCGAGCCATTTGCGACAAATATGACGTCCTGCTGATTGTTGATGAGGTCATCTGCGGCTTCGGACGTTCGGGGCGAAAATTCGGGCACCACAATTATGGCGTTAAGCCGGACATCGTCACGATGGCGAAGGGGCTGACGAGCGCCTACTCGCCTTTATCCGCAACGGCTGTATCCGCCGAGCTGTATGAAAGCTTCAAGGAAGCAGGGCCGGACAGCCACTTCCGCCATATCAATACGTTTGGCGGCAATCCGGTTTCCTGTGCCGTTGCACTGAAAAACCTTGAGATTATTGAGCGCGAAGGGTTAGTTGAGCGCTCTGCTCTCATTGGCAGGCGGATGCGCAGCCGCATGAAGCCGCTGCTCCGGCATCCGAATGTCGGAGAAATTCGGAGCTTCGGCTCCGCCGTCGGCATCGAGCTGGTCGAGGACAAGGAGACGAAGACGCCTGCCGCTGCTGCATTTGTTGCTGGTGTAATCGCGGCTTGCAAGGCACGAGGCTTGCTCATTGGCAAAAACGGGGATACCGTGCCGGGCTTTATGAATATTTTGACGCTCAGTCCGCCGCTTTCTTCGACGGATGAAGATATCGCTTTTATCATCGAAACGCTGCTGGCGGTGTTCGGGGCCGCTGGCGGAGCATCGGAGGAGGGGATGCGGCATGAAGCCGCTTCAGGCTAAGGAGAACAAGCATCACATTCAGGCGGAGCGGCTTCAGCAGCGGATTATGGCGCTGGCTGCGATCGGCAAGATTGGTGAAACAGGCGTATGCCGCCTAGCATTATCCCCGGAGGACCGCGCAGGAGTGGAGCTCGTAAAGGGCTGGATGGAGGAAGCAGGCATGACGGCGCGAATCGATCCCTTCGGCAATTTAATCGGCGTGTATAAGGGACGGGATGAGCAGGCGCCTGTGCTTATGCTGGGCTCGCATATTGATTCGCAGCCTTATGGGGGCCGATTCGACGGCGTTATTGGCGTCCTCGGCGCAATTGAAGCAGTGCAGACGATGGCGGAGCGCGGCATTAGGCCGGAGATGAATGTAGAGGTCGTCGCCTTTTGCGATGAAGAGGGCTGCCGCTTCAATAAAGGGCTGTTCGGCGCAAGGGGAATGACCGGGAAGCTGGAGGAGGGGGAACTGGCGCGAGCCGATAAAAACGGCATAACCCGCAGGGAAGCGCTGCTGCAATTCGGCTGTGATCCAGCACAATATGACAGCTATTCTTTTGAGGCGGGATCAATCCGAGCCTTTCTGGAGCTTCATATCGAGCAGGGCCCCATACTGGAAGCGAAAAATGAACCAATCGGCATCGTCAGCGGCATTTCCGGTCCCGTCTGGTGGACGGTCGAATTGACCGGCTTTGCCGGGCATGCCGGCTCTGTGCCGATGGCGATGCGCCGGGATGCGATGGTCGGCTGCGCCAAGGTTATTGTCGCGCTGGATGAGCTGGCGCGGCGCGAGCCAGGTGCGCCGACGGTCGGCACCGTCGGATCGGTTGCTGTTTTCCCTGATTCGCGCAACATTATACCGGAGAAGGTCAGCTTTACCGTTGATTTCCGAGACATTGAGCTGGAGCGGAGAAACGGGCTGGAGCGGGAGCTGCGAGCGGTGATCGAGCAGGTCAGCGTGGAGCATGGCCTCGCGTATGCGATACGCGAGGATACGAACAGCGAGCCGAGATATTGCGCGGACTGGCTGAAGACGATTTTGCACCGCGAGGCTGCGGGCATGGGACTTGCGCCGCCAGAGCTGATGAGCGGACCGTTTCATGATTCGCTCACGATGTCTTACGTGTGCGATTACAGCATGATTTTTGTCCGCTGCAAGGAGGGCATTAGCCATAATCCGCGGGAATATGCCGCGCCGGAGGATATTGCGCTTGGAGCTGAGCTGCTGTACCGCGCGGCTGTGAACATTGCTAAGGGGAAGGAGTGAGGTGGTTTGAGCGAAAACGGGATGAGCAAGGTGTCGATTGCTTTAATTCAAGCGGCGAACGAACTGCATGGCGGCGAGTCTGTCGAGGCGCATAAGGCGGCTGCAATAGAGAAGCATATCCGCATGATAAGGGAAGCTGCGGCTCAAGGTGCGCAAATCGTATCGCTTCAGGAAATTTTTTATGGCCCTTATTTTTGCGCGGAGCAGCAGACGAAATGGTATGCAGCTGCGGAAGAAATTCCGAATGGGCCAACGACGCGGCTTTTTCAGGAGCTGGCGAAGGAATGCGGCATCGTCATCATTTTGCCGATTTACGAGCGGGAGGGCATCGCCACTTATTACAACACTGCTGCCGTTATTGATGCGGATGGCGCTTATGTTGGCAAATACCGCAAGCATCATATTCCTCATGTCGCTGCGGGCGGCGGCGGGGGCGGCTTTTGGGAGAAGTTTTATTTTAAACCGGGCAATCTCGGTTATCCCGTCTTTGATACGGCGTACGCCAAGGTTGGCGTGTATATATGCTATGACCGCCATTTCCCGGAAGGGGCGCGGGCACTGGGGTTGAATGGAGCGGAAATCGTGTTTAATCCATCGGCGACGGTTGCGGGAACCTCGGAGTATTTGTGGAAGCTGGAGCAGCCCGCCCATGCGGTGGCGAATGGCTATTATGTTGCGGCGATCAACCGTGTGGGTGTAGAGGAGCCTTGGAATATGGGCGAGTTTTATGGGCAATCGTATTTGGTCAATCCGCGTGGGGCGATTACGGCAATCGGGAGCCGGGATAAGGAGGAAATCGTTATGGGCGTACTGGATAAAGAGCTGATTCGCGAAGTGCGCGAGGTATGGCAGTTTTACCGTGACCGCCGCCCGGAGACGTATGACAATCTCGTCAGCTTGTGATTGTAAACGGACAAACGGATAAGCGGATAAGCGGATAGTGGATCATTTTCATCATAAATAGGCGGTTTAAAAATAGGAGGGGAAGCAGCTATGGGCATCGCCTTTATATCGGAGCAATCGCTCCGGCGCAATTTCGCCGAGGTGAAGGCAGGCATGAAGCCGAAGGAAGCGATCGATGAATCGAATCGCTGTTTGTATTGCTATGATGCACCGTGCATTACGGCCTGCCCAACAGGCATCAATATCCCTTCTTTTATTAAAAAGATCGCTTCCGGCAATTTGAAGGGCTCCGCCAGAGCGATTATGGATGCCAATCCGGTCGGCGCGACCTGCTCGCGCGTATGCCCAACCGAGGAGCTGTGCGAGGGCGCATGCGTGCTGAACCATTCCTCCACCCCGATTCGCATTGGCGATTTGCAGCGCTACGCCACAGATTGGGCGATTCATAATGAGCAGCAGCTGTTCACGGCAGGCAAGAGAAACGGCAAGCGCGTCGCGATTATCGGCGGCGGCCCAGCCGGGCTGTCGGCGGCGCGGGAGCTGGCGCTGTTCGGCTTTGCCGTTACCGTATTTGAGGCGAAGGAGCAAGCGGGCGGTCTAGATACGTATGGCATCGTCTCCTTCCGGCTGCCGCAGGAGGTTTCGCTCTGGGAGGTTGAGCAAGTGCGGCAGCTAGGCGTAGACATTCGGACGAATACAAAGGTTGGCGTAGATGTGGGCTTGGAGCAGCTGCGCCGTGAATATGATGCCATCGTGCTGGCCATTGGCATGTCGAAGGTACCGTCGCTTGGCATTGAAGGCGAAACGCTGGACGGCGTATTTGACGCCATTGATTTTGTGGAGTCGACGAAAACGGCTGTGCGCACCGACATAGCGGGCAAACGTGTCGCCGTTATCGGCGCAGGCAACACGGCCATTGATGCGGCGACCTGCTCGGTACGACTTGGGGCCATGAATGTGAAAATCGTCTACCGCCGCAGCGCCGCCGAAATGACGGCCTATGCGTTCGAATATGACTTCGCCAAGCAGGATGGCGTTGAATTTCAATGGCTGACAGCACCGGCTCGCATTATCGGGAATGCCAAGGGGCAAGTGACGGCACTCGAATGCCTCATGATGGAGCTGGAGGAAACGGAAGAAGGGCGGGCGCGTCCCGTACCGATTCCCGGCTCGACGTTCAGGCTGGAAGTGGATGCTGTTGTTTTAGCAATTGGACAAACGCGCCATCTGCCATTGATCGAGCAGCTAGGCATCGCGCATACACGCGGCATTGTAACGGTAGACGAGAGCAGCTATCAAACGTCCGATCCGCAAATTTTTGCCGCTGGGGACGTTATTTTCGGTGAAGGCCAAGGAGAAGCGATGGTCGTCTCGGCCGCCCAGCAGGGCAAGAAGGCAGCTTATGCTATTTATAAGCAGTTAATCAAGCTGCAGGAGGAGCCGGCATAAGGAAAGCAGCGTCAAAATTGGCCGGGTCGGCTCCGCATGCGGTGAAATCCCGTACGTGACTGTTGCATGGGAACGACAAGGCAGCAGGCTCATCAATCAATGCCAAGCTGCTATAAACGCAGCTGTACAAATTCGCATCTTATCGAAGGCATAAGGAGGGAAACGACAATGGCTGATTTACGCATTAATCTAGCGGGTATTGCCTCTCCAAATCCTTTCTGGCTGGCATCTGCGCCGCCTACCAATACGGGCTACCAGGTGCAGCGCGCATTCGAGGCAGGCTGGGGCGGCGCAGTGTGGAAGACGCTGGGCGATCCCATTATCAATACGTCCTCGCGCTTTGCCGCCGTACATTTCAACGGGCAGCGGGTTGCGGGCTTCAACAATATTGAGCTGATTACGGATCGTCCGCTGGAGGTCAACTTAAAGGAAATCTATGAGACAAAAAAGAGATTCCCGAATCATGCTGTCATCGCTTCGCTGATGGTCGAGCCAAGCCGCGAGAAATGGCATGAAATCGTCAAAAAGGTCGAGGCGGTCGGCGTAGATGGCCTTGAGCTGAACTTTGGCTGTCCGCATGGCATGGCGGAGCGCGGCATGGGGGCTGCTTCCGGGCAGCAGCCGGATCTGGTCGAAGCGCAGACGATGTGGGCGAAGGAGGCGGCGCAGACACCGGTTATCGTCAAGCTGACGCCCAATATTACCGATATTACGGCGACGGCAAAGGCGGCGACGCGGGGCGGCGCGGATGCCATTTCCTTAATTAACACGATTAATTCGCTCGCTGGCGTCGATCTGGATTCTTGGCTGACGATTCCGCATGTGGGCGGGAAGGGGGCGCATGGCGGTTATTGCGGCCCGGCAGTGAAGCCAATTGCGCTGAACATGGTCGCGGAATGCGCTCGTAATCCGCAGGTGAACATTCCGATTTCGGGAATCGGCGGCATTTCCAATTGGCGCGATGCGGTCGAATTTATGCTTATGGGCGCAACGGGCGTTCAAGTGTGTACGGCAGCGATGCATCATGGCTTCAGCATTGTCGAGGACATGATCGACGGCTTGAACAATTACTTGGATGACAAGGGATTATCGTCGGCGATGGAGCTGATCGGCAAATCGGTGTCCCGCTATTCGGACTGGGGCGATCTCGATTTGAATTATCAAGTCGTTGCCCGCATTCATGAGGAAGAATGTATCGTATGCAACAAATGCCATATCGCCTGCGAGGATACCTCGCATCAATGCATCGAGCGGCATACGGACGAAGGCGGGCGTGCTTTCTTGAAGGTGAGGGAAGAGGATTGCGTCGGCTGCAATTTATGCTCCATCGTTTGCCCAGTGGAAGGAGCAATCTCAATGGTCGAGGTGCCGTCTTCCGAGCTGCCGATGTCATGGAATGAGCGCCAGCAAGCGATAGCGGGCATGGGCGGCAGCGAAGGGAATGCTAAATCAAGTGCTAGAGAGGCGGTGTAGCAGATGGAGAAGATGGCGAAGCTCATTCGAAATGGAACGATTGTAACGGCTGCGGACACGTATCAGGCGGATGTGCTGATTGAGGGGGGCATCATCCAGGCTATCGGGACGGGGCTGGAAGCTGCTGGTGCGGCTATCGGCGCGGAAATCATCGATGTGTCTGGAAAATATTTGTTTCCCGGAGGCATTGATCCGCATACGCATCTGGATATGCCTTTCGGCGGTACGGTGACGGCGGATAATTTTGAGACGGGGACGATTGCTGCTGCGTTTGGCGGAACGACGACGATTATTGATTTTTGCCTGACGGATAAAGGCAAGCCGCTGGCGGATTCAATTCAGAAGTGGCACGCGAAATCGGCTGGAAAGTCGGCCATCGACTACGGCTTCCATCTGATGATTGGCGAAATTAACGATGCGGTGCTGGCCGAGCTGCCGGATATTGTCCACACGGAGGGCATTACGTCGTTCAAGGTATTTATGGCTTACAAAAATGTTTTCCAAGCCGACGACGGCACGCTCTACCGAACGATGCTGACGGCAAGCGAGCTGGGAGCGATGGTTATGGTGCATGCCGAGAACGGCGATGTTATCGACTATCTCGTTGCCAAGGCATTGGCGGAAGGGCATACGGAGCCGATCTATCATGCGCTGACCCGACCATCCATGCTGGAGGGAGAGGCGACAGGAAGAGCGGCAAAGCTTGCAGGATTGACGGGAGCGAGGCTGTACGTCGTGCATGTCACCTGCGAGGAGGCGGTAAAAGCGATTGCTGAGGCGAGGGAGCAGGGCTTCGACGTCTGGGGCGAAACCTGTCCGCAATATTTGCTGCTCGACCAATCGTATTTGGAGCTGCCGGATTTTGAGGGAGCCAAGTACGTATGGTCGCCCCCGCTGCGCGAGGCCCGGCATCAGGACGTCTTGTGGAATGCGCTGCGCACAGGCGGGCTGCAAACGATCGGCTCGGACCAATGCTCCTTTAATTTCAGCGGGCAAAAAGAGCTTGGACGCGAAGATTTCAGCAAAATTCCGAATGGCGGGCCGGTCATCGAAGACCGCTTCTCCCTGCTTTATTCCGAAGGCGTAGCGAAAGGGCGATTGACGCTGAACCAGTTTGTCGATCTCGTCTCGACACGCAGCGCGAAGCTGTTCGGGCTGTTTCCACGCAAGGGCACGATTGCGGTAGGCAGCGATGCCGACATTGTGATTTTCGACCCGACGATCCAGAGGGTTATCTCGGAAGCAGCGCATCATATGAATGTGGACTATAACCCGTTTGAAGGGATAGCTGTAACGGGAGCCCCAGTCAGCGTGCTGTCTCGCGGCGAGTTTGTCATTCGCGATCTAGCCTTCGTCGGACGGGCAGGCGCCGGACAATATGTGAAGCGCGCGCCCTACAAACAGCCCGTGCAGGGGGAGCTGCCTGCTGCTTCTTATAAAGCGGTCGGCATAAGCAGCAAATAGACGGTTCAATGATAGCAAGGAGGGATCGAAGTGTCGGAATATCAGCAGGTTTTGGAGGAGAAGGCGAAGCTGGACAGCTATATGGTCAGGCAGTTTAAATTTATCCACATTGAGGAAAATTTGAGCGGAGCGACGGTAACGCTCCAGCATCCGGGCGGAGAAGCCGCAACGGTTCAGCTGCTTACTGCCGAAGCGCGCAAATATTTAACCAATTTGCTGATCAAGCAGCTGGCGCAGGCCCGGGCATCGGCTGCTGCATCCTCTTCCAGCTCAGGCGCTGCGCCATCAGCGTAATCCTCGCCATCCGCTGCCCCTTTAGCGGATGGCCCCGCGCGTATATTCATAGGCGTTCACTGCGAGCTCAATGGCGAGCCGCTTATCGGCGTTCATAAAATCTTCGCCCAGCAGCGCAATGATTTTATCAAGGCGATGATAAAGCGTCTGCCGGGCGATGAACAGCTCGCGGGCTGTATCCTGCTTGGAGCCGGAGCGGATTAAATAGGTTTTCAGCGTCAGCAGCAGCTGGCCGTGTTTTTCCTTGTCATAGGAGACAAGCGGCTCAATGTATTCGCGGATCAGTTCATCCAGCATCCCGCTTTTTTTCAGCGCGGAAATGATTTTGTACGTATGCAGCTCGTCGAAAAAGGGGGCTGGCAGCGGCCCGGCATCCCGTTGTATAGCAAGCGTCTCTTTGGCTGCTGCATAGCTTTCCGCTGCTTGGTCGACCTGTGCGGCCAGCTTGCCAATGCCCCAAAGCCCGGAGAAGAGCGCCGGCTCCTGCTTCATCTCCGTCTTGCGCAGCCGCTCAACTGCTTGCAGCAGGCGCTCCTTCCATTTTTGGCGCTCCAGCTGATCCAGCAAAATAAACACAATTTGCCCTTGCAGCAGCAGCGGGAGCAAATAAAAGCCCTCCCCCTCAAAAATCGCCCGCGCCACCCGGTAGCGCTGGAGCAGCAGCGATTCAAAATCCGCCGCTTCCATGTGCGAGGCTTCCAGCTGAAACACACATACCGCTACGCTGCCAAGCTTGGCAGACGGTTTAATACGGCGAATATAATCGTTGATTTCGGTTAGGCCATGTTTGCCGGAAAGCCAGTCGCCAAGCCAGAGATCGTCTTGGTAGCGGCGTTTCTCCTCGGTATATTGGGTGCGCATCATTTCCTGGGCTACCGCAGTCGCACAGCGATCCAGCGCAAGAATTTGAAATTCAGTCAGCTCCTGCCTCGCGTGAATGAGCAAATCAGCGAATAGATGGCCGAGCGCCACAATGGGCCGATGAGCAAGCTGCTGGCTCAGCAGCGGAGCGGGGAACATTTCATTGTAAATCCACCGCTCGTAAAATTTGTCGGCTTTCGCTTTCGTCATGAAGGGGACAAACTGGGCTTCGGCATTCAAGGGAAAAAAAGCGACCTGCGCACCCGTTGTTTGCTGAAGCAGCTCCAGAAGGGGCCTCAGGCCCTTGCCGGACAAGAGCAGCTGTCCGAGCTGCCTGGATAACGTCTCCAGTTCGGACACCATTTTATGATGCTGATTAATGAAGTGGGCATGAAGATCCTGAGTGATATCAATGTAGCGGACTTGCTCGTGGAAGAGGAGAATGGGGAAATGCTCGCGTTTTGCCAGCTCCAGCATCCGTGCCGGCGGTCTGGAAGTATAAGTGACCAGCTCAATGCACAGCCCAGATGCGCCGGAATCGAGCAATTGCTGTAGAAAAATCAGGCTTCGTTCTTCATCCTCCTGCCAGCCGATGCCTGTCGTCAAAATCAGCTCGCCGCCGCTTAAAAGCTGGCCAGCTTGAATGACCTCCATAATGTGGACCCATCTGACGGTGCGGTTTAAGGCATCTTCACTTGCGAGCACCTCGGCTTTCTGGAACAGCGGCCGTTGTAAAATATCGCGGATTGTCAGCTGCAGCAGCGTTTGTACGATAGTGTCCACCCCCCTCATGTGAAGATAGTTGACACTATTATACAGGATTTTCATTTGAAAGTAGATACCGACCCTATTGCGTGCGGCTGGCAGGTTTGGCTTTGCGAAAAAAGCCGAGCAGGAAGGCGATAAACAGAATGGCTATTTGCACAGGAGTTACGTACCTTACCGTATATTTCAGCCCAATCCACAGATGAACCGTATTGTTCGGTTCGGCAAAGGAGGCGCTGTAAATCAATACTGCGACGATAATCGCGCATTTGCGGTACGGAATTTTCAGCAGTGAGCTGAGCGCCAGAACGGCGGCCATAAAAAGCAGCGACAGCTTGACGAACAGCCCGATAATAAGCAGAATCGTTACGACTACATCGAGCCGTTCCAGAAAGTCAGCAATGCGAATGAGCTGGACGGCTTCAAGAAAAGGCATCATGCTGTAGCCTGAGAGCGCAGGGCCGAGCACGGACATAATGAGCATATTCATGAAAACCAGAAATAGGGAGACGATCGTATAAGCGCTGTAGGTGGTGCGAAGCCTTGAGGCAATCGGCTTTACATATTTCCAGAACATTAACATCGTTAGCATCTGTGCGAATGGAAACGCGACGATATCCGGCACGGCCGCTTTGAAAATCGGCGCTAGGCCATCACTCATAATTGGCAGCAGGCGGTGATAGTCCGGCAGTCCGGTCTGAATAAGCAGCGCGATAAGCAGAATATAGCTGAAAAATACGATCGGAAACAGCAGCTCCACCAGCCGAAAAAATACCTCGACTCCTTTCCAAATCGCATATAAGGACAATAAAATGATGAGCAGCATAATGCTCCATTGCGGCGTTTTGTTCAAAATGGTCATGACGGTCAGCTCGCCAAAATCGCGGACGTTTCGCATCGATTCATAGGCAAATATAAGTGCCTGCGGCACAGCAAGCGTAAAACCCAGCCATTTGCCAAACAGCTGCTTATAGAGCTCTGGCATGTCAGCGTCTGGGGACCGAGTTTGAATGCGCAGCAGCATCCAGAGAAAAATCCCGCCAATCACTGCCCCGAGCGCCATCGCAAGCCATGAATCCTGCTTCGCATCTACGCCCAGCTCGAAGAGGGGGGTGCTGCCGATCTGGAAAAGCAAAATCATGATGGCAAGCTGAAACTTGCCTATTTTGGGTGCCTTCGCCATCGCATTTTACCCCTCCTTCGAGCGTGTATTAGTATGCAGCGCAGGCTGCGCGTGCAAATCTGGCGTCGCTATTTTCTCGTTTTTGATTGCGCCTCTTTGAAGGTAAAGTTGCTGAACCCAATGCGGGCAAGCTTGAATTTGACATCCAAATTCAGCACCGTCTCGGGAAATTCCTCATTCCAATCCTTCTGTATTTGCTTCCACTGCTGCGGATATTTCATGCTTATGGCTTTGCCGAATCCGACGATATCCGTCTTCAGACGGCTTGCCGCCTTCCAGCTCGTTTCCATCCCTCGTTTAATTTCTTCGGCGATTCTTAGCTCCTCCTGCTTTAACAGCCCCGGCTGCTGAAGATCGTTCGGGCAAGTATATTCAAGGAGTGTCCCATTAGCTTTGACACTTACATTCATGACCCATCTTCCATCGGCCCGCTGCTCCGGCTTCACCGTGGTGGAGGCTCCCCCTATAATTACGGAGGAATCCTTTTTCCCTCCCTGTCCTCTGCAATCAAAGCTTATGGTAGTCCGCTGCACCTGATCGGACAGCCACATGACGCCGGCCGCTTCATCCGGTGTGAGCCAGCCTGCCAGCTTGTCGCCGGATATAACGCCAAGGTCGCCCAGCTTGATTTTTGCCCGGGTATAGGTGTTCTGCAGGGAGCTTACGGAGCTGAGAGGCTGCTTAGAACCGGAAATTTCCAGCTCAGGAATGCCGGTTGCCTGTGTAGGGCCAAGCAGCTCGAGTAAAATGCGATACATCGTCATATCGGGATAGACGGAGCTGCTGGCAGCTTCGTTTTCGACCAGACGCTGGACAGCGGTACCGGGAATTTTCTCCACAGGGAGCAGCTGCTCAATGAGCTTGCGCGCTTTGCCCTTAGCAATGAACATCGACACCGTTTCGCGGGCATCGGTGTTGCGCATATAGATTTCCATCAGCGGCGAGATTCCCTTCTTCGCGACCGTCTCGCTAATGACAATGATTTGATTATGGGCAAAATAAAGCTTGCGCGACATTTCGCGGCTGGCATCGCCGATGGCTTTGCGAATGCTATCTGCCTCGGTCGAAAATACGTTCACCGGGGCATCGCCCGTAGCAGCGCTATTGCCTTGAGAGGAAATGGCCTGCGGGATGACCATCTGGTAAGATACAATCCATTTCCCTTTTTCCCAATCTACTGCCGTGGCAGAAATAATGCCGATTTCATTCATTTCAACGCGATTCCAGCAGCCTCCCAGCAGCATGAATATGAGCAAAGAGCCTACGATGCGGGTAAGCAGGCGATACATATGCGGATTCCTCCTTTCAGCGTACGCCGCTTGTACAACCGCGGGCTCTCGACTAGATTTGGGCAGCTAAGCTTTATTCGGCCTTGCTAGTGCGATTAATTTTGTTCGTAGCTTCTCGTTTCAGCAGAGCTTTATGGGGTGCGCGAATGAACGTATCCTTCATGGCCGACCAATTGAAGGGAGCAAGCGGCGTCATATACGGAACGCCAAACGATTCAAGTCCAGCCAAATGGATGAGCATCGCCATAAATCCGGCGACAATGCCCATAAAGCCGAACACGCCAGCGAGCAGCATGAACGTGAAGCGAATGAGCCTAGCGGAAATCGCAATATTGAACTGCGGAATGACAAAGCTGGATATGGCGGTGAAGGACACGACCATGACCATGCCGGCGGATACGATTCCGGCATCTACGGCGGCTTGTCCTAAGACGAGTGCGCCTACGATGGAAATGGCTGGACCAATAGCTCGTGGCATCCGTACGCCTGCTTCACGCAATACTTCAAAGGTCATCTCCATAATCAGCGCCTCGACCAGCCCCGGAAACGGAATGCCCTCCCGCTGGGCAGCAAGCGTGATGAGCAGTGTAGTTGGCAGCATTTCCTGATGGAATGTTGTCACGGCAATATATAGGGCTGGCAGCAGCATGGAAATGAGAAAAGATACGAAACGAATCAGCCGCAGGAAGGTAGCGATATCAAAGCGGTGGTAATAGTCTTCCGGTGTCTGGAAAAATTGAAACAGCGTGACCGGCGCAAGCAGCACGAATGGCGTGCCATCTACAACAATCGCAATTTGTCCCTCCAATATGCCCCCGGCAACCGCATCTGGACGCTCGGTGTTCATCAGCGTTGGGAAGGGGGTATATCGTTTTTCCTGAATGAGCGCTTCGATATAGCCGCTTTCAAGAATGCCGCTGACTTCAATAGCCTCAAGGCGTTCACGAATGGTCTTTACAGCTTCTGCTGAAGCGACGCCGTTCAAATACAGCATCGCAATTTGCGTACGTGTTTGGCTGCCAACAACCATCGATTCGATATGCAAGTCCGGCGACTTAATGATTTGGCGCATCAGATTAATATTTGTACTCAAGATTTCATTGAAGCTTTGCTGTGGCCCGCGCAGCACGGTTTGGGTAGTCGGCTCACTGACTGTTCTGCCTTCTTTGCTGCTGACATTAATCATCAGCCCGCTGCTCGCTTCCTGGACAAGCAGGAGACAGTAACCATTCAGCAGCATATCGATCGCTTCTTCTATGGAATCGGTGCAATAAGTCGAGCCGACCTGTATAATCTGTTCCTTAATCAAATGAATTAAAGCGTTGCTGCGCTCCTCCGCTTGTTTATCTTCCTCCATTAAGGGGCGCAGGACGGATTCATTTAACGTCGCCTCATTGACCATTTCGCTCAAATAGACGAGCGACATCGTAATCTCTGGAGCCAAGTCGCTTGCAAAAGGCTTAATTTCGAGATCAGAGCTGTGACCAAGCAGCTTAGTAAACGTATCTATATTGGATTTGAGCGAAGGGCTGAACGGTTGTTCCTTATGCTTCTTCCGGGGAGAGCCGCCCTTCGGCTGATTCAAGCCACCTGATTTTGTATGGTTGAAAAACATGCCAGTGCCACCCTCCTTGAATAGGATCGGAGTGCGGCTAGGTAAGGGATCACGCCAGTCGCCAAAGCTCTCCAAGTCATAATTTGGCTAAAAGCTTACCCTTTTATGTATGAAAAGGAATAGGGGTAATAGATAATAAAAGCAATTGGAAGGAGTGTGACGGAATATTCGACAGCAGCGAACAACGGCAGCCAGATTCATTGGCTGTGTATTATTTGCTTTATTATTTGTGGTTGCGGGGTTTTAACATTTTCGGGAGGCGCAGGGCTTTGCCGAGATGCTGCCTGATTTTGTTCCATTGCGGCTTGAAATCATTTATGCGACAGGTATAGTGGAGTGGATATTTGCGCTGCTGCTGTTCGTACCTTCTGTGAGAAGGAAGACGGGGAATTGGATTGTTTGGTATTTAGTGCTGATTTGGTGGGTTTGGTGGGCGACGCGTTTGCCAAAGAGTCGTAACGGGTAAGCGAGTGGAGCGCAAGCCTATAGTGAAAAGAAAAAAACAGCATGACCGATTCAGCGGTCATGCTGTTTTTGTTGATTGCTCAGCGGCTGCCTGAAGTTTAAGGCGTTACCGCTGCGTTATTTTTTTGCAGCCTATTAAGGTGCTGTTTGTGGATCAGGCTGTTGCTCTGGCTGCTGTTCAGGTTGTTGCTCCTGCTCCGGTTGTTGTTCTGGCTCTTCTTCTTGCTCTGGTTCTTCAGAAGGTCTTTGATTGTTATCTACGATGTTCAGACCCCTTACAGGATTCGTATTCGAGAATGCATTAACATCCGTGAATGTAACTTGACCATCTGTGATGGTCATCGTGAATACAGTCCAATAAATCTCATTGCCTCTATCGGTTGGCACTTCGTACACTTTAATTGGTGTAGGGGAAGAACCACGGTACACTTCAATTTTGGCACCGGAAGCCGAAATTGTGCTTGCTCCGGAGAAGTGATGCACATAGAAAGTGTACGTGCCGTTTGTATCTTTACGGATCGTTGTTGTTTCAGGTCCATACGAAGTTACATCATCCAAGTCTAGATCAACCATTTTGGTATTGTTATAATAATAAGCTTTACCACCATACCAAGTGTGGAAGATACCGCCTTGTGCAGCTGGTCCAATTAGATGCGAATCCAGATCGGCAGGGTCCTTGCCCCATGTCAATACGATACGCGTTTCATTTTCGGACGGAATGCCGATTGCAGTTTGATTTTCATTCTGGTTATTTACATTTACTGCCGATACAGCAGTCATGTAGGTTGTTACGTATGGCGTGCCTACGCCGCCCAGCTCACCTGTGTAAATGCCAGGAGCCAAATAAATGTAATATCTTCCGTTAGCATCGGTTACAGCTGTTCCAACAACAGGGCCACTTGTAGCGCCGAGGCCTTTGCGGAACTCAATCGTCAGGTTAGCTACAGGATTACGGGCAACATCAATGATGGTACCGCCGAAGCCTGTCAGTTTAACCGAACCGCTTTGGCTGCCTGCGAACTTGGTTTTGGCTTCATTCGCTTCCACATGAACGTACAGCGTGGAGCCATAGCTTTGAACCGGATTAAAGGTGATTTTGCCGTCCGCATATTGCAAGCCGCTCAGCTCATAAGCTGCACCGTTCAGCGTTGCGGAAATTGCGAAATCAGACAGGCTCACATCCTCCACTTGCTGATCAAAAGAAACATCGACTGCGCCGTTCGTTACTTGTACAGTGGAAATCGTCGGGTACCCTTGCTCATAAACGGCTACTGTTACAGGAACCTGTACATTGTACAAGCCATAGGTTGCTGTAATGAAGGTTGTACCTTCGCCGACAGCTTTAACCTTGCCGTATACGACTTCAGCTACAGAAGCATCTGAACTGGTCCAGTTGGAATGAGTCGTAATATCTTTAGCGTTAGCTGTGTATTTCACGCCTGTCGCAACGATTTGACGTGTTGCTCCAATCGCTGAAAGCTCAAAGCCTAGAGCAGGTTCAGCAATGATGCTGGAAACCGCAGGATCGGCTTGCAGGTTTGGCTGGCTTGGCAGCGAGCTGAAGTCTACGCCGTCTGCATTGACCACTGCATCAGTAATCGAGCCTTGTCCAAGGAAGGAAACGATCGCATCAAGTACGGCATTTGCAACGTTAGAGCCATGTTCCAGGTGGAAAACGGTATTCAGTGCGCTTGCGAATACATTCAGCTGACCGATAGAGCCGTTCTCGCCTAGCGTGATGGCTGCTTGTTCAGCATAGACGGAAACCGAATTAAATACGCCGTTTAACGAAACTTGTGCGTTATGTGGAACGTTGCTTGAGATGTTGATGTTTCCAACTTGTCCAACCCCTGGCTGTGTTTCGATAATAGCGCCAGAGCGAATCGTAACCTGCTGAACATCGGTTCCATTTTCCAATACGAGACGAATGCTTCCATCTTGCTTGTCTACAATGACGGTTGCCAGAGTGGAGTTTTGTACGTGAATACTGTTAGGGCCGCCACCATTAATGGTCGTCGATCCGCTAACGGTAACGTTCTGGAGCGTTACATCGCCATTGCCGATGCTAGTTTCCAAGTACAGATTACCCGAAATCGTTGTGTTTTTAAGGGTAACATTGGCAGCGTAGATGCGGACATCGCCAGTCACCGCACCCAGCGTGTGCTCACCTGCGGAATTAATGGAAGTGCTCGTCGATCCGCCATTATTTCCACCGTTATTTCCACCATTGTTTCCACCACCGCTGCTGCTGTCTGATGACTTCGGCGGGTTTGTTGGAGTCGGGGTAGCAGACGGTGCTGGTGTAGCAGTTGCACCGAGCGAAGCGGCTGCCAGCTCATAGGACGATTTGTTGAAGACGAATTCGTAGGCTAGACGAGCTAGCGCTTGACGATCTGCTACGCCCGAAGGATTGAAGCGAGTTGTACCGTCTGCATTGGCTACGCCTTTAATGAAGCCGATTTGGTAGGCGAAGGAAACGGAGCTTTTCGCCCATGCCGATACAGTGGAGAGATCCGAGAGCTTCTCATCCAGCGGCACCGCTTTAGCAGCTTGCTCCAAGCCGAAGGCGCGAACAAAGAATACGGCGAGCTCTTCGCGTGTAACGGTTTTGTTCGGAGCAAATTGGTCGGCGGAAATGCCTTGCGTAATGCCGGATTTCACAAGTGCGCCAACATAGCCGTTATACCAGCTGTTGCTGGCCACATCTTTGAAAGATGCGGCGCTTGCAGCATCCTGCTCTTTGCCTAGAGCAAGCACAAGCACTTTAGCTAGTTCCGCGCGAGTAATAGAGTTCGAAGGCTTAAAGCTGCCGTCGCCATAACCGCCGAGAATGCCTTTTTCTACTAGAGCGGTTACTTCATCTTTAGCATAAGATTTCTCGATGTCTGTGAACGACACGGAGGAGGCGGCTGCCTCTGCGCCAAAGGCGATATAGTTCGTGGAAAAAATCGATAAGACCATTGCAAAAACAAGTGCGACAGAAATACGTTTGCTTGCCATGTTGCCAATCATCATAACTCTCTCCCTTATCTATTCTCTGTTTGCCAAACAATTGCATATTGTGCATAGGACCTAAAACAATAAGACTATGTACTCACTCTGCATAGAAGATAAAATAGGTCTTTTTGCTCAATAGTATAATACTACCATGGAAAATAATGAATAGGGAAGATGTTTTATTGAATTTATCAAAATATTTTGTTGAATAAAGCTGAATAAAGTAGAAAAAACGCATGTATACCTAAGGATTCAAGCGATAAACTAAATATGGGTAATTGTTGCAAATTTACAAATAATCAAAGTGACCTTTACATTCCCCTATCAATTCTCTTATAAACTAGTTGTGTTGAAGCATTATCCAATCTAGTTAATAGGAGGATGTACATGTTAAAGAGGTTCCATGCTCGTGCAGCCAAGGTAGCACTGGCAGTCGCGACTATTGTGGCAGTAACAACTGTAGGGGGAAACAGCGGAGTGAGCGCAGAGGATGAGCAATCGCCAATTAAAAATGTGATCATTCTCATTCCTGACGGCATGGCAAATGATGCAACGGCGCTCGCCAGATGGTATAAAGGCTCTTCGTTAACGCTTGATCAAATGGCAAGCGGCATGGTCCGCACCCACTCGGCAGACGCGCCGATCGCGGATTCTGCCCCTGCGGGTACCGCTTTTGCTACTGGACATAAATCGCACACAGGATTTGTTGGCGTTTTGCCAGACAAGGCTACGATGCCAGGCCAGAAGGCTATCGCCCCGGGTGATGAGAGAAAACCTGTCGCTTCTGTGCTGGAAGCGTCCAAGCTTGCGGGAAAAGCGACGGGCATCATTGCAACCTCGGAAATTATGCATGCGACTCCGGCTGATTTTACCGCTCACTATCCAGACCGCAAAAACTACGATGCCCTGAGCAAGCAGCAGGTATATAATCAGGTCGATGTTGTATTAGGCGGCGGCAGCGATTATTTGGTTCCGTCCGGCCGCAGCGATGGCGAAAATTTGGTTTCCTCCATTAAAGCGCTCGGTTACGACTATGTGACGACGCCAGCGGCGATGAAGGCCTCCAAATCGGGCAAGCTATGGGGCATGTTTGCTCCGGCAGGCCTGTCCTATGATATGGACCGTGATCCCGCTAAGCAGCCAAGTCTCGCCGACATGACGCAAAAAGCGATCGACATTCTTTCCAAGGATAAAGACGGCTTTTTCCTCATGGTAGAGGGCAGCAAGGTGGATTGGGCAGCTCATGCCAACGATCCAATCGGTATTATCAGCGATGTGCTGGCCTTTGATAATGCGGTTAAAGTAGCGTTGGATTTTGCGAAAAAGGACAAGCAGACAGCCGTTGTTGCTGTAACGGACCATGGCAATGGCGGTTTGACGATCGGCAGCGCCGCAACGACAGGCACCTACGATAAGGAGCCATTGTCCACCTTCATTGGCCCGCTGAAGAAAGCGAAGCTGACGGGTGAGGGCTTGGAGGCGAAGCTGGATGCGAAGAGAACGAACATTAAATCTGTGCTTCAGCAATATTATGGCATTTCGGATTTGACGACGGAGGAAATGGCGGCGATTAAAGCTGCGGAGCCGGGCAGAATGAATTATGCAGTAGGCCCTATGATCAGCAAGCGTGCAGGTATTGGCTGGACAACTGGCGGACACACCGGCGGAGATGTGGTGCTGTACACATATGCTCCGAATAATGACCGGCCATTTGGCGTCATCGACAATACCGATATTGCGAAGTATATGGCTCGCGTGCTGGATCTTGATTTGGATGCGGTCAGCAAGCAGCTCTTCGTGCCGGCTAAGCAGGCTTTTACGGCTAAAGGCGCGAAATACGAGCTTAACCTGAAGGATGCGAAAAACCCAACCATCCTCGTGACGAAGGGCAGCCAGAAGCTGGAGCTGCAAATTTACAAAAACATCGCCGTCCTGAACGGAAAGAAAACGACCCTTAAAGGCGTCATCGTTTACAACGGAACCGATGCGTTTGTGCCGCAGGATGCTGTAGATCTGATTAAATAAGCGATTGCTTGTGAAAATAGTGCAAGGAGCAAGAGCCCGCATTGGCTGTGGGCTCTTTTTTGCGGCTATGGGGTGTATAGGCTATGGAATGATTAGCCTGTTATGCGGTGGGCCGCTTATTTTCCCTCTATGCTTGCAGCGGAAACCTCGCCCAGCGCTCGCAAAGTCAACAGAACATGCTCCAGCAAGCTCGGAATATCCTCCATTTGCTCCTCGTTGATTTTGCGCTTGAACGATAGCTTAATCTCGTTCTGATGCTCCGCCTGCCCCTCTGAGTAGACAAAGCTGAGCGACTGCACAGGGACAGGGTTTTCCGGCCAAATCCGCTGGAATACCGCTTCAATCTGCGGACATTGCTGCTCGAAATCCTTCACCCTCATATGAAAAAGCAAGCTCAGCTCGCAGCCGGGCGCCTCTCCCGGCAGCTCCAATAGCTCGGCGGCCAGCTCCTTCAAGGAGGCTTCGAGCCGCAGCTCGGCGGTTACGGCTTCCTGCCCGGTTAAGTGGAAGGCAAGGCTGAAGGCTCGTCCCATAACGGACATTTCCATCGTATCTTTGCGGCCTGTTATCTGAATCGTTTCGTCCAGCGTATCCAGATCGTACAGCTGATTTTCAAAAGCAACCTTCAAATTATCGAATACGGTTGGATCAAACATCTTTTTTCCCTCGCAGTGGTCATATTTTTAATGTCGAAGCAAATATTGAAGCGTTTCAATAGAGCTGTGTTCATTATACAATGGTTTTCTGGCGAAGGTGAGAACGATCAGATTTGAAAGAGGTGATGGGATGGCGTTTGATTCACATTTAGATCATTTCTTACTGCATTATTTTAAGAGCCTGCCTTTAAAAAACCCGATATTTTATAATGCGCCAGTAGGCATTAGATTCGAAATGGGCGGAGACATATGTGAAGCTGCGGCTAGAGCTGAGAAAGTCAAAAGCAGAGCGCTGGCTTTATTTAATGCGATTAATCGATGCGAGGATTTTATTTATTTTGTACTGTTCATGGATAGCTGGGACGAGCACCCGGTTACTCTTTTTGAAAAAGATGTGTATAAGACTTTCAATGATTATATTAGCGGCATTCCTATAAGTGAAGTATCAAAGCAAGAGCAGGAATATCGATACAAGAGCCCGGATGATGCGGATGATATTGTGACGGTAAGGTACTATGCCCGCGTGAAGCTTCAAAATTTGAACGTTAATTCTCTTTTAGAGGCGATTGCAAATCGTTCGCTTGGTCTTGAGCCAATTATTGATGGGGACATATATATCATTAATGAAACGAACAAAACGATTTTTCATCTCTATGATGACAGAGGACTGGACATTATCGCTGAAAAAGTGGAGACGTTACGGGGGATATATGAGCAGTATAATGATTGGATTTTAGATTATGATCGGAAGAAAGTGGACGAATGGTTTACGCTGTGAAGCTTTTTGCTGTGAATTTTTGGAGGGATAATTGGAATGGACGAGCGGGGAACCACATGCTCCAGCTTGAAAATAAAAGGTTTATCGCGGACAATGGACTGACGCTGTATACGACCTGTGAGCCATGTCCTATGTGTACAGGGACGATTGTATTGTCGATGATCAAAAAAGTCCTTAACATTTGCAAAAGAGTCAACTGCAAAACCCACCGCTAGCCTTTATCCGGCTGTTGGTGGGTTTGCTTTTTTTAGACGAATGGATACATTGATCTGATTAATCCACTGTAATCTTCAACACAACCGGATAAGAGCTGCGAACATCATTCGTCTTCACGACGAGTGCTTCTGCTGTGCGTTCCCATACAGGCTGCTCCTCGAAGCCGAGTACTTCGATCTGCTGAATAATGCCTTGAAAATCGTGGGATTTCTCCTTCAGCGACGTAATTTTAACCTCGCCGTCCTCTGGATAGACGAGTACGGTGGCATACAGGCTGCTTCCCTTCACGGTAAAGCGGATATCCTGCGGTGTGAAAATTTTGCTTTTACCGTCCGTAAATTGTCCCTCTACAACCTTCGTCGGTCCTTCCCCATAAGTGCGCCAGTAGCTCGTGTCATAAATGGCCTCTCCGTTCGTCTCAAGCCATCCTCCGATCGCGAGCAAAATGTCCTGATCCTCCTGCGGGATCGTGCCATCGGCTTTCGGGCCAACATTGAGCAGCAGATTGCCGTTTTTGCTGACGATATCGACCAAATCTTGAATGAGCTCCAGCGGCGACTTATAATCATTGTTAGGCGTGTAGCTCCATGAGTTTCGGGCAACAGCCGTATCGGTCTGCCAGTAATACGGTTTCAGCTCAGCGAATTGTCCGCGTTCCACATCGGGAACGGCGCTGCCGAGCATGTAGGCGTCATGCTTATAGTTAATGATGCCCTCGAAGCCAAGCTCAGCGGATTTATTGTAATAATAGGCTGCGAGCTTTTTCAAATACGGCTTGAACGAGGCATGCTGAATCCACCAGTCAAAATATAAAACTTTCGGCTCATAATTATCGATCAGCTCGCAGCAGCGAATGAGCCAGTCTTCCATATATTCATCCGTCGGTGGCGATTCATACAAGTTATGATGATCCGGCTCCGGCATAGAAGGCCAATACAAGTCGCCGCACGCAAGCGGTTCATGGATATCGGATTCAAACTCCTTGCCATGCGACAGGAAGAACCAATGCTCTGCACGGTGTGACGAGACGCAGAAGGTCAAATCCTTTTGCTCGAAAGCGGTTTTCATCTCATTCAGCAAATCCCGTCTAGGTCCCATTTCATAAGCGTTAAAGCGGGAAATGGCGCTTTTGTACATTTGAAAGCCGTCATGATGCTCCGCAACGGGCATCACATATTTCGCTCCCGAGCGCTGGAACAGGTCGGCCCACTCTTCGGCGTTGAATTTTTCAGCCTGGAACATCGGGATAAAATCTTTATAACCAAAGTTTTTATGCTCGCCATAGGTGGCAATATGGTGCTCATATTCCTTGCTGCCCTGGATATACATATTCCGCGGATACCATTCGCTGCCGAAGGCCGGAACGGCGTACACGCCCCAGTGAATGAAGATGCCGAATTTAGCTTGCTTATACCAAGCCGGAACCTCAAATGCGCCGAGAGATTGCCAATCGTCACGATAAGGGCCCTGCGCAATCGTTGCGGCTATTTGGTTCAAATACTCTTGTTTATTCATGGTTTCTGTTACCGTCCTTTCCGATTTGAAATCTACATGGCTATTCTAGCAAGCGTTAACAGGATTAAGAATGTGGGACACTAACTTTTATTTGTATAAAATTAACCATGGAAGCGGGTTTGCCCCATGAATGCTCATTCCTTGCTCGCCTATTATTTGTCCCATATGCAGGTGGAGCTATTTATCGCCCATCATAATACGGTCAGCACCGAATGGCGGGATCTCGATTTTACGCCGGATTACAGCAAGTTTTATTACATCGAGCATGGCAGCGGCTGGCTCAAAATCGGGGACGAGGAGTATTCGCCTGCTCCAGGCGAGCTTATTCTGGTGCCGGAGGGCGTGCCCCAATCGTATTCGGTCATAGAGGGGAGTGCCACATACCGCAAATATTGGTGCCATTTCAGCGCCAAGGTTGGGGAAATCAACCTGTTCAAGCTGCTGGATGTGCCTTATCTGTGCACGGCTGCTGATCAGGAACGGGTACGGACGATTTTTGCCGAGCTGGTGTTTTATGCGAACGACCAGACAATCTATGCCAGGCTGCTTGCAAAAGCGAAGCTGCTGGAGCTGTTTTCATTGTTCATTATGCAGCAGGGCGAGGAGAGCATCAGCTTGAAAAATGCGGCTGCCACCCAGCGGCTGACAGAAATTTTGAGCTATATCCATATGAATAGCGGCAGCGATATCACCATTCAAGACCTGGCAAAGCGTGCGTGCCTGCATCCGAACTATTTTATAAGAATGTTCAAGGAGCAAATGGGCGTGCCGCCGATTCAATACATCGCTCGTTTGAAAATCGAAAAAGCGAAGGAGCTGCTGGCCGATTCAACGCTCAGCGTTAGCGAGGTCGCCGAGCAGGCGGGCTTTAATGACCTGTTTTATTTTTCAAAGCAATTCAAGAAAATAGCGGGCCTGTCTCCGACAGAGTTTAGAAAACAAGGGCCATAAAAAACCAGCTTCATTCTCCCATTGTTCTCCATTACGGATATCGTTCCCTGATCCAGCAAATAATAAAGCGTCGCAACTTATTGGCGCTGTCAGAGAAGTCTGATACTGACAATGATGGAGGGTAAAGCATGTTCAAACGCTTGGATGAAGTGTTGATCGAAATTCCGAATGTCGGGCGGCCTGAGCCGAACGCGGCGGCTGCGGTGCAAGAGCTGCTGGGCGGAAAATTTGGCGAAATGTCTACGCTGAGCAACTATTTGTACCAGTCGTTTAATTTTCGCTCGAAAACAAAGCTGCGCCCGTTTTATGATTTGGTTACGAGCATTACGGCGGAGGAGCTAGGCCATGTCGAGCTCGTCTCCCACGCGATTAACCATTGCTTGCATGGCTCCACGACACCGGGCAAGCCGGATGAATCGCCGCTGAAATCCGTTAAGGACTGGCGGATGTCGCTTCCTTTCCTGTCTGGCGGACAAGGCGCATTGCCCGTTGATTCAATGGGGCGGCCGTGGACGGGCGAGCATGTATTCAACAGCGGAAATTTGGTCGAAGATTTGCTGCATAATTTCTTCCTGGAGGTTGGCGCCAGAACCCATAAAATGAAGGTGTATGAAATGACCTCCCATCCGGCTGCGCGTGAAGTAGTCGGCTATTTGCTCGTACGGGGCGGTGTCCATGTCGTGGCGTATGCGAAAGCGCTGCAAGTGGCGACCGGCGTCGATGTGACGAAGCTGATTCCAATTCCTTCTCTTAATAACAAAGCATTCAATGAAGCGCGCAAGTATGAGGAGAAAGGCGTTCATACGAAGCTTTATACGTACAGCGATAATGATTTTAAAACGATTGACCAAATTTGGAAGGGCACGCATCCAGAGGATGGGCAGCCGCTTGAGGTTATTCATGGGTTGCCGAAGGGCGTGCCTGTACCGGAATATCCAGAGGTGGAGGAGGAATTCGCGCCGGGCATTTCCGCTGAGGATTTTGCTGCCATTGCGGAGAGGCTGAAAGCCGCGGGGAATATCCATTAACCTTGCCTGCACACAGGATGCCAAATGGAGACACAGCCCCGTTTCCATGAAAAAGAACGCTAAACAGCCAGCACCTGCCGTCTATTTTCGGCTAGTGCTGGCTGTTTATTTAATAAACCTATGCTAAGGCTGATCCGGAAGCTTAAGCTCCTGCAACGGCGACAAAATGTCCCGGCTTCACTTCAATAAAGGAAGAATGCTCCAGTCCGTACGGATCGGCTTTGGCTGCCTCCGTATGCGGCAGCAGCCGCTTCTTCGACTCAATCGCAGGATCAGGAACCGGGATAGCTGCGAGCAGCGACTTCGTATAGGCATGGAGCGGATTCGAATACAGCTCCTCGCTTTCAGCGAGCTCAACGATTTTGCCCTTATACATAACCGCGACCCGGTCGCTAATATGCTTAACCATGGATAGATCATGGGCGATAAACAGGTAAGTCAGGCCAAGCCGCTGTTGAAGCTCCTCCAAGAGCTTCACAATTTGCGCCTGAATCGAGACGTCGAGGGCAGACAGCGGCTCGTCGCAGACGATAAATTCCGGCTCGACCGCCAGCGTGCGGGCGATGCCAATGCGCTGCCGCTGCCCGCCGGAAAACTCATGCGGATAGCGCAGGGCATGGGAGGCGTTCAGCCCGACCAATTCCAGCAGTTCCTCTACGCGTTTGAGACGGTTTGCCTTGCCCTTCGTTAGGCCATGAGCGTCCAGCGCCTCGCCGATAATATCGACAATGCGCAGGCGCGGGTTAAGCGAAGCATAGGGATCTTGAAATATAATGCCCATATGCCGCCGCATTTGCTTCATCTCGGCCCGGTTTAAATGCTGGAGCGGAATGCCGCGGTATAGCACATCTCCGCCAGTCGCTTCGTTTAACCGCAATATCGTGCGGCCTGTCGTCGACTTGCCGCTGCCTGATTCGCCAACGACGCCAAACGTCTCGCCAGCTTGAATATCAAAGCTTACATTGTTAACCGCCTTAACGATTTGGCCTTTGCCGAGGTCGAAGTGCTGCCTGAGCGAGCGCACCTGCAGCAGCGGAACATTGTCCTCCGGACGGGCTAGCAACGGCTTCGGCTTTGGCTTCTTCTTCTCATCGAGACGCGGCAGGGCGTGAAGCAGCTTCACCGTATAAGGATGCTGCGGATTTGCGAAAATTTGCTCCGTCGTGCCGCTCTCCACGATTTCTCCATCCTTCATGACGACTACGCGGTCGCACATCCCCGCTACAACGCCCAAATCATGCGTGATCAATATAATGGACGTTCCGAGCTGCTGCTGCAATTCCTTCATTTGCTGCAAAATTTGCGCCTGAATCGTTACATCTAGTGAAGTCGTAGGCTCGTCTGCGATGAGCAGCGAAGGCCTACAGGCAAGGGCAATCGCAATCATCACCCGCTGCCGCATGCCGCCGGAAAATTCATGGGGATATTGATAGTAGCGGGACTCGCTATCAGCTATTCCAACCATATCCAGCATTTCAATTGCCGCTTTGCGGGCCTCCTGCTTGCCAAGCTTGCGATGCTTGATTAAGCTTTCTTCAATTTGCCGACCGATACGCATCGTCGGATTGAGCGAAGACATCGGGTCCTGAAAAATCATGCCGATATCCTTGCCGCGTATTTTCTCCATTTCGTGCTCTGATTTATGAGCGAGATTATCGCCTTGAAACAACACCTCGCCGCCTTTGACGATGGAGGGGGGAGAAGGGAGCAAGCGCATGATCGTGCGGGCGGTTACGCTTTTGCCGCTGCCCGATTCGCCTACGATGCCGAGCGTTTCCCCTGGATGCACTTCGAAGCTTACCCCGCGTACCGCCTCAACCTCTGAATCACGAGAAAAGAAGGAAACGGACAAATGATTGACTTGTAATAATGGTTTCATATCGTCACCTGTGCAAATCATATTTAGTAGAATGTTGACATTTTGTATTCCTTAAAATAAAATCTACTATATCTATCGGAATAATGCAATTAAAATGCTGAATTAAAAGGAGCGGACAGGCTTGACGGTGCAAGACTTGAAAATTGGAAATGGCATCACAGACCTAACGGCTGCTGTCTATCGTAAAATGCTTCAGCATCCAGCCTACAGGCTGCTGCTGCTCATTGCAGGCGCACCTGTATCCGCATTCGTATTCGCGGTTTATGTATATCGCAAAGCCCGGTTTGGCTATCGCCGGCTTGAGGAAGAGACGAGACAAGAGCTGCTGCAAGCAGGCAGCATGGACAAGCTGCTGGCGGAGGCGCTGGATCAGTTGCAGCGCAAGCAGCAATTTTTCGGTCAGACGCCCGGCGCACACAAAACGGAGCAGGAAGCGAGGCGAATCGCTGCCGCTAAATTTAAAGAGCAGCTTGCCGCCCGCGTATTGGAACGGCTATCGGAGGAGCCGCAAGGGAAGCTGACGTTCAGCGATACGTTTGACTCCCTGCTCAAGCGGCCCGCATTTTTCGTATTATCGTTTATTCCTGGCCTGCTGATGTACGCCATTATGGCGCTTTATGCGAACCCGTATGTGAAATATATTGCCGAGCGTCTGATTATGGCGATATTTGTTATTTTCGGTGTAGCCTTTTTAGTTTTTACGATTTTATATATTTCGCCAATGAATCCAGCAGCCAACATATTGGGAGAAACGGCTACCGCGGAGCAAATTGCGGCGTTTAACCAGCTGTATGGGCTGGATCAACCTTATCTTGTTCAGCTATGGAATACGATTAAGGGCATATTGACCTTTGATCTGGGCCGTTCCTTCGCAGGCAATGAAAGTGTAACGACAGCTATTGCCGGCAAATTTCCGGTTACGCTGACGCTCACCTTCGTATCGACGTTGATCGCCGTATTGATTGCTTTGCCAATCGGCATTATTTCGGCAACGAGGCCAGGCTCCTTTTTCGACTACACCTTTATGTTCATTGCTTTGCTAGGGCTGTCGATTCCGAATTTCTGGCAAGGATTGATTTTTATTTTGAATTTTTCAATTAAGCTATCCTGGCTGCCAGCAACTTATAATCCGCAAAATGCGCTGTCGGCGATTATGCCGATCATTGTTCTAGGTACAGGTCTGACGGCGGCTGTTGCGCGCATGACTCGATCTTCGACGCTGGAGGTTATTCATGAGGATTATATTACGACCGCCAAAGCGAAAGGGCTGGCCCGCCGGCAGGTCATTTGGAAGCATGCTGTAGGCAATGCGCTCATTCCAATTATTACGGTGATTGGGCTGCAATTTGGCGCGATGCTTGGCGGGGCGGCAGTGACGGAGAAGGTGTTCAATATTAGCGGGATTGGGAGCTATATTGTGGACAAGCAGTTTATTCCGGATATTCCGGCCATTATGGGCGGGGTTGTCTACACGGCAATTACGATATCGGTTATTAACGTCATTGTGGATCTGCTTTACGCCTTCTTTGACCCGAGAATTCGCTCCAAAATGAAACAATACTAAAGCAGGTGCTATCCGTGTCCAATGTTTTCATAAACAAGCAGCAAATTCGATTTAAATTAAAATCCAGCCTGGAGTACAGCCAGTCCAGCTTCGCTGGCATTGTCTCCCTGGCTTTGGCGCTTGTACTGCTGCTCAGTAGCTATACGCCTGCCGACGCTTCGTTCAAGCCGGGGGGACTGGCCCTAAGCGCTGCCTATTTCGGTTTTGCGCTGCTGCAGCTTGCGGTATGGGCGTTCATTCGGCGCGATTTGCTTAAAGGGGGCGGCGAGCTTCGCCGCTCGACTAGAGCGCTCGGCTATGTGCTGCTGCTCAGCCTGGCGACGGCGAATGTGTTCATTGCCACCGCAGCATTCCAGCTCATTAAACGGAAGAAGAGCGCAGCTTATACGCTTGCGGTTTATACCTTGCTAACTACGTTGCTAGTGCTCGCCGTATCTGCTCTAAATTTGTTCAAGCCTTATGTGGCGAATACATTTTTGCTTGGCATGCTGCTGCTTCTCATCTCGGCGTTGGCCCAGCTTGCGAGTCTGCTGCTCGTTGCCAAATACGCTGACAAGGCGGAATTGCCGCGCTGGATGTGGTTGGTCGCCTTGATTCTAATCGCAACGGCAGTGAGCGGCAATCTGTTCGCGCTGTTCCTCGGCTTGCTGCTTATCGCCAAGCTGCGGGATCGAAGCTTTACATCCGGCTCACGGCTTAGCGATGTGGTGGAGCGGCTGTCCAGAAGCTCAACGTCGATGCTGGGACTGCTCTTTATTTTGTTCCTGCTGACCTTGTCGGTCACCAGCTATTTGATCTTTGATTATGGAATGGCTATCGATAATAATTATGGAGCGATTTTGCAGCATCCAAATCTCGCTTATCCGCTGGGGACGGACAATTTCGGCCGGGATTTGCTTTCACGCATCGTATTCGGTGCTAGAATATCGCTGATTGTCGGCTTTTTATCGACGCTCATTCCCGTCCTAATCGGCGGTGTGCTGGGTGCGGTGTCCGGCTATTACGGCCGCCATGCAGATAACATCATCATGCGTGCACTCGATGTGCTGTACGCCATTCCAGGCATTTTGCTGGCTATTGCGATCATTGCCGCTTTTGGCGCCAGCACGACTAATTTGATATTAGCGCTCAGTATCGGCGCTATTCCGACCTATGCCCGAACGATGCGGGCGAATGTGCTGCTCGTTTCGACGCTCGAATATGTACAGGCTGCGCGGGCTTTCGGCTCAGGAGACTTCGTTATTTTGTTCAAGCATATTGTGCCGAACGCTATTGCTCCGATGATTGTGAAATCGACGCTTACGATAGGCACAGCCGTTATTTCAACGAGCAGCTTAAGTTACCTCGGTTTGGGCGTCGAGCCGCATATACCGGAATGGGGCAATATTTTGCGGCTGGGCAGTGCTTATCTGGAAACCCACGCCTATACGGCGATTTATCCGGGGCTGGCGATTATTGCGCTCGTGCTGTCGTTTAATTTTCTCGGCGACGGCCTGCGGGATACATTAGATCCGAAGCTGGATTAGGGCAGTGCTAAAGCTGCAATTGCAGCTGTATTTGCTTTTATATTTGCTGTAACCTCATTCATATTCTATCCAAAGCTACGTTACGAAACGATGTATGGGCGATGTGCGAATGTGAGTTAACTTATAGACTATAGAATAATGACAAGAGGAGAGAGAAACATGAAACACACAAGCAAGCTATTTTCACTCATTCTGCTCAGTTTGGCTATTATGCTGAGCGGCTGCACATTGACGACGAAGGATGAGGCTGCCAGCACGCCGCAAGCGACGGAAGGCGCAGAGGCGGTTGTCGACAGCAAGCCGGTTGATATTGAATTGCTCGGAATGAGCAGCAATGAGGCTGATCTGAACATTGTACGTGACCAGCTGGCGAAAAACGGCTTTAACGTAAAGCTGAACATTCAAGCCGATTACGGTACGTTTAAAGCACAGCAGGATGCTGGCAACTATGATATAGCGTTGTCGAGCTGGACGACAGTAACGGGAAACCCGGACTATGCGGTTCGCTCGCTGTTTAAAACCGGCGGTGACTATAGCATTATGAGCGACAAGGACATTGATGCCCTCATTGATACGGCTTCCACACAAACACCGGATCAATACACAGAAACGTATAAACAATTGGAGCAAAAGCTCGTTTTTGACAACGCCTATATTGCTCCGCTTTACAGCTCGCTTAAATCGCAAGCGTTTAATCAGGAAGTGCTGAACAAGGACAGCGTTCGCCTATCGAAGTCTAGATCGCTCCCGTGGGAAGAGCTGGATTTTAAAGATGCATCCAAGCGCAATACGGAAGCGTTGGTGCTGCAATCGGCCATGGCGACCTTGACTTCGCTTGACCCGATTAAAGGCAATGACGGCTCCATTAACATTATCAACACGAACCAATACGTGCGCCTGCTGAACCTGACCGATGACGACAAGCTGACGGCGGAAGGCTCATTGTCGTATAATTTTGCGATTGCCGAAGGCAATTCCGATTATTATTTCATTTTGCGTGATGATATTCATTTCGCGGAAATTAAAGACAAGCTTGTTGCCGATTCTGGCGAGCGTGTAGGCGCCGACGACGTTATTTTCTCGCTGGATCGCGCCAAAAATAAAGATTCCGTTCCTGACCACCGGACGTATACCCTGCACGAGCATATTAAAAATGTCGAGCTGATCACTGACCCGGCAGCGCTTGAGTCTGTAAAGCTGTCGAGCGGCAGCGGTAATGTGAAAAATGAACTGGAAAAAGGGCTCGATGCCAAAATTTCCGAGCTCGTGTCGGATAAAGCACAAGCAAATAGCAAGGAAGGCAAGTACCAGGTTGTGAAGCTGACAACAACGGTGCCATTCCCGCAAGTGCTGAATTATTTGGCCCACCAATCTGCGGGTATCGTATCCAAGAAGCAGGTAGAAAAAATTAATACGTACGATGTAGCCAAATTCGATGTGAACAAGGATATTCCTTACGGCGACCAAAACACGGTAACCGAGGGCAGCCAGTACAACAATACGCTGTACACAAGCGGACCTTACATCTTGGCTCACAAAAACGACTATGAAGCTGTCTTCTATAAAAACCCTGGCTATATGAAAGGCACGAAGCATGAGCCGAAAATTACGTCGATTAAAGTTCGCTTTATTAAAGATGCCGATAGTGCATTGTCCGCACTTCGCAGCGGCGAAATTCATCTTTATTACAGCGTGCCTGAAACGAAGTTTGACATTGTGAAGGGCGACAGCAAGCTGGCGCTCCAGACGCTTCCGAGCAACGCGGCTTCGTACCTGCTGTTTAATACGAAAAACCGTCCGGTTGCAGAAAGCGCAGATTTGAGAAAAGCGGTGCTTTATTCGATCAATCAGGATGAGTTTTTAGCCTATTACGGCGGCAATAAATTTAAAGCTATTTCTACGCTTAGCCCGCTTGTGAAAACAGGCCTTGAGCTGAAGGCTGATCCGGCAAAAGTAAAAGAGTTTTTGAACGCCTACCAAGCAGGCGCAGCAGCTAAATAATAGAAAGAGATTGCCCCCCTCCTTCGTGATGGTCGGGGCAATCTCTTTACTCATATAAGGACAAGCGTTAGCACAGATAAAGGAGACGAATAACATGGATGCAAAGACAGGAACGGTTATTAAACTATCGCAATGGGATGCGCTATTGCTGGAATCGCTTAAGTCCTATGGCTGGACGAATGAACAATTGATTCGCAAGGTGCATGAGGGCGATTTACCCGTAGATACGAGCCCCTTTCAATTTGACTACAGCCTATTGAATGCTTTAGCCAGCAGCGATGCGGAGCTGTTTGCACAGGCTGTGACCGAGGGCTATCAAATAAAATACAATACGATTCGCGGCATTCACAGCTGGATTAAAGTTGCTTTTCAGCAAGAAGCGGAGCTTCTGTTGGAGCCAGGTGGCGAATCGGTCCATGCTTGGCTGACGAACGCTGAAGCTGACCAGCTTGCCTCGGTGCTTTCTTACGGTTGGACATTGTCCAAGCTGGATGGTGCAGCTCCCCAATTAACCGAAGCAGCTGGTATAGTCAATGTACCGGACGCACCGGGCGCGGCTGGCCGTGATGCCTATCGCATTTATCCGGCGGCTCAGTAACCAGCTGCTTATTCCGCAGCACTAGGACCCGGTCGAGCGGTAGCGCCGAACGCCAATTTGCCAGATGAGCAGACAGGGTGCAAGAAACAGCAGCCCTGCCAGCGGCAGAAAAGCATACATCGGGCTTGCCTCGCGGCCGAGTATGTATTGCAGCGGCAAATAGTTGGCACAACCGAACGGGATAATGAAGGTGAAAAATTGCTGAATGCGCCGATGGTAGATGCTCAGCGGATATTGCGTCATTTCCCGCCCGCCATCGGTTAAAATATTAGCGATCTCCAGTCCCTGCACGGTCCAGAAGCTGAACGAAGCGCACAAAATAAAGATGCTGGCAAAAATAATGACGCCGCTTGCTTCCATCAGCACGAGCGCCGTTATTTTAAGCGGCGTCCATGGAATGTCCAGATTCATGATCGTCCAGACGAGAACCACAATTCCGAGCAGCAGCCGTCCGACGCGAGAAAATTCAAATTTGGAGCCCAGCACCTGAATAATGGTGCCGCGCGGCCGAACGAGCAGCCGGTCGAAATCTCCGCTGACGACTAGCGAGGAGAACATATCAAATCCGCGTGCAAAGCATTCGGTAATAGAGAAAGCCATATGCGTCACAGCAAAGCACAGCAGCACCTCGTAAAAGCTCCAGCCTTTCATTTCCCCGAAACGCTCGAACATGAAATATAGCCCGGCAAATACGGTAAATGGCGTTAAGCATTGTCCAAGCACGAGAAGCAGAAAAGAAGCGCGGTACTGCATTTGCGCTTTGAACAGCAGCAGCATGTATTTAAAATAAAGCGTCATCGCCGCATCAGCCTCCTTGTACAACGACGCGTCGCAGCGCCTTGTTCATCGCGATTTTGCCAAGGAAAATAAGGGCAGCGAGCCACAGCAGCTGAAACAGCAGTCCCGTTCCGGCATCTAGCGTGGAAATGTTGCCAGTGTAGACGCGAAAGGGGAAGTCAACGGTCCAGTGGAAGGGCAGAGCGTAGACGATCCGCTGCATCCAATCCGGCATAAGCGGCACCGGAATAATCATGCCGGCGAAAAACTCGCCAAACACGCTGAACATCAGCAGGGAGCCGGCCGGAGACATCGTAATAAATACGGAAATATAAATGAGCATGGAGATGGCCACGATCAGGAACAGCCCTATGATAAGCGAGCAGACGAATAGGAAAAAGGCGGAAAAGTCAGGCGGCAGCTCAAGCCTGTAGGGCTGAGGCAGAAAGACGCTGACCAGCAATATCGGCAGGCAGCGAAGCAAAGCGCTGGACAGCCGCTGGGCGAGCAGCTTGGCATACCAGAGGCCGTAAATGCCGCTGGGCCTGCACAGCTCATAGGCAATATTGCCGCTTGTAATGAGCTGAAACAGTTCATTGTCTCGCAGCCATAAAACGATGAAGGCAAGGAACGCTTGCTTGAGCCAGCAATAGGCGACAACCTCGGAGAGGCTCATCTGTGGTGCGGCGGCACTGGTCTGGGCATAAAAGGCTTCAAACACCATAATGAAAATAAAGCCGAAAAAAAACTGCGTCCCGATGCCGGCGTATGCGGCGGCACGGTATTGCAGCCCGTTGCTGAGCCGCAACCTGAGTACGGCGTAGTAAGGTTTAATCATAGTGCGTACTCCTTGTACATTTGCACGACAATGTCTTCAATGGACAGGCTGTCGTTAGAATGGCCCCGTTCAGACGTTGAAGCGGATGCCTGTTGCAGCTGTGAAGCTTGCGGCGCCTCAACTTTTCCGCCATAGCGGCTGCGCAGCCCCTGCACGGTGCCGTCATAAAGCAGCTTGCCTTTGCCGATGAGCAGCAGGCGGCTCGCGAGTGCCTCAATATCAAACATATCATGGGTCGTCAAAATGACGGTAACGCCTTTTTCTTCATTGATCGTTTTAATGAACTGCCTGACGGCGATTTTGGATACGGCATCGAGCCCGATCGTCGGTTCATCGAGAAACAGTAGGCTGGGACTGTGCAGCAGCGAAGCAGCAATTTCACAGCGCATGCGCTGTCCAAGACTGAGCTGGCGAACGGGAGTATGCAGCAGCGCTTGTAAATCCAGCGTTTCTACGAGCAATGCCAGAGTAGCCCGATATTCCAGTGGGGGAGTGCGATAGATGTCGCGCAGCAGCTCGAAGGAGTCCAGTACCGGAACGTCCCACCATAGCTGCGAGCGCTGTCCAAACACGACGCCGATATTTTTCACATATGAAACGCGATCCTTCCAAGGGGTGTACCCCATAATCGAACACGTCCCGCTATCCGGTACGAGAATGCCGCTCATCGTCTTAATTGTCGTCGATTTCCCTGCTCCGTTCGGGCCGATATACCCGACAATTTCACCGGAGCCAATCGTGAATGAAATATTCTGCAGCGCCTCCACGACCGTATATTCCCTCCGAAAAAGCGATTTTACCGCATGCGCCAGGCCCGGCGGCCGCTTCGACACCAGGAACGACTTGCTTATTCCGTTAACCTCAATCAAGTGCTTTCCTCCTCACGTTGTTAAAATGACAGGGAGAAGATAGTAGCATTTTATGGGAAGCGCTGTCAATCGATTTTTTTTAGATAAGTCATTATCAAGATAGGGTTGTGAATGATAATGCTTATCAATTATGATGAATAATAATGAACGTTTAAGGCTTTTGCGTAAGTGAGAGACAGGGAGTGAACAAGGTGTTAAAGCTGAATGAACATACGGCATTATGGAATCGTGCTTCGATAAGACTGCTGGATATAAGGCGCGTCATGTTAGGCATAGATGAGGAGCTGCGGGCTTACCGCGTTCCATCGAGCTTTTTTTTATATGCGCTGCGCGGCAGTGCTGAGGTGGAACTGGACAGCGCCGCCGGTGGCATGAAGCGATTTCACGTTTTGCACGGCGGCAAAGGGGCATGTCTGGACATTAGGCCGTCAGCAGAGCCCTTTGAATATGTCATCGTATTTTATAAGGCGGTTATTCCGCTCCCCAGCAGGCAGGAGATTTTGGATTTGCTGCAACAGCATCGTCCCTTTCAGCTGCAATACCGCTTAGTGCCGCATTCATCCTTGGCTTTATTTTCAAAAATCGAAGAGCTGGAGCGAAGCTGGAAAAATGGCGGGGAATTAGAGCAATTCCATGCTAAAGCTCTATTGTATCAGTGCATATACGAGCAGCTTTGGCAGCTTCATAGAGACGGCGTACAGCTGGCGCGGGCCGATCTTGTCTCGCAGGCAATCCGTTATATGGAGGAGCAATATGCCAGTGCGATTGCCCTGGACGTCCTAGCGGATTTGCTGGATTGCAGCGTAGGTCATCTCGTCAAATTATTCAAGAGGGAGACAGGTGTTAGCCCGATTCAATATTTAACCCAAATCAGGCTGAAGCATGCCAAGGAGCTGCTGCTGAACTCGGAATCGACCTTGGAAGAAATAGCGATATACGTAGGATGTCCAGATAAATATTATTTTGGGCGAATGTTCAAAAAACATATCGGCCAGTCTCCTATACGATTTCGCACCCAGAGGGGGCAGATCGAAAAAGGAGCAAAAAATCCAGCGATCGGGCGCATATTCTCCATTGGCAACTATAGCTCCAAGCTTTATAGTGAGGATGATAATTATTATCAACACAGTAGAGAAGGGGAGCTACCTATGTTTAGCCATAAAAGATTGCTAGCTACGATGCTGATCAGTTTGACCCTGTTTTTGAGCGCTTGCTCGGGTGCGGCGCCGCCGCAGGGAGCTGCTTCCGGCAATGCTGGAAACGTACAAGCATCTGCAGAGCAGAAGTCGCCTGAGGCATCGCCGCAAGCTGAAGCGGCAGGCGGAACGCGGATGATTAAAACCATTAAAGGAGATATAGAAATACCGAATCAGGCACAGCGCGTCGTAGTCGATCTGTATTTAGGCAGCTTTATTGCGCTTGATGTGAAGCCCGTTGGCACGCCGCAAAAAAACCTCGAAAATCCCTACTATAAGGCCGAGCTTGCCGGCGTAGAAAATATTGGCGAATACGAAAGTATTTCACTGGAGAAAATTTTGGAGCTGCAGCCGGATTTGATCGTTACCGGCAATGAAATGGCTTATGAATCGTTCAGCAAAATTGCGCCAACCGTGCTCGTGCCTTTCGGCAATTTGAAAACGGTACACGAAGAAATTGAATTTTTCGGGCAAGTGCTAGGCAAGGAACAAGAGGCAGAGGCATGGCTTGCCAATTTTGATAAGCAAATTGCACAGGCGCGCGAGCAGGTTGCTCAGCATGTGCCAGCCGAAGCGACTTTCTCCCTCATGGAAGATTGGGGCAAAACAGTGGGCGTATTCGGGGATAATTTTGGACGTGGCGGACAGGCCGTTTATCATGCGCTTGACCGCAAACTGCCGCCAAAACATGCAGCTGAGGTCATGAAGGAGCAGTCGCTCGAAATATCGATGGAAATATTGGAAGAGTATGCAGGCGACTATATCATTTTCACTTCCGAGACGCACACACTTGAAGATTTAAAGGCAGATTCGATCTGGGGAACACTCGATGCCGTTAAAAATGATCGGGTTTACATCTGGCACGGCGATAAATCCTGGTACTTTGATCCCATCGCCACTTCAGCACAATTAGAAGAGCTTACAGCTTGGCTAGTAAAACAATAACGCACCAACCTACAATAATCCATTGTCTCCCAACGCTGTTTTCTATATATTTTTAAAGAGACAGATGATAAGGGGGATTGAAGCAAGCTCATGATACGTCGTTTTTTTTCTTATTACCAGCCTTATAGAGGGCTGTTCATGCTGGATTTTGGCTGTGCGGTGCTGGCCGGGCTGCTAGAGCTCGCTTTTCCGCTAGTAGTCAACCGGTTTGTAGATGATCTGCTGCCAAAGGGAGAATGGATGATCATCTTGTGGGCGTCGCTGGCGCTTCTGGCCTTGTACATTGTTAATACGCTGCTGTTATTTGTCGTAAATTATTGGGGGCATATGCTCGGTATTAACATCGAGACAGATATGCGCAAAAAGCTGTTTGAGCACATTCAGAAGCTGTCCTTCAAGTTTTTCGACAATACGAAGACGGGGCATTTAATGACGCGTCTGACCAACGATATGATGCAGATCGGCGAGATGGCGCATCATGGACCAGAGGATTTATTTATCGCTGTTATGACGCTGGCAGGCTCTTTCGTGCTGATGATGCTCATTAATTGGAAGCTTGCGGTGATGACTTTTATCGTCGTGCCGATCATTATTTGGTTCGTTATTTATTTCAACCGCAAAATGACGAGCGCCATTCATCAGCTGTTTACCGATATTGGCGATTTCAATGCCCGGGTAGAGGATAATGTTGGCGGTATTCGCGTCGTTCAGGCGTTTGCTAATGAGTCGTATGAGAAAGAGCAGTTTAACACGAACAACAGCCGTTTCCGTCTGACGAAGCTGCTTAGCTATAAGCTCATATCGCAAAACGGAACGATCAGCTACATGATGATGCGCTTAGTTACCGTATTCGTCATGGTATGCGGCACTTGGTTTGTTATTCAGAACGAGCTGACGTACGGCGAATTTATCGGCTTTTTGCTGCTGACGAACGTCTTCTTCAAGCCAATTGAGAAAATTAATGCGATTATTGAAAGCTATCCGCAAGGCTTTGCCGGCTTCAAGCGTTATGTGGAGCTGCTCGATATTGAGCCGGATATTGCTGATGCGCCGAATGCGGTGGCGATGGGCGAGCTTAAGCGCGACATTCGCTTCCAAAATGTTTCCTTCGGCTATGAAGGCGAGGAGAAGGTGCTCAATAACATAAGCCTGACTGTCGGCAAAGGGGAAACGGTCGCTTTTGTCGGGCCTTCGGGTGCGGGGAAAACAACGCTGTGCAGCCTGCTGCCGCGTTTTTACGAGCTGAATGAAGGCTCCATTACGGTGGACGGCGTCGATATTCGCCAGATCAAGCTGCAATCGCTGCGCAGCCAAATCGGCATTGTGCAGCAGGATGTATTTTTGTTCTCGGGCTCGATTCGTGAAAATATTCTCTACGGCAAGCTCGGTGCCACCGAGGAAGAAATATGGGAAGCGGCTCGAAGAGCGCGCCTGGATGATTTTATTCGTACGCAGCCGGAAGGGCTGGATACGGTCATTGGCGAGCGTGGGGTCAAGCTGTCCGGTGGGCAGAAGCAGCGGATGTCGATTGCAAGAATGTTCCTGAAAAATCCGCCGATTCTGATTTTGGATGAAGCTACGTCGGCGCTTGATACAGAGACGGAGCTGATTATTCAGCAGTCGCTGGCTGAGCTGTCGGAGGGCCGGACGACGCTCGTTATTGCGCACCGATTGGCAACGATCAAAAACGCCGACCGCATCGTCGTCGTTACTCCACAAGGCATTGAGGAGCAGGGCCGTCATGAGGAGCTTGTTCACCAAGGCGGCATTTACAGCAGGCTCCATCAGGCACAGTTTGGTTAATAGCCAAAGCAGATTACTTAGATTAAGCGGACCAACTCAACAACCAGATCGAGCAGATCAAGAGAATCCAGAGCGAAAGAAAGCAGATCAAGAGAAAAGCAGTTCTCTTGCTCTGCTTTTTTATTTGCCTGATGGAAGAGGAGAAGTGTTCAGAATCAGTTCAGTTTTATTTTATATAATAAATAATAAATGGTTTAAAGAAGATTGTACGCTCAAAGAGGTGATAGAGCAGATGATAATAAAAATAGCGCTTGTATCCGATGCCGAAGCCCTTATCACGCTGAAGCAAACAGCGAGCAGAGGCCTTGCCGGCCGATTCGGAGCATACAGGCTGGAGCCTTCCATTACGTCCTTGGCGGCTATAAGAAAGCAGTTTCAAGACCATATTTTTCTCAAAGCGGTTGTGGAGGGCGACGCGATCGTCGGTTCGATTCATTTGCATATGCGAGGGGATGTTCCCTATATTGGCGGGCTCATCGTACATCCGGAATATGTGGGTCAAGGGATAGGAGAGCAGCTGATGCTGGAGGCGGAAGCGCTGTTCAAGATGGGCCAGCAGCTTGATGCTCCTATATCGCATTATGAGGAGCAGGGCTATCGCAAGACAACATTCGTCTATAAACGTTTAATCCGGTTTCATTGAAAAATACCGTAAAAAATATGCGTCCGTCTGGCGCATAAGATCGTGAGAAAAAACAGCTGCAAGCAGGGTCTGAGAAGACCGATGCTTGCAGCTGTTTGCTTATGTTGTCTTATTCTGCGGAGCCAATTGTTTCCCCCTGCACAGGCTTAATGCCGCCTTCCCATTTCACTGCAATCGCTGATGAGGTGAACAAATCCTTACCGTCAGACAGCTGAAAATGCAGATGGGCCTCGCTGGAGTTGCCGGAATTGCCCGTCTGTCCAAGGACATCGCCTTTGCTGACTTTGTCGCCTGGCTTTACAACTGCTGAACCTTTTTTCATATGGGCGAGATAGCTGTATTCTCCTCCATGATCGATGACAACCACATTGCCGGCAGGCGCCTTTTCATTCATAACGCCAACGGGCTCGTTATCGGCGATATCGTTAACAACCGATACGACTGTGCCGTCCGCAGGGGCAATAATATCTTGGCCAAAGGCGAAGTAGCTTTCATTTTTCAAAGGATCGCCTTCATAGGAAAAACCGTCCTTCGCCTGCACAAAATCATAGGCGTAACGCTGGCTCTCATATTCATAGTGATAATTGATTAACGCATTGTTTCCGCCCCAAATGACAAGCCATTCCCCGCGAAATGGCAAGCTGTAGCTATTTTTGGTCAGGATGCTGTCTGTTTCCGTTGCAGGGGAGAGCTCCTTCACTTGAAGCCCAATAATCGTGCCTTCCGCATCAAAAATGCCGACAATTCCCTTAGTTCCGGAATCGCTCACCCATGTGCGCTGTTCAACGCCGCTTTTGTTCAAAATGGAGGACTTTTCGAGCGACTTCACGCCGCTCATAAACGACTCCGCCATTTTTAGAAAATCAGCCTCGCTAACCTGCTCCTTAAACGGAGCGCTAAAGCGCTCATAAATCCCTTTATAATTGCCTGCAAGCAGCGCCTCTGGCAATTGCTCCGGCGTTATCAGCGCTTCACTTGGGTTCGTTGTCGACTCTGCCGCAGTTGGCGAGCTTGAAGCTTCACTGGTTGCTCCGCTATTGTTCGTCGCTGCGGTATCTCCACCCCCACAGGCGGTTAAAATTACGGCTAGCGTTCCGACAGCAGCAGCTATTTTAACCGAGGTGCTGGCTTGTTTGATCATTGTAAATGATGGTTTCTTCATTCCGATCTCTCCTCTATATTCCTATAGTCTATAACCCTATACTAGCAAGCCACACTTAGCTGTACTGAAACAGCAGCTTAACGTTGTCTTAACTTTCAGCAGCAGACTGGTTTAACGAATTAAGCTTCCGTTAAGACGGCATAGCGTATTTAATCAAAGCTATCATGCTATGATGGAGAAATAGTGCAATACAGCATTGAATTTGAAAGGAGGCGGCGTAGTGGAAAATGCAGCGATTTTGCTTGTGGACGATGAACAGGCGCTGCTGGAGCTGTTGCAGACGGTGCTGCACAAGGAAGGTTATACGAATATTGACAGCGTCGGCACAGGAGAAGCGGCGATTGCTGCCTGTACGGCGAAAAAATATGATTTAATCGTCTTGGATGTGATGCTGCCGGGGCGCAGCGGAATCGAGGTATGTCCGTTTATCCGGCAAACGACAGATGCTCCGATTTTATTTTTGAGCGCGCGCACTTCCGATTTCGACAAGCTGACCGGCTTTGCCATCGGAGGTGACGATTATATTGCGAAGCCCTTTAATCCGCTTGAGGTAGTTGCGCGTATCAGGGCGCAGCTGCGGCGGTATTTTGGCGCGTCTACTCCAGTCAATGGCGGCAGTGCGGCGGAGATGGAGCGGGGACCTGCCAGCCCTATTTTTGATTATGGACGATTTAAGGTGGATGAAGCAGCGGGCGAGCTGACGGTGGAAGGGCAAGCGGTAGCCTGTCCGGCACTCGTGTTTCAGCTGCTATTGTTTCTATGTAAAAACCCGAACCGGATTTTCAGCAAAAGCGAGCTGTACGAGAAGGTTTGGGGCGACGACGCCTTCAGCGACGATAATACCGTGATGGTTCATATTCACCGGATTCGGGAACGAATTGAGGCTGATCCTTCTAATCCGAAGTTTATCGTCAATGTGAGAGGGCTTGGCTACAAGCTCGTTCAAGGGCCGCTGTGGGAGAATGGCACGCGATGAATATGCGGCGGCAATTGACGTTGAGATTTGTCCTTCAGCTGGGGATAGCGGGCACAATCGTATTGCTTATGTCTGCTGTAACGGTAGTCTGGATGCTGCAAAAGTTTAACGAAATTAGCATTACGCGTGATTTTGCCAGCGTTGGGCTGGAGAGACTAGTTGAATCGTCGGAGCTTGGACCAGAGGGGATTCGCTTTGATCCCAGCCTGCTGAAGCAGGTGAAGGAAAATGGCGGCTGGCTGCAAAGTCTGGATGAGCTCGGACAGGTGGAAAGCTCCTATAATACGCCTGCGGATGTTCCCAAGCAATATGGACCGGGCGAGCTGGTCGCTTATTGGACAGGGAAGCAGCCGTTTGCTTACCATTTGGCCGTATGGATTCAACAGAAGAACGGTAGGCTGTACACGCTCGTTTATGGCGCGCCTAATTATATGAAGCCGATACTAACGCAGGTGAACGAAGGCGGATTTACCGCTCAAGGCGGTCAGCTTTTAATTCCTGATGCGATGGGAACCGAGCTGAAGAAAGGCCAAGTGTTCGTGCAACTGCTGGATCAGACAGGTACGGAGCTTGCTTCCTATAATAAGCCGGACGCCATTCCGGTGCAATATACCGTTCAGGAGCTGGTGCTTCGGACGCTCTACTCCGACAGATACGGCTATCTCATTCAATCTTCCTACAATGAACAGACGAAGCAGACCTGGATTGTTGGGCAAAAAAATACGGGAACAGGGGCCGCGGGCAAGAAACCGCTCATTCCGGCCGAAGCGCAAATTGTCATCATTGGCGTCGTTGCGATGTTCGCCGCGATGCTGATCCTGTTCTTGCTGCTGTCGCTATGGCAAGCGCGGCGGTTTGGCGCTCCTTTGCTGCATATGCTGGTATGGCTGGATGCCATCGGCAATGCCGTTTACCAAGAGCCGCTGGATCGCAAGGGTTTGCCGCGCAGCCGGATGCCTTCTGGCAAATGGCGGCGGCGATACCGTGTTTTCGCCGATGTCATATTATCCATTGATAAGCTGTCTGCTGCTTTGCAGCGCGAGCAGGAAATGCGGAAGCAGACGGAAAGCTTGCGGGAGGAATGGATTGCGGGCGTGACCCATGATTTGAAGACGCCATTGTCCTCCATTACGGGCTATGCTCATCTGCTCGTGGAGCCCAAATATGATTGGTCACAGGCGGATGTGCGCAAATTTTCAGCAACGATGCTGGAAAAATCGGCTCATATGGACATGCTGATCAGCGACCTGGCGATGACCTATCGGTTAAAGACGGGGATTTTGCCGCCCGAGATCGAGGAAGTGGAATTGAATGGCTGGCTGCGGGACACGCTGCAGTTGGCAGCAGATGATCCCCTGTTTGGCAAAGGTCGAATCCGGTTCCAAGCATCTGCTCAGAAAGCTGTATGGGTTCAGCTCTATACCCCGTGGCTGGAGCGTGTCGTTAACAATATTGCTGCAAATGCGCTTCTTCATAATGCGCCGGATACGGTTTTGACCGTCTCGTTAATCGTTTCGGAGGAGAAAAAGCATGATAGTGTGACGATCGAATTTGCCGACAATGGTGGCGGAATGGACGAGAGCACGCTGAATCGGCTGTTTGAACGGTATTATCGCGGCACAGATACCGCCTCCACGCCGAATGGCTCGGGCCTTGGGATGGCGATTGCCAAAGGGCTGACAGAAGCGATGGGCGGCAAAATCACGGTCGTGACTACTCTGGGGCAAGGCACGATCATTCGGCTCATTTGGAGAAATACGATAGTAAGGACAGATGCGGCTGGAGCCTCCGAGTAGAGGAGCTTTAGAGGAGAAAATGCCCTTTTTGCTTCCTTCCGGTTTGGGGGAAGGTTGGAATGGTGCAAGGCTGGATGCATAAAGCTTCCAGCCTTTCTTTTTTAGTCGAGTGATGCTTTTGTTATATTTTATAGTTTTTTTGCGTAATGAAGAATGCCATGAAATCAACGAAATAAGCTTTTGATTTGCCGAGGAAGAAAAAAAGAATGGCACAAAACCTGACTTGTTTTTTATTTTCGCGCTTAAAACGGAGTTTTGACACAAAATCTCGGATTTATATATCAACTGATGTCACATGTCACTTCTTATAACTTTTAAAGAAAACTAATGTGACAATGGACGAATTGAATATTTTTTTGCATTTTTATCAAGAAAATTCTTTTAATATGCAGATGAAAAAGGTAAAATGAAAAAAACTCATTGTCGGTGCAGTTCGATAGTGCGCGGTCGCGGTAAAGCGGCAGTTTTCAAGCAGACCAATTTAGAGTGAAGGAATGATTTCGAAAATGACAGTCGTTGTTGCAGAAGAAACATTAAACCCTTATAAAATTGCCCAGCAGCAAATCGATACGGCGGTTGCCCATCTGAAGCTGCCTGAGCATGTGACTCAAATTTTGAAGCATCCGATGCGCGTGTTGTCCGTTAACTTCCCGGTTCGTATGGATGATGGTACTGTACAGGTTTTTGAAGGCTACCGCTCCCAGCACAATGATGCGATTGGGCCGACTAAAGGCGGCATTCGTTTCCACCCGGACGTTACGCTTGATGAAGTTAAAGCATTGTCGATGTGGATGAGCTTCAAATGTGGCGTTGTTGGCTTGCCTTACGGCGGCGGCAAAGGCGGCGTTATCTGTGATCCTCGCAAAATGAGCAAAGGCGAGCTGGAACGCGTAAGCCGCGCATTTATGGAAGCTATTGCCGACTTTGTTGGACCGGATAAAGATATTCCTGCACCAGACGTGTATACGACGCCGCAAATTATGGGCTGGATGATGGACACGTACAGCAAGATGAAAGGCAGATATTCCCCAGGTGTCATTACGGGCAAACCGCTTATTATCGGTGGCTCGAAAGGTCGTAATGAAGCGACAGCTCAAGGCTGTGTTTATACGATTTTGGCGGCGCTCCAAGATAAGCATCTTCCGGTACAAAATGCGACTGCAGCTATTCAAGGCTTCGGCAACGCAGGAAGAATCGCAGCTCGTCTGCTTAGCGAAGCAGGCTGCAAAATCGTGGCGATCAGCGATTCGCGCGGTGGCATTTACGATCCAAACGGATTGGACATCGATCAAATTTCCGCTCTTAAGGACAATGCATCCATTTTGGACTACGGCGAATCCTTCGTCATTTCCAACGAAGCTTTGCTTGAGCTGGATGTTGACATCTTGGTACCAGCTGCGCTGGAAAATGTAATTACAGCTGCAAATGCAGACCGCATTCAAGCGAAAATCATCGCTGAAGCAGCCAATGGCCCAACGACGCCAGAAGCAGACCGCGTTCTGTTCCAGAAGGGCATCGTCGTTATTCCTGACGTCCTTGCAAATGCAGGCGGCGTTACGGTATCCTATTTTGAATGGGTACAAAACCTGATGAACTACTACTGGAGCGAGGCTGAAGTGCTTGAGAAGCTGGAAACAAACATGATCCAGTCTTACGTGGCTGTTCGTGATTTGGCGAAAGAGCACAGCACTGATCTTCGTACAGCGGCTTATATGATTTCCATCAAGCGTATTGCTGCAGCGATGGAAGCAAGAGGCTGGGTGTAGAACGACCTTTAATTACGGATCGGCTTGCAATCATTTTTACAATCAATAAAAGGTGGCGATACACATGGCTGAACAAATTCGCATTGGCATTGTAGGTTACGGCAACTTGGGCCGCGGCGTGGAGCTTGCCATCAAACAAAGTCCGGATCTGCGTCTGGATGCTATCTTTACCCGCAGAAATCCAGATTCCATTCCGTCTGAGACGAAAGCATATTCCATTGAAGACGCAGAAAAATTCACTGGCGACATTGACGTTATGATTTTGTGCGGCGGCTCGGCAACAGACCTGCCGGAGCAGGGTCCTGCTTTTGCCCGTCTGTTCCACACCGTCGACAGCTTTGATACGCATGCCCGCATTCCTGAATATTTTGAGCAGGTAGATGCAGCTGCGAAAGCAAGCGGCAAAATCAGCGTCATTTCCACAGGCTGGGATCCAGGCTTGTTCTCCCTTAGCCGTCTGCTGGCGGAAGCGATTTTGCCGGAGGGCAAGGAGTACACGTTCTGGGGCAAAGGGGTAAGCCAAGGCCACTCCGATGCGATTCGCCGTGTCAATGGCGTCAAGAATGGCGTGCAATATACGATTCCTGTTGAAGAAGCGGTCAATCGTGTGCGGAGCGGGGAAAATCCTGTGCTCACAACGCGTGAGAAGCATCTTAGAGAATGTTATATCGTAGCAGAAGAAGGCGCAAATCAAGAAGCGATTGCCGATGAAATCCGCAATATGCCGAACTATTTTGCCGACTATGATACGGTTGTGCATTTTGTAGACGAAGCGACGCTGAAAGCAGAGCATTCCGCAATGCCGCATGGCGGCACGGTACTGCGCAGCGGCAAAACCGGAACGAACAGCACGCAAATTATTGAATTTGGTCTTACGCTGGACAGCAACCCTGAGTTCACAGCAAGCGTGCTTGTCGCTTATGCGAGAGCAGCCTACAAGCTTGCTCAAGAAGGTGGAGCTGGCGCGAAAACCGTCTTTGATATTCCGTTCGGCCTTCTGTCGCCGAAATCCGCAGCACAGCTGCGTAAGGAATTGCTGTAATTCGTTCCACATCAAGCTAGCTTGCATTTTTTTGCTAGTTGCTATTAAAGAAAAAAAGCCGTCCTTCAGCAGTTCATTCTGCTAAGGGACGGCTTCTTTTTTTGCTGTATTGGCATGGAACAGCTAAATCGGCACTATTTGAGCAGGCATTACTTCGAATTGCATATAACGCATCCGTGACAAGTAAGATAGATGCCATGCTTCCCGCATTGCGGATACCCTGGTGGAATCGTCGGCCAATCGTCTCCTTCTTCAACGAGAGACCAATCCTCATAATGAGTGGCATCGACATCCTCGGGTCGAAAGGCGGAAACCATCCGGCCAAACCGCTCTAGCGTGCTTTTGATATAGTCCAGGTTCGGCTCGTAGCTCAGTTTGCTCCAGCCTAAACGCGCCAGCGCTCCGTCTACAACCCGAAGCAGAAACTGCTGATTGGATGAAAAATCATCCGGGTCCCACGGCAGCTCATCGAGGCTAAAGCCGACGGTTCCAATGCCGACTATGTTTTGATCGCGCTGAGCCAACCAAATGACAAACTCTTTCTCGCGGTTCGTTTGTGCAAGCGCCGATCCACTAAGCGCAATAACATCCACAAATACAGAGGTGAAAATATTGGACATGTGAATTTCTTCATCGTGCTCGCTTGATGAGGTTTTGAACGATATATTATTTCCCAATCGTGTCTGCTCCTTTATCCGTTATCCTTACAGTTGGTAAAGAGTAACTATTCAGGCAAAACGCCCATTTTCACCAGCTGCTCCTGCAAATCCGTATAGCCAGACATTATGTAGGCGGGAGCGTGCTCGGTTAACGGCTGCACTTGGCGGTGGTTGAACCAAATGGAGATCCAGCCTGCTTGCAGGGCGCCTACTACATCATTATTCCAAGAGTCGCCGATGTAGATGCTATTCTCGGGCAGTGTGCCTGTACGCTCATTCACCAGCTTGAAAATCCGCGGGTCGGGCTTGTCCCAGCCGACTTCGCCGGAAATGAACTGACGGTCACGCGGAATCAAATCGTCGATATCCATCGCTTCGATTTTGCGGCGCTGATGGGCGCCAGCTCCATTGGTAATGAGGCCAACGATATACCCGGCTTTTACAAGCCGCTCAAGCATGGCTTTTGCCCCCGGAAACATTATGATGTCGTATTGGCAGCCAATGTAGGCAGCCTGCATCGCTGCGGCCTGCTCGTCCGTGAGCACTACATCGAACTCGCCTAGCGCCAGCTGGAAGCGGCGCGTCCGCATCAGCTCCGTCGCAGCCCCAGCCTCCAGTGCGCCAGCGCCGCCCATTTGCTCAGACAGCACATCGCTGTAATGCCGCATGCGGCGATAGGCTGCTTCATAGGGGAAGGCTTCGCCAAGCTGAAGCACTTCTTGTACCGCTTTAGTGAATGGGGGCAAATGGTCATATAGCGTATCATCCACATCGAAAAAAATGCCTTTTACAACGGGAGCTGCGGAATGTTTTTCTGGTGCAGCGTCATATGCGAATCTATTTGTTAAGCGGTTATCCTTCACGGCGAGTTCTCTCCCATTTTCGTCTATTTCATCGTTAGTTGCTCTAATAGTAACCCAATTCGTCCTCGCCTTGCCAGCAGCAATTGCGTTTATACAGGCGCAGCTCCTCTCGGGTGGCGTGCAAAAGCGCATAAATTTTTTTCAGCAGAAGCTGGCGGGCTAAATAATACAGCTCAACATCACTGGCATTTTTGCGAAGAATGAGGTCGATCATATCGCTTGTCAGTTCTGTTTTCGGCGGGCGGTTTTCATTGGCGTTTTTTTTTGAATAGACTTTCGGCTCCCAGCCCATTGTTTTCATAAACAAAAATTGCGATTCCGCATAAAGCTCAGTAATGCCAGCAAAAGAAATGTGCTGCTCCAAATTCCTGATGGCCAAGTTCAAATTGGGGGTCGTGCTGCCCAGCTCTCCGCTCAGAAAACGGGTTTGTACATTGACATATTCGGGATCGAAATACGGATTATTCAAAAACTCCTCGAACGTAAGATAAGGATTGTAGTTATCGGGATAACGCTTATTTTTGTATTTAAAATAAAAGAAGGAGGCGATCTGCTCCACCGGATCACGCAGCATCGTTACATATTGGCAGGGGCGGGCGGTGGTATAGTGGAGGCCGAAGGGGAGGTGGCCGCATAGCGCATCGGCCTGTTTGAGGGTTTGACGCAGCAAACCGGGTTTATCCGCTACCTGAAAATAGTAAACCGCAATCGGGCAATGCTCGACAATCGCCTGTGTGAACGAGGTTCCCCCGGTTTTCGGAATGTGTGCATACAGCAGCAATGGCTCCTTGGATGTTTTCATGATGCTGCACCTCGCCTCATTTGTAAAAAAGTAGTTGGTGCCAAAGCCGCTTACAAGCAGCCGTTGTCTCTTAAATAATCTAAAATGAAGCGGACAGATTCCTTAGGCGTATGCTTGTCGCTTGCGATCATTATTTCAGGATGCCCTGGCGCTTCGTAAACGGAGGAAATGCCTGTGAAATCATGGATTTTACCGGCACGTGCTTTTTTGTACAGGCCCTTCGGGTCCCGGCGCTCACATTCTGCAAGCGGGCATTTGACATAAATCTCAATAAACTCGTCCTCGGAAAAAAAGGATCTGACCCGCTCGCGATCGGCCCGGTAGGGGGAGATGGCAGCGACCAGCACGATCAATCCGGCATCGGCGAACAGCCGGGCGGCTTCGCCAATGCGGCGGACATTTTCCCTGCGGTCCTGCTGGCTGAAGCCGAGCCCTTGATTTAAGCCAAGCCGAAGATTGTCCCCATCCAAAACATAGCTGTGCATATGGCGCTTAAACAGCTCATGCTCTACTTCGAAAGCCAAAGTCGATTTGCCAGAGCTGGGCAATCCGGTAAACCATAGCACGCAGCTTTTATGCCCGTTCAGCTGATGCCGCTCGTCCTTGCTTACTTTGGGCAAGTGCCGCTCATTAGGGGGCGTTTCATGTTTCATATTTCCACTTCGCTTCCGGAGGGCGCTACGGTCCTTTTTGTACTAAAATATGTTGCGCTGTGACAAGCGTTCGTACAAAAACACAAAATCAGGCACAGTGGCCTGTGCCTGATTTTGTGGAGACGGTACTGCCCGTTTATGCCGGCCATATTGCTTTGCTGGACAGGTGACGCTGAGTTCTCCTTCATCTCGATTGAACCTGCAGCGCTAGCGCAGCAAATAGCCGCCGTCGGGATGCAAGGTTGTTCCTGTCGTGTAGCTGTTCGTCATTAAATAGACAACCGTATGGGCGGCTTCTGCCGCTTCCCCAACTCGGCCCAGCACATTCATATTCGTGTAAGCATCATAGGAGGCATCGCGGGTTGCCTGCTTGGCGCCCTCCCAATTAAATGCCGTATAAATCGTACCCGGCGAGATGACATTGGCTCTTATTTTCTTCGGTGCGAGCTCGACAGCTAGCGCCTTCCCCAAGCTTTCAATCGCGCCGTTGCAGGCGGCATAAGACGCGCCATCCGCGAGCGGCCGCTGGCTGAATGCGCCTGACATGAGCACGACAGAGCCGTCTGGCTGAATATAAGGGAGAGCGTATTTCACCGCATAATATTGCGGCCAGAACTTCGCCTTGAAGCAGCTTTCCGCTGTCGCTTCATCTGAAGTGATCGGCCCCCGCACATACGAGGCTCCCGGAGTGAACAAGTGGTCGAAGCTGCCGATTTTCTTGAAAAAGAGTTCCAGCTGGTTGTTGTCGCGATTATCCAGCGCATGCGTCTCCACCTTGTCAGAGCTGAGCGTCTGACGGGCTGCTGCCAGCTTCGCTTCGGATCGTCCGGCAATGACGACGGACGCCCCTTGATCAAGTGCCTGCTGGGCCGTCGCCAGGCCAATTCCCGAGCTGCCGCCAATAATGACGACGCGTTTATTTTTCAAAGATAGATTAGTCATAGGTAAGCCTCCTGATTTTCATCGATGGGCGAATTTCGCCATTACCGCTATTATTGAAGAGATCATAAGCGCTGCCAAGTACGCAGTTTTTTCGTACATAGTCCGAAATTTCGTACCATCAGCAAGCGCGCGGAGGTTAGGCGGCAGGTGTGCAGAATTGGCATTTAGCTGGTATGATGGTAGAGAGAGGAGTAGACTAGGATGAATTTACAAGAGCCGAGATTGGCAGGAGTTATTGCAACGCTGGAAGTAATCGGAGGCAAATGGAAGCCGCTCATCCTGTTTATTTTACTCGTAGAAGGTACGAAACGGTTTGGCGAGCTGCGGCGGTTAATTCCCGATGTGTCGCAAGGAACACTTGCGAAGCAGCTTCGTGAGCTGGAGGAAGACGGGCTTGTGCAGCGCGAAATATTTCAGGAGATCCCGCCCCGTGTGGAGTACAGTCTGACCGAGCATGGGCTTAGCGTATCGGCAGTGCTGGACAGCATGTGCGGCTGGGGCAGGAAGCATGCCCGGTTTGTGCAAGAGCTGGAAACCAATAAGGCCACGGATTCCCAGCCAGCGGCATCAGCCGAGGTGAAAGGGAGTACGGACCGGACGTATGAGGAGATGAGTTCAAATGCAATTTCGTAATTTAGGAAAAAGCGGTTTGAAAGTCAGCGAGATCAGTCTGGGAAGCTGGTTGACATATGGGGGTTACGTGGAGCGGGAAAACGCCGTTAAAGCGATTGAGACCGCCTATGGCTTAGGCATTAATTTTTTTGATACCGCCAATGTGTATGAGCGGGGCGAGGCCGAGAAGGTGATGGGCGAAACGCTGCGTGCGTATCCCCGCGAATCCTACGTGCTCGCAACGAAAGTGTTTGGCAAAATGGGCGATGGTCCGAATGACCAAGGGCTGTCCCGCAAGCATATTACGGAGCAGTGCCATGCCAGCCTGAAGCGTCTGGGCGCCGACTATATTGATCTATATTACTGCCACCGCCATGATCCGAATACGCCGATGGAGGAGACGCTGCGCGCATTGGACGATTTGGTTCGCCAAGGAAAAGTGCTGTACGTCGGCATCAGCGAATGGACAGCGGCGCAGATGGCGGAAGCGCATGCGATTGCCGATCGTTATTTGCTGGACCGCATTATAGCCAATCAGCCGATCTATAATATGTTTAACCGATACATTGAGAAGGAAGTCATCCCTTTCGGGGAGCGTGGCGGTATTGGCCAAGTGGTATTCTCGCCGCTGGCGCAAGGCTTGTTGACGGGCAAATACAGCTCGGCAAGTGAGCTTCCGGCGGACAGCCGGGCAGCAAAGCTTGAGAACATGCGTAAAAATGTGACCGACGAGAAAATCGCCAAGGTGCAGCAGCTGGGCAAAATCGCTGCGGAGCTAGAGCTGTCGGTTGGACAGCTGGCGCTGGCCTGGATTTTGCGCCAGCCGAATGTGTCCAGTGCGCTTGTGGGAGCCAGCCGTCCGGAGCAGGTCGAAGAAAATGCCAAAGCGGCGGGTGTAGAGCTTAGTGCTGACGTTTTGGAGCGAATCGAGGAAATATTGGCTTAATAAGTGATTGAAATTAGTGAGCGTAAATAGAGCTGGCCGCTTGGGGGTTATTCCTCAAGCGGCTGTTTCATTTGGAAAGAATCCATATTTTCATTTTTTATAAAATAACGCGGTTAGAGGGGGAGAAATAATTGTTCCAAAAAAAATGAAATATAAAGCAACAATAAGGAAGAATCGACTTCCTCCGAAGTGAATCTTATATGCACTGTTTTCATCGAATGCTGCACGGCTGGAGAATTGCATCTGGATGTGATGGTTGCTGAGATCACCCTGTTTAGGATGCTCTTACCATTTTGTGAGGACTGGCGTTCCGCTATTCTGGCTTTTATCCCGAGTTTAGGCCGTAAGCGGACAGGAAATCCGTTATCGTCTGCATGAACCCGTCAAAATGGCCATTTACAGCGCAATAGCGGCTCCTGTGTCCGCAGCCTGTGCCATAACCCGTGATTTTGTTGAAATAGCTGCTGCTGTGTCCGCCAACAGACAACATGGACAGCCTTTTATTAGATTTGTATAAACGATTGTTCTATTTTGTCCATTGCTCTTTACTGGAATAGAAGGCTACAATGAATAATATAGTGAGAATGAATATCAAATTCAAGAATTGGGAGGAACAAGCGTGTCAGAACAGCTAGAATTATACGATGTAACGATTATTGGCGGCGGTCCAGCAGGACTATATGCTGCTTTCTATAGCGGGATGAGGGACATGAAGACGAAGGTGATTGATGCTCAAGAAGAGCTGGGCGGACGGATGCTGATTTACCCGGAAAAAATGATTTGGGATGTAGGGGGCGTCACCCCGATTTTATGTGAGAAGCTTATTGGACAGCTCAAGCAGCAGTCGCAAACCTTTGACCCGACCATTGAGCTTGGGCAGCAAATTCGCAATTTGACGAGGCTTGAGGACGGAACGTATATGCTTGAAGCCTCTACGGGGGAGAAGCATTGGACGCGCACCGTTATTTTGGCGATTGGCCGGGGCATCTTGAAGATGGCAAAGCTGGAGCTGGAGGGCGCCGAGCGCTTCGAAGTATCCAATTTGCATTATACGGTGCAGGAGCTGGAGCCGTTTCGAGGCAAGCGGGTGCTTATTTCCGGCGGCGGCAACTCGGCTGTCGACTGGGCGAATGAGCTGGAGCCGATTGCGGCGCAGGTGACGGTCATTCATCGCCGGGAGTATTTTGGCGGCCATGAGAAAAACGTCATCAAGATGAAAACCTCCTCCTGCGATGTCCGCACGCCATGGGAGGTCACGCAGCTTTACAGCGGCGACGGATCGACGATCAGCAAGGTAACGGTGAGACATTTGGAGACGGAGGAAACAGAGCAGCTGGAGGTAGATGCTGTCATCGTCAACCACGGGCTGAAGTCCGATTTCAGCGGCATTAGAGATTGGGGCATCGGCATGGATGAGTGGTGCGTATACGTCACTCCTAAGCTGGAGACGAATTTGCCAGGCATTTTCGCCGCAGGCGACTTTGCTTCTTATGACAGCAAGCTGAACCTGATTGCCGGAGCGTTTACGGATGCCGCGCTAGCGGTCAACAGTGCCAAGCTTTTCATAGATCCGAAGGCGGATGGGGTTGCTTACGTATCCTCGCATAATTCCCGCTTTAAGGAGAAAAATCTAGCCCTTGGCGTTAAAGAAGAAGATGCTTAATGAAGGAAAGAAGATTAGCTTAGATAGGATGTGAAAAATGATGCTGCTCTCTTCGGCAAATGCTGGCCTGCCTAAGGCCCAGCATAGCTTCTATATGCCTGTGCGGCTGCGGGAGCTTCAGCAGGGTCTGGATGAAAAACATCAGGAAGAAGCGGCTCCTCTCTACCGTATGCTCATCGTGTGGGGCGGAGAGGGCGCGCTTTACATTCATAACTATTATCATGAGCTGTCCCGTGGCAGCGTATGGCTTAGCGGCCCTTCGCTGCCTAAGCTTCAGATAGAGGCGCATACGGAATTGCGAGGCATTTTGCTGGAATACAGCTGTATGCCAGCTGCTGGTGAAACAGGAGCGGGGCTGAAGCATCCGGCTCCGCTGCAGCGCTGCCCAGCGATCATCCTGCGGCTTGCGAGCGAGCTGGCGAATGTGTGGAATCAATGTGATTCCCATTCGCCTTTTTGCGTTCAGCAGCTTTTTACGCAGCTGCTTGCCGAGCTGCACCGGGAGCTGGCAAGCCGGCAAAAGCCCGCCAGCTCATGGCTGGAGCAAGCAGAAGCTTATATCGAGCAGCATTTCAGCGAGGATATAACGCGGGAGCAGATGGCGAGCCGCGCGGGGGTCAGCCCAGAGCATTTTTCGCGAATGTTCCGCAAGCATACGGGCCGGACATTCAATGCCCATTTGACGCTGCTGCGCATTCGCAGCGCACAGCAGCGCTTGCTGGCCGGAACGGCCCATGATCTCGGCACGCTGGCGCAGGAGGTTGGCTACAAGGAGGGCGTTTATCTCAGCCGCAAATTTAAGGAAGGCATCGGCTTGTCGCCGACGGCTTATTTGCGCAAAAACAAACGGCTCGTTTCGCTGAATTTGAACCATACCGCGAGCCTAATGGCGCTCGGCATTATTCCGGAGCTCGGCGTATATACGCCCTGGCTGGAAGGGATGCGAGGAGGCTTGCAGTCGGGGAGGCACCAAAGCCAAAGCCAAAGCCAGAGCCAGAGCCAGAGCGGGAGTGGGAGCTTCAATCCGTATGGGCATACGCCGCAGACGTTTTACGAGGCGATTGCAGCAGCTAAGCCGGATATCATCATCAACTATAGCGGGGCTGAGGAAAACAGGAGGCTGCTGCCGCTTGCTCCCGTTATCGAGCTGCCTTTTCAGACGATGAGCTGGCGCGAGCAATTTTTGCTGATTGCTGGCATTGTAGATCGCAGACAGCAGGCGGAGAACTGGCTGGCGCAATACGATGAGCAGATCTACATCATTAACCGCCAGCTTGACCGAGAGCTGGGCAGCAGAGGTACGGCAATCGTCTGGGAAATTGGCCGCAATACAGCCTATTGCTTCAGCAGCAGCTTTGGAAGAGGCAGTCAGGTGCTTTATGATGACATGGGCTTTCGCCTTCCGGCAAAGCTGGTGGAGCAAAATATTTCCGCCAAGGGCTTTATTGAAACAGGCATTGAGCTGCTGGCTGCTTATCCGGCGGATCATATTTTTATAACAGGACCGCCAACTAACCCTGACGACAAGCAGCGGCTGCGGCGTTTATTCCAATCGTCAGGCTGGAGAAAGCTGGACGCTGTACAGGGAAACCGCGTACATGTGCTGAAGGAGAAGGGGCAGTTTTACGGGTATGACCCGTTGTCCTCGCAGGCGCAGCTGCAGGAGCTGATAGGCTTGCTGGCACCGCATCACAAATTTGCATAGTGCCGGATCATTTTAAGGCATAGTCATTTGCTCGCTTACACGTTAAAGTGTAAATGAGAATGATTATCGACATAAAATGAGGGGGATTTACACGTGTTTTTGAAAAATCAAAGCCAAAATCATAAGCGCCGCATGGCTGCTATGCTGGTTATGCTGCTGCTATGCGTAAGCATCTTTACCGCATGCGGTACAGCAGATTCGAACGAGACTGGCAAGGCGAATGCTGGGAGTGAAGCGACAGCGCAGGCATCCAGCGAAGCAAGCGATGGCGGAGCGGCAGAAGCAACACCAGAGGCTAGCGCTGATCCTAATGCAGTCAGAACGATATCTACCGTAAATGGCGATATTGAAATTCCGGCTCAGCCGAAGCGCATCGTGGCTGAAGAGTACCTCGGCAGCTTGATTGCCCTTGACGTTGTGCCAATCGGGGCGCCGGGATTAACGCTGAAAAACTATTATTTTAAAGAGGCGCTTACCGGCGTTGAAGATACGGGGGAATATGGCAAGCCGTCTGCAGAGAAAATTGCAGCTCTTGCTCCCGATTTGATTATTACGGGCAATGGAGAAAGCTACGAGCTGCTCAGCAAAATTGCGCCTACCCTCTTTATTCCGTATGGCGATCTCAAAAATGCTCATGAAGAGCTGACGTATTTCGGGAAGGTGCTGGGCAAAGAGCAAGAGGCGAAGACATGGCTGGAGGAATTTGACCGTCGCATTGCTGAAGCGAAGGCGAAGGTTGATGCGGCCATTCCAGCAGACGCGACCTTTTCCATTTTTGAGCATATGGAGAAGTCGACCTATGCCTACGGAGATAATTTTGGACGTGGGGGCCAGCCGGTGTATCAGGCGCTTGGACGCAAGCCGCCAACCGAAATAGCAGACGTCATTATGGAGAAGCAGTGGGCCGAGCTGTCAGCAGAGATTGTTCCGCAATATGCTGGGGATTATATTATCATGACCTCGAACGACTGGACACAGGCTGATTTTGAGGCTGATCCGATTTGGAGCAACCTTCCGGCAGTGAAAAATGGCAAGCTGTATGTATGGCCGGAGGAGCGTTCATGGTACTACGATCCGCTCGCGGTTCTGGCTCAGACTGAGGAGCTTGCGGAATGGCTTACTAAAGGCAATTAAACATTAACTGCATTAAGCATCCAAAATGAAAAGCCGCCGAAGCGATCTCGGCGGCTTTATTTAATTCTCGAACACTTGCTGGCATACAGGCTTACTCTTGCTTGGCTTGCTCCGTCAGCATTTTTACAATTTCCTGAATTTGCAGCTTCAAGGACACGGGATCATTTCCCCAGAACAATTCTGGATCGAGATTGAACACATGGTTATTTTTAACCGCATCCAGCGATTTCCATAGTCCTTGGTTGCTTCCCCACACCTCGGAAATCATGTCTCCCTGGTCGAGAAAAATATAATCGCCTGCGTAGTCTTCAATGACCTCGTAGGAAATTTGGCGATAGGCTTCCTTGCCGATCATTTCCTGCTTTTGCTTGTCAGGGGGAGTCAGCTTCAAGTGTGTATAAATCGCCTCGCCGCCGCGATAGCCGCCATCTCCATAAATGTAGAAGCCGCTGTCTACGACGAAAACGCCCATGAGCGAGAAGGTATCTTCAGGTTTAATCATATTAGCAAGCTTCGCCCGTTCTTGTCCAACAAGCTGGTCAAATTCAGCGAGCCACTGCTCGGCATCCGCCTCTTTGCCGACAGCAGAGGCAAGGAAACGCAGCGTCTCATGGATATCGGTGTACGTGCTGAAGGGCAAAGCAACCGTCGGGGCGATTTTGTCATATTGCTCCAAAATTTTCTCGTCGCCGGTCCACGTTACGATGATATCGGGCTTCAAGTCGAGTATTTTCTCAAGATTGCGTTCGCCTGTGCTTTCGATGCCGTCAATTTGGTCTTGGATAACTTTGTTCTCAAGCTCCCATGAGGTGGAGCCGACGGGCTTAATGCCCATGACAAGCATCTCCGGCAAATAGCCGTCTGTTACGATACGCTGCGGATTAATGGGCACCTCAACGTCTCCCCGATGCGTCTTTACGATGCGGGTCGTTGCTTCTGGAGAAGCTTCGGCCTCCACAGCTGCAGAAGGAGAAGGCGATGGCGAGTCCGAGGCAACGGCATTGCCGCTGCTATTGCTGCCGCCTGCCGAGTTTCCGCAAGCAGCGAGCGATAGTGCAAGTAGAAGCAAGGCAAACAATTTCGTAACTTTATGTAACTGATACATGTGATCCTCCGATAAAATAATAATGATTATCATTCGCGATGATAATTCTATTATAACGGCAGCGGAAGAGAAAGGTCGATGTGATAAAGTTGGATATTTGGCTGGGAAAATTGTTGGATTTATCCGTCTATTTTTGAACTTTCAGCTGCATCGGATAGTAGAAGCTCCACCATTATATCTAGCTGCTTCTCTAGCGACACTCCATCGTCCATCCAAAACTCATTCAGCTTCAGCAGATAGATTTTATGGCCCTGCTCCTTCACGAGCTGCTGCCAAAAGCTGCGCTCCATGAGTTTGCCTCTTACAGCCTCAGTGTCATCTGCTGGCACAATCAGAAACATATGCTTGGCGGCATAAGGCAGCAAATGCTGTTCCCGCAAGGCTAGATGGGTGTTCGCATCAATAACTTCCTTCTGAATAGCAGCGGGAGGCGTCAGCCCGAGCAGCTTATAAAGGATGAAGGCGGAACGAACAGGCGGATGAAGAATCATCCATGAATCATCATATCTTAGCTCATATAAGCCGAACGTATCATCAGGGGCTAAAAGCTGCGCTAGTCGCTGCTTCGCCGCTGCTCCTTGCTGCTGCAAGCCGGCTATCCAATTTTCCGCCTCCGCTGTACGTCCAAGCAGCCTGCCTATCATGCGCACCTCCTCCAGTTTGTCCATCTCGCCCCATGGCAGCATAATGACGGGAGCGATATGTTCAAGCGCCTTGAGCATATGAGGCATGTTGTAATGGTAGGTAGGCGCAATAATTAAATCAGGTGCTAGCACTCGAAGCTCCTCGACCTGCTCGATGTCTGCCAGCTCCATGATGCCTTGCAGCCGGCCACGCAGCAGCGACGAAGAGCGGAGCACCTCGCGCGGTGCGGCCAGCGGCTCAATGCCGACAGCAAGCAGAGCTCCAAGAAACTGCATGCCCACAATGCGCGTTGCATGCTTCCTGCTGCGGAAGCTGCTGGGCGACAGATGAGTGATTTTTTGGAACGTCTTGCCCAAATAGGAGCCGTCCGCAAAGCCGGTTTTATAAGCGATTTCCTGCATTTTATCGTTGGTGAGCAGCAGCAGCAGCTTGGCCTCGTCAATGCGCAGCCGGTATACATATTCGGCGAAGCTCCAGCCGGTTTCCTTGCGGAACAGCGAGGAGAAATAGCTTTCGTTGAAGCCGGCCATTTTCGCCAAATAAGCACGGCTGAGCGGCGAGCGGTAATGCTGCTTCATATAAGCAAGCACCTGATGAATAGGCTTATCCTTTTTCAAATAATGGTTGCTGTACAAATCGCGGGAAAAAAGCAAATCCAGCAGCTCATGCAGCATGAAATGCAGCCTTGGCGTATTTTGAATAGACCCTGTCAGCTTAACCACCTGCAGCAGCTCATGCAGCAGGCCCGCAGCCTGGCGCGGAAATTCGAGCAGCTGCCCGTGTTCTGGCAACTGCTCGCTGCTTAGCTCATAGACCAGCCGGCTTTTTCCACGCTCCGTTATTCGGTAGCTGTTGAACGAAATGCCGTAGATGGGCTGGAATGGCTTGCCATCCGTGCTTCTGAGATGCAGATTATTTTCTGCTTGCCGCAGCAAAATCGCTTGCCCTTTCTCTACTGGATAAGTATTGCTATCCGACCCGACAACGATTGCTTCCGTTGGAACGATAATCGCCGGGAAAGTCGTAAAGGCAAGGACGGACGGGCTCGTCGTCCCGTTATCTGCAAGCAAGGAGGCTCCAAGCAGCTCATAGGTAATGGGGTTCATCGTTAATCACCTGTTATTTTTATTTGCTACCCAGTCTATCATTGCTGAATAAAGAGTACAATTCACATTAATGCTTTTCATTCCGGCTCGATACTGATACAATTTTAATTGAAAACGTTTCTCAATAAAGGTGGGTAAATAAGGATGAAACATACGTTGGAAGCCCAACATATCGAATCTTTATATAATGAATGGATTGGTGTAGAGCTAGGCGTTCCGGTGGAGCAGCTTGCAGATACGGTTAAGCTTCCTGAGCAATGGGGAGACGGCTATTTGCAGCGCACGCGCCTGCGGCCGGGCATGGAGCTGCATACGATTGATGTGAAGCTGCATGAAAATCATATTTTTTATATTGACGTGCAGTATCCGCATTTGGAAATTTCATTAACGCAGCATGGCAATGGCTGTTGGACGATTGAGGGCAGGCGAGGGGAGCGGGCGATGGGCTCGGGCGGGACGCAAATGATCTATTTGCACGATACGCGCATCCATTTCGAGCAATTGCATTCGGATCGGTTGGCCCATATGGAGCTGCGAATCGATTTTAGAATATGGAAGCATCTATTCTCGTATTTCCCTTGGCAGGCTGGCGATACGTTTTATTGCGAGCAGCAGCAGCTGACACCGGAAATTAAGCAGGTGTTCGATCAATTGAAGAATTGCCCGTATACCGGCCCTATTCGGCAGCATTATTTGGAGGGCAAAGCGTTTGAGCTGATTGCCTTGTTCTGGTACGGGCTGGAGCAGAAGAGCGAGCTGGAATCCGCCGCTTCGCGCTTAAAGACAGCCGATGTGGAGCGGCTTCATCTGGCGAAAAACATTTTATACCACAACCGCACCAATCCGCCGGGCTTGCTGGAGCTGGCGCGCCAGACGGGACTGAATGATTTTAAGCTCAAGGCAGGCTTTAAAGAGCTGTTTGGCACAACCGTGTTCGGCTATATTCGCGAGGAGCGGATGAGGGAAGCGAAGCTGCTGCTGGAGCAGGGGAGAATGAATGTCAGTGAAGCGGCGATTATGGTCGGGTATACGAATATGAGCCATTTTGCCTCGTTGTTCCGCAAAACGTTTGGGGTTAATCCAAGCGAATATGCCAGGCAGCAGAGCCGCTCGATGTGAGTGGCAACCCGCTTGAAAAGTATAGGAGAGCCGGAGCCACGGCGACGTTAACGTTAGAAATGACGATAACGCCGCCACGGCTCCGGCTTTTTCTCATATAAAATGGCTGCTATGCGGCTGCATCTCCGTCCACCGTCAGGAATAATCCGTCCAGAGGTAGCTGATATTCATTAATGATGATAATGTTTCTCAATAGTAGTGTCATAAGGGGAGGATTTTCGCTTGAATATACAGGAATTGATTAAAGACAGAAGGACGATCCGGAAGTTTAATACACAGCCGCTTTCGCAGGAGACGATCCTGGAGCTGATGAATATCGCGGTGTGGGCGCCAAATCATAAGCTGCGCGAGCCATGGCGGTTCATTTGTGCGACTGAGATGGAGTCGAAGGCGAGGCTGGCGGATCATATGGTGGGTTCGCTGTCGGAGCTCAAGCGCTATAAGCTGATGCCGAGCAAAATCAAGCAAATGTACAAGGACAAAATTCAGCTAATACCTGCGGTTTTGTTCAAATATAGGAAAGGATATGATTTTCTCATCCATTCTCTATATTTCTCGGAATGAAACGCGCTGCGCCGCCAAATGACGGCGACAGCGGTTTCACCTTGGTCGTCGTGAAGGAGGAGAAAAGCAAGGTGAAGCGCGATGAGGATTTTGCAGCGGCGTGCGCATTGATTCAGAATTTTCAGCTGTGCGCTTGGGAGCAGGGCATCGGCATGGTGTGGTCGATTGATGACACGTTATGCGGAAGCGCGCCCTTCTGCAGCTCACTCGGAATACGCAGCGATGAGCGCATCGCCGGCATGCTGTATTTAGGGTACTTCGATCAGAAGCCAGCACCTGGCAACCGCATTTCGGCTGATAAAAAAATGACGTGGCTGTAGGGCAGCACGTCCCGATGATTTTTGCCTGAAGGAGAGGAAGCTATCATGGCTGGAAAAACAGCTGGAGAAATCGCAGGGAAAAAGGGAATCGCAAGGCTGCTGGAATTGGCGGGAGAACGCCGAGGGCTGCTTGCTGTATCAGGGATTTTTTCCGCATTAAGTGCCATATGCATGCTGATTCCATATATATCGGTCTATTTTATAATAAAAGAACTGCTGGAGCATGCGGCGAACCCGGCAGCAGCGGACAGCGGGCTAATGATTCGTTGGGGCCTCGTTGCACTAGGCGGCCTGTTAGCCAGTTTGCTCCTGATGTATGGCGGCGGTCTGGCTTCGCATATTGCGGCGTTTCGGATTTTGTATGGCCTGCGGGTGAAGCTGTCCTCGCATATTGGCCGTCTGCCACTCGGCTGGCTAAACAGCACCTCGACCGGAGCAGTCAAGAAGACGCTGGATCAAAATGTTGAGAAGGTCGAGACGTTCGTCGCGCATCAGCTGCCGGATCTCATTCATATGGCAGTCACGATCGTTATAATGATTATCGCCATGTTTTGGCTGAATGTGTGGCTCGCTGCTGCCTGCCTGATTCCGATTGTGCTGGGCTTCGTGCTGCAAATGCTGATGATGTCAGGCTCGAAGAAGCAGGAAAGCATCAAGCAGTATTATGATTCGCTGGAGCGGCTGAATGGTTCAGCCATTCAATACGTGCGGGGAATGCCAGTCATTAAAGTATTTGGGCAGACGGTGTTTTCCTTCCGTCAATTTTATGAGGATATGGTCAAATACCGGGATTTTTGCGTGAAATATACGGATCAATTTCAGTATGGTTTTTTATCGTTCAAAGTCGTTCTCGGCTCATTCACAGCCTTCATCCTGCCAGTAGGCGTGTTCCTGCTCCAGCGTGATCCGGGCAATGTGGCTTTTGCCGCTGTGCTGCTGTTCTTCCTCATTTTGTCGCCGGGCATTACCGCGCCGATGTTCAAGATTATGCATCTTGCATCTGGGCTGCGCGACATAAATGAAGGGGTTGAGCGAATTGACAAAATTTTCGCCGAGCAGCCCGTACCAGAGCCGGAATTTCCTAAACGTCCGGTTTCCTACGAGGTGACCTTTCATGATGTATCCTTCTCTTATGGACAGGCCGACAGTCTCGTGTTGTCCAACGTGAGCTTTGTGGCGCAGCAGGGGGAAGTAACGGCGCTCGTTGGGCCATCGGGGGCGGGGAAATCGACGGTGGCAAGCTTGCTTCCTCGCTTCTGGGATGTCCGTGAAGGAGCGATTCAAATTGGCGGCGTCGATATCCGCGATATGGCGACGGAGGAGTTAATGAATACGGTAGCGTTTGTTTTTCAGCAGACGTTTCTATTTTACGATACCGTCTACAATAACATTGCGATCGGCGTGCCTGATGCTAAGCCAGAAGCGGTATATGCAGCAGCGAAAGCGGCACAGTGCGATACGTTTATCACTCAGCTTCCGCAGGGCTACCATACGCTGATTGGCGAGGGCGGCGTTTATTTGTCAGGTGGCGAGGAGCAGCGTATTGCGGTAGCGAGAGCGATTTTGAAAAATGCGCCAGTGCTTGTGCTGGATGAAGCAACGGCTTTTGCCGATCCGGAAAACGAATTTGAAATGCAGCTTGCATTGAAGGAGCTGACGAAGGGCAAGACGGTTATCGTCATTGCGCACCGGCTGTCTACGATTCGCGATGCGTCGCAAATTATTGTCATGGACGAGGGCTGTATTGCCGAGCGTGGCAAGCATGAGCAGCTAGTCGCCGCCGGGGGGCTGTATTCGAAGCTATGGAACGCTTATACGGCAGCAACAGGCTGGCGAATTGGAGCAGGGAAGGAGGCAGGGAACAAACATGGGAATGCTGAGCAATATAACAGCAGGTAATCCAAAAGCATTATGGAAGCCAATTGCATATACAACGCTCTCCAACCTGGTAGCGATTATTCCTTTTATTATGCTCGTTGAGGTGGCGCAGCTTATCTTTACTTCGTTTGCCGAACCGGGTACAGCTCTTGATATGACGAGGCTTTGGTGGGTATGCGCCAGCATGATTGGGGCGTTGGTGCTGCTTTATTTAAGCGAAATACCCGCCTATCGCGCGCAATTCCGCGGTGCCTACACCGCAGCGGTCGATGGCAGAAGCCGTCTTGCGGAGCATTTGCGCAAGCTGTCGCTCGGGTATTTGAATAAGCGTGATCCCGGCGATCTCGCCAATATGATGATGGGGGATTTTGCGCTCGTTGAGCATGGTATTTCCCATGTGGCGCCGCAGCTGTTTGCCGCTGCCCTGACGCCGATTTTAGCTTTGATTGGGCTGTCGCTGCTGGACTGGCGGCTCGCTTTGGCGCTGTTCGCGACGCTGCCCTTTACGATTGTCATCGTACTGGCGACCTCGGGACTAACCCGTAGGCTGGGTGCGAACCATATGGCGGCGAAAATCAATGCCTCCAATCGGCTCCAGGAATATTTGAATGGCATTCAGGTGATTAAGGCTTTTAATTTGACGGGAGAGCGCTTCGTGCGGCTTGAGCAATCATTTAAAGATTTTATGCGTCACAGCATTCGGATTGAGGGGCTTCTGGGTCCAGTCGTGCTGAGTGCAATCGCCTTTCTTCGCGCGGGATTAACGCTAATGACCATTGTCGGGGTATATTTGCTTGCTGGAGGCAGCCTTAATTTGATCACCTTCGTTACCTTTTTGCTAATAGGCACGAGAATTTATGATCCGTTGACGACGGCGCTGACTAGCTTTACAGAGTTCCGCTACAATGAGCAGGCGGGAAAACGAATCATTGAGCTGATGAAGGAGCCCGTCATGCCTGGAGAGAAGCAGCCTCCTGCTGGTCATGATCTCGTTTTTGACAAGGTGACGTTCGGCTATAATGAGCATGCCGTTATTCAGCAGGCAAGTCTAAGCTTGCCGTCAGGCTCCTTCACCGCGCTGGTCGGCCCTTCGGGCAGCGGCAAAAGCACGATGCTGCGGCTGATTGCCCGTTTCTACGATCCAAGCGAGGGGCAGGTGCTGCTCAGCGGGGAGGACATTCGGGAGATGAACCCGGAGGCGCTGCTGCGCAAAGTATCCATGGTATTTCAGGATGTGTATTTGTTCCAGGATACAATTGCGAATAATATAAGTGTCGGCAAAGCTGGGGCGACCCAGCACGAAGTAGAGGAAGCGGCTCGCCAGGCATGCTGCCATAATTTTATTATGAAGCTGCCGCAAGGCTATGAAACGCTAGTTGGAGAAGGCGGAAGCACATTGTCCGGCGGGGAGAAGCAGCGCATTTCAATTGCGCGGGCGATACTGAAGGATGCTCCGATTGTGCTGCTGGATGAAGCGACGGCTTCGCTCGATCCTGAAAATGAAGCCGATATTCAGCAGGCGATCGACCGCCTCATTCAAGGGCGTACCGTTATTGCCATCGCCCATCTGCTCAAGACGGTTATGAGTGCCGACCAAATTATTGTGCTGGATCAAGGCCGAATCGTTGAGCAGGGCCAGCATGAGGAGCTATTGGGCGCGGACCGCTTGTATGCGCGGCTATGGAAGCTGCAGCAGCAGACGGCGGGCTGGCAGATTTCTTCTTAGATTTTGCATGGTGATTGGATAGAGAAAGGCCAAAAGGGAATGTCGAATGGAGCTTATCCATTCGGCATTTTTATTTTTGACGGGAGCAGGTTAAAGCTTATCATAAATGGTTGAATTATAAGAACATGTGTTCTATAATGTGGAGGGGTGACTGGAACGAATTGGAATGAGAGAGGGCTGGATCAGAGTATGCCATTAAATATTAATGTAGTTGAACGCATGGGGCATTATGGAGTGGCAGGTTTAAGTGCTGTGTTTATTCGGCAGGGGCAGTTGAGCGAGGCAGAGTGCTTTGGTGTTCTGGAGCAAGGAGCCTCGCATCTGGTGAATAGCGATACGATTTTCAACGCATGTTCCATTAGCAAGTTTTTAACAGCTATGCTCGTTATGAAATTGGTCGAGGATGGTCTTCTAGCATTAGATGAGGATGTAAATGATAGGCTCATTTCATGGAAGGTTCCGGGTCATCCATGGACTGCTAGCAGCAAAGTGACTCTTAGGAAGCTGCTTAGCCATCAAGCGGGCATTGTTGATCCAGAGGGAGGATTTGACGAGCTTCATTCCAGGGCGCTTTTTCCTCCAATGGTGGCGTTGTTAGAGGGAGAGACGTCTTATTGCAAAGTGCCTATTAAGGTGGAATATGAGCCGGGAAGCGACTTTCAATATTCAGATGCAGGCTATTGCATCATTCAGCAGCTCATAGAGGATGTTTCAGGGAAGCCCTTTGAAATCGTCATGAGCGAGCTTATATTTGAACCTTTACATATGAACAACAGCACGTTTCGTCCATCATTATTAGAAGCAATGAGCGGGAGAGTTTGCTGTGGACACGATAAGCAGGGAAAGGCAGTGGAAGGGAAATATCCGATTTATCCTTATCCGGCAGCAGCCGGGCTTTGGACAACGCCGTCGGACTTGGCCATTTTAGTTGTGGAATTAATGAATGCTCTTAAAGATCAAAGTGAAATAGGATTGTCCGCAAGCTATGCGAAGGAGCTCGTTACCCCTCAAGGCGTTACAGAATGGACGGGGCTTGGCCTTTTTCTAGACCATTCCAAGCATGAGCTGGAAATTTCCTCGCTCGGCTGGGGCGTAGGCTTTCAATGTATGCTAGTTGCTTTCCCATTCACAGGAACGGGAACCGTTATTATGACGAATACTGATTTAGGCATTCATCAGTTAAAAGGGATGATTGGGGAAATGATCTCTCCGTCTTGAGCCTGAGGCAATATCCGCTTTCCGTTCAGTGAAATACTGGATAAAGGTCCGTTCCGGTTACCCTGTCCATTCCTTTAAAGTTAAGGCAAGAAGCTAATAGGGAATGGATGGGATAATATGATTAGGAATTTAGGTGCGGAAGCGGGCTCGCAATGGGAGGAGCCAGCAAAGAAGGTTCGTCTGTTTCAGGGGGAGGGCCTGCTGGCGTCACTAGGCATATTTGGCTTTGTGCTGGCAGCGGTATGCGTGGTCTGGATGCTGCTCTATGGTGGCGAGGTTGCGCCAAAAGGGGATGTAAGCAAAGCGGCTTCCTTTAATGCGGCATTGGGTATTTTTTTGCTTTCGACAGCGGCGATATTGCCTTTGTCCGCTATGAGCACGAGAGGCAAGGCGATTTTTCGCTGGTCTTATGCGGTTCTTTCCATGTATTCGTATTTCGCTGAAAATGTACAAAATATGCGCGGCATGAATCCGCGTTTTGCAGAAGGCGGTACAGTCTTTGATATAGCTGTGGCAGCCGGTTTTAGCCTTGTGGCCATGCTGCTGATCGTGTTTTATTGCGTGTTGGCCGTTGCTTTCTTCCGCAGCAGATCGTATAAGCTAAGACCGGAGCTGGTGCTTGCCATCCGCTATGCGATGGTGGCGATATTGCTTTCCTTCGCCGCTGGCATTTGGATTTCCTTGACGGGGAGCCGCATGACAGGCGGGAATGGGAATATCATCTGGCTTCATGGTCTGGGTTTTCATGCGATCCAAGCTGTACCGCTTGTCGCATGGCTGTCGGAGCGCACGAGGCTGCGCCCGCAGGAGCGCCGCAAGTGGGTGCATGTGGCGGGAGCTGCCTATATACTGGGCTTGCTTGAAGTAGGCTGGCAAACTTGGATCGGCGGAGCCATGCTGGAATGGTCGCCGCTGCCGCTGCTCGCTTTGTTCTTCTTCTTGCTGTCTCTCGGGTCTGGCTGCTTTATGTTATGGCAGTCCGTAGCAGGCGGGAAGAGCGCAGAGGTGAACAGCCCGTCGCTGGAACGAGAGGGATAATACGTTACAGGGAGAAGCCTTGCATTCTTGTGCAGAGAATGCAAGGCTATTTTATGTTACTTTAAGTATAGTAGTGAGCAGAGGAGGGCTGGATAATGGATTGGGTATTACATATGAACGCAGCCATTGGCTATATTGAAGATCATTTGGCTGATGAGATTGATTATGCGGAAGCAGCCCATATAGCGGGATGTTCACTCTATCATTTTCAGCGGATGTTCCCCTACATTATGGAGGTGTCGTTATCGGAATACATTCGCAGACGACGGCTCAGTCTGGCAGCGTTTGAGCTGCAAAACAGCACGGTAAAGGTTATCGATGTGGCGCTCAAATATGGTTACGATTCCCCCGAAGCGTTCGCCCGTGCTTTCCAGCAGCTGCATGGTACTACACCGACTGCTGCGAGAAGTGCCGGTACAAAGCTGAAGGCCTATCCGCGACTATCCTTTCAAATTTCAGTAAAAGGAGCGGCAGCAATGAATTATCGAATCGAGGAGCTTGGCGCATTTTCTGTCGTTGGTCTTTCGGAGCAGGTGCGCAATAGCGAGGTGTTTGAGACGGTACCGCGTTTATGGGCTGAGGCAGCACAGGCTGGACTGTTTGAAAAGCTATGGGAAATCCGCGCAGCCGAACCCGGTATCCGTGGCATACTTGGCGTATGTGCGGACGGAGGGCACGGGCAAAATGAGTTTTTGAACTACATTTTAGCAATTGAAACAGAGCAAGAGGCTCCTGAAGCTATGGTCCGCCGAGAGTTTTCGCCATCATCATGGGTGGTATTTGAAGTGGAGGGCGGACCAGATCAGCTGGCCGGTATTTGGAAGCGGCTGTATACGGAATGGCTGCCTACCTCAGCCTATCGGCTCGCCGAATTGCCGGCTATCGAATGTTATTTGCCGCCAGAAGAAAACCGTAATGAGCTATGGGTGGCGGTTGAGGCGAGAGCTTAAGAGACCGACAGCCGAGCTGCTGCACGATTTAGTTGGCGAATAGCGCGCATTTCGGCAATCTAGTAAGTGTGAAATAAAGCAAAAGAAGAAGCCGTCTTCGCCTCGCAGCGCAGGTGGCTTCTTCTTTTTTACTTGGAGTCCTATCTATCCTACTGCCTGCTACTTGCTGTTCACTAAATGATCCGCATGAGTAATGCGGTTTCTTCCGCCCGTCTTTGAAGCATAGAGTGCAGTATCCGCTTTATGGATCAGCGTCTGGTCCGTGTCGCCCGGTGTAACGGTTGCTGCGCCAATGCTGACTGTAATACTGTACTCTCCCCAATCCATAGAAGCGGTTGTCGTGCAGTATCGTTCTGCGGCAACGATCGCTTTTTCCTGATTGGCGCCGGAAAGAATGATGACGAATTCCTCGCCCCCATAGCGGGCGGCAATGTCCTTCTCCCGAGACATCGTTTGCAGCAAACGGGCCAGATTGGTCAGCACAAGATCGCCGACGGGATGTCCGTAGGTGTCATTAATCTTTTTGAAATGGTCGATATCAATAATGAGCAGCGAGAAGGGCTGCTGTGTTTCTTGGAACAAGGCAAGCTGTGCCAGCAAGCTGTCCTGGAAAAAACGCCGATTTTTAAGCCCGGTCAGCGCATCCGTGGAGGCCATCGTTTCGAGGCGATGGTTGATCCCTAACAGCTCCTGCTGTTTAAGCTCATACTCCTCATGCAGGAGCTCGAGCTTCTTATTGGCTTCATGAGTGGCCTGATACAACTCTTCAAGCTTCGTCTTGGTTTGTAAAATATCCTTCTCGTGCTCGATTCGCTTGCGCATCACTAACACAACGCAGTCAATGAAGGTAACCCCGTCACGCTCCTGGCGAACCCCGTTCAGCAATACAGGCACATCTTCATGGCTGCTCGTCCGAAAAGAAAAGTACATTTCATCGACGCGCCCATACAATTGAATGTACGGATAAAAATACGTTTGAAAAAACATTTTGTTCGTCACCGACATGGTGGAATGAATATGCTGGCCAAGCAGCTCATCGCGCTCATAGTGCAGCATGTCCAGTAAAGTCTGATTAACCGATTGAATCAAGCCTGCGTCCGATATGGAGAAATATCCGCAGGGAGCTTTATCTAATTGAATATCCATATAAGGGCTGCCTTTCTTTAAAATATAGGAAAGGATATGATGTTCCCATCCTTCCTCTATATTTCTCGGATTGAAACGCGCCGCGCCGCCAGAGGACGGCGAAAGCCGTTTCACCTTGCCTACTAAACACTTGCTAAATATTCTTTAATCATCTGGCTCGTCTCTTCAGGCTGACTTAAATGCGGATAATGCCCGGTCGCTGTCATCTGCCGAAGGACGCTGTTTTTGAGATGGGCATGCAAGTAATGGCCTACTTCAACCGGAGCGATACTATCGTCGGTGCATTGAAGAATCAGTGTAGGCACAGATGCATGCTGAAGGCTGACACGGCAATCGGAGAAAAAAGTAACTTCTGCGAACTGCCTCGCGATATGCGGGTCTCTGGAGCAGAAGCTTTTTTCCAATTCCTCGCTTAATTCCTTGCGCTCGCTATTTTGCATGACAATGGGAGCCAAGTAGCTGGCCCAGCCAATGAAATTCATTTCCATCATGGAAAGCAATTCTTCTATATCGCGTTTGTCAAAACCTCCGTAATAATCCGGAAGATCGTTCACATAGCGCGGAGAAGGACCGAGCATAACGATACGCTCGAAATATTTAGCATCATGAATGGAAGCGAGCATGCCAATCATGCTGCTAACCGAATGGCCGACGAAAATAGCATCTCGCAAATCCAGCGTTTCCATTACATCCAGCACATCCTGGGCGTAGCCCTCTAGGTCATTATATTTTTTTGAATCGTAATTGTGAATTTGCGATTTTCCAGAGCCTACATAATCAAACAATACAATTCGATAGTTGTCTACAAAGCTAGGAACCATATAACGCCACATATCCTGATCGCATCCAAAGCCATGAGCAAAAACAATCGTTTTGCTGCCTGTACCCATTACCTTTACATTATTCCGTTCCAAAACGTCGATAGTCATATGAAGCTCCTCTCTGAAGCGCCCTGATGAAGGGATAGCGATGAATGTTGGCTTCTTGTTCATTATATCGGAAAATGGAGGAAGATTGATGATGGTTAGCAAGATTCAATGCTGGAACTAGAGAAATAAAGCATGAAGCAGACGTCACAGTTTGCTGGGGCTCAGGGCTATTTTCCAAAAAATGCGATTATAACTTAGCTGTCTGGGGTAAAAGGCCATAAAGCATAAAATATCCGGTACCGTGAAGAGATTCAAGTTTTTGCCAAGTTTGACCGATAAGTATAAGAGTGAGTTAAGCAGGGAGGAATAGCACGACCATGCCACAAACGATCAAGACTCTGCGCCAGCGGTGGGGTGGAGGCCATATAGAAGAATATCGCAAGTCCACCGCATCGTTCGCCCCCAAGCAGCAATTCGAAAGCATTTCCCTTCAAAATAAACCGTTGATTACGGCTTTCCACGATAGTCTCTCTACCATTAAGGATCATCTCACAGGCAATTATTTATTTCTGCTGACTGATGCGAAGGGCGTTCTGCTTGCCATGGATTACAGCGACAATTTGAAACAGACGGTTGCCAAATCGAAGCTGCGCCTTGGCATGTACTTTACTGAAAAAAGCTGCGGCGTCAATGCGATTTCGGCAGCGATGGCATCGAATGGACCGGTATATTTACTGCCGGAGCAGCATGGAAGCCCTCTTTTTCAAAGCTGGCACTGCTTCTCTACCCCTCTTGAGGTGAATGGGGAAACGGTCGGTTATTTGGATGTGTCCACGATTAATGCGGATATGAAAAGCGAGCTGATTGCGATAGCCAAGCTGATTCCGACCGACATGCTGTTCCGTTACGACAAGCAGCAGGCTGCGGAGGATTTGGACCAAGGGCTGGGCACGGTGCAATTAACGGAACGCCAGCTTAAGGTGCTGCAGCTGATCTCACAGGGAATGAAGGTCAAGGCGATTGCATTGAAGCTCAAAATTAAGGAGAGTACGGTCAATCATCATAAGCGAATGATTTTTGAGAAGCTTGGTGTGCAATCGAGTACAGAAGCGGTATCTATCGCCAGTAAATGCGCTTATTTGTAAAAAACAACCTATAGTTTTTTGTAGGTGGAAAATAATAGGGTCTATGCTACACTTTCGAAGTACACAAATAGAGAATATTTATCGGAGGGTATTATGTCTAAAATGTCTAAAAAGAAGCTAGGTTCCTTATCGCTGCTGCTCGTGCTTGTAGCTGTATTGGTTGCAGCATGCGGAGGCAGCACGAAAGATGTTGATCTAGGGACGACAGCAAAAGGAACGTATAGCAATGAATATTTCGGCGTATCGCTGAACTTCCCGGAAGAGTGGGAATATCAAGATGCTGAAACGATGAACCAACTGACTAGTGAGGTTGGAGAAGCGATTGTCGGCAACGATGATAAAAAGAAAAAACAGCTCGACTACGCTCAAACGAAGACGCTTAATTTGTTGATGGCTTCGCAATACCCGATCGGGGGAGAGCAGACGGGAGCATCCGTTATGGCGATTGCGGAAAAGCTGAGCATGCTGCAAGGCATCAAAACAGGCAAAGACTATTTGGAAGCATCCAAAAAATTCATGGTCGAGAGCCAATTGCCTTACGAATACAAAGATATCGTCTCGACGAAAGTTGGCGGCAAAGATTTTGATATGATGGAAGTTACAATCAATGCAGGCGAAGTGACGGTTACGCAGCATTACTACAGTGCGATTCTGGAAGGCTATGCGTTCAACCTGATTACGACTTATTTGGATGATGAAACGAAAAAAACGACGGACGATGTAATAAGCTCCGTTACGTTTAAATAAGCAAGCGCACTATTTGCGGTTGAAAATAGAGCATTAACAGCCCGGCAGCTGTCCTGAATGGACGCTGCCGGGCTGTTTTTTTTATATGGTTGCAGATATGTCGAGGCAAGGCTGTGTTTATCAGTACTTTACTCTACACTACACTAGTCTTCACTACACTAAGATAAATGCTTAACGCTGCGAATGAGGCTTACCAGAAAAATCTGCCCGCCAATACGTTTTCTTGCAGAAGCTTTAAGGTGTCGGCTGGTAGCTCTTTTTCCATGCGGGAAAGCACATCTGCTTTCTTGTAATATTCATTCGACATATGAATCGTCTGATGCTCATTTGAAGCATCCAGACGCAAAATGCGATCAGCGCCATTCTTCGCCGTCCACGGTGTCCATGCTGGCAGGAAGCTGGCATTTGGATTGCCGGTGTAGAGGAAGTTTTTCCAGTAACCGTGAATGGCTGCTGTCAGTTCATTGCGACCAGGCTCATTTTGCTCGGAGAAATAGCCGTCAGGGAAATACGCAGCAATGCCAGCTTTGCGTCCGAGAATGAAATCCATGTCAGCGCCGTGCGTTGCGCCAATCAACTGCTGCAGGCTGCTCGAAATGACGCCATCCTGTGTGCCCCATGCAAAACGGTACGCATAAACGGCTGGCTGTCCAGAGCGTGCCGTCAGTACCTCGGCTGCGCGCTCTGCATTGAAGCCGGAATACAGCTCGCTGCCATATTTGATAGCTGCTGCATATTGTGGCCCCTTCACCGGGTCCTTCAGCAGGCTGCCGTCAGCGAAGCCAGCAGCGAATGAGGGATCGCTCAAGGCGAAGGCGGAAAACTCCGTCGCTGTGCTGCCCAAAATCATCGGAAGCTGCGCATATTTGCCGCTCTTCAATACGTTAAAGCCCTCCGCTGGCAGCACCGTGCCATCGCTAAATAAATGCGGGAACGGCGCCATGCGGATGGCCGTTCCACCAAACTGCTGCACGAGGTCGGCAGCAGGCTGCTTGCGCAAATATGCCGCGAGCTGCTCGGCTGTTTGGCCAGCCACCCACTTGGCAGCCGCCGCTTCATCGGCGGCTGTGCCATCCGCAGCGGCCAGCTTCGCCAGCACGCTGTTCACCTTGGCGTCGCCGTCCGCCGTAGGCGCGGTCGTCATGCCGCCGCTGAGCACAATGGCTTTCTGAAACAGCCCTTGGCTCAGTGGAGAGATGACGGCCGCCATGACATCGCGGCCGCCGGCCGATTGGCCGGAAAGCGTCACATTGGCCGCGTCTCCGCCGAATCCGCCAATGTTGCCCTGCACCCATTTGAGCGCCTGGAAAATATCCAGCAGCCCATAGTTGCCTGAATCCTGAACCGCATCGCCTGTTGCTAGGGAAGGGTGATGGAAGAAGCCGAGCGCACCGAGGCGATAGTTGATCGATACGACGATGCTGTTCGTCGCTTCGGCAAGCAGGTCGCCTTTGAAATCTTTGCCGGAGCCGGTCATATTGCCGCCGCCGTGCGCGAAGACAAGAACGGGCAGGCTTGTGCTGCTGTCAGCCGGCCGCCAAATGTTCAAATACAGGCAGTCCTCGCTGCCTGCTGCCTTGCCAGCTGCGAGCTGGGTGCAATTCGCAGCGAAAGCGGTCGTCGCCAGCGTGCTTGTCCAAGCTGCTGGCGCTTGCGGTGCTTGCCAGCGAAGCTCGCCGACTGGCGCCTTCGCATAAGGCACGCCGAGCCAGCTAAGCGTGCTGCTCGCTTCATCCTTGGCGCCTTTAATCGCGCCATAGGCGGTCTGTTGCGTCACATCGGCAGTGAAAGGCGCTTGTGCCGCTTGTCTAATTATAATCGCGGCCAGCGTTTCGCCGCTGATTTTATGCTTTGCTTTCAGCGCTTGCGCCGTGGCGGTGGCAAGCTGGGCATTGGTCAGCTTGCCGCCAGTTTTCAATGCGGCTAGCCCCTGCTTGGCTGCAAAAGCCAGCACCTCGGCTTCTTTATAATCTATGCCAGCTTCATAGCCGAGCGCCTTCAGCAGCACCCGGGCATATTCCTGCGCGGTGACAGCCTGCTGTGGCGCGAAGCGGCCATCCTTATCTGCAAGCCAACCGAGATGCGGATGAGCTTTCAAATAGTTAATCAGCGGCTGAAGCACTTTGCCTGCTTTCGCCGCATCAGGGAAGGAATCGCTTCCCGAATAGCTAAGCGCTTCTTTCTCTAAGCCTTTCAAACGAAGAAACAGCGTCGCAGCTTGTGCGCGAGTCGCTTGCTTGCTCCAATATTTTTCGCTGAGCGCTTTGCCATTGCCCTTAATCATTCCTTGATCGATGAGCGACTGAATTTCGGCAGATACTGCCGCAGCAGCAGGCACCGTCATGCTCGCGTAGCTGTAAATGGGCATGCTTCCGAATAAAACAGCAAGCAGTAAAGCAACAACGCTTATTTGTCTGACCTTCCCCATTGTACAATCATCCTCTCTGTTGTCATCCTTTATGATGCCTTTTCATTATAAGAAGTTGCTTTCAATGCCACTACGACGATAACGACATCTAACATGTTCAAATCCGACTTATTGTAATCGCTTTCATTTAAATGATCATTTTGTATAAACGGGTTTGTCGAAATGCCGCCAAATATCGAACACATGCGTGCTCAGCGAGCTAAGCGAAAGCTGGCGGACGCTGCTGCATACCGTAGCCGATTATTTTGGACGAGTGGGGCAAGCAGGGCAGGTCATATACAGACGGAGGCAGAGGCTTTGCTGCTGTGGTTTTGTATGGAGATTTGGGATTATGCCCGTCGCCGGCGGTACAGATAGGTCCTGTTCCTTCCAAAGCGGTTGGTTCGCGCATGATCAAGATGACGCTTGAGGAGCTTGCGCTGCTATCAGCTGACCATCTGTTTATCACGTTCGACAAGTGGCACAGCCAAGCGGAAGGAGAGGAGCGCCGGCTGCTGGAGCAGCCCGAGTGGCGCAGCCTTCCCGCTGTACAGAATAGCTGTGTGTACGAGGTTGATTTTCTTCTTGGATGAACAATGGCGTCATTTCCAATAGTAAAAAAATCGATGATATATTGCGCGCGCTTGCTTGAAAAAATGCTCAAAGTCAGTCGTCGTCACCGACCAAATTCGATGATTGCGCGGCCCCGGCTGGATGGTTGAGGACCAGATGATGCGATAAGCCTGAGCGGCGGTATCAAAAAAGATTTCCGGCGCCCACGTATTTTGCGTATCCGGCTCCGCTTCCATAACGGGAATCAGCTTCGCCTCTTCCCAGTGCAGAAGATCGGCTGAACGCGCATAGCCAATGCTGCAGCTGCTCCAGCCATCGGTCCAAACGAGGTGGTACAGGCCGCGCTTCGGGTCTGGCAAAATAAACGGGTCGCGGATTAGCCCGCTGCCCAGCTCCGATTGAAAGACTGCCTCGCCGCCCGCGAAGTCGCGCCAGCTGTAGCCATCCTCGCTTTCGGCTAGAAACAGCCGCTCATCCGTTTCTTTAAAATAACTGAACATATACATGGCAGCACTCTTCCTTTGCTAGCTTATTTAAGTCCTGAAGTGGCGAAAATATGTAATAATATGAGCGCCGGCTCCGTCAATTCGAATATCGTTGGCACGTGGCGGCAAAAAACCTTCCGTACGGCTGCTCATATAATCCCAGTAAGGCTTATCTTTCATACGTTCCTGCTCATAAATGCCGTTAGGATTGGAATAATTGTAGATGCTCATGCGGTCGGTAATGATAATAATTTCGCTAATATCGGAGCGAGAGTAGGCCGTATTGGACAGCAGGTCAGTAATCGACTCATTGCTGCGGATTTGCTGATAAATGTCGGCGCCCCAGCGCCCGTCCTCCAAAATTTGAATCACATTTTGATTAATGACAATAGACAGTGCTAGCGAGCGAATCGACTGCATCTGCTGCGTCAGGCTCTCATTAGTCTGCTCCAGCTGTGACAGCGAAGCATCGCTAATTTTAGCGGACATTAGCTGTGAAGTAGAGTAGTAAACGATGATCGCCTGCACCGCAAGCAGCAGCAAAATAACCAAGCTGCTTACGATAACGAGCGTTGGCTGCAGCTTATAGCGCTTGAACCACTTCATCTTGTTGGCCTCCATCTAGGTTAAAGTGAAAATCTGAGCGAGAAAGTTAAAACCTATCTTACTGTTTAATGTTTCGGGTGGCAAGGAAGCGCTTGTGATTTAATTTGTAGGACTTTAGATGGGGGGGAGGTATAGGCGGCGAAAGACGCTTGCGAGAACAGTAAGGCTGCTGATAGCGAATGAAATAAGGGTTTTGGCAGTGCGATAATATGGAAAAAATCACAAGTGAAAGAAGAGGAGCGACTAGGCTTGGATAGCTCGCATAACGGCTGCTGAACGTAGAAAATTGGTTATTTATGCAGAAAATCAGCGAATTTAGGAGCATAATGAGGAGTTTGGTGAGTTTTTGTGACGAAAAGATCCGAAAAATGGATTGACAATATTTTATAAAATAGGGTAAAGTATAAAATAATTATGAAGCGAAGCACGCTTAAATCCTCCTGGGTTTTTTGCGTGCTTTTTTGCGCTTTATGGGGGGATGGGCTGTGCCATTTTACCTATGAAGGAGTCCCCGCATGAAGAAAAATCAATTTATGTTAACGGTTGTTGTCGCGCTTGCCTTTAATCCGGTTTTGCATGCCCAGGCAGCAGAGGCGAAGCAGCAGCTAAACGATATGGACGGCCATTGGGCCCGTATTCCCGTGGAGCAGGCGGTACAATCCGGTTATGTGAGCGGTTATGCGGATGGTACCTTTCGACCGAATAAGCTGGTAACTCGAGCAGAGCTGCTTGCCGCAGTCGTAAAAGCACAGCAGCTTAAGGTCGCCAATATGGACACGCCTTTTCTGGATGACACCGGATGGTTCCGCCCTTATTTGGCTGCCGGGTTGAAGCTCAGTCTATTGAAGATGACGGAATATGATTCTGCCAAGTTCAAGCCGAATCACGCGATCACGCGCGGAGAAGCGGCGAGGCTTTTCGTTCGGGCAGCAGGCGAGGACAAGGCGGGGAGCACGAAAGGCTATGTCTATATGTCCAAGCAGCTTGGCCTAATGAAGGGTGATACTGCCGGGAGGATCGGGATGGGCCGCAAGATGACGCGTGCGGAAGCGATTGTGGTCATTTATCGGTTGCTGAATTGGCAGTCTGCGCAGCTTCGGGCTGCTGGGGGCATTACGGAGCAGTCCGCTTATACATCTACGGGGGAGCTGAAGCAGCTGGTTTTGTCACTCGAAAGCTTTTCGGGCGATGTGATGGTTAGTGGTCAAACGGTGCTGCTTAATCCTGAAGGCAGCGGAAAACCTGCAGATTATAAATTAGTGTTGGAGTATGACAGCAGGAAAAAAGCAACGATGATATGGCTATATGAGAAGCCCTCATTACATAAGGAGTTGTTAATGGAACTCTTGGCCCGTTATGTAGGCGAGTCTGCGGATACGGCTTACCGGGATGCGGTCAAGCTGGACGCTGGAAAAGCGTTAGAGGCTAGACTGCTGAAAACCTATAAGGGGAAGAAAATCATAATGGACAAAAGTAGGGCCAGCAAGTCTTTGGCTATTATTATTTATGCAAACTAATCTAATCGGAAGAAGGTTAAATAAGATGGGGAAAATGGGATTGCAATGGTGGAAAGGCTCTATTGTATGGCTAGTGTTGGTGGCGGTAGTGTTTACGGTTACGTTGTCGTTAACGTCGGTAGATTCTAAAGTTGCTGAGGCAGCCGCGCCTGTGTTTAAGGATATTTCAGGACACTGGGCGAAGGAATCGATTGAAGCTGCGGTGAAGGCGGGAATTTTGAACGGGTATCCGGATCAAACGTTTAAGCCGCAAAATCCGATTACGCGTGCGGAGCTGCTCAAGGTTATTGCGCTGACGACGAAGGTGGAGGCAGCAGCAGCTCCTGCTGGCAAGCCGTGGTATGCAGGCTATCAGAAGGCGCTGACTGATGCGAAAATCTATGCCGCAGGCGATTTTACGGGCGATCTGAGCAAGGCGGTAACACGCGTGGAAATGGCTAAGCTCGCCGTACGCGGAGCAAATGCTGAGTATCGCGGAGCAAAGCTGACGGCGGATGAGTTGATGTTCCGCGCCGTGAACGCGGGCTTGCTATCGCGTACAGGAGCCAAGGCGGAAACGATAGACCCAGATGGTACGACTACTCGGGCACAAGCGGCGGTTATCGTCACGCGCCTGCTGAAGCTTGCTGGTGGCGGGAAGCTGTCGGTAGATCAGGGGGCTTCTAGTGCCGCTGAGATTAAATGGCATGATCATAATGTGATTACTATGTTAGGCCAAGATGATTTGGTGAAGCTACCGTTTACGAAGGAAATGCGGTCAGGTTTCGAAGTATCGATTCAGCAATTAGTAATTATGGATCCACTCGATAAAAACGGCTATTATGCTGAGTATTTGGAGGGTGCAGAGTATCAGATGAACGGTAAAGATTTAGATCCAAAAAAGACACCTGGGCTTGTCTTTGGGTATAAACTCGTAAGTAAAAACTTAATAGTTGATTCGAATAGAAGTGAAAGTGGCCCTTCTAGTTTCTATATGTATACTGAAGGCGAAGGGGATGTAGCTGCAACTCAAATTCAAGATAAATTTTATTATTATGACATGAAAACGATTGAACGCAAGGGCATATTTAAAAACAAAATGGAGCTTTATTTTGGTACGAAAAACAACGTCGAGTATAATTGGCAACTTCCTTTCGTTCCTAAGACGGTTATAGAAGCACAAGTGAAGAAATATGGAGGATTTCCAATTCATTTGAGAACATACAGTTCACAAAAAGACTACTATTTGACAGGAGTTAAAGATGTATGGGCAAAATAAAACCGTTATTATCATTACTACTGATCTTTTCCATAGTAATAGGTATTTTTCAGATTCAACCTCCAACGATATTGGCTGCTACCTCTGAAACTATCACAAAAAGTTATAAAGTAAAGTTAGGGGCAGATGGTCTTTTCGATTTAGCTTCTAGTAGAAGTAATGTAACTACTGTAAATGCACTGATTCCGGATGGCTATAAAATTAAATCCTTTGAACTTTGGTCAATGGTGGCTAATAGTAAAGGTGAATTGAAGTTAACCAATTCAGGGAGCGCTCAAAGTAATTTTAGTTATTCAAATAATGAAATAACAGTGAAAAAGTTTTCTGGAACAAAAGTAACCGCCACATCTGAAGGCTACAATCCAGATATGTATTTTGCCGTTAATAGACGATCAAACGGTAAAGAATGGGTCTTTAAAGGTGTTGATGGTGTAACTTACAACGTAACACCGCCTGCTGGCGATGCTTGTTGGCAGGGTAACATGTCCATTTGCCCAGGAATACTACCATCAAAAGATGTGACTGGAAAGACAATATCTACTCATATGAAAGATTCTCAAGGATGGGCTGTTGTTACAAACCCCCAGTTTGATGGTCCTCAGTATTACACATTTAATAACGAGTCGGTAATTATAAAGAAATTAATTCCATCAACCATTAAAATTACAGACGCACGAGTTACTTCGAAAAATTTCGAGAAGATATTTCACAAGATAGTAGAAGCTAAAAAAGGAAACGATGGTTATGGTTATATCTCAGTAGCTGTTCCGATGGATAAAACAAATATTAACTGGTCGTATAACGATTGTAATGGTTGCACAGGAAATGCTATAGGAATGAAATACCTTATTTCAGCATCAACTGATTGGACAGGACAAACCTACTATTACGAAGGTGAAGTCCGAGTCACATACGAAAAACTACCTCCAATAGACCAGCCCTACCTCGACTGCTCCTGCAAAGCTGATCCATCAACTGTTGCCTTTGCAGACAAAGACGTTACTGTAAACTCAACAATTACTGCAACGATAAAACAGCGAGGCTCGCTTAAAATAAAAAACTGGAAAGTATTTGGCCGCCTTGAAGACGGGACCCAATATCAGACGCAGAACATAGCTCAGGCATTGGACACGATCAGCTATAAATTTGCATTCACAATACCGAAAACCCAGTTGAGTGGCCGAGACAGCTTCACCGAGACATTTGTCATGCGCGCCATAGTCACATTCACGGACGGAACGACAGCGGAGCAGGCCATTGAATGCACGACGACCGTTACAAAGCCGGGAGCATCTACGCCAATCGCTACAGCTTCCAATGGAGGATCCGAGCCGACGCCTGCGCCAAGACCAATCCTCGAAGTGAATGCAAACTGGAGTCCAACCTCCATTTTCACCGGTGATCGGGCTACATTATCGGCGACAGCCCGAGGATATACCGATTATTCGTGGGAATTAACTGAAAATTTAGACGAATTTAATTTTGATCAAAAAGCTTTCTCTCATCCCACGGTGACCTTTAATGAACCGGGCGTTTATAAGGCTACGCTGAATGTATCTAACGACTATGAAAGCCAATCAGATACGGCGTTGCTTTATGTCAATGACCCGAAACCAGTCGCCATCATTTCTGGTGTAACGCGCTGGATTCAGGGGAGGTCCTTCCCGCAGCCTTATCATCTGAATAACTCGTTTTCACCACTGTCGGAGCGGGGAGTGACCATTGATTTCAGCAAGTCGGAAATTCGCTATAAGAAAAATGATAGTGGTCCTTATACGGTCGGTGTATGGCCTGCTAAAGCACCGGATCAGCTAGGAGCCTACACTCTTGAAGGCAAGGTCCATGATTCTCAAGGGAGAGAAAGCGAATGGACGGCTTATCCATTGGAGGTTGTTCCTGATCAGCCGCCTGTAGTGGCGCTTTTAGCTGCCGAGCAAGGCGTGCGCGATAACGAAAACACGATTTATATGGATGCAAGCAGCCCAGATGGCGACAAGCTGGAGCGCCTTTTGCTTGAAGAGCGTTACGATGGTGACAATGATGGGGATTTTAATGAGGAACCATGGCACACGTTGTATAACGGGACTTACAAGGAGGTGCATAGTGTAAAATATGCGACAGTTGGCAAGCGGCAGTACCGGGCAACGGTTACGGAGGATTATGGCTTGTCGGCACAGTCTGCTATTGTAGAAACGGACATTATTAATCGCGCGCCAAGTGTGGATTTTACAGCTATCGGCCTGACGCAGCAGCCGGATCAGGGGGAGAGCAGCGGTCCGCCAATTACCTCATATTCTCCGGAATCGATTTTGCGATCATGGGTTAATAAGACGCCATATGAAGGAGGGGCGACAAATAAGGCAAGCTGGAAATCAAATGGAGTTAATCTAACGACCCGCAATGCGCTATGGGCAGATTTTAATGGAAGCTATAACTTGGCGAAAAAGGTGAAGCCGCTGCCGGCATGGGAAGGCAGTATCGGTCAAATTTATGCTGGCTACAAAACGACAGTGATGACCGAGGCTGGGTATTATTATGCTTATAGCTACAAACCGCCAGAGTCTAAAAACTGGGTGTTTTCCATTCGTGATGTATGGACAGGCCAGATTGAACATACGTATGTGCATCCCGGAAGCACATTCAAAGGGGCATTTTATCAATATCATCCAGCCCAAATGAAGCAGGCTTATTTTCTAGAAGAAGGAACAGTGAATGTTTCTGGGGATGCGCTGCGCATATATGACATCGAGACCGGGCAGCTATTGGAGGAATACCCTAACATCGCACCCCCAGCGACTGGAGGTGCAGCGGGCAGCAGCTATTGGGACGATCCGAGCAATAAGGTCATCGGCACTGCTTTTTCGCCAGATCGGCAGTTTCTGTATGTCGCTTATCGGGAAAACAACGGAGGTCGGACGTTTGAAATTCGGCAAAAGCTTTATGTAGCTAAATATTCTATCGCACAAAAAACGCTGTATTGGACAAAGCTTGTACATGCAGGAATAGATTCATGGAACGTTTACCAGATCGGCAGTGTAGATGTCGATGCAAATGGCAATTTGTTAGTGGCTGCAAACATGCGCAGAGGTACGGAAGATAATTGGACGGCATTATTTTATGTCGTAAACCCTAATGGTCAGCTTATAGCCAATCATGTTACGGGCAATGGCATGCTTTCTGCTATTACGATGTCTGCTGACCGAATGAAAAGCTATGCGACTTCCATGCGTTTTGAGTTTGGAAATTACGGATATTCTCAGGTGAGTGGCGTTCTGTCTTACGGTACAGCAACGAATAGCTTTACGAGGCCGGAGAAAAACAGCGGCACGATTGATGTATTGAAATTCCCTTACGAGCTCGCGAAAACAGCGGTAAATAAGTCAGGAGTTATGGCAACGCCGTATGGTTTTTTGATAATGCCGGACGGTTCCATAACGAGAGGCGATGATAGAAATCCATATCGAATGCTGGACGATTTTATAGTTGCAAATGATAAAAGCCCGTCGCCAAGCGATCCGATCATGACGCAAATTTTATGGCCTAAAACAGGCTTAATCGGTCCTTTTTCACAGCCTTCGGATGAATTTTGGGCAATGGCATCTGGTGTGAAGCTATTTAATCAAATTACTTATCAGACATCGGGTGGCCAGCAAGTTTGGGCAAGCTCAACATTTCAAAAATTACAGCATTGGGCAGGTGTATTGGGCATTAATCAAACGCCGTCTTTAGGTGCGGAAACTTATGAGAACAAAGCCTATTTTGTGACGGAAACGATGAAATATTCAGATGGAAATGGCTATGATGGAGTTGCTTTTAACGCTTCATCCAATGTCCTTCCGAATGGTTCGGTTTTAGGCATCGGAACAGATGTTATCTATACGGGACCATATTCAGGCTCACTCACGAGCAAAAAAGTAGTTATTCCTTTCACAGGTGAATCAACAGGAGATTTGCCGCGTCTGCTAAACGATGCTACGGTTGAGATTGATAGTGAGGCATGGGGCGGACTGCTTTACGATCCGAATAGCATAATGAGAAATCAGGTGCTTGAATTTGAGCTATCCATTAATCATTTATCGAATGATAGACCAGTAGGGGCAGCTATTCAAATTCAAGATGAAAAAAATATGTACGCATTGGAGTGGACGAGCAGCTCCCTTACGCTTTACAAAGTGACGAGCGGCAACAAGACCGTTTTGGCTCAGGCAGCCATGCCGCTAAGTGCGGGTATCCCTTATGCTTTCAGGCTAGAATCGCTCGCAGGTGTACACCGAGTTTCTATTAATGGGGTTAACAAGCTTGAAGCGACGGACGCTACTTACAAAAAAGGTTCAGCAGGCTTAATGTCGCTTGGTCAGCAGCAAGCCTCGTTTAGCCAAGTGAAGCGCACCAATTATGGCGATTCTATTCCAGAGGAAACCTATGAAGCCGTGCTTATAGGCGAACAGATTTTATACAATAAGCTGTTTAATGATCCTGAGACGGATGCGAAATTGGCGGAAAAATGGAGCTACGCGCATAACCCAAAATATTTTGCCAATACGCTTGGCCTTAGCCAGTATGATGGGAGAGCATTTGGAACTGCGCTAAATTCGCTCGAAAAGCCCGGATTGTATGCCATTACTTATATGGCACAGGATAATCCCGGACTGGCTGATTACCGTTTGTTCTCGGAGCCGGTTACAAAATCGCTTTATGTGCACCGCAGACCGATTGCGCAGCCGGATATTTGGTTTACGGGCACCGTTTACGCTGGAGGGGAAGCGCTGGATTATTTGACGCACGATACGTCTTATGACCCGGATGTTCCCGGTTATTTGGCGGATCGTTTGTTTCGGACACGCTGGGCGGACGAAAGCGCCTGGACAACAGGGAAAAGATTGCTTTATAGCCGTCCCGGCATCGAGCTGATCGTTCAGGAGCAGGTGAAGGACATGCACGGAGCATGGAGCTTCTGGGCGGAGACGAGAGTTTATAAGGAGGCACTGCCTGCAGTCAATCAGTCCAAGCCAGAAATGGTCATTACCTATCCGGCAGGTTCTTCTTCCGCTCCAACAGTTGTCCTGGGCGATCCTAATCTGAAATGGTTATATCGGGATAAAGAAAATGATCCGCAGGAACAGTTTTATTTGAAACTAACTTATGTGGATAATGGCCAAACGGCGCTGGAGGTAGAATACCCGGGCAGTGATGTCAGCTTCCAGCTTGAAGCAGGCACGATAGATATTGGACGCAAGGTGAAGGTGCAGGGGCGTGTATTCAGTCGTGGAGCATGGTCGGATGATAGCAACGTCGTATATTTTATCATTGATTCGCCGCCCACAACGTACTTGCTTAGCTATAACGGGGCAACAACATCGGAGCCGATCTATACGAATAACAATCGTCCGAGCTTGCGAGTATTTACCGTTGATCCTGAAAATGATCCTATTACAGCAATCGATTATGAGGTATTTTTCCATGCTGTGGATCGTAGGGTGCTGGACACTAATATGGCGAGTGCTGCAGCCAGTCATATACCAGCATTCAATTTGCAGGAAGGTCTGCATTATTGGAAAGCGAGAGCCTATGACAGTTATGTATGGGGGCCTTACAGCAGCAACGGCTATTTCTTTGTGGATACCGTGCAGCCGGATGATGTGGAGGAGCAGCTCGAAATCAAACCGACCTCGGTAACGGTTAATTTTAATGCTTTTAGCGATGCGTCCCCATCCTCAGGCCATGCAGCTCGAGTCTTTTATATGCAAAAGGTTCATACAGATGGCAGTGTGACGACGATTGATTTAAATGGCGATGGTTCGGCCGAATACAGCATAGCCCTGCAGCAGGCGGCACGTTCTCATCAAGTAACAGGATTAATTCCCGGACAAGCGTATCGATTGACGGTCATAGATACGGATGTAGCGGGCAATCTAGGGAAATATGCGTATATTTATTTTGTGACCAATCGCCCGCCAACGATTGATGTAGACTGGTCTCCGAAACCGATTTTTGAAGGGGATATGGTAACGTTCGAGGCGATTGCAGCTGATCCGGACAAAGATACGCTGGCTCTAAAGATGGAGCTTCAGTCGCCTTCCGGGCAAAAATATGCGTACGAGTATACCGTTTCCTATCCTTACGCCAAGACAGGGCCGAAGCTCAAAATGGAGCAGACTGGCGCATGGCAGCTTAGCGTAACGGTAGATGACGGTTTAGCCGAACCAGTAACGATCTCCCAAACCGTTCAAGTGCAGCCGCTGAAAGTGGCGGGAATGGTCAATCATACGGACGATTGGAACAGCATTCGTAAATCCTATAACAAAAAGCAGGGCGGAGATGAAGAAACTCCGCGTGCATACAGCGTATTTTGGGCAGGCGAAAAGTTCATTTTGGTAGCGAATGCGACAGAAACAGGGACGGATACGAAGCCAGAGCGCGTTGAAGTTGCCATGAACAGCTATAAAACGAAGCTGGAGGTGAAAAATACGGCGGGCACATTATGGGCTGGCGCGCTATGGGATGCTTCCTTTGAAAAGCTTAACAAAGGAACATTAAGCTTCACATTTACAGCTCATTATAATAATGGAACAGTGAAGCAGGATGTTGTCCAGGTGTCGATAGATGGCACGATTAATGATGTTCTGGGTGTTCATCGCGTGCGATAGAGTTTATTTTGTGCAATTAGAATAATCAGGACGGCTCAGCTGGTCTATGCAGATTTGCTGGGCCGTTCCAATGTATAGCAGCAGGCTCTTAATTATAGCGAAATTAAAAGCAATATTTTGTTGTTGTCACTTTTTTGGTATAATTTGTTGCCAAATAGATTGAAGCAGTACGTAGATTGTCGAAACTGGAGGGAAAATGATGATAAAACGGCTTGATCATTTCGTTTTAACTGTCAGTAAATTAGAAGCGACTATACACTTTTATACACAAGTTTTGGGAATGAAGGAAGAGACGTTCGGTGTGAATCGAAAAGCTTTGCGTTTTGGTAATCAAAAAATAAATTTGCATGAGGCTGGAAAAGAATTTGAACCCAAAGCTGAGCACCCTTTACCTGGGTCTGCCGATTTATGTTTTATTACTGATATAAACATAGAAGAGGTCGTGCATCATTTACATAAAAATGGGGTTGAAATTGAGGAAGGGCCAGTAAAAAGAACAGGAGCCCTTGGCCCGATTGTCTCTGTTTATGTTCGAGATCCAGATCGGAACCTCATTGAATTATCACAGTACTTAGTATGATTCTATGAGAAGTAAAAAAGTTGATGGTAAGTTAAGGTCAGCCCTGCTTTATATTATCCCCTATAAGTAAACAGTGTGGAGCAAGCTCGTTACAATTTACTTATAGGGGATTTTTCATGAGTAAATTTTGCACAGGCAGATTTTCACTCAGTAGAGGCTGGTATGTTTTCGACTCCTGTGAAGTTAAGGAGAGGTGGATTCTATTAGACGTAAAAGCTCTTGGGGCTGGTCAATTAAAAAACTAGGTTTGCCGGATTCCAGCAGTTCCTTAGGGTCGAGTCCCCAAGTGACTCCGATTACCTTAATGCCGCATTTATGGGAAGCTACAATATCCCGCAGCTCATCGCCGACGTAGATCACGTCCTCCGGCCGGAGACGGTTTTGTTTCAAATAGGTTTGAATGGTTTTATGCTTGCCGAACAGACCGCTGGAGCTGCGTATGTCATGCAGGGTGTGAATGCCGTGGGGCTGCAAAAAATCTGCGACGTTGTTTGCAGCGTTGGATGTAATAACGGATAGCTTGATGCCGCTTTGCAGCAAATGGCTTAGTACATCTTGCATCCCGTCACAAAATGGAATCGAAGCAACATGCTCATTATATTTACGTTTGAATTCCTTGCTGATTTTGCGAAACAGCATAAACCGATAAAAGGGAACGTCAAGCGCTTTAAATCGCTCCTGCAAAGATAGCTGGCTCAGCTTCTTATATTCCTCTTCGGTTACAGGCTTAAAACGATATTGTGCCGCCATTTCATTATAGATGGTAAATACAGCGGCAGCAGAGTCGGCAATCGTACCGTCAAAATCAAAAATAACATGCTTGTACATACCAGTATCAGCTCCCTTGTTATGCCTATTTATACTATAAAAAGTAGACGATAACAACAAGGGTAGTTCATGACGGAGCTTTGCGGGTACGGGCATTTTAACATTTCTCTAGCCGTTGACCATCGAATAAATGAACATAGCGACAAGAATATTGACGATAAAAGCGGAGCCTGAGATAAGCAGGGAGAGGAGGACCTTCGCGGCAGTAGGAAGCTGGCTGCGGAATAGATTAACGTTTCCAAGCATGGCAATGGCACCAATTGCACCGCCTACAGCACCGCCCAAAAAGAGCAGCAGCAGAGGCAATGCGCTCAAAATCCATTCATAGCTCTTTAGTTTTTTGGCGAGCAGCACTTCGCGGCCATTCCATGTCACCTTCGGTACGTTATCAAGCATCGCCCGTCTAACCGTAATTTGCTGCGTCTCTCCATTGAGCGGGAAGAGGTAGCCATCATTTGATTTTTCAATTTTATTGCCATTAATAAATACGGAAAAGCGTCCTGCAAAACCAGTAGTAATTTTTAATTCAGTGTTTTCGGCCAAAATAGTTTGGAATTTCATAGATAATTCTCCTTCTGTTTATAAAAATATAATAATCCATATCCTAGTACTATTTCGATCTTTTTAACTAGAAAGTGAATAGTTCTATATTCCTAACTTTAGGAACAATACACTAATCAGAAAAAGAAAACAGCACCTGCCAGTAATCGGCAGATGCTGCTTGTTTGTAGCAATTAAGAGCGTTTAAAGATGAGGAAGCCATCTTCAACAGGAATCGTTTGTCCATTGATTGCGGAAGCTTCTTCGGAGAAGAGGAAAGCTACAACATCAGCAATTTGCTCCGGCTGAATGAGCTTTTTGCTCAGATGCTGCTCAGCAAGGAAATTTTTGAAATCATCGCCATCCTTGATAATCGGTGTATCGATGAAGCCTGGTGCGACTGCAGTTACGCGAATGCCCGCATCAGCAAGCTCCAGTGCTGCCGATTTCGTCATCATGACAACAGCAGCCTTAGCGGCTTGGTAAGCAAAGCTGCCTTTAGCAGCCATGTAACCGAAGATGGAAGCGGTGTTGATAATAATACCTTTAACACCAAGCTCTTTCATTTTCTTCGAGGCATAATAGATGCCCAGGTACACGCCAAATTGGTCTACAGAAATAACATGGTTGAAGTATTCTGGTGTGTGATCCTCAAAGGAGCGAATGTCGCCAACGCCGGCATTGTTGAAAATTCCATCAAGCGTACCGTGCGTTTCAACTGCTTTGTCGATCATGTTTTTAACATCTTCCACGCTGGAAACGTCAGCGCGAATTGCGGAAGCTTGTCCGCCAGCTTGCTTGATCAATTCAGCTGTTTCTTTGGCTGTAGCTTCATTGTAGTCGGAGGATACGACGATAGCGCCTTCGGCAGCAAGCTTCAAGGCAGTCGCACGTCCAATGCCGCTTCCCGCACCTGTAATGATGATGACTTTATTTTCAAGCTTCATTGTAGATAGTCTCCTTTTCGATTAGTTGTATATATTTATTTGCTATTGTCCAACCATACCGCCATCGACCGTATAAAGCGATGCCGTAACGAAAGATGCTTCATCGGACAGAAGGAAATTCATTACAGCAGCTACTTCTTCCGGCTCACCGTAACGGCCCATCGGCGTTGCGGCTTCATTGGCTTTTTTGAATGCCTCTGGATTGCCGAAGTTTTCTTCAATTTGGCGCATCATGCGCGTATTGATCGTACCTGGAAGAACGGCGTTGACACGAATGCCAAGCGGAGCAAGCTCATTAGCTGTAACGCGAGTCAAGCCGATTACGGCATGCTTGGACATGATATATGGGGACATGCCAGGTGCGCCCATGAGGCCCGCCAGTGATGAAGTGTTCAAAATCGCGCCGGATTTTTGTTTTTTCATAACAGGAACGACGTAGTGAAGACCAAGGAATACGCCGCGAACGTTAACGTTATATACAAGGTCAAGTGCTTTCACGCTTTGCTCTTCGATGAGCCCGGATGGACCTTCGATACCGGCATTGTTAGCGAAATAATCGATTGTGCCGAATTTTTCCACGGCTTTATTTACGTAGTTTTCAACATCTTCTTCTTTGGAGACGTCTGCTGCTACGATTAGGGAGTTGGAATCGTCAAGGCCAAGCTCGGCTACGACTTGCTGCAAAGCTTCAAGCTTCAAGTCTACCAGTACCAAATTAACTTTACGCTCTACAAAACGGCGGGCAAGCTCTTTTCCAATACCGCCAGCGGCGCCTGTAATGACTGTGGTTTTCGTTGTTGTTGTAACCATGTTTTATCGCATCCTTATCGTATAATTTAGTCGAGCGCAGCTTGTATGAATAAGTTGTATGTGTGCCATTACAGGTTACACTTCACAATGTTGTCACGACAATAATCAATACTTTCTTAAATGTCACGTAAGTGACAGGTAAAGAATGTATGTCTACTTATAGACGGAAATTGAACATATGAAACTTAATTGTTGATTTTTGCTTATGATGTATAAATGTATTCCACTGTATGCAAGCTTTGGGTGTTTAATAGGTGTGGGAGATTAGATAACATTTATTATGGAATATCGAATGAGGTATAATAGGGACAACATTACCTATAGGCTTTGGAGGCTGAGCGCATTGGCAACGGAGAAGCAACTGGACCGAAGGACGAGAAGGACGCGTCAAGCGATTAAAGCTGCATTCGTGTCGCTCATATTAGAGCGAGGATATGAGGCTGTGACCATACTTGATGTGGCAAAGCGGGCGGATTACAATCGCGGAACTTTTTATAAGCATTTTGTCGGCAAAGAAGAGCTGCTGCAAGAGATACGAAGCGAATTTCTGCTTGGCTTTGCAGAGACGTTGCTCATCCCTTACGAGGGGATGGATCTGGTAAAGGCAGAAGATATTTATCCTTCGGCGCTGCAGCTGTTTGACCATATTGAAAAACATAAAGATGAATTTCAGGCGCTGCTTTCCGTAGATCGCAGCTTTGGGTTTGAGCTTTACGACGTGCTTCGGGAGTCGATGAGGCGCGATATGCACATAACTATGGATGTGGGCAGCCCTGCTCTAGACTATGAAATTTTGCTCAGCTACCAGATGTCAGCTGCAATGGGCGTTATTCTTTATTGGGAAGAATCGGGCTTTAAATATTCGACCTCCTACATGGCTGACCAGTTAATTGGACTGGTAAATCGCAAAATGGACAAAATCACGTTCAAAAAAAATGCGCCAACGCCAGCTCCAACCGTAAGTGTCTATTCCCCTTATAATCAGTAAGCTTGCGTTCGTTAGGGTAAAGGACCAAGTTTTTGTTACAAATTTTCCTATTAATTGATATTGTAGGCTTAGCTAGGAAGATGTATAATTTTTCATAGGGGTCGTTCCCAGCTCTAACTATCGGGTATCTTGCTTGCAAAAGGGTCGGCTCTTCCAACCAAAATAGGGAGGAGGCGCGTCTGTCTAAAAATATAGACAAGTATAAGTCGTTATCTTCGTTTAAGTAGGTGGAACGACAGTACTTCGGATTTGTGAGTGGTTACCATACCCGAATAGGAAAAGGAGTGAATTAAAGAATGAGCAATCGTCAGCTTTACCCATTTATGAAAGCGCTTAAATTTCTAATTATCGTAAGTTTATTGCTTCCCCTTTACTGGGCAAAGCCTGTGCAAGCGGTGGAAACCGGGAATACCTTGCTTCAGCAAAGCGATTTTGAGGATGGTACGGTGCAGCAATGGGTTGGCCGCGGCAGTGTGGAGGTTTTGGCTGCAAATGCAGCAGCAGCGCGCAGCGGAGCATACGGCTTGGCGGTTAGTGGACGCACAAGCACTTGGCATGGGCCTTCTCTTGATGTGACAAGCCAGCTTGAGATTGGGCAAACGTATGAGTTTATTGGCTGGGTCAAGCTGCCTGCTGGAGCAGCAAACGCCAATATTTCAATGTCTCTTCAGCGCACATTGCCTGCTGGTACCCGCTATGAAAATATTGCATCTGGAGCGGTCACAGCGAGCGGCTGGACGAAGCTGCAGGCTACATTCAAAATGCTTGAGCCAGCCACACAGGTAGCGGTTTATTTTGAGGTGCCAGGAAGTGCAACCGCTTCCTTTTACCTTGATGATTTTCGTTTTGAGCGGCAGCCGGATCTTGGACCGATTATAATTGAAGACACCATACCGTCGCTTAAAGATGCCTTTGCCGGAAAATTTTTAATTGGCTCAGCTTTTACCAATGATGAGCTGCTGACCGTTCCGGATAAACAGCTGCTTTCCAAGCATTTTAACAGCGTCACACCTGGCAATGTGCTGAAGTGGGACAGCACGGAGCCGCAGGAGAATGTGTTTAATTTTACGGAGGCAGATGCTGCGGTAGCTTTCGGAGTGCAAAATGGCCAGCAAGTGCGCGGGCATACACTAGTCTGGCATTCACAAACACCTGACTGGGTGTTTCGTGATGCGAACGGAAATTTAGTCAGCAAAGCGGTGCTGTATGCACGCATGCAAAATCACATTCAGACTGTAATGGAACGATATGAGGGCAAAATTTATGCGTGGGATGTAGTTAATGAGGTTATCGATGCATCGCAGCCAGATGGCTTGCGCCGCAGCCTGTGGTATCAAATTGCAGGGGAAGAATATATTGAAAAAGCGTTCGAGTTCGCCCACGCAGTGGACCCGACCGTGAAGCTGTTCATTAACGATTACAATACACATGAATCGGCAAAAAGCCAGGCACTGTATAACTTAATTACCCGTTTGCAGGCCAAAGGCGTTCCGGTTGATGGCGTTGGCCACCAGACGCATATTAGTCTTTATTATCCAACACTTGCGGAAATTGAAAGCTCCATCATCAAGTTCAAAGCGCTTGGACTGGAGACGCATATTACCGAGCTCGACATTAGCGTCTATTCGGATAATTCGCAATCCTACGATACATTCTCCGCGGAGCTGAAGCAGCGCCAAGCCAACTTGTACAAAGCGCTGTTTCAGGTGTTTTTGCGGCATACGGACACCGTTACGAATGTAACCTTATGGGGCAAGGATGATGCGCATACGTGGCTTCGCACCTTCCCGGTAACCCGCAACAATTGGCCGCTGCTGTTCGATGAGCGTTTGCAGTCCAAGCCTGCCTATTGGTCGGTGCTGGAAACGGTCCAGACGCCTGAGGGGCCGCTCGTTCCTGCTGCACCGACTGGCCTAACAGCGACAGCTGGCAGCATGCAGGTTCAGCTTGCTTGGAATGCGGTAGCCGGCGCGACCTCGTATACGGTGAAACGGGCAACGACGAGCGGCGGGCCATATACGACGCTTTCTGCTGCTGTATCTGGCAGCGTCTATAATGACACAGCCGTTACGAACGGAACGACCTATTATTATATTATTCAGGCGGCCAACAGTGCTGGTACGGGAGCAGCCTCGGCTGAAGCCGTTGCTACACCGAGCGGTACGACCGGGCCAGAGCAGCCTTCTGGCGCCTTAGCGGTAGCTTATCGAGTAGGGGATAATAATGCAGGGGATAACCAGCTTAAGCCGCAGTTCATCATAAAAAATAACGGGACGACTCCCGTCGCAATGAGCGGACTAAAGATCCGCTACTGGTATACGATTGACGGGGAAAAACAGCAAAACTTCTTCAGCGACTATGCCCAAGTAGGCAACGGTAATGTATCGGGCAGCTTCGTCAAGCTGAGTACGCCGCGGACAGGCGCCGATTATTATGTAGAGCTGTCCTTTGGCTCTGGCGCGGGCAGCATCCCAGCGGGCGGGACATCTGGCGAAATTCATACGCGCATTCATAAGAGTGATTGGACAAATTTCAGCGAGACGGATGATTATTCTTTTAACTCGACACGGACGACTTATGCAGATTATACGAAGGTCACCTTGTATCAAAACGGAAATTTAGTGTGGGGCACGGAGCCTAGCTAATAGGGGAAACGAAAAAAAGGAAGTGCGGAAGGCAGATCGTTGCCTTTCTGCACTTCCTTTTTTAACGTCCTGCTGAACCAGCCTGTCCGCCAAAAGAAGACGATTATTTAACACGTGAGCAAGTCTATTATGCTCTACTCTTTCACTTATTCCAGCTTAGTTTGCTTGGCAGCTAATTTTTCAGCAATTTCTTCTGCCTGATAAATCGTCGTATAAGGATCAGCAGAAAGGTATTTATGAATATCGAGCTCATAAACCCGGTTATTTTTCATGGCATCCATCCCCGCCCATATTTCGGGAATATCTTCTTTATCACTGTTCTTGGACTTCATAAGCAGAAGATAATCGCCGACATATTCTCCGAACAGCTCGGAGCTGATATCCATGCTTTCCTCGCCTTTATCGATTAAGTCCTGCTTAATCTTTGTGGCAGGGGTGAGGCCGAGCAAGTCGTATACCGCTTTACCGCCTCGGTTTGCACTTTTTCCAACGATGCCTACATTAGTGAGCCAATTAAAATCAGCTATCGTAAAGGTGGCACCAGCTGGTACGGCAGCCTGTGCTTTTTTACGTGCGGCTTCTGCCCTTTGGGTAAACTGCTCGTTCCATGCTTTTGCTTCCGTCTGGCGATTCAAAATTTCGCCCATAGCGGTCACTTCCTCTTCCATGGAAGCATATTCGTCGGGCACGAAAACGACCGTCGGAGCAATTTTGGAATAGGACTCATAGGCATCTTTGCTCCATGTAATAATGAGATCAGGCTCAAGCTCTACCATTTTTTCAAGTGAAACCTGATTGTGATTTCCGATATCTGCTGTATTCTCCAGAGGTTTGCGCATAAATTCGCCATAATCGAGAAGGCTGTGAGGCACTCCGATAGGAGTGACGCCTACAGCGAGCACATGCCCAATATTCCAATCTACAATGATGCGCTCTGGCTGAGCAGGGATTTCGATCTCTCCAAGGGACGTGTTTATCATCCGGGTTTTCGGAATTTCGACTGCATCTTCCACTTGATCGGTAGTCTCTTGATTAGTGCAGCCAGAGAGAAATACTGCAAGTAACAGCATGGCGAGGCATGCCATTTTGTAAAAAGCTTGTTGTCTAAACATTTTGTACCCTCTTTCTAATTGATAACAATTTTCATTTAAATCCCACTTTAGATGAATTTTTCAGATTGTACAATGACCAATTCGGACCGAGGGCATACCCGTTTCGGAACTTGATATATATTTGTATTGAGAATTGTTATCATATATGATGAGAACGTATGCTTGTTTTGAAGCTAACGATAGGAGCTTTCTTAATGGATATAGAGCAGTATGCAGCGCTGTGGGACAATAGGCCAATTCGGCTATTGGATGTACGACGTTATGAATATGAAAGTAATCAGGTACCGAGCTCGCAAATATGCCCGTCCAACACTTTTTTATTTGTAACGCGCGGCCGAGGCATCGTGTGGCTGAATCAAGAAATGCACAGGGTTGATACCTGCTATGCCATTCATGGCAGCCAAGGGGCGCATTTAAGTGTCATAGCCGATGAGGCGATAGAGCTTTATTGGGTTGTTTATATGTTTTTGGGGCCTTTGCCCGTGGAAGCTGCGGATTTGAATGCCCACTTTGGCATGCAGCTGTCCTATCCTTCACCGCTTTTGGAGCATGTGGTGCAGCTGCAGAAGCAATGGGAAAACATTGATTATTTGGAGCGTATCCAATCGACCGCACAATTTTATCAATGGCTGTACGAGCTGTTAAAGCAAATTCGGCAGCATCGCGCGCTAGCTTTGAGCCCTGACCGAACCATGCAGGTCATCGGCTATTTGGCGGAGCATTATAAAGAGCAGATAACCGTTGAGCACGTAGCCGTTATTTTTCATTGCAGCCCCCGTTATTTAAATCGTCTGTTCCAAAATCGGCTGCATACGAGCCCGGGACGTGTGCTGTCCCAAATTCGCATGGCCCAAGCATCGAGGCTGCTCAGACAAACGGAAGCGACTCTGCAAAATATTGCCGAGCAAGTGGGATATGCGAATGGATTTACATTAAGCCGTTATTTTAAAAAAAATTTTGGAATTTCACCTATGTCTTATAGGGAACAGCTTAAAAAACACGGGCCAGCCTTTGAAATAGGAGCTGGAGATCTCGGTTCAGCTGTAAAGGTATGGTTAGGAACGGATAGCGAAGGGACGGCAAATCGGGCAAACAGCAAATCCATCGAAACCAGGACAAGAACGATTGCTACGCCAATGGGCAGCATTCAAGTTCCGGATAGGCCTAGTCGGGTAGTCGTGGATTGGGATATCGGCCACGTATTGGCGGTAGGGGTTACGCCGCTAGGAGCGCCGCATTCTTTGATCGGGAGCAAGGAGTGGTTTGCGCCCTATATGAATGCGGAGGTGAACAATATCGGCAACCATAACCAAATCTCTCTGGAAAAAGTGCTGGAACTGGAGCCGGATTTGATTATTACCTGGAACCCCTGTGCATACGCCTCGTATGCCCGCATCGCGCCAACGGTTGTTTTTCAAAGTGAAGCGTACCAGACTGTAGCGGAGGAAATTCAGGCGATGGGTCATATTTTGAATCGAAAAAAGGAAGCGGCTAATTGGCTGGACGAGTTCGCACGGCGAATTTCTCTAGTACGCCATCATGTAAGCACATATGTTTCGTCTGAGCGGACATTTACAATAGCTGACCCGAATTGGTCGGAGCATGTCGATTTGGTTGGGAACAGCAAAGGCCGTGGAGGCAGAGCTGCCTATGAGCTGCTGGGGTTCAAGCCTGCCGAAAAAGTACGCCGTGAGATCATGGAGCAGAGGCTTGAATACGCCCAAATTGAAAGAAGCGCGATTAGCAGGTTTCTTGGCGACTATTTGCTCATGCTGAATAGTTCGCAGGGCAGCCCTTCTGCCCAATCGATGCTAAAGTCTGAATTGGATAAAAAGCCGTCATGTGAAGTCATTTACTTGGAATGGAATAAATATTTTTTATCCGATCCTTTGTCGTCCCTACTGCAGGCGGAGGAAATCGCGCAGCGGATCACGGCAGTGGGTCCCATTCCTATGCGGTAATCAAACCAAACAGGACGAGGAGGAAGGAGGGATGGGAAGGGACACAGCAGCCCTTCATCCTCCAAAACCGCGAGCAAACATGGCATACATGTATGCTGAACAAGGAAGCCAAATGTTAAACCTTGCCCGAGTTTACCTGTGTATCGATGGAGCCGCCCTGAATAATAATTTGTACGGCAGCAGCGATTATAGGAGCTATTGGCAGGATGACAAGCTTTTCACCAAAAGCTTCATGCTCCTCCTGCATCGCAATCGTATCGGTGACGACGATTTCACTGATATTAGGCGATGCCAGCAAATTTCGTGCCCCTCCCGAAAAAAGCCCATGTGTCGCACAAACATAAGCATTCCCGGCGCCATTTTGCTTAAGGGCATTAACGACATTGACGATTGTATTCCCGGTATCAATCAAATCCTCAATGATAATCGGCGTTTTGCCCGCTACATCGCCAATAATATGCGTAATCTCCGTCTGGTTGTGGGCCGGGCGGTTTTTGATCATAATGGCGAATGGGCAATTGAGCTCGCCAGCAAGCTTTTCCGCTGTGGAAGCACGTCCTGCATCGGGAGAGACGACGACCGGATTTTCAATATTTTTGTTTTTTAAATGATGGATAATAAGGTCGAGGGCGGTTAAATGGTCAACCGGAATTTCAAAAAAGCCTTGAATCGGATCGGCATGAAGATCAATCGTTACGATGCGGTTCGCCCCTACGGTCGTCAGCACCTCGGCGACTAGCTTCGCCGAAATCGGCTCGCGTGGCGCGGTTTTTCGCTCTTGCCGGGCATAGCCGTAATAGGGCAAAATCAAATTGATTTTATTTGCCGAGGCACGTTTGGCAGCATCAATGAGCACAAGCAGCTCGACCAAATGTTCATTAACCGGATGGGACATCGCTTGAATAATAAAGACGTCGCAGGTGCGGATCGGCTCTTGGTAGGAAACGTGAATTTCGCCGCTTTGCTGGCGGGTAATAGCGACATCGCCAAGCGGCTGCCCAAGCAAAGAACAGACCTGCTCAGCGAGCTTGCGGTTGGATGTACCGGAAAAAAGCTTTATTTTTTGCATCTTAAGCCTCCTATAGGAAAAACGTTTCACCAATTTTTTGGCTTTGAAGCTTGTAGCTACGCAAAACGTTGACCATTGGCATCATAGTGCCGGACATCTCCGATGTGTCTTTACAGAAATTATTCGCGGCAATGAAGATTTATTCGATGATCATGTTTAGTATATTGAGCTCAAATTACAAATTGGATATGCTAGAGAGGATGAAACAGAGATGAAAAAGGAGTATGAAAAAGGAGCTGAGGGCATGGGCCAATCGTTGCGAGTAGCAGAGCTGACAGAGCTTGATGAGCATACGTTAGAGGAGTTAGCCGGGCTCATTGTCGAGGTCGTAGACGATGGAGCGTCGATCGGCTTCCTGCCGCCACTTAGCAGGGAGGATGCGAAAGGGTATTGGCAAGGCGTATTGGAGCCGGGCACTTTGCTGTGGGTTGCCAAGGAGGGAGAGCGAATTGTCGGTACCGTACAGCTCCAGCTGGCGCAAAAGCAAAATGCGTCCCACCGGGCGGAAATCGCCAAAATGATGGTGCAGCCCCAGCAGCGGCGCAAAGGCATTGCCAGACTGCTGATGCAGGCAGCGGAGGAGCGGGCTGTTGCGGAACAACGAAGCCTGCTCATCCTAGATACGCTAGAAGGAGCGCCGTCTAATATTTTGTACCAGTCGCTGGGCTTTATGGAAGCAGGGCGTATTCCGAAATTTGCCCGTTCAGGTGATGGCAACCTATATGCGACGGTATTATATTACAAAGAAATATAGTTGGTTTGATTGTCCAAAGCCCAATTAGGAGCAGCAGCTTGCCGCTCTTAATTGGGCTTTATATTGAAGCACCCTCACACTTACTGGGGCTTTGCAAACTCCCGGTCATAAATCGAGCTGACGAGATTTAGCACTTTGGCGCTTTGGTCAGTAAATTTCAGCGCAGAGGTTTTGCCATTTACAAGATAAGAGCCAGGCGCTGCGAGCTTCTGCTTGCCGACCGCTGCTTCATAAAGCAGGGAAGCGCCTTTGCTCGGATGCGGGAAAAATAGCTTCATGATGGGCTTTATATAAAAAGGCAAGCCGGAGCTTTTTCCTTTTCTAATCGTATTATTGCCGCCCGGATCAACGCTGATGATGCGCAGGCCTTCTGCAGCAAGGGCTGGAGCCAGCTCCTTTGTCCACAAGGAAAGAGCGAGCTTGGAGGTGGAGTAGGGACCGAACAGCTTCTTGAATTCCGTTGGGCGCTCCAACGTTTTCGCGTCGAATTTCTTTAAAGTTTTGAAAGAGCTGGTCGACGTATTAACGATCGTCTTATAGCTTCCTTTTTTGAGCAGCTCCTTCAGCTCCATAAAGACGGCATAAGGCGCGACCGTCTGCAAATCAAAATGCTGCTCCCGCCCTTGCTTGGTTATGGATAGCTCCGAGAAGCTGCCTCCTGCATTGTTGAATAGCACATCCAGCTTGGCTTCTGCTGCTTTAATTTGCTTCATTGCCTGCTTTAAGCTTGCAAAATCAGCTAAATCGGCTTTGTAAATGCGAAGCTGTCCCTTGCGCAGAGCAGCTTGAATCTCCTCATCGTCCTCTAGAAAATCGGAACGAATGAGCGCGGCAACATGCCAGCCTTCCCCAAGCAGCCTGCGAGTGAGCGCTAGCCCAATTCCATTGTTAGCGCCTGTAATGAGCGCGGTTTGTACATCTATTTGCTTGTTCATTATGTTTCCTCCTCGATAAGGTTGGCAATCAAACCAGCAGCTAGCTGTTGATGCTGCTCTTGATGGCATTAGCGTACAACTTGGAGGCGACTCCAAGTCAAGCAGTCAGGCAAAACTTTTTGAAACAAAGGACTTGCAAGTCTTTTTAAAAATATAAGAATTTATAGGTTTCACTCTTATAATCAGCTTATATTTCTCGGACTGAAACGCGCCGCGCCGCCAAAGGATGGCGACAGCCGTTTCACCTTGGATCGGATATAGTTTAAATCAAGTTAGTGATTGATCAATCAATACCAATTGAAAGGTTTGGTGCGTTTATGGCAAAAGGAACGGCAACAGCTGCCAGCAGGCGTTCCGACATCGTATCTGCGGCTATTGAGGTTTTTTCCGAGATTGGTTATTATCGCGCAACTACAGCGCAAGTAGCCGAGCGGGCTGAAGGTTATGTATCATCTGTTCTTCGAATCCGTTCCAGCATCTGATGAGGCAACGCGCAAAGCATGGCTGGAGCAGATTTCCTATATGGCAAGCAAGGCTTAATCGGGCAGCTTATTTCACTCATTTGTAATTGATCAATCAATAATTTTATAAGTATGTATATTGTAAAATAAGGCAGGCCGAAGTTCCCCAGGGAACGACGTGCTTGCCTTTTTTGAATTTATTTTTAGATTTGCGTGTAAATATTAAATGTAGAAACCAGTCGAATGCTGAAACATGTTACAATCTTTTCAAAAGAAAAATAAGCTTTCTAGCGGAGGCCATCATGCAGCCATTTACGAAAAGAGTTATTGAAATTATAAAACGCATTCCAGCAGGCACTGTCATGAGCTATGGGCAGATTGCCGAGCTTGCGGGAAGCCGCAGAGGAGCGCGCCAGGTCGTGCGGATTTTGCATACGCAGAGCAGCATCCATCAGCTGCCGTGGCACCGGGTTGTCAATGCGCAAGGCGAAATCGCCATCCCGAGTGAAGAGGGGAATATGGAGCAGCGGTCCCGCTTGGAGGAAGAGGGCATCGAGGTTAGTGCGCAGGGCAAGCTGGATTTGGCAAAATATCGTTTTAATCCGGCGCCAGCGGACATAATGGGAGCGTGGGATAACCTAGATCCAGACGATGTGGACCAAATGTTTTAAACCCGGATTCAGAGAAACGAGGCAGATGGATGCGTAAAATACAATCAAGCGGTTCGGGCAAAAAAGTGATCTTAACCGCAATAACGTTCGTGTTATTGTTGACGGCATGTGGACGCTCGGAGCAGCCAGCTCCATCCTCATTGCCTACATCCTCGGCAGCGCCACAGGACACGCCTATGGCAGCATTGCTGCCAGAGCAGCATTATGGTGACAAGCTGCAAATGCAGGACAAGCGGCAGAAGCTGTATCATTTTATAACGACTGAGCTGTCTGGAACCGCTGGCATTTATACGAACTTGCAGGATACGGAGCAAAATGCGGAGCTGACGACGGGGCATGAAATGCTTAGCGAGTCAGCGGGACTTATGATGCGCTTCAAAGCGTTAACGCAGCAAAAGTCTGCTTTCGAGGAGGAGTGGGCCCGCGCCAAGCAATCGTTCAATATGGAGACGGCATTCAGCTACCGCTTCAGCCCCAAGCTGCAAAAGCGTTATACGCTGAACGCAGCGGTTGACGATTTGCGCATCATCCGGGCGCTTTATGAGGCCGGCGATGTTTTTCAAAATGAAGGCTACAAGCAGGAGGCCGACAGCTTCGGCAAGCGTTTTTACGAGCATAATGTGAAAAATGGCTATTTGTATGATTTTTATGATGAAACATACAAAATAACGAATGATTTTATTACGCTCTGCTATATCGATTTGAAGACGCTGGGGCTGCTGCCTATCGAGGCGGGGGAGCGGCAAACGCTGATCGCTAATATGGAGAAAGTCATCAAGGACGGTTATTTAACGAATGAATTTCCTTTCTATGAGACGCGTTATGATTATGGCAAAGGTAAATACAGCTCGGATCATATTAATATGGTGGAATCTTTGTTAACTGTGCTGATATTAGCCGAAATGGGTGAAGAAAAACCCGAAAGCATCCGATACATAAAGGATAAGGTGAAGGCAGGTACGCTTTACGGCCAATACACGAAGGAAGGCGCAGCCACGACGGATACGCGCTCCACTGCCATCTACGCGATAACGGCGATGATTGGCTCCGTGATTGGCGACCAGACCCTATATGCCGACAGTATTGGCAAAATGAATGAGTTCCAAATCGAGGAGGTCGGAAGCCCGCTGCTCGGCGGCTTTGGCGACACGGCAGCTCAGCAGGCCTATTCCTTCGACAACCTAATGGCTTTGCTTGCTTATACTTACTAAAAGCATGGTGAAAAAGGATCATCACTGCGTGAAAGGTTTGGCTTACGATCGCTATTGCCACTGGATTTCTTGAATAAAAACGGATCTAGCTGTAGAAATCCAATGACAAATGCGAACGCTACCGCTTCTCCAGCTCAAACCTTTCACTCCGCTTGCCTTTTCAACATGCTTTTAAAAAAGATATTAAGAAAGAAGGCGCCCACCATGATAGCAGACAGGGCCAAGCACTATGCGCGGCAAGCCTACGCCTTATTGAATAGATACCTATCGCCTGCCAGCTTCGCTGCTTTGGCAGTGTTAATTATTACAATCATCGCCTTGTTCACGCCCCCGTATATTGGGATGGCGGACAATGGGGACTTTTTTCGTATTTTGTACAGCAACGGCTTATATTTTAACGCCCCGGATTATGACAGCCAATATCTCGGCTACTTTGTAAAGAAATTTGGCATTTTGCAATATTACAATGAAAATGGGACAACCTTTACGTCCTCGCAATCCTGGTTCATTCAATTGTCAGTTGCGCTGAATACGCTGCTGGCCAGCAGCCAGGTGTTCGATGTGCGTTTTCAGGCGGCCATATTGACGATTCTTTACGTCATTGCGATTTATTTGCTCGTTGAGAGCCTGACTTGGAAAATTGACCGGAAATACGGCTATATCATTGCGCTGCTGGCGATTTTTATGTTTGGCGATACGGGATATACGGCGTTTTTCAATTCTTTTTTCAGCGAAGGCATCGTGCTTATTATGATGATGCTCGTCTTTGCCTCAGGGCTGCTGCTTTACCGCCGCCGTTACAATGATTACGCGATGCTCGCTGTGTTTACAGTAAGCGGGTTTCTGCTGACGACGAGCAAGCAGCAAAATGCACCGGTTGGCGTCATTATTGCCGTCATCGGGCTGTTCTACCTGTTCATCCATGTGAAGCGGACGTTCCGCGTGCTAATGCTGACATCGCTCACCGTTCTGATGCTGGCAGGCATTGCAACGTATGTGCTCATTCCGAAGGAGTTCGTCAATATTAACAAATACCATGCGATGACGCGCGGGGTGCTGATGGGCTCAGACGATCCGGAAGGCGCCTTGGAGGCGCTCGGCATGGACAAGCAATATGCGATATTGAAGGACAGCATTTATTATGAGCCGTTTACGACGGTGGATGTGGATTCGCCGATTTTAGAGGAAAACTTCTATAGCCAGTACGGCTTTGGTGCGATTGTCGGCTATTATATCAGCCATCCGGATCAGGCTGGCAGCATGCTGAATTTGGCAGCGAAAAATGCATTCACCATCCGCCCCGCGGCGATGGGCAACTATGAGAAGTCAGCAGGCAAGCCGTTTGGCCAGCAGACGGTCTTTTTCTCCGGCTACAGCTTGCTCAAAGAGGCGCTTGCACCCAAAACCTTCGGTTTCATCGTCATTTGGATGATTGTCGTCGTTGGCGTATATATGCCGGCTTTCGTAGCGGCGATCAGGGCGCGAAATTTAAGGCGGGCTTCGCGCCTGCCACTCATCGTCATGATGATGCTGGCCGGCTTGTCCGGCATCTTCGTCTCGATTATCGGGGCGGGGGACGCCGATTTGGCGAAGCATGAATTTCTGTTTACCGCGGCTTTTGATCTCATTACGTTTTTGGTCATTGCAGATGCTGTGCGCCGCAGATTATGGCATAGCGAGCAGGAGAAGGATTCGCCAAACGAAATACATCTAGAGAGGGTGGGAAGGTGAGAAGGTGAAAAAAAGCAAATGTAGACAACCATTACCGAAAACGCTATTGCACCTGCTGCTGTTGCTCTGTTTGCTTTGTAGCTCTTCCATTTCTTCTCTCGCTGCTGCCGCAGAAAGAGAGGCGGAGCCGATCCGCGTGCTGCTGCTCTATGACAGCTTGGCCAAGGACTCGCCAAAGGCTGGCAATGTCGAGGCGCTGCAGCAGCAGCTTGCCGCTTTCGGAGCACAGGTCACACTCCTCTCCGTAGATGGTTACTCAGACGGCATGCTGGAGCAGTATAGCAAGGTGATTCTGGTGCGAAATGCAGCTGATATGGAGCTGACGAATGCCGCTTTTGTTCAGGATAGGGCAGCCTATCGGGGCGATTATTTTCACATCGGCGAGGAATTGCCTGCTCGGCAGCAGCAATCGCTGCATATTGCCATCGAACAAACACCGAGCGAGGAAACGATGCGGCTTGCGATTGGCCCATTTTCAGATGAGGCAGTGCGTGTGCAAAACACCCCGTACATCGTGATGGAGCAGACGGCAGCCAATCCTTCGGTGAATCTTCAGGCCGAGGCCTACGGCAGCTTTACCCCCAAGCAAAATAGCGGTGCGAACGGAAGCTCCCCCTACGCGGTGAGGAATGAGCATACGGCGTATGTGCCTTATTTTCAGAAGGGGAATTTGAGCGAGCTGGCGATGTCGTATGTGCTGAAGGATTGGCTGGGACTTGCCGAGCCGGGACTAACCTACTTGCTTTTTAAGGAAATTTACCCGTTTTCGGATTTAACGCTATTGGCCCAAATGGCCGATACTTTATATGATGCGGGCATTCCTTTTGCGATAAGCGTCCAGCCGGTGTTCAGCAATTCGGAGTTTCCGGCGATGCAGCGCTATCTGGAAACGTTGAAGTATGTCCAGTCGCGAAACGGCACTGTGCTGGTCAATGCGCCAGTCGTAGCTTCAACCATTGGTCAAAATGACCAGACGCTGAAAACGAAGATGACCTCGTTCATTGACGTATTAGCGGCTTACGGCATTGCCCCGCTTGGCATGGGAGCAGAAATGTATTGGTCCTACGATAAGGAATACGCTGTGGATGGCATGGGCTTCTTTAATTCGGCGGTGCTGCTGCCTAATCAGAAGCTGATGTACCGTTCGCAGACGAACGTTTCCCAGCCCTTCGCCTCATCGCTTTACAGCATAAGCCCGAGCTATCTTGCCAGCTTTGACCGTGAGGGCAAGGCTTGGGAGCCGCTTCCGATGAATACGGCGCTGACGTATGATTTTGCTGAAAATGAAGCGCAGCTCAGCGCCGATCTCGCCAGCATTACAGAGAGCTGGATGACCTTCGCAGATTATAAGCAACAAGGCCACGAGGTGCGAACCGAGGCGCATGTCATCCTGTCGCAAGGCGGCCATATGACCATTAATGGTCAAGCGGTTACCTTGAATGATGCGCTGCGGCAGGTCAGCTCTGATTTTGAATATGCAGATAAGGGCACGGTAAGCTTTACCACCTTGTTTAATGTGCAAAATAAAATTTTTATCGTCATTATTATTGTGTCGCTCTTCATATTCGGCTTCCTCTTTATGATCGGATACCGACTCTACAGACGCAAATACTTCAAATAAGGAGACAGCTATGACAATCGCAGACATCCTCATGTTGATTGCCGTTATCTGTATTTGGTCGCTTCTGCTCGTCAATGTGGTGCTGATAATCGCCGGATATTTATTTTATATTCAGAGCGAGGGGAAGCCTGTGCCGGAAATCAAGGGGGAGACCCCCTTCGTCACGATTATGGTTCCAGCCCACAATGAGGGCAAGGTCATTACGAAGACAGTAGAGTCGCTGCTTGCGCTTGATTATCCGCATGACCGCTACGAAATTATCGTCATTAACGATAATTCCTCGGATAATAGCGCGGCGCTGCTTGCCGAGGTACAGGACAGATACGTGGGACGCAATTTAATCGTTATCAACACCGACAAGGTGACAGGCGGCAAGGGCAAGTCGAATGCGCTCAACATTGGCTTTCAGCAGAGCCGCGGCGAGCTTATCGCCATTTATGACGCTGACAATACGCCGGAGCGCACAGCGCTTCGCTATCTGGTCGGTGAAATTACGAATGATGATACGCTGGGCGCGGTCATCGGAAAGTTTCGAACACGCAACCGCGATACGAATCTGCTCACCCGTTTCATTAACATAGAGACGCTGTCCTTCCAATGGATGGCGCAGGCAGGCAGATGGAAGCTGTTCAAGCTTTGCACGATACCGGGAACGAACTTCATTATGTGGCGCCATATCGTCGAGCGGATTGGCGGCTGGGATGTGAAGGCGATTGCCGAGGATACCGAAATCAGCTTCCGTATTTACATGATGGGGTACCGAATCAAATTTCAGCCGAAGGCCGTCACCTGGGAGCAGGAGCCGCAAACGGTCAAAGTATGGTTCAAGCAGCGAACGCGCTGGGCGAAGGGAAACATTTATGTCATTGTGAAAAATATCCCCTTGCTGTTTGACCGCTCGGCGACGAACATCCGCTTTGATATTTTATACTTTTTATCGATTTATTTTCTGCTTCTCACGTCGCTCGTTATGTCGGACCTGCTGCTCATACTTCACGCCTTAGGTTACGTACATACGACGATCGCCGGATTCAGCTCCTTTCTCTGGGTGCTGGCGGTCACGCTGTTTATTGTAGGCACTTATATTACGCTAACGACGGAAAAAGGCGAGCTGAGGCTGTCCAATGTGTGGATTATTATGCTGATGTACGTATCCTATTGCCAAATGTGGATGGTTGTTGCCGCTTACGGCTTATACACGTACCTCAAGGATTTAGTATTTAAGCGCGAAGCAAAATGGTACAAAACCGAACGTTATTAAAGCTGGAGGAGAGCATCATGAAAAGACGCATATTCGTCATTACCTTCATATGCATGGCGCTGCTGCTTGGACAGCTGGGCCAGCTTGGAGCAGCAACAGCAAGCGCAGCAGAGGCACCGGGAACAGAGAGTTATGATATTCCATTCATTACAGCAGATACATCCATGTCGGGTGTGTTGGCGACGCGCCAGGACTTTTTTCAAATACCGTCTTATTGGAATGTGAGCAGCGTCGTCGTCAATATGGACTATAAGGTGTCACAGCTCGCCGATAAGGACCGTTCCAGCGTCACTTTGGCGATCAATGGCGTAGCCTTCTATTCGTTCCGCCCGGATCGCACGGTAGAGAAAAAGCAGCGCCTGAGCGTGACGATTCCTCGCGAGCTGCTGGCGGAAGGCACAAACACGCTGTCGACAGAAGGAAGCATTCAGACGATTATCAATGATCAAATATGTTCGCCTGATGAGGAGCGGGACAATTGGCTCCAGCTATACAGCAGCTCCAGCGTGGATGTTCGTTATGTAAGCAAGCCGCTGGACGGCTCCATCCGTGATTTTAATGAGCGCTTTACAAGCCTCGACACGGTCAGCAAAAGCTTGAATACGATTGCAGTGCCGGCGCAGGCTTCTGCGAAAGAAATGGAAGCGGCCGTCTACGCACTGTCTGGCTTTGCCAAGGCGAATACGCTTCAGGACAAGACGATTCCGCTGCTTGCCTTCGATGATGAGTATTATGCAGGCAAAAAACTCATTACGGCTGTCGCCTTGTATGACCAGCTTCCAAGCGGGCTGAAAACGGCTGTCGGCACAGCGGATTTGAACGGTAAAGCGCTGATTCAGCTTGTGCGCCAAGGCGAGCAATGGGCGCTCGTTGTAACCGCGAAGGATGAGGCGCTGCTTGTGAAGGCAAGCCGCCTTGTGGCGAATCAGGCACTGATGAACCAGCTCAGCTCCGACCGCAAAATCGTCGATGAGAGCACCGATGTATCGACGCCTGTGGTCAACATTAGCCGCAATGTCGTTTTGACCGAATCAGGCGACGAGCTGAAGGGCCCTCGCCATCAGGAGAAAGCTTATTTTGTGTCGCTGCCAGCCAATCGTTCCATCGCTGACGCAAGCAAAATCAGTCTCGATTTCCGCTATGCGAAAAACTTGGATTTTGACCGTTCGATGGTGACAGTGCTCATCAACAATACGCCAATCGGCAGCAAGAAGCTGACGGAGGAGCTGGCAAATGGCGATTCGATTACATTGCCAATTCCGAAAAATCTGGACATTTCCGGCAACTTTTCCGTCGTTGTCGCCTTTGATCTAGAGCTGAAAAATGCCGTTTGCGTGCAAAATCAGAACCAAATGCCGTGGGCTTTCGTGACGAAGGATTCCATGCTGCAATTGAATACGAAGGATCGGACGGAGCTGTTGTTCAACAACTATCCGTATCCATTTTTAAGGGATGGAGCATTTAACCAGGTAGCGGTCGTGCTGCCGCAGGAGCGCGATTCCTATACGTATCGTACGGTAGCGAACCTGTTTAACCTGCTCGGCCAATATGCAGAGGGCAACACAGGAGACGTTCTCTTTTATAGCGATGATGTTGCTGCTGATGTTTTGAAAGCCCGCAACGTCATCGCGATCGGAACCTTCCAAAGCAACAAGGTGATTCGTGATCATAATGACGCGCTGTACTTCAAATATGATGCGAATGGCGCAGGCTTGCAATCCAATGAGAAAATGAGCATCGACTCCGATTATGGCAAGCGTATCGGGACTTTGCAGCTGATTGATTCCCCGTATGAGGCGGGACATGGTTTGCTCGCCGTTACGGGAGCGGACTCGGAATATTATTATTTAGCTTCCAAGCTGGTCGCCAGCCAAGGAACGGTATGGAAGGTGTTCGGCGATGGCGTATCGACGGACAAGGACGGCAACATTAACGCATTTCGTTTCAAAAAAGAAGCCGAGCCCGAGCAATCCTCCGTCATTAGCAATGTGATGGAACGCACCGATGTGCTCAGCTTCGTGATCGCGGCGGCACTTGTTATGGTACTGGTGCTCGTATCGCTGATTTTCCTGGCTCGCAAATATCGCAGAAGACGGGGTGATCGCGATGAGGCGTAATCAGAGCAGTCTTATTTCCGACAGCGGCTTCCTGCTGCTCATCGTCGTCAGCTTCATTTGCATCGTATTTACAGCGGGAGATCCTGACCGTTATTTGCAAAATGTTATTTTTCTGAATGTCGCTTTCCTGATTGCGATCATTACGTATTTCACGAATGTGACGACAGGGCTGATTCTCAACATTGTGTTTATTTTTGGCTTTGGTACCTATACGCTATATGGAACGCTTGTGGGGGGAGAGGCGGTCAGCGGCGGCAATTATTTCTGGCTCGTCATGACGCCGGTGTTCACCTTGGTGACGTGGATGTTCACGCTTGCAGGCAGACAGCTCCAAACGGAAAATGAACAGCTCAAGAAAACGAACAGCCGGCTGGCGACGATGGATGAAAATACGAATCTGCGCAACAGCCGCTCGTTCCAAAATGACGCCGCCGTCTTCATGGCGCTGTCCACCCGGTATCAAATTCCGCTCACACTGCTTGTTGTGAACGTGAAATATTGGGATGAGCTGCGGCGGATGGTCAGCGAGGAGCGGATGACGGAAGCGATCTTCGAGCTTTCGCAGATGAGCCAGACAAGCATTCGGACGAATGATTCGATTTATATGCTGAGCAAGGATAATCCGACTTGGGGACTGCTGCTGTTCACAGACCGCCAAGGGGCGAATATCGTCATCGAGCGCTTGCGGCATAAAATCCAGGAGTTTAATTCTGCCGAGTTTTCGCATAAATACAAGGTGGAGCTGAGCCTAAAAATCGGAGCGCTGCAATATGAGCCGGAAGCAATCCCGACGCCGCTTGATTTCATCGTGCAGGCGCGGAAGCAGCTGGAGTATGATGTGTAAGCTAGAAGGATAATGGGAAGACAGATGCCGAATGGATAGCAATCTGGCGGATAGCAAGTTATAGAGAATCCCTTGATTTCAAGGGGTTCTTTTTTTGCTGGTGATTGAATTTCAAGGGCAGAAGCTTTAGAGGAGTGAAGGATACGCTAAGCTGAAAATAATCACCTATTTTATTGAACCAGATCCGTGACGTCGAAAAACGAAATATTGCGGATTTGAGAAAAAAAGTGCATGAGAGAAAAAGTGTGCGTTCCTAACTTTTAAATAATTTTCTTGTGTTTTCTCGTTAGATATCCTGTAATCTCATTTTTTTAAAATCAACTTCACGGTTTCAGGTATAAGCTCGTCCAACGCAATATTAATTATTTTTAGCAATTTTTATGTGAAATGCGACAACCTTTCTCCATAACATCCGGAGAAAGACTGTCGCCCATAAAATACAAGATATAATTTTAACTTTATGAATGATACACAAATACCTAATTTACTTATTCAACATTTATTTTTTGTGCAAGTTCAATCAAATAGTCTAAATTTAGAGTTCCCGGAGAGGCAACCGTATAGAAATTTTCGTCTGTTATAAGATGAACTTGTTTACGGTTAGAAGCATCTTCGATTACTGCATGATGTCCATTCAACTCTATAACTTTAACATCATTAGCATTATACCAGGACTTAGTATCTTCAATTGCGGCCTGCTCGTCACCAAAGGCATTAGTAGACTGAGAGATTAAAACCTCATGCTTCCCGTCCTGAAGTTGATAAATGGCAAGAACCGTATCACCATGCTCTGTCCGCTCTGCCCGGATATCAACTAATTGAGAAATCGAGTTATCCGTGGTTTGACTAGTACTAGCCAAACTGCGGGAAGCATTGCTTCCAGCCAAGTCAAGTGGAATGTCAATTTGCTCTGTTATATTGGAAATATCTATTCGTGAATTATCAGACTGATCGTCAAGTGCGGGTGCTAATATTTCATCTTGTGCAACCAAAGAAAATTTTTGAATATCAGTTGCGTTATTTGAATTCGAAGCATTTACAACAATATTTCCACTGTCTACCTGTTTGAAAATCTTAGTAGTATCAATAGCAGCATAAGCAGAACCGCCCAATGTTAAAGTAAGCACTGAGGTTAAAATAATTACTGTTTTCTTGTTCATATCGTGTGTCCTCCTATAAATAAATTTTAATTAATAACCCCAGATGATACAATATTACCGTTAGATCTGTACCTTAAATAATACTCTACATCAGAACTTCCAGCGCCATTTGTTGATAAACGATAAAATGTTTCGTATGTGGTGCTTCCGGGATTTCGATATAATCTTCCCCATTGATCTACGTTAGTTGTATAACTAGTGAATTTAGACCAAGTTCCACTACCAACGACTCCATCACTTGAAACGCTGTTTGCCGTTTGAAAACTTTGAACTGCGGTTTTAGTATTTGCGCCGAAAGACTTGTCCACTGCACCTACTGTTCCTGAATATCCGGATGACCACAGATCCGATTGTAGAGCGCCTACATACCCACCACTTGAACCAGTTTGCAATGTTGGCCATGTAGCGCGATCCAATGAGGCCGCTAATACAGTCTGGGCTATTAATAAAGAAGAAGCAACTATACCAATTGTAATCAGAATCTTTTTCTTTTTAATCATAATAAATGTTATTCCTACTTGAAAACTAGTTTGGACCGGAAGCGCATCCAGAAATGTGCCTTCACTTAAAAATTTTATACAATATCATCCTAATTTACCATGGATCAAAAGACCTGATAATGTAAGATGTAGAGCTTTTATGAAAAACTGTTTTCTAATTCAACTGATATCACTAGCGTTGCATTATATTTATTTGAATATTCAAAATTTCCTGGACAATCTGCTTTCACGCATAAAAAACTTTACAATAGTTTGGAGAGGTAGACCTGTCCATAAATCCATTGCTAAGGAAATTAGCATGAAAATCATAAGCGATTATATTCATTTGGTAATTGGATTGCGCCAATTTGCGCAAAAATTTTCACAACCGCTAGCAGGACAAATACATGAAAAAGCTGCCCACCACCGCCTATCTCAAGTTCCGTAAATCACAGGAAGTTGTGTATCTGGTGTAACCGTCTTTTCGACAATTGGAGAAGCTCCGTACAAAATTTCGCCTTGTCCATTGTAGGAACTTCACTTACCAGCATATCAATATCATTAATTCTTACTAATTTGGTCTTTTCAGATGTTTCGGATAGTGATAGATCAAAGACAGAAGTGTCCCCGCCTCCGCCGATAAAAGTAAATGAGTTATTTTCTAAACCAATCGTTATCATCGTCTTAGGAATTCCGTCTAACGTAACAATAAAGCTCCATTGATCGAGTGGTTTAATAACATCTGAAATTTTTGTTGAACTGCTTTCTGCTAGTTTTTCTTGTTCAATTCCCCAAACTTGAAAACCTTCACCCAGTTTGGTAGTTTTAACTTCATCTGCGTTCTTAAAGTCATATTTCCAATAGCTTTTCGATATCATTTCTTGAAAATTCAATAGTTCTTTTTCAGCAGCAGCGAATACCGACATAGACGAAATGATAAATACAAAACCAATTACTAAACATAGTTTCATGAATTTTTTCATTTTAATTCCTCCTATTTTATACACCATAAGCCCACTTATCTTTGCGGCCTTCAATCCACGTTCGATCACCAAGGCCGCCATGTTACATTCAAATTTTAATGGATTACAAAATCCCTTCATACAGACTTGTTTGGAATCTAAAAAGTTTCTGTATATGGGAAAAATGAATTAACAGCAATAGTATGACTTTTCATCAAACGTCTGCATTGCTCTTCAGGTGTTTATCCGCTGATTGGAGCAAGGCGAAAAAATAGACCATAAAGCCGTGCAGAGCACCTTGAAAGCTATTCGCAATTTATGAAAGCTAAATTCAATATCAACTTAAGTTAAAATTAAAATAAAATGTCGAATATTAAGGAGGATTGTAAATTTAGATGTGGAATAGATAAATATGGTAATCATCTTTCTGGTTGATTTTAGGAGGGGATAGCAAGTGCTTACGGGCAGACTCCATATGGCACAGGCAGGGGAGAAGCATCATTCATTTCTATATCGTGTTTATGCGAGTACCCGCGAGGAAGAAGTAGAAGCATGGGGCTGGGAGGAATCGTTTCAGCAGGCCTTTCTGCGCATGCAATATGATTTACAGAAGCGCTCTTATGAATCGCAGTATCCGGATGCGGAGAACTATATTTTAATGAAGGATGATTTCCAAATCGGGGTTTGCATGCTTGTTCGCAAGGCAGATAGAATGATACTCGTTAATGTGGCACTGCTGCCAGCTTTCCGCAATTCTGGTTATGGCACGTACTTGCTTCAGGAGCTTCAGGAAGAAGCGGCTGAGAAAAAGCAGCCTATTCAACTGCATGTGATGCGGGGCAATGAGGCGCTCCGTTTGTATGAAAGGCTAGGGTTCCACAAGGTAGAGGAGCAAGGCATGCATATATTGATGGAATGGAAGCCATAGACTCCTAAGACAGGACAGGCCTCGGCTCACCTATTGTTTTTCAGCAGCTTTAAATGTTCAATCGGAGGGGATTATAAAATGAGCGAGGCTTTTATTGGTGAAATTCGCATGTTCGCTGGTAATTATGCTCCACAGGGCTGGGCGAAATGTGAAGGCCAAATTTTATCTATATCAGAGAATGAAACGTTATATATGCTATTAGGGACTACCTACGGTGGTGATGGCATGTCGACCTTTGGACTACCGGACTTGAGAGGTAGGGTTCCCATTCATAAAGCGACCAATTATCCCTTAGGCATGAAGGCAGGAACAGAAAACGTCACACTCTTAACTACTCAGTTACCTACCCACACTCACTTACCCCAAGTAGTCCAAACTATGGGCAGTGCCTCTTCTCCTCAAAATAATACCTGGGCGAAAGCAGCCGTATATTCCACAGGTCTTGATAGCAGCAACAATCCACTTCCACAGGCTCCTATGAATAACAACAATCTTTCTTCCTTCGGTGGCAGTCAGCCCCATAACAATATGATGCCTTCCTTGACCGTTTCTTTTATTATTGCACTTTTCGGGATCTTTCCACCCCAGTCTTAATTGTTTTATAGATCTCATTCTTTTTATATAGGAGGTTGAAAATGAATCCATTTGTTGGCGAAATTAGAGTGTTCCCATTTGGTTTTACACCGAAGGGCTGGGCTCCATGCAATGGGCAATTATTGCAGATATCAACAAACACAGCGTTGTTCGCCGTTCTTGGCACGTATTATGGCGGGAATGGAAGGGATAATTTTGCGCTTCCGAATTTACAAGGACGGGTTCCCGTTCATGTCGGACAGAATATTCCACTTGGTAGTATGGCAGGGGAAGCCAATCATACTTTAACGGTAAACGAGATGCCGATGCATACGCACCAGCTCGCTGCCTCCTCGGAAACGGCTGATCAAATATCTCCAGCGGGGAATGCTTGGGCAGACACACCTTATACGCCTTATGCGCCTCCTTCTGCGAACGTCACTATGAATGCAGGCGCTATCGCCACTGCAGGTGGCAGTCAGCCGCATAACAATATGCAGCCATTTTTGGCGCTGAATTTTTGTATCGCTATTACAGGAATATACCCACCAAGAAGTTAAAGGAGGCAGCCTTATCATATGGATGCATTTACAGGGGAAATACGCATTTTTGCGGGGAATTATCCACCAAATAATTGGGCGTTGTGCAATGGAGCTATACTGCAGATTCAATCCAATTCTGTTTTGTACTCTATTATTGGCGCGCAATATGGCGGAAATGGATCGACAACCTTTGCTTTGCCTAATTTAATGGGGATGGCTCCATTGGGACAAGGAGCAGGTCCCGGGCTTACGCCAACAACGGTAGGCGAGCAGGGTGGAGACGCTCAAGTAACGCTTCTCTCTACTGAAATTCCTGCCCATACACATGCTGCTAACGGAATTACGGCGGAGCAAAACTCCGATGATCCAGCCAATCATTATTGGGCGGAGACGAAAGCATCAGGACGGCCAGCCGTTCAGCGGCCGCTATATAAAGCAGCAAATAATACGCAAATGAATCCACTAGCGCTTACGCCAGCAGGCGGCAGCCAGCCGCATAACAATATGCAGCCGTATTTGGCAATGAATTTCATAATATGCCTTTATGGAGAATATCCTCCAAGAGGATAGAGGAAGCACAGGCTGATTGAGATGGGATAGTGATGGAAGTCTCTCTTTTGAGAAAAAGAGTGATTACTTGTGGCGGGTGCAGGAGATCTCGGCAGATGCCGGATATAGCACCCGCTTTTTGAGTGGACTAGTGAAGTTTGTAAAAAGTATGAAGATTTCTATTAGAACAAGGGGAGATGCGGTTATGAGGCATCAATTAGCGGGGCAGAAGGAAGGCAAAGTCACGATGAGGCGAGGAGAGTTTGGCAGCCCTATCAAGCGAGTTGCCGTTATGCTGCTCGTGCTTGCCGTTATGCTTAATCTGCTTCCGGCAAGTCTGAATGCAGCTGCGGGGACAGCGGATGGGACTTATGATTTTGGTGATACCTTAGGGGTAAATGATTCAGGCGGAACGGGCTTCAGGAAGCAGGGAGATAAGTTTGTCGTAACAAATGGCTTTGAACAGGACGGAACTTCTTTATACTCGGCGCATATGACGACTCCGAACACGACTGGCGAGCTCGTCATTAAGGCGGAAGGGCAAAATGTACTGAGCAGCTTTACCTTTAACAATTTAGGTATTTCTGCATATTCTGGTTTTCCGTATCCCCCCCAACTTAGTTTGCTTAGCATTACTTTAAAGGATGCTGGAGGCACAGTGATTGCTACGCGCTCGAACACAGGTAACGTTAACCTGCATGAGGGCGGAGTCATTAAGAAGTTTCAGGTTTCGACTTTATTAGGTAATGGAGCCTCGTACAACTACTCGAATGTTGCTTCTGTAACGCTTCAATGGCGCTTCTCAACTAGTGACGAGCCATCCAACTTGAACATTGATGATATTACTCTGACCAATATGATTAGCCCTGTCCCTCAAGACACCCCGACATTCAATCCGGCGGCGGGAGCAGTCGCGTTAGGAACAGAGCTGGAAATTGTATCGGCAGGAGCCGAGCATATTTACTACACGACAGATGGAAGCACGCCAGCGACAGCTGTAGGCGGCTCAACGCTGGAATATAATGCGGCAGCGAAGCCGACAATTAGCGCAGCGGTGACCGTGAAGGCAATTGCGACGAAGACAAATAAGCTTAATAGTGCTGTAGGCAGTGCAAGCTATACACAAGCTGCAACTGCGAATTTGACGGGCCTCGCGCTAAGCGGCAGTCCGAGCGGCTTTGCTTTTGCCGGCGGCACGTATGCGTATAACGGAGTGACAGTCGCGAATGGTGTTGCGAGCGTACAGGTGACACCGAGCGGGGCAGGCACGCTGACCGTAGACGGAACGACGGTACTGAGTGGAGTAGCTTCGACGGCAATTACGCTTACGCCGGGAGTGGAACGCACGATTACCGTTGTCGCAACAGAAACGGGAAAAAGTGCAAAAACGTATGTCATTAAAGTGACACGTGAGCAGGTAACCCAGGAAACGCCAACGTTTAACCCTATAGCGGGAGCGGTCGCTTTCGGAACGGAGTTAGAGATTCTGTCAGCAGGAGCCGACCACATCTACTACACGACGGACGGAAGCACGCCAGCGACAGCGGTAGGCGGTTCGACGCAGGAGTATAATGCGTCAGCGAAGCCAACGATTAGCGGAGCAGTGACCGTGAAGGCGATTGCCACGAAGGCGGGCAATTTGAATAGTGCTGTAGGCAGCGTGAGTTATACGCAGGCAGCGACAGCGAATTTGACGGGCCTCGCGCTCAGCGGCAGCCCAAGTGGGTTTGTGTTTGCTGGCGGAACGTACGCGTATAACGGCGTGACGGTAGTGAATGGTGTTGCGAGTGTAACGGTAACGCCAAGTGGATCAGGCACGCTAACCGTAGATGGAACGACGGTAGCAAGCGGAACAGCTTCGGCGGCGATTACGCTTACGCCGGGAGTGGAACGCACGATTACCGTTGTAGCAACGGAGACGGGAAAAAGTGCAAAAACGTATGTGATTAAAGTGACGCGCGAGCAGGTAGCGCAGGACACCCCAACATTTAATCCAGTGGCGGGAGCGGTGGCTTTCGGCACGGAGCTAGAGATTATATCGTCAGGAGCCGATCACATTTACTACACGACGGACGGAAGCACGCCAGCGACAGCGGTAGGCGGCTCGACCCTGGAGTATAATGCAGCAGCGAAGCCGACGATTAGCGCAGCAGTGACGGTGAAGGCGATTGCCACGAAGACAGATAATCTGAATAGTGCTGTAGGCAGCGCCAGCTATACGCAGGCAGCTACGGCGAATTTAACAGGCCTCGCGCTCAGCGGCAGTCCAAGTGGTTTTGTGTTTGCAGGTGGTACGTACGCGTATAACGGCGTGACGGTAGTGAATGGTGTGCCGAGTGTAACGGTAACGCCAAGTGGATCAGGCACGCTAACCGTAGATGGAACGACGGTAGCAAGCGGAACAGCTTCGGCGGCGATTACGCTTACGCCGGGAGTGGAACGCACGATTACCGTTGTAGCAACGGAGACGGGGAAAAGTGCAAATACGTACGTCATTAAAGTGACGCGCGAGCAGGTAGCGCAGGAAACGCCGACGTTTAATCCAGCAGCGGGAGCCGTGGCCTTCGGTACGGAGCTAGAGATTATATCGTCAGGAGCCGATCACATCTACTATACGGTAGATGGAAGTACGCCAGCGACAGCGGTAGGCGGCTCAACGCTGGAATATAATGCATCAGCGAAGCCAACGATTAGTGCAGCAGTGACAGTGAAGGCGATTGCGACGAAGACAGACAATCTGGACAGTGCGGTTGCGACCGCGAGCTATACGCAGGCGGCGACAGCGAATTTGACGGACGTTGGGCTGAGTGGTGCACCAAGCGGATTTGTTTTTGCAGGCGGGACGTATGTGTATAACGGCGTGACGGTAGACAATAGCGTCGCGAGCGTAACGGTGACGCCAAGCGGAGCGGGCACACTGACCGTAGATGGAGCGACGGTAGCAAGTGGGGCAGCTTCAGCGGCGATTACGCTTACGCCGGGGGTGGAACGCACGATTACTGTTATGGCAACGGAAACGGGAAAAAGTGCAAAAACGTATGTGATTAAAGTGACGCGCGAGAAAGTAGCGCAGGCAAAGCCGACATTCAATCCAGCAGCGGGAGCAGTCGCTTTTGGCACGGAGCTGGAGATTGTATCGGCTGGAGCTGACCACATCTATTACACGACGGACGGGAGTACGCCAGCGACAGCGGTAGGCGGTTCAACGCTTGCGTATAATGCGTTGGCGAAGCCGACGATTAGTGCAGCGATGACGGTGAAGGCGATTGCGACGAAGGCCGATTATTTCGACAGTGACGTCGAAAGCGTTAGTTATACGCAAGCAGAGGCAGCAGACCTCATTAATCTTTCCTTAAGCGGCAGTCCAAGCGGTTTTGTGTTTGCCAGTGGTACGTATGATTATATCGGATTGACAGTCCCGTATAACGTCTCCACTCTTACCGTGACGCCAAGCGGAGCCGGAACAATTAAAGTGGATGGCGCGACGGTAACAAGCGGTATCGCTTCTGCCCCAATTAGTCTGAATGCTGGCGTAGAGCAGACTGTATTGATTGTTGTAGAAGAAGCAGGAAAACTTTCTAAAACCTATACGGTGAAGGTGACGCGCTTAAATATTCATGTTCCTGGCGTACCTACTGGTGTCACAGCTACCCACGGCAACGCACAGGCAATCGTTAGTTTTACTGCCCCTGCCGATAATGGGGGGAGCCCAGTGAAAGGGTATGAAGTGACAGCGATGCCAGGAAATATTACAGCTTCTGGTATCAGCAGCCCAATAACGGTGACGGGACTTACGAACGGAACCAGTTATACGTTTACAGTAAAAGCACTCAATATTGCGGGCAGCAGTGCCCCGTCTGCTCCGTCTAATGCGGTAACACCGGCTGCTCCTTCTAGTGGTGGAGGCAGCAGTGGAGGCTCTAGCAATCCGAGTACGCCAACGACTAAAAGCGTAAATGTCCTTATAAACGGAATTGTGTATAACATAGGCTCGACTTCAACTGCGATGGTCAACAATCAAAGCGTAACGACATTGACCGTCAATCAAGCAGCGTTGAACAGCAGGCTTGCGGACGAAACAAGCGGAGTTGTCGTTACGTTTCCGGTAGATATCCAATCGGGTGCGTTGATTGTGAAGCTCAATGGGGATAATGTGAAGGTACTGGAGCAAAAACAAGCTCTTGTCAAAATTCAAACGGGAAGCGCCACTTATACGCTTCCTGTTGAGCAAATTACAGGCTCTTCTGATATACGAGAGCTTCTAAAGCAAACAGGGCTGGAACAATTGGAGTTTCAAATTGAGGTGGCAGCACTAACTCCAAGCAGGCTGCAGGAAGTGAAGTCAGCCGCTGCAAAGGGTGGCTTCGAGCTTTTTGGAGAGCCGTTTGATTTTACCGTCAAGGTTGTCAATGGGACGACACGGCAGGAGATTGCAAAATTTAATACTTATGTAGAACGTGAAATAGCGATTCCGAGTACTATTGATCCACAGCGAATTACAACGGCGATTGTGGTCGAGGCAGATGGCAGCATCCGTCATGTTCCAACAAAAATCGTACAGGTGAATGGCAGTTATTGGGCGAAAATATTCAGCCTTACTAACAGCACTTACGCTTTAGTCTGGAATCCAGTTAAGTTCCAAGATGCTGCTGGACATTGGGCTGAGCAGGCAATTAATGATATGGGCTCGCGTATGGTCATCAGCGGTGTAGGTAGCGATCGTTTTAATCCGAATGCGCCCATTACCCGTGCTGAATTTGCGGCTATTATCGTAAGGGGTCTGGGGTTGAAGCTGGAGACCGGGGCTTCCGGATTCTCTGATGTGCAGGCCGGCGCTTGGTATAATCAGGCGATTCAAACGGCTGTTGCCTACAAGCTGATTAATGGCTTTGAGGACGGAACCTTCCGGCCCAATGAGCCAATAACCCGCGAACAAGCGACGGTCATTATCGCCAAAGCAATGGCCGTCACCGGACTGAAAGCGGGATTGCCAGCGGGAAATACAGATGATATATTACGGCCTTATGCCGATGCGAATGAAGCGGCAGTGTGGGCGAAAAGCAGCCTTGCAGACAGCTTGCAGGGCGGAATTATTTCAGGCCGATCGGGTGCGCAGCTGGCCCCTAAAGCTTTTATCACCAGAGCGGAAATTGCAGTGATGGTGCAGAGGCTGCTCGCTAATTCGAAGCTGATTTAATAGTTTAAAACATTAAAACATGAAACAGCCCCTGAAGACTTATGTCTTCAGGGGCTGTTTGCGCTGCGGCAACCCGTAAAATTATATTTGATAAGCGCAGGGCTGGGTTTTTCCCTATTTTTTAACAAACGCTTGACATAGAAACGTATTATGCGCATAATACACTTAAAGTGTATGAACTACTTGGTACACACACTGGAACAAGAATGAGAGGTAACGGGATGAAGACAAATGAAGGCTGGACGGAAGTCGCTTTCAATGGCCGTGACCCGGTCTACTTGCAGGTCGTCAAGTTTTTTAAGGAGCAATTGGTCATTGGGAAAATGGAAGCCGGACAAATTATTCCCTCGCGAAGGGAGCTCGGCGCACTGCTCAAGATCAACCCCAATACGGCGCAGAAAGCTTATAAGGAAATGGAGGAACAGCAGTTGATCGTAACAGAAGGAAACTCGCCAAGCCGGATTACTACGGACGAGAACGTATTGCGGGCTATCCGCGCGGAGCTGATAGGCGAGGCTGTGGAGGCATTCGTTGCCTCTGTTCGTAAAATCGACGTTCCGGTGGAGGAGCTGCTGGAGCTGGTCAAGCATAAGTATACGGAAGATAAGCAGCTGAGTGGCGAGAAGCAGGGGGGAGGCGCGCAGTATGATTGAGGTGCGGGATATACATAAAAAATATCGTCGGCGCAAGGTGCTTGATGGTGTCTCCTTTCAAATCGAGAAGGGTGAAATTACCTGCCTGATTGGCACGAATGGAGCGGGCAAATCGACCATTATGAAAGCCATTATGGGGCTGACGCCGATCCGCAAGGGCGAAATCACAATGGATGGGCAAAAGCTTGGCAAGGAGCGGTATGAGAAAATTTCTTTTATCCCGGATCATCTGACGATGCCGCCTGCGATGAAGCTGGATGAAGCGATGGTATTCATGGCGGACTTCTACCGCAGCTGGAATGAGGATCGGGCCAAGGAGCTGATGACATTTTTTCAACTGGAAGGGAAAGAACGGATCGGCCATTTGTCCAAAGGGACGGCGGCGAAGTTCAATCTGCTGCTGGGACTTGCGCTGGATACCGAATATGTGCTGATGGATGAGCCGTTTTCCGGCATTGATATGTTCAGCCGAGCGCTCATTACGGAAGTTTTTTCGAGCCATCTAATTGAAGATCGCGGTGTGTTGATTACGACGCATGAGATCGCAGACGTTGAACATCTTATTGATCAGGCCGTGCTGTTGAAAAATGGTTCCGTTATCCGCAATTTTAACTGCGAGCAGCTTCGTATGGAGGAAGCCAAGTCAATTGTGGATGTCATGAAGGAGGTGTATCAGGCTTGAAGTTTTATTTGAAGCTGGTACATATGGAAGTGCACCGTTTTCGCTATTTGCTTGGCGGATTAATGGCGTTAACGCTTCTCATGCAATTTGGCGTAGTGCTGCTGTGGTCTCTTAGTGAGCGCAGCATTAGAACAGGCCCTGGCTGGAGTGAGAAATTGAATACGTATCATCCTTTCTCTGAGACCGGGAAGCTGACGTTTAATGAGCTGATGTTCAACAATCAATTTTGGTTTTCCTTTCCGGTACTGATCAGCATTGCAGTTATCGCCGGTTATGTTTTTCTCATTTGGTACCGCGATTGGCTGGGGCGCGATACGTTTATTTATCGGCTGCTGATGCTGCCGAGCAATCGCGGCTGCATTTACGCAGCGAAGCTGACAGCGATTTTGCTGTTTACGTTCGGACTGGTCTCCTTCCAGCTGCTGCTGCTTCCGCTTGAAATGATGCTGTTCAATTTGGTTATACCAGAAGCGCTGCGCGATCCTTCCTATTTGTCGCAGGCGATTTTGCAAAATCAAGCACTGAAAGTGCTCATTCCAGGCCAGTTTGATGCATTTGTGATGGCCTATGCGATTGGGATTTTGACCGTACTTGCTGCTTTTACGGTTATTTTGCTGGAACGAAGCTATCGGGTTATTGGCATTGGTTATGCTGTTATTTATTTGTTCGTATGCGGCGCCGCGCTGCTGGCTCCTATTACTTTGCAGCGGCCGGGGAATACGGCTTCCTATTTATATCCAGGGGAAACTTACTCTATTATGCTGGCGTTGACCGTCATTCTCGTTTTGGTATCCGTATGGCTTAGCATCAGACTGTTAAATAAAAAGATTACCGTGTAAGGAGGGGCAAGATGAAACGTTATATCACTACGCTGGCGCTCGTCCTGCTCGCAGCAGCAGGGTTCAGCACGTATTACGCTTTTGGCTCGGCAGACCATTTGCCGGAATATCGATTAGAGACGCTGGAAGGGGATGCGAATGAAGCGGCTAATCTGGTATTAGTCGGTTCGTATATAGGCGGGAAGGGCTCGCAGCCTCTAAATTTAACTGTACACGGCAGTGAGTATCGAAGCAGGAAGTCCCTTTATGAATCGTATATAACTGATGCTCGTGAGTGGTTTTATGAGCAAGAGGGCATGAGAGAGCTTATTGAAAAATATCCCGCTTTCATGCGGGGCAAAGCGGAGATAGGCAGCTTTTATCAGGATCAGGACTGGCTAGCCTACGCTGAAATTCCATACAATTCGGCTACTAGTGACCCGGAAGGAACGATAGAGGTAGAGATGCTGAATCGAAGCACTGGCAAGGTCGCAGACTATTCGATTGCATTAACTCCTTTTTCTCAGCAAGGCATGAGAGAGCATGCAACCATATATGATGTACAACTGCAAGCAGATGGTCTTCATGTGATGGTAAACCAATATGAAACAGATAATAGGCCATCAGGAGCAAAACAGTATTTTGATTATATAATCGATTCGGATAGCGGTCAGCTCATTAAAAGGATTGCCCTGGAATTTCTAGATGCTGCTGGGACCAAGCTGACTCCCCTTTCATCTGCAGCCACCCAAAATGATTATACAGCACCAAATGATTATTTTGTTTTAAGTATCGTTACGCAGGAACAGACGGGAGAAGCCAACAGCAGCAGCGTTCCGACAAACGTTCCGGCAGAACTTTATGTGTATTCGTATAAGAGCGGGATAACGCAGCGCTTGCCGGATGAAATGCAGAAATTGGATGCGCGTAGAATGGGGGGGCGCTACATTTCAGGCGGTGACCTCTATTTTACAAATTACAATGAGACGCTGATTGCGGTATCACGTTATAGTCTGGAAACAGGGGAAAGACGAGGTGAGACTTGGTCACTGTTGTCAAGCCAGATTGGCGAGGGCGAATTGCAGAGCTTTTTTATGAATGGAGAGCGTCTGTATGTTTTGCTCGGTAAGGAAGATGCTCGAACCGTTGTGGTAATGAATGCTGCAACTGGCGAGCCATTATATAAAGGCAGTGTGACAGCTGAGGGCAGCGAGGAAGAGAGACAGATCGCATTAAGCGATATGGCGCTAAATAATATGAGCATTAAAGAATAGACTAGCAAACATCCCAAATAAGAGGGTGAGGTGCAAGGCATGCAGGCAGCAGCTAGCCTGGATCATACGGTCGAGGCGCTCAGAGAGCTGGAAACTTGGAGCTATCAGTTGGCCTTTTATATTTTGCAGGATGAGCGGCTTGCCGCTGAAGCGGGCAAACAGGCGCTGCTTGCCATTGGCCAAGAGCAGGCCTTTCATCTCCAATCCCCCGCTGAGCGCCGAGAGAAAGTGAAAAAGATGATTATGCGCAAAGCGCTTATTGTAAGCGCAAGCAGCGGACGCCGTTCATAACGGTGTCCGCTGCTTTTTCTATTATTTTTATCGTTTTTTCTATTGCATCGACAAACGGGGATCGGCTCCAAAAACAGCAAGGCCACTCACCCTTGCACTAGGAGACGGGGGAATGCACCTGCCGATATTTGGACGGGGACAGCCCTTCGCGCTTCGTAAAGTGGGAGGTGAAATGGGACGTGTGGACAAAGCCGACCTCCTCGGCGATTTTGCCAATCGGATAGGAGGTTTGCGCAAGCAAACGCTTCGCCTGCTCCATGCGATAGACTAGCAAATATTCGACGGGCGTTACACCATACATCTTGCTCATACATTTGGCTAAATAATTAGGATGATAGTTTAAGTGAATTTGCAGCATTTTATTCGTAATGGGGAGTGCATAGTTTTGGCGGATGAACAGCTCAATCTTTCTGGCAAGAGCGGCGGTCGTAGAGTCTGAGGCTAGAGCCGGCTCCTCCTTCAATTCATGCAATAAGGCTTGAAAATGATCCTGCCTTTTCCAATTGCGCAAGGTGGGCGGCGCCTGCTCCAGCTGGGAAAAATGGCCCAGCAGGCTGAGAGCCTGAGCGGACAGACTTCTGTGTTTTTGGATAAAAATAGAGCTTAAATCGCGGTTGTGCAAATAGGCTTTTGCCCGGTGCGACTCCATGAGTGAGGCTTGCTCTTCAGCAGCAGTCTGCAACGATTCGCTTGTGCGCCAGCTTCCGAAAATTTGAAAATGAATCCAGACAATTTCGGTAGGCTCCGTGCATGGGGCAAAGCCGTAATGCAGCGCATCGGGGCGCAAAATGAGCATTTGCCCCTGCTTCAGACTCCACTGCTCCTCCTCCTCGCTAATAAATAAGGTGCCACGGGTGACCGCAATTAGATCAAAGACGCCAATGCTTCTGCGTCTAATATGCTGCTCGCCCGGCGCGTAGACGTTTGTACCACAATCGATAATGCAAGGAACCGGCGGTGTGATAAAATGCAAAACGGTTGGTTTCAACGTGCACCTCCATCATACTTGAGTCGGCTTTGTATGAATGAACAGCTTCGTTTTTTCTCTATCATACTCAAGGCGGCTCACAAACTCAATCGAAAAAATAGAAGGCAGGCAACTTGCGCAAAAAAAGGTTACACGTTTAGATTTTGGAAATCAGGTTGCGAATATGATAGTTTTGGTTGAAATCATTAAATCCTATTCAAAAATACCGTGCTATGATAATAAAAAAGCGCTTACATATGCTTGTGAAGTAAGCGGAAAGGGGTGCCTGCTGTTTCCTATTTGAATGAGGAGCTAGAATGAAGGAGCGGTTTCTCACTAAAAATCTAAACGATTAACAAGGAGGCTGTTTTGTGATAAAGAAGAGATGGAAGACGTTAACGGCTAGACGGACCATAGCTTTATTTTCAGCAGTAGCCATTATAGCGGGATTATTTAGTCCATTAATCGGGAAGGCCTGGGGTGCGGAAGCAGAGGGCGGCGGCTTGCAGGTGGAGATCGGAGAATATGGCGAAATCAGCTCGCTTAAAATCAAAGGCGATTTATACCCGACGGAATATGTGATGAACAAGACGGTAGCGCCGGAGCAAAATACAGCCGATCACCAATGGATGGGCGAGCTGATGTTTACGTATCGCTTGGGCGATAACGGGCAATGGAAGGAAGTGTCGACCAATCAATCAGGTGATGTGCGGCAGATCGCAAGAGATGGCGATGTGACAACCGTGACGTATGCGGGGTCGCAAAATGCTGGAGGCATAAAGGATTTCACTTTGGTGGAAACCTACACGCTAGAGGAGGATGGAACGCTAAACTGGACCATTCATCTGACGAATACGAGTGGGCAAAAGCTGGAGATCGGCGATTACGGCGTACCGCTTCCTTTCAATGAGCAGTGGAATTACGGGGATGCGATTTATGAAACGCGGGTCGTGAGCCACTCCTTTGTTGGCAATAACAGCTCATATATGACGGCAAGCCGTCCTAGCGGACTAGGCTCCTACCTGCTGATGACGCCGGATGCGCAGACGAAGGCCGGCTTTGAATACCAGGATCGGTGGCGGCAGGAGGAACGCCCGAACAGCAAATGGACGGGAGAAAGCGGCAAGTGGATAGAAGGGCTGAACGTCTATTACATTCACTCTAATGTGATCAAGAAGACGAACCGCGGCTATTTGCCGAATACAAGCCTCATCCTGGAGGCTGGGGCTGACAATCAGTATGGCTTTAATTTTCATGCTGTTGCTGATGAGCATCAAATGAAGCAGAAGCTGTATGAGGAAGGACTGGTCGATGTCAGCGTCGTTCCCGGCATGATCGTTCCGACTAATCAGAAGGCGAAGTTCGATTTGCGTACGAAGCAGACGATTAACTCCGTTAAAGATGATGCGGGCAACGACATTCCGCTGGTAGAGAGCAAGGCTGGCGACCATCATATTTACGAGCTGCAAATGACGAAGCTGGGGCCGAACGATATTACAGTCAATTATGGGGATGGCCTCAGCACCGTTTTGCAATTTTATGCGATTTCGCCTATCGATGAAGCTTTGGCGGCGCATTCTGAATTTATGGTGGATTCCATGCAGTGGCAGGCGCCAGGCGAAATTTATGACAAAGTGTTTGACGACTGGATGATGAACACGAAGAAGAAAATGGGCAATTTCAACGGCTATTGGGGCTGGGGCGACGATTGGGGGCTGACGCATGGGCAGTTTCTGGCGGAGAAAAATGCCCTCGATCCGGTGGCGAGAGAGGTCAAGGCAGTCGACGAATATTTGGAGACGGCGATTTGGACAAATTTGATGAACGGGCATCATGACGATTATTTGATCCATGACTTTTTAATGCCGGAGCCGAATACGACGCCGACCTATCGGGGTTATGCGTATCCGCACATTTACAACACCTTCTTCAGCATGTATAAAATCGTTAAAGAATACCCTGATCTCATCGACTATGAGCATGATGCAAATACGTATTTGCTGCGGGCCTACAATATTATGAAGGCGCTCTACGAAGGGCCGGTTGCCTACAACTGGAATACGGGATTGATGGGCGAGCTGACGACGCCGGCGATTATTCAAGCGCTGCAGGATGAAGGCTACGTCGTCGAAGCCAGCGATATCATTGGGAAAATGGCAACGAAATATAATAATTTTAAAAATACGAAGTATCCGTACGGCTCGGAATACAGCTATGACAACACGGGCGAGGAAGCGGTCTACACCCTTGCCAAAATGCAAAGCGATAATGCGGCCGAGCAGCTCAAAGCTCAAGAAATGATGGGCAAAATTAATGCCAAAACACGGGCCTCGCGCGGCCATATGCCGGTGTGGTATTACTACACGGACCCGGTTACGATTACGGGCGAAAACTGGTGGAATTTTCAGTACACCGTATCGCTCGCCGGTTATGCGATGGATGACTGGATTCGCTATCAGTCAAGCGGCAACCGGGAAGTAGAGCAGCGGCTTTCTTATGCGGCGAAAATCGCCAACATTGGCGCTATCAACACGGGACAGATCAGCGACGATCCGGCCAACTATGGCGCTTCGGCATGGACGTATCAAGCGGAGAAGGGCAATCTTGGCACGCTTGGACATGGCGGTGGCGCATCGCTCCCACTGCTTAACGGCTGGAGAGGCATGACGGGAGAATCCGACCTTGGCTTGTTCGGCGCTCTGCAAATTTTAAGCGCGGACGTTGCGATTGATCCGATTTTTGGACTGACAGGGTATGGAGCGAATGTGACGGAGGATAGCGGTTCTTATTCAATTGAACCGATAGATGGGCTTTATAAGAAAATAAATCTGATTACCGAAAAGCTGTATTTGACGCTTGAGCGGGACCAGTTTACGCATGCGGAACTGTCCAAAACCAAGGATGCAGCTGCGCTGAATATTAAAAATCTGACGCCGGGTACAGCGCATCAAGTTCATTTGACGCTGGAGGGCTTGAAGCCAGGAGCCTATGCCGTAACGGTGGATGGGCAGCCAGCAGGCAAGCTGAATGCGTTTGGGGCAAAAGCGATTCTTGCGGTAGATGCGCCAGCAGCCGCAAATTATACGGTTGAGCTGAGTGAAACGACGCCAGATCCGAATACAGCGCCAACGGTTCATGCGGGTGATGATCAGGAGATTCATTTGTATGATGATTTGGTGCTGAAAGGCAGTGTGCAGGATGATGGCCTTCCGGCCGGAAAGCTGACGGTGCAGTGGAGCATGGAATCCGGCCCCGTGGGCGGTGTGGTGGACTTCGGATTTGCGACCTCGTCTGTAACGACAGCCCAGTTTAATGAGCCGGGTAATTATGTATTAAAGCTCAGTGCAGATGATTCGGAGCTGAATGCCAGCGATACGGTGAGCATTACCGTTAATCCGCCAGCGGCCCTTCCGGACGTTATTGCAAGCTATAACTTTAATGAGACGTCGGGCACGATTGCCGCAGATTCTTCTGGCAGCGGAAAGGATGCTTCCCTTAAAGGCACGTCTGCATGGGCAAGCGGCCGCTCAGGCAACGCCGTCAAAGTAGGCGGTACGGACGGTTATGTGCTGCTGCCGGACAATGTGCTGGGACTTACGGAGAAAATTACGGTTGCGGCTTGGGTGAAGGCCGATCAATTGAATGATTACTCCCGATTGTTTGATTTTGGCACAGGAACGCAATCCTATATGTTTTTGGCGCCGAAGGTAGGCTCCTCGATGCAATTCAGCATAACGACGGGCGGAAACCAGCCGGGAGCCGAGCAATCGATTACCGGACCCGCGCTGACTACGGGCGAATGGAGGCACGTAGCGGTAACGCTGGATGGTTCGCTGGGCATTTTGTACGTGGACGGCGCAGAGGTAGGACTCAATGACCATATGACATTAACGCCGAGAAGCCTCGGCAAAACGAAAAACAACTACATCGGCAAATCGCAGTATAGCGATCCTTATTTAAATGCCAGCGTCGATGATTTTCAGCTGTTCAGCCGTGCTTTAACTGCGGCGGAAATTGCGGCAATGGTTGCTCCGCCAGTTGATGAAATCGAACGCATTGAAGAGGTGCAGGTGTCCACTCCAGTGGACGTAGCTCCGAAGCTGCCAGCATCGGTTAAGGTTTATTTGAAAGATGGAAGCTCCATTGATGCATCGGTGAGATGGAACGACATTCAGCCGGAGCAGTACACGGAAGCGGGCAGCAGCTTTACGGTAAAAGGCCTCGTTATTGGCACAAGCTTGGAAGCGACGGCAAATGTAACGGTAATGGCCCGAGAAATACAAGGTTATCCTTCGCTCGTTGTTCGCTACAATTTCGATGAGACGGAAGGAACGATCGTCCAGGATGCATCCGCTTCGGCGCTGAATGGCACGATTAACGGAGAATTGGGCCGGGTAAACGATGGACATACCGGAGGAGCGTTGCAGTTTGATGGCGTTTCTGGCAATTTTGTAGACGCGGGCAATAGTGCGGCTTTGCAGCCTAGCAGCTTGACACTGTCCTATTGGATTAAACGGACAGAAAATATGAATGACCGCGAAAATGTGCTGCTCTGGTTCAAGCCGGAGAGCAATTATGCAGGCAATGGCTTTTTCTTGACCTACAATGGCAACTCGAGCATTTTTTATGTCGATGGCGCCAACGGTTTTTATGTTAAGCAATCGCCGAATGATTTTCTGCCGCTGAATGAATGGACGAATGTCGTCATTACATTTGATTCCGCGACCGGCGAACGGGCGATTTATAAAAATGGGGTGGCGCAGACGCTGGGCACAGACGGCACACCGAGGAAGATAACCGCTACTGCGGATATCAAAAAGATCGGCGTATCCGGTTATGGCAACGGGGCGCAGCTGCATGCGGGCCTTGATGATTTCCGGATTTACAATGGGCCGATGACGGCCTCGCAAGTGAAGGGTCTGTATGAGGGCAAAGATATTAAAGGCGTAGATCAAGCAGCAGCAGCAACGACCGTTGGCACTGCGCCAAGCCTCCCGGCAAGCGTTCAAGTGACGTATGAGAACGATGCGACTGGAACTGCCTTTGTCGTCTGGGATGCAATAAACGCGGAGCAATATGCGGCAGAAGGCAGCTTTGCTGTTGCGGGAACGGTTGATGGAACCTCGCTCCGTGCGGAGGCCATTGTGACGGTGACGGAAGCAACGGTGGAACCGACGCCGACGCCGACACCAGCACCAACCGATACGCCGGTGACGCCAACACCGACACCAGCACCAACCGATACGCCGGTGACGCCAACGCCGACACCAGTGCCAACGGATTCGCCAGTGACGCCATCGCCAACGCCGTCACAAACTGCGACACCAGCACCAGCAACGTCGAGTCCGACTACATCATCGACGCCAACACCAGCAACGTCGAGTCCGACTACATCATCGACGCCAACACCGTCACCATCGGCAACGCCACTACCAGCAACGAATCAAGTGGTGACGGGCAATGAGCTGGCAAGCGGCAATGGCGGGATCGTTAAGCTTCAGCTTGCCGCTGGCAAGAGCAAGCTTGTACTTCCCACGAATGCCGGCACATTGCTGGGAACTTCAACACTTCGAGTAGAAAGCAGCGGAGTAGTGCTTGAAATTCCAGCAAGCGTGCTTGCGGATTTGGCAAAGCTTATTGGAGCAAATGAAGCTGCAACAGCGCAAATTATTTTGTCTTTGGATAGGCTGGAGCAGAACGTTCAATCCGGCAGCTTAAAATCATCCGGGGAAGCTTACGCGTTTACTTTGCTGATCCGCACAGCAAATGGTACGGAGAAGGAGCTGGCCAATTTCTCCTCGCCAGTCGGCATTCAATTGAGCTATAACGCGAGCGCGGATGAAGAAAATCTGCTGGGCATTTACTGGTACAACGAAAACGATCAGAAGTGGGAGTATGTCGGCGGCAAAATCGACAAGGCTGCCAAGCTAATCAGCACCTCCGTGCCTCATTTCAGCAAATATGCGGTCATGTCTTATGAAGCAGCTTTCAGCGATGTGCCTGCTTCGCATTGGGCGTATGATGCGGTCCGTTCATTAACGGCTAAGCATATCGTCCTCGGGCTTTCAAATGAACGGTTTGCCCCGCAAAAAACGACGACCCGCGCTGAGTTTACAGCGATGCTTGTCCGGGCGCTCAAACTGGATACCGCTGTCGCTGGCACAACTGGCGCAGAGCAAAAGTTCGACGATGTATCATCTGACAACTGGTTTTATGATGAGGTAGGGGCAGCGGTAGCTGCGGGACTCATTCAAGGGAAGGATGCACGGACGTTCGCTCCGAATGAAGCGCTGACGAGAGAACAAATGGCTAGCATTATGGCCCGAGCTTGGGCGATGCTGAATGATGACGAGCAGTCTGCCAACCAAACGGCTCTGGACTTCGCAGATGCAGGCGACATATCGGAATGGGCAAAGCAAGCAGTAGCTTTAGTTACCGAGCTGGAAATTATGAATGGCAAAAATCAAAATCGTTTTGATCCAGCTGCTATTGCAACGCGGGCTGAAACGGCCCAGGTTATTAACAAGTTTCTTCAAAAGCTGGAGTAGTCAGTAAAGATAGCGATTGACGTAATAATAGGGTCGTCAAGCCATACGAAGAAGAGCCATCCCGATTCATAGGGGATGGCTCTCTTTTTTGCATAGATATGGTTCAATCAAAGCTCTATTCTGCATCCGGGCTGCTGAACGTCACGTTGATTTCCACGATTTCGGAGCGGGAGCCGAGACGAATCGGCGGTCCCCAGAAGCCGAAGCCGGAGGAAACGATCGATTGCAGCTTTTCCTTTTTCAAATAGCCCCAGTCATTCTCGAACACGAGCTGCGTAATGAAATTCGCCGGAAATATTTGGCCGTGATGCGTATGGCCTGACACCATCAGATCGACACCCAGCTCATCGGCAATATCAAAATCGTAAGGCTGATGCTCCAGCAAAATGAGCGGCTTGGCGGCATCCATGCCTTGAACGAGCTCACTCAGCGGAGCGCGCTCCGTATCGGAATGATCCTTGCGTCCAAGCAGCATGAAACGGTCATCAATGGTAACTGACTCGTCATACAGCACCTTCATGCCACCCGCTTCAACGGCGTTAATAATGTCCTCGATATGCCCATTATATTTATCATGGTTGCCGAGCGATGCGTACACACCGTAGGGCGCCTCGATCGTTGCCATGATTTTATCAATCCCATTGTCCAAATACGGCTGGATTTGATCATCCAAAATATCGCCAGGAAACAGCACGATATCCGGCTTCAAAGCATTAAGGCGCTCGACGAGACGGACGGCATGATCTTTCCCGGACAAAATGCCAAAATGCATATCGGAGGCCATGACGATTTTTAAAGTGTTTTTAGCTGGATCGCTGTCCTGTGCGCCTTTGGGAATCGTAATATCATACGTGCGGACAACGGGGCTGTAAGCTAGAAACGAACCGTAGCCGAGCAGCGCTAGGAGCAGGACGGGGACGGCAATGCCGGACCATTTGGACACCGACTCGCGTGGCAATGACGTAAAGCGCAGCAGTCGTGCGATGAGCTGTACGGAAGGAATAATGAGCAGCAATAAGCAGAAAATAGCGAGCCAGTACATGCCAATCGCAATTAAAATAGCATTTTGCGTAATCATCGCGATGATAAAAGTGCAGGGCAGCGCAGCGGCCACGACCGTATAAATGAGCTTGCGGGCCCTCGTATGCAGCGGCTTAAGCCACCGCCAAATGCTCCAGCTTTGATAAAAAACGAGCGAGCCGAAAACGGCAAGCATGACAATACCCATAACAATAAACATGATAACTCTGCTACTTAAAATATGGACAAATATATCCATATCAAGAATATTCCTTCTTCAACGCGCCTGTTCTCGACAAACTACCGTCTACTAACATTTGATATAGCGCTCCAAAGGCTTAAATTCCCGACTAGCCATCGGTACATATCTACATGGACTTGTTTATGCCACTTTATAGATTTTAGCGTTTTTCAGATTCACAGCAGCATTCCTATCTCGATCCATCTCGTTTCCGCAATGATTACAAACATAAATACGATCTGACAATTTCAAGTCCGCTTTCTTATGTCCACAACAACAGCAAAGTTTAGAGGAAGGGTAGAAACGATCAACCATTCTCAATTCAATCCCATTAGCTTTACATTTTACATCGAGTTTAACCTTGAATGGATGGAAGCATTGCTGTGCTACTGCTTTTGCTAAATGCCGATTCTTCATCATTCCTCTAATATTCAAATCTTCAATTGTAATATAGCGTGGTTTTTGCTTTACAATTGTATTAACGGTTTGGTTAATATGATTTTCTCGAATATTTGTGATTCGCTGATGAAGTTTCTGTACCTTCAGAACTTGTTTTTGGATATTTTGTCTAGTAGCAGTTTCCTCCTTTTTGTTTTTAGATTTTTTATTACTTTCGTATTTTCTAGAAAGTTTACGTTGTTGACGCTTTAACGACTTCTCCAACTTTTTCATGTTGAGTATTTTGTTTATATTCTTAACTGGTTTATTTTGATTGGATAGAATAGCAAAATCTTTAATTCCTAGATCAATTCCAATACCATCACTATAATTAGCATTTGTCTTCTCGATCTGCTCATCTACTAAAACAGACACATAGTATCTTCCAGCTCTTTGCGAGAGGGTTCCACTTTTAATGATTGATTTTGTAGGCAAATAGCCAAACTCTTTTAACTTTACCCATCCAAGTGTAGGTATTTTGATTCTGTGACGTTCGCATGGAATGATCATCTTCGCATCATTCTTAACAAAGTACATCTTAACATCTTGATTCTTTTTCTTTTTGAATCTTGGGAATTTACTTTCGCCTTTAAAGAAACGTTTATAGGCTTTTTCGGCATTCATAACAGACTGTTTCACTGCTTTAGCATAAACCTTTTTAATCCATGAGTATTCAGGATGGCTGGGAATGAACTCATTATTAAGCCATTTAGAGAAATCTATTCCTGACATAAATTTATCGCCATTTTTGTATCTTTCTTGATTATGTGCAAGATAAAAGTTGTAGACAAATCTGCAAACACCGACAGTCTGATTGAAAATTTGTTTTTGTGAGTCGTTTAGTTGAATTTCCGTTTTGTATGATTTCATTTGAATTCATCCTTCATTATCCCATCTTTGAAGTGTCTTTACGGATATATTTAACAATTCAGCGAACTCTTTAGGTTTGTAATTTTTGTTTTCCGTATATACAGTTTATTACTCTTGTATATGTTTATCAACATTATTGCTTACTGTTTAGTAACTCCCTTTTATGTCTCTTTCTATGTTTTTACGTAATTAGTTATTTTCTGCTGAAGGCGATGCTAAGGCCAATTAGGCCGAATACGGAGCCTTCGACGATATTCAGTTTGCTGGACAGGCGTGGACGTTTGAAAATAAACCGGCGCAGCACATCGGCAAACATGCTGATCAGCGTAAAAATAACGATGGCTTGCAGCACAAATATGAGTCCCAGCGCGATCATTTGCAGAGAAGCATAGCCACTTGACTCATTGACGAATTGCGGCAGCAGCGCAAGAAAAAACAAGGAAACCTTAGGATTCAGCATGCTCATGAAGATGCCTTTTTTGTATAAGGAGGCATAGGCCAGTTCATCGGCGGTGCCAAGCGCGAGGGGCGATTGCTTTTGCCGAAAAGCTTTATAGGCCAAATAAAGCAAATAGGCGGCACCGGCATATTTCACGACGGCAAAGGCAACTGCCGATTGGTAGACAATTGCGGAGATGCCGAGAGAGGCTGCGGAAATATGGGCGAAGAGGCCGGTGCATAGGCCAAGCGTTGTGATGATTCCTGCTTTTTTGCCACGGGCGATGCTTTGGGTGAGCACGTACAAATTGTCTGGTCCCGGCATTAAGGTAAGCAGCACCGCAACGCCTAGAAATGATAAGAGGGAAGCCCATTCCAAGGTCAACACATCCTGTTCTATCAAAAAGTTACTTACTTCCTTTAGTATACTAGGAACGGCTCCCCGATCTCAATCTATACACTTTACTAGAGTCAACCGCGTGCCAAGCTAGAGGGAATGATAAAGGCAAACACTGCGTTTCATGATATTATTGTGAAAGCATTCAAGGGTTTATTGCAAGCTAGACAAAGCGATTAAAGCCAGATTTAGAAATATGGAGGAATGTGGAATGAACCATTCGTCAGATGAACAGTGGCTGGACTGGGTAAAACGGGTTCAAGCACTTGCGCAAAATGGGCTTGCCTATTCGGAAAATGCTTTCGATATTGAGCGCTATGAGGAGCTTCGGGCTATTTCGGTTGACATGCTGGCGTTTGCAACAGGCATAGGCCGGGAACAGCTAAAGCATACTTTCGCCAGCGATACGGGATATGCGACGCCGAAGGTCGGCATTCGCGGCGTTGTTTTCCAGGATGAGCGGATTTTAATGATCAAAGAAAAGCAGGATCAGGCGTGGGCGCTGCCGGGAGGCTGGGCGGATGTTGGCATTTCTCCTTCTGAGGTTGCAGTGAAGGAAATTTGGGAAGAATCCGGCTTTAAGGTTAAGCCAAAGCGGCTGCTAGCGGTGCTGGATAAAAAGAAGCACGAGCATCCACCAGATATTTATCATATTTACGACCTGTTTATTGAATGTGAAATTATTGGCGGAGAAGCGGCAGTTGGGCCGGAGACGACCGATGTTGGTTTTTTCACGGAGGATGCGCTGCCTCCATTATCGGTGCAGCGCAACACCGAGCGGCAGATCAAGATGATGTTCGAATTTTTGAAGCAGCCGGATAAATCGGTCGTGCTGGATTAATCGAAATAAGGGCAGCCCTGCCAGTAGTTTTTAACTACTAGCGAGGCTGCCCCTATTTGATAGGCTGAGTTGGATTCAACGATTAGTTTTTAGAGAGGAGATTGTACAACACCTGTGCCACCTGAGCGCGCGAGGAGACCGTTTCAGGGTTGATTTTGCCACCTGATCCTGTAATGATTTCATGATCGGCCAGCTTTTGAATAGCCTCTTGTGCATAATCGGCAATCTGGTTCGCATCACTGAAGCGGGATAAGGACGTGTTTGCGCTGCCTTCAGGCAGCTCGCCAAGCTTGTCAAGCGAGCGGTACAGCAGCGTAAACAGCTCCTGCCGCGTAATTTGGTGATCCGGCTTAAACTGATTGTCGCCTACGCCAGTAGTAATGCCAAGACGTTTTGCCGCAGCCAGGTAGCCCGTATAATAGGTGCCAGAAGTTCCCTTGTCAATCATTATTTACTTAACCTATTGAAATTGTCGGATATAGTGGAGGAGAGCTAGCTGCAATCCTGCCAGATCCCCTTATTATTTTTTAATCCATAGCTTAGAAAAATCCAGCCAGCCGAAGGAATCGATAGCCAGCCCTTGAAGGGCTAGCGGCAGCTGCGTCTGGAACCGGGAATGGTACAGATAAAGCAGCCAATTATCCTGCCGCAGCCACTGCTCGGCTTCCTCAACAATTTGGGCGCGCTCGGCAGCGGTTGGGAGGCTGACATAGCGGGCAAGTATGCTCCGCAGCTGTTCTCGCTGTTCCCTAGTCAAAAAATGATTCAGATTGCTGTCTTCATTATAGAAAAGCCGCAGCAGACCTAGCTCTGTATCGTTTTCCAGTATTTCAGTTGCCAGCATCAAATGGGCAGATTGCGCGAGCTTTTGGGGCGAGACCTCGGCAATGACATAGGGATGTAGGTTCAACTGAAGGCCGATAGCAGCTGCCCGCTGCTGCAGCCAAAGCATGTCCTGCTGCTCAACAGGCCTCCCGTGGTAATACAGCTCAATGGCTTCACCGGCATAGCCGCTTTCTCGGAGCAGCGCCTCCGCATCAGCCAGCGAGCCGGATTCATAGGAAGCGAGCTCGCTGCTGGCAACTAGAAAGCTGTTGGCAGGTACGGCGCGATTGCCTCCGAGCTCCGCAATCAACAGCTCGCGGTCAAGCAGCAGCCGCAGCGCTTGGCGGAAGGAAGACTGATGCTGGATGCCCGGCATGCTGAAGTTGAAAACTAAATAGCGGCAGCCATCAAGCAAGGAGTCCATCGCTCTATTATTTTCCGCAGCATGATCACCGGATGCGGCGTCCAAATGCGGCAAGGAAAATTGCCGCTCCCGAGGCGCATCCGAAGGAATATGCCATACTTCCACGAGGTCAAGCCAAGCCCGCTCGCGAAAATAGTGGTCGAACGCTTCAAGCCGCAGCACCTGCGCTGCATTTTCCACCATCTTGAAAGCGCCTGTCCCAAGCATCTTTTTCTCAGAAAATGGTTCATTATGCGGCAAAATCGACATGGCCGCACAGCTGAGAAAATGCAGCAGAAACGGATTAGGCTGCCGCAGCCTGAAGATCAGGCAATAATCGCTGACGATTTCAATGTCCACGATATCCTCATATTGCCAGCAGGAGGGAGAATGGACCTCCCGCAAACGCTCCAGCGTGAATCGCACATCCTCGGCCGTTAGAAGCAGCCCGTGGTGGAAGCGGACCCCTTTGCGCAAATAAAAGGTCCATGCCGTGTAATCTTCGTTGTTTTCCCAAGCGTGGGCAAGGGAAGGCAGGAAGCGCTGCGACGCCGAATCAAAGTCGATCAGGCGGCTGTAGATCTGCTCGAGTAGAAACACCTCGGTAACGGTAAAAGCAAAGGCTGGATCAAAGATGCCCAGCTTCCTCGTCACGGTAACCCGAAGCACGTCAAGATTGGCGGCACCTGCCTGCTCCAGCTGGAAGCCCATGCGATTTTCCAGCATGGCGCGCAGCTTGTCACGCAAGGCAGGAGGCAGCTCGTGGCTGGAGATGAAAGCGATGGCCTCCTTCATTTTTCCCTTAGCAAGCAGCTCGTTGAAATGCTCCGTCAGTACATCCTCCAGCTCGCGGATAACCGTCAATTGCGAAATATGGCCGCGTCCCACCCCCGCGCTCCACGCCGCAAAGCCTTCCTCCACCAGCCTGCGCAGCACCAGCTTGACGTTGCGAGGCGTACAGTTCAGCACCTCAGTCAGCTCGCCAATCGTAATCGGTATCGTTGCGCCTTTGTGCTGCTTGCCGGGCAGCGACAGAAGCAGGCTAATATAATGCTCTTTATGTTTCATCCTATACAATCCGTCCTTTGCTCTGGCTGGCGCAAGCGCGCCCCATAAAAGGTGAAATTTTAATTTCAATCTTACTCTTTTTATTCTCGTTTTCCCAGCTAAAATTAAGTCTACACAGAAAGAGGGGAAACGAACATGTTTATGCAGCTAGACCGCAACATTAAAATTCGGATTTTGACGACCTTCCTGACCCGCTGCGTAGAGGCGATGATTTTGCCGTTTATGGCGATTTATTTTACCCAGCGGCTGGGGGCAGGAATGGCTGGCTTGCTGCTGCTCATTAATTTGCTCGTGCAAATTACAGCGAGCCTGTACGGCGGCTATATGGCAGATCGTTATGGACGAAAAAAGGTGATGGCATACGCGCAAATAATCCGCTTGATTTCCGTCCTCGTCATGACGCTTGCCAACTCGTCCTTTCTTGATTCCACTTGGCTGACCTTTTCCATGATACTGCTGCTTAGTCTCTGCAATGGCATGTTTAATCCAGCGGCCGAGGCTATGCTGATTGACGTCAGTACAAAGGAAAATCGCGCTTTTATTTATAGCATTAATTTCTGGGCGATCAATTTGTCGATTTCGATTGGCGCACCGATCGGCGGCTTTCTGTTCGCGACGCACCGGACCGAGCTGTTTATGATTATGGGGCTGGCGAGTCTGGCTACACTTATGCTGACGTTATTTTTAATTCGGGAAACCCATTTTCCAGATGCGGAAAGCAGGCTGCAATATAGCAGCAATGGCCCGATTCGCAATATGGTGCTGAATTACAAGCTGGTAGCGCAGGACAAGCTGTTTATTATCTACAGTGTGGGCGGGATGCTTATTCGCTCGCTGGAAATCCACTTGTACAACTACATTAGCGTCCGCCTGCAAAAAGAGTTCGAGCCCCAGCAGCTGCCCATGCTGGACAACTTCACCTTCGAGCTGACAGGCATTCGGCTTGTCAGTCTGCTGCAAGTAGAGAATACGCTTATCATCGTCTGCCTCGCGATTTGGGCAGCCAGCTTTGTCCGCCGTTTCCGCCCAGCACGGATTATGTATATTGGCGTTATTTTGTACACGCTTGGCTTTACGATCGTCGGCTTCAGCAATTCTGTATGGCTGCTTATCGTATCGATGCTGGGAGCGACGGTTGGCGAGCTTATGTTCACGCCGATTAGACAAGCCTATTTGGCCGGCATTGTGAAGGATCATGCGCGAAGCTCCTACCTTGCGGTCAACGGTTTGCTGGGACAGTTCGCCGGAGCCTTCGGAGCTATCGGCATTAGCCTGGGTGCCGTGCTGCATTCGAGCTACATGGCATTAATCATTTTTGTAATGGGCATGACGGGACTGCTGCTGACGCATTATGTATTTCAGCGGCTCGCGCCAGAGACGACTCGTCCGCAAGGTTCAGCACCGAATGCTGCGAAAGTTTAGAAGCGGATATTTTTTGGAAGCGAAGAAAATAAAGGAGGTTGTGCAGCATGAGCAAAAAACAATGGGCTGGCGCGATGCCAGCCGTACAGTTCAGAGTAGCAAGGCCGACGAACCAATTGGCTAAGGTGGCTGCTTTTTATGAACAGGGGCTGGGCCTGGAACGAGTTGGCTCTTTCGAGGGGCATGACGGGTACGACGGCATGATGTTCGGTCTGCCGGGGGCGGACTATCATTTGGAGTTTACGCAGCATGTCTCTGGGCCGCCGCTTGCCCCGCCGTCTGAGGATAATCTGCTCGTATTTTACATTGAGGAACGTCAGCAGCAGCTCTTAATAGCAGAGCGTCTGCTGGAGCTAGGCTACCCCGAGGTGGAGCCGGAAAATCCTTATTGGAAGCAAAAAGGCATCACCATCGCCGATCCCGACGGCTACCGTATCGTGCTGCAAAATACGTCTGGGCTGAGCTAATTGAAAGTTGATCTAAAGAAATATGATTTGGAGAAATCAAAACCTAAGCTAAAAAAGCTTTGCTTACTTGTATCTAAAAGTGAGCAAAGCTTTTTTAGCTTGTCTAGGTTAACCAAACCAATTTGTCTTAATAGGGAGCGGAGAGGGCATAGTTTATGTTTTGTTTATGTTTCGGGATATTTCTCGTTGAATGGATTTGCCCCAAAGACAAGCCAATTAAAATGTAGTTAACGTTGAAAATTAAAAATAAAAGAATTATAATATTATCAAATGATAGTTTTTGCTATCAATTGATAATATTATTTGTCTTAGGTTTTTTCAATGCCGATCAAGTATTAGACCCATCTCTTCTGACACTTCAAGGCTGGTGAACTTCAGCCTACAAGTGATGCTGAAACTACACAGCTAGGGGCGCCCACTTCTTGATTGGAGGACTGTGGTTCCGCTATTTTGGCTTTTGATCCAATTTCAGGCCATAAGTGGACAGGAAATCCGTTATGTTTCTCATTATCCCGTCAATATAGCCATTTACAGCGTATTAGCGGCTCCTGAGTCCACATCCAGTGCCGCAACCCGTGATTCAGTTGAAATAACGGCTGCTGTGTCCGCCAAGTCTATTTTTGTGAAGGGAGTCAACTGCTGAACCGATGAACTTGAACTTGAAGCTGCCATTCGGTAAGTATGCTCACGTTCATGAGGGGAGACTTTCCCGGTCATGGAGGCAACAAGTTTGGCACTAAATACGATCTGGAGCCGGCTCGATTACGTTTGATTACGCGCTCTAGCTTCCCTTCACCACAAATGTTTGAAAACTGTTGAACACATGAAGAGAGGAATGATAGAAGATGAAAGAAAAAATCTCTATTCCCCACCCCCCAACGTATGGTCCGCTCGGCAATTTGCCTTTGATTGACATAGACTCGCCAACCTTATCGCTTGGAGCATTGGCAGATAAGTACGGACCTATTTTTAAATTTACTGCACCAGGACTATCCAGTTTAATCGTGTCAGGCCATGAGCTCGTGGCTGAGGTATGCGATGTGACCCGATTTGACAAATATGTATACAACGAGCTGCAGAACGTTCGCGCCTTCGGCGGCGACGGATTGTTTACTAGCTGGACGCATGAGCCGAACTGGAAAAAAGCGCACAACATACTGCTTCCTACGTTCAGCAAGCAGGCGATGAAGGGTTATCATTCCATGATGATCGACATCGCCGAACAGTTAATCCTCAAGTGGGCACGGCTAAATCCGCAAGACTCCGTCGATGTAGCCGATGATATGACCCGATTGACGCTGGATACGATTGGACTGTGCGGGTTCAATTATCGATTCAACAGCTTTTATCGGGAAGATCATGCCCCGTTTGTCCAAAGCATGGTTCGCGCCTTGAACGAAGCGATGCTCAGAGGCTCCCGAATGAAAATTCAAAATATGTTAATGATCAAAACAAAACGCCGGTTTGAAGAGGATATTCAAACGATGTTCACGCTCGTGGATAAGATCATCGCCGAACGAAAGGCAAGCTCCGAGCCGGGACAGACGGATTTACTGGCACGCATGCTGGAAGGCAAGGACCCGGAAACCGGAGAGATGCTGGACAACGAAAACATTCGTCATCAGATCATTACCTTTCTAATTGCTGGTCATGAGACGACGAGCGGGCTGTTATCCTTCGCGATATATTTTCTGTTGAAAAATCCGGAAGTGCTTTTGAAGGCTCAGGAAGAAGTGGGCCGAGTGCTGACAAGTGAAACCCCGCAATATGAGGAGGTTCTTCAGCTTAATTACATCCGATTAATATTAAATGAATCGCTGCGATTGTGGCCGACAGCACCAGGATTTGACGTTTATGCAAGGGAGGATACGGTCATTGGCGGGAAGTATCCCATTGCAAAGGGACAGAGCTTTAGCGTGCTTCTGCCTCAGCTTCATCGTGATCCGGCTGCTTGGGGAGAGGATGCAGATCTTTTCCGGCCTGAGCGATTCGAAGATCCGGCCAAGGTTCCCCATCATGCTTACAAGCCTTTTGGAAATGGAGAGCGCGCCTGCATCGGTATGCAGTTTGCCCTCTATGAAGCCACATTAGTACTGGGCATGGTGCTAAAGCATTTCGACTTAATCGATTACGACAATTATATATTGGATGTAAAGCAGACTCTGACACTGAAGCCTGGTGATTTCCAGATTCGGGTTAAACCCCGTCAGCAGATATCCACGAGAGGAACCGTAGGAATAACAGACGCAGCAGAGACCAATTCTGGAGATTCACGATCTGTTGCTGCGGACCAGACTAGACCGGCCATAATCGGAACATCGAGCGGCAATGAATCGCTGCTTGTTTTATATGGCTCAAACCTGGGTACATCGGAAAGTATTGCCCGTCAGATCGCGAGTACAGCTGTTAGTTACGGAATTCATAGTGAGGTGGCGCCACTCAATGAATGGAGTGGGAGATTGCCGGGCAAAGCCATTGCGATTATCGTTACGGCTTCATACAACGGCAAGGCGCCTTACAATGCATCGGCATTCGTGGATTGGCTGAAAGAAGCAGGAACAACTGAAGGGCAAGGCGTTCGATATGCGGTATTAGGCTGCGGAGACCGAACTTGGTCGGGAACGTACCAGAGCATCCCGCGCTTTATTGATGAGAGGCTGGATGCTTTAGGTGCCAAAAGACTTGTATCCCGAGGTGAAGTCGATGCAGGGGGCGATATGGAACAGCAGGTCAAGGAGTGGCTGGATGCGATGTGGCGGGCGGTTACGGATGAGCTTGGCATACAAGTGAATCGCATGGAGATGGCCAATCCAAGTACGCTTCAGCTGCAATTTGTTGAGGGGCCGTCTCAAGTGCCTTACGAAAAAACCTATCAGGCCTCCTATGCGACTGTTCAGAACAACCGGGAACTGCAAGCCTCTGAAAGTGGACGAAGCACGCGCCACATCGAACTTCTTCTTCCCGAAGGCATCAGCTATCGCGAGGGCGACCACATCGGTGTGCTGCCGCTTAACCGGGACATAAATGTAGACCGCATTCTGAAGCGGTTTGGCATGGATGGCAGCGAAATGATTTGCTTGAGCAAGGGCGGTTCACAGCTGACCCATTTGCCCTTAGAACGATCCGTCAACGTGCGTGAGCTGATCAAGTCCTGTGTGGAGCTTCAGGCGCCCGTCACACGTGCTCAGCTGCAGGAATTGGCCATTCATACCGTTTGTCCGCCCCATCGTCGTGAGCTGGAGGCCATGATGGAGGATGAGCGCTACACCCAGTATATTTTAGGCAATAGAGTAACGATGCTGGAGCTGATTGAACAATATGAGGCCTGCGAGCTTCCTTTTGTCAGGCTGCTGGAATTGCTGCCTCCGCTGAAGCCGAGGTATTACTCTATATCCAGCTCTCCTCTGCTCCATCCGAGAGAGGTTAGCATTACGGTAGGCGTCGTCAAGGAACCGGCATGGAGCGGCAAAGGAGAGTATGCGGGAGTCGCCTCTACTTATTTGGCTGATCGTGTACCAGGCGACCGTGTTCTCATGTTTGTACAGACGCCAGAATCCGGGTTTGGACTGCCAGAAGAAGCAGCTGCGCCAATCATCATGATCGGTCCAGGAACGGGCGTTGCTCCATTCAGAGGATTTTTACAGGCGAGATCCGTCTTGAAACAGCAAGGGGTGGCACTCGGTGAAGCCCATCTGTTCTACGGGTGCAGGAACGAAATGGATTTCCTGTATCGAGATGAGCTGATCCAATTCGAACAGGAGGGTGTTGTGAAGCTTCATACCGCTTTCTCGCGGGTGCCTAGTGAACCCAAAACCTATGTACAGGATTTAATGAAGCAGGTGTCTTCATTACTGATGGATCTAATAGAGCAGCGTGGCAAAATATATGTGTGTGGGGACGGCAGCCAAATGGCCCCTGCTGTGGAGGAGACATTAAAGGCTGCGTATGAGAAAAGGCATGGAGCAGGGCCTGAAGCAGGCGACCGCTGGCTCGAACAGTTAGAGGAGGAAAGCCGGTATGTAAAGGATGTATGGGCCGGCAATTCCAAGCCAACCGTGTCCTAACATACGGCAGTATGATGTAAAGACCAATGAAAGCTAAACCCGAAGCGTCATCCCTGGAGATAGCGCTGCAGCAAGCCATTTCTCCGGGGAGACTTTTCAGTTGAGACTAAGCCATCTATAGCAGGGAGCGGATTCAATTTTGGAACAGTCAGCCGCATTCGTGCTTATGTTATAATTTCAATGTAATATTCCTACCATATGATTGGACAATGAATCCATTACACCATAATTCTCTCCAAGGAGTGAACAAATATGAGAACAGAAATGTCATCGATCAAGCAATCGAGGCTTAACTCTATTCTGGATGAAGCAACCAAGCTGCTTATAGAGAAGCCCAATGCGTCGATGAATGAAATTGCAGATTCGGCAGGAATCGGGATCGCTACGCTGCATCGGTATGTGGAAAGCAGGGAGCAATTGATGATTTATTTGGGCTTGCGCGCAATCGAGGTCGTCAGTGAAACTATGAAGGACATTCGGCTCGATGAGGATAACTGTGAAAACTACATCCCGATGCTCATTGAAGCGCTCATCCCATTAGGGGATAAGCTTCACTTCATTGCCCATGATACAACCATTAATTACAACGAGGAGATTATTGGAGCAGATCTAAAGCTGAGGGAGCCCGTGCTGCATGCAATCGGCTTGCTGCAGCAAAAAGGTTATTTTCGCCATGATGTAGATAAGAACTGGATTGTGAATGTCCTGTATTCCCTCCTGTTCCTGACATGGCAGCAAGTCGTAAGCGGGGATATTGCTAGAAAATCCGCAGCAGCCTTGGTCGTGGACACATTCTACCATGGTTTTAAAACTCCCTGATTCCCTTATTTACATAAGCCCGGCCAAGCACAGCAAAACGGCCCTCTGCGCCGTATTAGGGGGGACGAGAGAGCCGCTTGCTCGTTCTATGATAAAGGTTATTGAACGTTTGCGTAGAAGTTCGAATAATTAAGCTGGCCGCTGCCATTTGTAATTTCGGTGCCATATTCTATGCTGCTGACGTAGCGGGTTGTTGGGAAATAGCTTTTGCCAACGAGATAATCGGTAAAATTTTTCACATTGATGGTGAAGTTATCCGTTGGCGTGCTGCACCATGTTGCCGTACCTGTGGTATGCAGCCAAATATCATAGGCATTGTTATATTGGCCATTCGTGGCAGGATCAATAGAATAGGTTACTCCGCTGTTAATCGCTTTATTGTCAGAGAGCCGCGTCGGCAGTCCGCTGCCCGGTGTATAGCCTTCTGTCCAGTGCCAGCCGCTTACAATCAAAGGGAAAGCTTTTACGCCGCCTGTTGTAGTTGACCAGTTCCACACATATCCAAAGTTCGTATTGCTGTTATGATAAACGGTCTGCCACCAGCCGGAAATGCCCGAGCTGCCCCAAGAGTTGTTGAATAAATAATATTTATTGTTGTTAAAATTTAGTTTGGCATAAGGTGTGGAGTTATCGATTTTGTAAAGCGCTTTCATTTAGTATTTTAGCAATATGTGGAGGGAGTAAACACCCCGAAAATTAGTGATTTAATCATACTATTTTTAGGGTAACTGTTAATATGAGGTATCCTTGAAAAAAGAAAATTTGAAGTTTTCTGGGCATTTTGCCCTAAAAACTAAAGTTTTCCCGCACGAAATCCGAAGTTAATTATAGGGTGGAATTCCTTGTTATTGGAAGGATGCGTGTGAAGATGAATAACAAGAATATCGTGCAATATTTTTATGAGCATCAATTTCTCCCGGCGCTGGATCAGAAGATGACTGCGATTGAAGAAGAGCTTCAGCATCATCAGGAGCAATGGATCAATCAGTTTCTGGAAACCTTCAAGCGTATTTGCTTGCGAATTAGGGAAATGCAGGATTCGGATCAAAAAGGCCCGATTTCGCTTATCCATTTTTGCTTGCTGCGCAGGTCGATGATGGATCATTCCTGTTATTTCATTGAAGCGTATTCGGAAAGATGGTATGAGAACTCGGCGCCGCTGTTTGAGGAATATGATGCCGCTTGGCTATATCACTCGCTGCCGGCGTTTATACAGGAAATGACCGAATCGTACGAAGGATACGGGGAATGTGCCAAGTCTACAGAATTTGAAGCGATGATGCTGAAAGCAGTGGGCTGTTACCATTTATTTGCGGTTGCGCTGCTGCGGGCAGCGATGCCGGAAGCCATTATGCTGGAGGAATATAAGTCTATTAAACGAGAGCTCGCTTTGCGTATCAGCATTGGCGAATATACAGATCTTAGCGAGGATGTGCTGGTCGATTATCAAGGCTTGCAGGATGTGAAGGAAATTCGCAGGCGGCTGGAAGAGAGCAAGGCAAGCAGCATTGCTTATGGATGCTACCGTAATTTAAAGCTGCCCCAGGTGCGAGCGGAGTCGAATGATTTGCGGTATGCGGATTTTAGTGGCAGCGATCTGCAGGGGAGCCGCTTTCAGCGCTGTGATCTGATGGGTACGAGATGGAATGGCTGCCTTGCACCCAAGTCGGATTTTCGATATTCGTCGCTGCCGGAAGCAGATTTTCGCCATGCCGATTTGCGAGGAGCCGTGTTTGATTACGTGCGCGGCCATGAGCCGAGAGATCATCGGAGGCCGGGAATGATGGGCGTGCGTTTCGATCATGCAGATCTGGAAGGGGCGAGCTTCATTGGAGCGACCTTTGGCCGGACAAGCTTTGAAGGAGCAAACCTTCAGCATGCGTTATTTTCCCGTCAAATAAAAGATAGCTACAGCTTTTCAGATGAACAGATTCATAGCATACGGTGGGTTGATTAAGCGAGCATGGGAGGGAATTCATAAGCTAACAGAAATAAAAAAAGCCTAGAAGCGCGGCACATGCGCTTCTAGGCTTTTTGTTTTAAAGGCTCGTCAAAAAAAGCTTATTGGAAAGAACTGCTGCTCTTGTGAGCTGGAATCAGCTTTGCCGCATACGGCATAAAAAACTGCAGGATTGCACCGCCTAGGCAGACGGTTAATAACGTTCCAATCCCTATGGGCCCATGAAATAGAAAGGCCATCAATAAGAAAAAGAGCTGAATCAACGTTCGGGAAAGCAGAATGCCCATGCCGCTCCTATCCCGAATCAGAAGCATTAAGTGATCCATAGGAATGGGCGCGACCTGCGTCTGCAAATAACAGGCAATGCCTGCTCCAACGATCAGTAAGCCGAATCCCAGAAACAGCAGCCTGCTTAGCCACATCTCCGGCTGGGTGAAGGCTTGCAGCACATAAAGCCACAGATCGATGCCGAGGCCGGCAATAAAAGCGGTAAGCAAGCCTTTAAATTCGGGCCTTGTTTTGGATAATAGCGAGTTGCCGCCAACCATGATAAGGGCAATAATCATTTCCCAGCTGCCCACCGTAAGCCCGATTTGGTTGGCTAGGCCGACCAGAAGCGCATCAAACGGCGATGCTCCAAAGCCCGATTCAATCGTGAGGGCGATGCCCAGAGACATCATTAAAATGCCTGTCGTATAAAAGAAATATTTCACTTTATCCCATCTTTTCCTGAGCCCTCGGCAGCTAATCCTTTTACCATTAATACATGCGGAATCCCGTCCTCCATAAATAGGTCCGAGACGGTTTCATAGCCCAGCTTATGATAAAAGCCTTCTGCCTGCTGCTGTCCATGCAATTTGAATCGGCCATATCCGAGCCCCTTGGCTATTTCCTCTAAAGTTTGCACGATCACTTTTCCCAGCCCAAATTGCCGGTACGGGGGCAAAATACAGATGCGCTCAAGCTTGGCAAATCCATCTACCGTTCTTAAACGCCCAGTTCCGGCCGGTTTTTCGTTATAATAAACTAAAATATGCTGTACCCGTTCCTTCAGCGCATCAAAATCGTCGAATTCATCAAATTCATCCTGCAAGGGAGTGCCTTGCTCTTCGACAAATACTTGCTGGCGGATTTGCAAAGCAATGGTTAAATCAGCTTGAGTTTGTATAATGCTTGAATACAAATGTCTCACTCCTTTTCTGTATAGGTATAAGTGCTAGCATTAAAGCTTTTTAATAGTATAAATGAATTGAATTTTGTTGTAAATGCAACAAAAAGAAAAAGTGAGGGGAAATGAGACCAATGAAAGATATTCTTCGTGAAATCGGCATGATTGCTCGGGCTTTGGATTCCATCAGCAACATTGAATTTAAACAATTTGATCTGACAAAAGGGCAGTATTTATATGTGGTGCGCATTTGTGAAAATCCAGGCATCATCCAAGAAAAGCTGGCGGAAATGATTAAGGTCGATCGCACGACTGCTGCCCGGGCTATCCAGAGGCTGGAGGAGCAGGGCTTTATCGTGAAAAAAGAGGATGACAGCAATAAAAAAATTAAAAAACTGTTTCCGACAGAAAAAGGCGAAGCCGTTTATCCATTCCTCAAGCGCGAAGGGGAGCATTCCAATGCGGTTGCATTAGCTGGATTTTCAACGGAAGAGGCGGATAACATCTTGCAGCTTCTTCAGCGGGTGAGAAAAAATATTGAAGTGGATTGGGAATTTGTGAAAAAAGGAAACAAACGCAAATATTAATGCAGCTTGCGGTCACCTTTCTTTGGTGTCAGGTGTTCTAGAGAGTATACAAACCAAGAAGGAGGTGCTCACAACGCATTATAATCAATTGGAAGCATCGGAGCTGGAACGGCTAATCAGCGCTGTTCAAGCAGGGGAGACGGAGCATTACGCTGCGATTGTACAAGCTTTTCAGCAGCCGCTATATCATTATTGCTGGCGGATGCTGGCGAATCGGCAGGACGCAGAGGATGCGGTTCAAGATATTTTTGTCAAAGCGTATGAGGCAATAGCGGGATATGTGCCCAAGGTGCATTTTTCGGCGTGGCTGTACCGTATTGCCTATCATCATTGCCTGAATTTGCTGCGAAGGCGGCGTTTGCAAAAGCAGTGGCTGCGTTTGTTTCGTCCGAGCGAGATGACGGCTGCAAGCGCGGAAGAGGAGCTGGACAATCGGCTGTATACGCCTGCGCTTGCGGCAGCTCTTGCAGCATTGTCGCTGGAGGAGCGAAATTTGCTTGTTTTGCGAGTGTTTGAGGAAAAATCGTATGCCGAGCTTGGTGTCATTATGGGAAAAAAACCGGATGCGCTGAAAAAGAGGATGAGCCGCATTAAGCAAAAAATTAAACAGCAGCTGCAAAATAAGGGGGAAGAGGCATGGAGCGAATCCGCTTCGATCATGAATACAACGATATAACGAGCAGAGCCGCAGCAAATGGAGGACTTCCAGCTATCGATGTCACTGAAGCGGTAATGAAGCGAATTACAGGGGAAGCTGCGTCAGGCAGGAAGGGACAGACGTCCTTTATGCGCCCCGTAATGAAGCGTACGACGGCATTCAGCGGAGCACTCATGCTGCTGCTCTTGCTATCGGTTAGTGCCTATGCGGCAAGCCAGTATATTGAAATTCGCAATTCGGCTGGCGAAATTAAGGTGAAGACGATCGAGGAAATAACGCCGCAAACAGACAGTGCAGACAACAAGGCGTACCAAAACTATTTAAATAAAGCCCAAAAATTTGCCAAGCCGGGCGAGCTGGTTGCTTTTTATGTGTTAGGGAAAGAAGATGAGGCACTGTACACCTACAAAGAAAAGCGGTTGGGCACCTATGCCGCCTTTAAACAGGAGGCAAATCGGACTGGCGCGCAGCTGCTGCCCCAGAAGCTGAGCGGCTACAGCTTTGTTTCCGGCAAAGTAGCTCCTTATATTCCTAGTACCGATGCGGACAAGCAGACGGCAGCCTATAAGCAAGTGCTGTCGGAGCTGAAGGCACAGGCTGCTGCCGGAGCAGATGGAAAGAAGCTGTTCATGAAAGCTGTGCCATGGAATAAATCGGGCGTGTTAAGCGCGGTTTATACCAAGGGGCATTATAAATCGGAATTAACCAAGAACCCTTTGGATGGCGGTGAAATATATTTATTGCTGCCTTCCGGTCAAAATGCCGAGAAGATCAAGGTAGAAGGAATAGAAGTAATATATAATAAGCGGACTATTAGCGAGAAATACAACTATCATTATGCCCAGTGGTACGACGAGAAGCAGGATGCTTTTTATTTGCTTACAGATCTCGGGAATAAGAAGTTAACGAAAGCGGAGCTGCTGGCGCTGGCTGGCGAATCGATTAAGGTGCTTAAATAGGCTTTGATTTAGAAGCCAAACGTTTGCTTTAAATCAGCGGCATCTGCTGGCAGGGCGAGGACGATTTTAGACGGATCAGACGTAGAATAGGTAACTTTAATGACTGTGCCCGGCTGCAGACGGGCTAGCATTGTATCCCTTATCTCCTTCGTCATGGTCACTTGAAACGTGTCCCCGTCCGCCTTCGTTATCGCCAGATCCAGCCGCAGCTTGAGCTTGTCGTTCGGCGTGCTGCAGAGCGGGGTGGCATTCAGCACTTTGGCATAGGCTGCCCCATTCTGAAAGGAAACAGCCTCGACAATATAATGATTCCGAAGCCTTTGGCCATTAAGAGAATGAACAGCGGCATGCCAAGCCAATAAAAAGGGTCCTGCCAAATATAGTTGGCGATAGCGGCATACAGGCCAAGAGCGACCATTTGCAAAATGCCAATCCATCTCATCCATTTATGCATCGCGGGTTCCCCCTTCGTCCTTTTCTAAGGCGTCAGCAAGCCCATGTAAATCAGCTCGGAAGGATTAGCAGGGTTTTGGCCAAGCCCGATTAGATCGCCGGGGCGCGGGATTTGCAGCTTGGAGACGAGGGTTTCCATCGTTTTCTGATAGCTGCGACCGTCTGGCTCGGTGACGTTAAGTGCAAGAATGACAATCGGATCAAAGTTGACGAGCTTGCCTGTATCGGTAATCGAAAGCACGGTCGCAGTTGCGGCTATAGGAATTGCGCCAGTGGACGCCATATGCGCCTGCTTGGCTTGATTGAGGCTTTGATTCATCATGTCACGATGCTCCTTAGGGACAAAACCTTTCATCATCATGCCAGTGAACCCCTTGTTAAGCTTCTTATCCGCATACTCCAAAGCCTCTTCTTTGCTTTTCTTCTTTCCGAATAAGTTAAACATAACAACACCTCATTTTCATCGTATTTTGTAGCTTAATTTAAGTATGAGGCAGACTGGAAATCCTTTCAATACAATCGGGCACATGTAAACAAATCTTAAAAAACGATGCTTGAGCAGCGAAAATGGGTCGTTTTTTTGTGCCGGAAGGCGCTTTGAGCAAAAAAACAGCCCGTTTCGGCGATTCAATGAGCCACATCGCCCATTGTTTTGCGGCATTCGCTGCGGATGCCTTCTTGCTTCGCCTATTTATTTCGCAATAAATAGACCAATTTGCGGTAATACAGCGCTGATTCCTTGTAGCGGCGACTGTCTTCGGAGGCGACAGCGAGCGTTTCATAAAGCTGCTCCAGACGCATCGTCTGCTGGGTCTGCTCGAAATAGGGCAGGCAGGATAGGGCAGCCTCTATAAAAGCTTCCCTTTTATCGCTCGACAGGGCAAGCTGGCTTTCATAAAAAACGGCGGTCCTTTGCTGATCCTCCGTCAGCGGGTAGCTGGCAAGCAAGCTAAGCCCTTGCGAGAGCAGGCCCCAGTTTTTGGAGGCGAAGGCCACCTCGCAGCGATAGATCAGTAGAAGCGGCGCAAGCAGCTGCTTCATCTCGTCCGTTTCCTGCTGCGCGAGCTCTTCAAAGCGTGCGATTTCATCGGATGCTTTATCCAGCTCGCCGAGGTGCGTCAGCATAATGATGCGATTATTCATAATGGACGGAAACAGGTCGCCAGGGCTAGGCGTATAGACGAGATGGGCTTCCGCCATCGACAAAGCGAGCAGAGCTTCCTCATAACGTCCCATCGCAAAGCAGCAGCCGCTGTAGGCCAGATGCTGGCCGGATAATCGATGATACAGCCGTTCGCTGTACACATACTGCATCGTTTGCTCATAAATCGCTTTAGCCGATTCATATTGCTTGCTGTAAACAGAGGCTTCCATTAAAAAGTTTTGCACCGTTAACCAAATTTCCGAGCCTTTTTCCACAAGTGTGCTTAAACGCTGGCTGTTATTTAATGCTTCAAAATATTGATTTTTGGAGCGGTAATGCTGAATCTTATACAAAAATAGCGCCTTTTTGAGCGGAATGGGCAAATCCGGGTCATCCTCACGCCCAAACTTCTCTAAATAATAGTGAAGATAAGTACGGTGAATATATTCATAAGCATCGCCATTATTTATCTGTTGATAATAGACGGCTTTCATTAAAGCGGTAGTCAGCTCAATCGTCAGCGCGTCATTTTTGTCATCAAGCTCATTGACATCAGTCTCAGCCAGCGCTGGAACAGGCTGCGACAGCCGGGTGAAAATCTCCTCAGCGCGCTCAAGCGTGACCTCATCCTGCAAGGCGGCTTGAGTTAAATACTCGGGCGAGACGGAAAGGCGGGCAGCAATCAGCTTAGCCAAATCGTCGGCAAACGGATAACGCTCCGCCAAAATATTGGCGAAATGCGCTTGCGTCACCAGCCCCTCGACCAAATCCTTGCGCGCTAAACTGCGTTTTTTACATAAAAACTCAACCCGTTCCTTTAGCAAATTCATCCTCCTCAGGTTAATAATCTTTCATCTTGCCCATCTGGTTGCATCATTTATCTTATAATAGTAACTTACCCCAAGCTCCAAGGGGAATAACCCGATGCTAAGGAGCTGCGAGGAAATTAGCGGTACTTTTTTCGTCGCAGTCTCTAACGACTAGAAGGAGGAAAAAAATGCAGTTCAAAAAACGAATATTGGCTTCATGGATGGTGATGTCGCTTTTCATAGGCGCGGCCATTCCCTTCTCCAATGCTGTTATCGCGGACAAGGTTCCACAGATTGTGCTCGGCAGCGATTTTGAAGATGGCAGCCTGCAAGGCTGGAAAGCCAGAATCGGACATGAGAAGCTTAGCCTCAGCAAGCAAGAGGCGAACACCGGCAGCGGGAGCATGCTGGTAGAGGGGCGAAAGCGAACCTACAATGGCCCCATGCTCGATCTTAGGAAGCAGCTGCTCCCTAATAAAGAATATGAAATATCGGCGTACATTAGGCTGAAGGAAAAGCCTGCCAAAGATATAACGATGCAGTTGACCGTTTATAAAAATTCAGGGGCGGCAAGCTGGAGCCCGCTGAAGCAAATGACAATCAAGAAGGAGGAATGGCAAGAGTGGCATGAGCTCAAGGGAACGTTTCTTCATGGAGACACCCCATCCGAGCTGAAGCTGTACCTGGAAACGCCATACATAACGGATGATACAGTTGATACGACAGCTTTTTATGTGGATGATGTATCGATTGCGGTTATTTCTGACATGGCGATAGAGGACGATATTCCGGCAATAAAGGAGGTTTATAAAGACGATTTTACGATTGGAGCGGCGGTATATCCGTGGCAAATGGAAGGCATTTATGGCGATTTGCTCAAAAAGCATTTCAACAGCTTAACCGCAACCTACGAGATGAAGCCGAAATTTCTGGCACCGAAGCAGGGGCAATATGCCTTCGCGGCAGCCGATCGTTACGTCCGTTTTGCACAGGCGAATGATATGGTGGTGCGCGGCCATGCGCTGATTTGGCATACGGATGCGGCGGAATGGATGTATTGGGACAATAATGGCAAGCCAGCTAGCCGAACGCTGGCGCTATCGCGTATGAAGCAATATATCGAGAAGGTCATGAAGCGCTACAAGGGCAAGGTGTATGCATGGGATGTCGTGAATGAGGCGATTGCGGACACCGGCGGCGATAAAAACGGGCTTCGCCAAACGTCATGGTATAAAACGATAGGACCGGATTACATTGAAAAAGCGTTTGAGTTTGCTCGCGCCGCCGATCCGTCCGCCAAGCTTTATTACAATGATTATGGTACGGAAACGCCGCAGAAGCGTCAGGAGATTTATCAGCTGCTTAAGCGCCTGAAGAGCAAAGGACTGATTGACGGCGTAGGGCTGCAATCCCATTATAAGCTGGAGTCGCCATCGGCGCAGGAGATCGAGAAAACGATCAAGCTGTATGCTGGGCTCGGCTTGGACATTCAAATTACGGAGCTGGATATTGATACCCGGATCAGCTTCGGCACGGCAATACCGGAGGCGATTGCGGTACAGCAGGCCTACCGTTACAAGGAACTGCTGGAGCTTTATAAAAAATACAGCAAATCGATCTCATCTGTGACCTTCTGGGGTGTGCAGGATGAGAAGACGTACAACAATCAAGCGCTTTTATTTGATACGGAACTGCAAGCTAAGCCAGCTTATTGGGGAGTGGCAGATTCGTCCCAGCTGCCGTCAGATCCACAAAGCCGGACGGCTGCTCTAAGGGCTTCGCCAAGAGTGCAGCAGACAGCCGATCCCATTTGGGATCAAGCGGTCTCCTCTCAGCTTACGCAATTGGGCAACGAGAAGACGAGCTTTAAGACGCTATGGGATGGGACAAATCTTTATGTACAGGTCATTGTAGCGGACAAAACCCGCGATGACGCTGATCAGGTAGAGCTGTATGTTCAGGAAAATGGGCAGGAGGGCAGCGATAATGCACAAGAAGCAAGCCGGCTGATTTTCCCTCGTCTGAATCATCAAAAGGGCAGCTATTCTTATGTAACTAGAGCGCTTGCCACTGGCTATATGGTGGAAACGGTCATTCCTTGGCAAGCAGTCAAGGGCTCAAATGGGCGGGAAATTGGTTTTGAGGTGAAAATCATAGATGGATCGTCCGGCGCAAGCAAGCCCATCTATTGGAACGACAGTGCTTGGCCGAGCGATTCAGTGGGCAAGCTGGGAGCGGTCTGGCTGGCCGATATGCCGAAATAAGGCTGAATCACCGCCGGAGGTGTTCTTAACCGACAGATAGACTGCGGCGAACGCCTTTGCCTTGGCTTTTGAGCTTGGTAATTAGAGTGGGTCTATAGCGATTGAGGATAAAGCGGATGACAAAATAGCCGATTAAGGAAAAAACAATGCTATTGACGATGGAGCCAATCAGAAAATTCATGCCCAAATGGCCGAAGGAAGCAAAATGTCCGACCTTATGCGTAACCGGCGGCGCAAGCGCCATATGGGCGGGATGGTTGGCGGCTGGAGCGCCGACGAGGCGATTCAGCCAAAATCCGACTTTATAATTCAAATAAAAAAGTCCCGGCCAAGTAAAAGAGCCGATCGTCGAAAAAATAACGCAGGCGGCCAAATTGCCGCGAAGCAGCCGAGTCAGCAGCAGGGAGATCGGCAGTCCGACGATAAAAGTCGGAAACCAGCAGTGCAGAAAACCGAGTACGCTGCCAAGCGCAACGACATGGTCGCTTTTTTTTATACGGAGCAGGCGCAAGCAATAATATTTGAATTTTCGCAGCATTTTTGTTCTCACGATGAACGGCTCCCAGCTGTATATGATGAAAGTATCATAACATATTCGTGTGGTGGAACAAAGACAGATGCTGCTTCGGAAGGCTGCGTTTTCGCCAAAAAGAGACAAAAAAGCAGCATACCGACAAACAAGCCTCTAAATACGCTGCAATAGCGTATTTAGAGGCTTGTTTAAAATATAAGGATTTATAAGTTTCACCCTCGAAACGGCAGCTTTGCCGCCAAAGGACGGCGACAGCCGTTTCGCCAAAACGATGGCGTCTAATAGAAAGGACGCCACAGGCGTTTTTCTTATGACCCTTTATTTGTAATAGGAGGTTGTGAGCGGAACGAATACAGCTCCGTCCTCTTTGGCATCGGCATAAACGTACAGCTGGTTTGCGCCGCCGATATCCACTTCAACCGTGACAAGGCCGTCGGCCACGTTAATTTCTGTCGTTTTCAAAATCGTATCCGTACCCGTGTCCTTCACCGTTAACTTGCCCAAGTCTTGCCCAACGGCTGCGATTTGAAGATACAGCTTTTGGTACTTTTTCTTAGGCTCCAAAATAAACGAGCTTGAACGGGAGCTTTCTGCATTATCAAATAGGGCTTCTTTATAATCTTTGCCGTTATAGGTTGTTTGCGCAGAATCTTTCGTGCGGTACGTATTGGTGGTCAAGGAGCTTGAGATGGAAACGCCTTCTACTTTTTCACCAAGCTGAATCAATTGCGTCTTGCCATCATAGTCAACCGCAACGCCAAGCGCATCGGAAATTGATCTTACTGGAAGATAGGTTGTGCCTTTATAGCTAATCGGAACAACGGTATTATTATTGCCATCCCGCAGTTGCACAGGCTTGCCATCCACCTTAAAGGCAATGTCTTTATTCAAATAAGCTTTAATTTCTTGCAGCTTCGTTGCGCCGTAAGCACCTGTTGCCATGCTTGCAACAATCGTCGTGCCAAGAACTACAGCTATCGTGAGCTTTTTCAAAATAGGCCACTCTCCTGTTCTGGTTTGAAAAAATGGTCGTACGCATATCTAATGCTTGGAAATGCTTACCCTATTATAGGTGCGGTGCAACATAGGGACAAGCCCACTGGGACTATTTTCCTCTAAAAATAAGTCTCTAGAAATGGATTTGTTTTTGAAACGCGAGCCGTACATGCCACGTACAAGGAAGGAGAAATGTGGTTAATAGGTATAGAAACGGAACATGATAAGGAGGAGAAAAAATGTCAGGTGTTTGGATTCAGCATTCGGTTATTTTTAGCTTGAAGCACGCGGAGGGCTCCGATGAGGAGCAGCGCTTTCTGGAGGATGGACGTACCATTTTGAGTTCGATTCCGGTCGTTCGCGATTTTGAGGTGTATTTGCAGGTAAGCCCTAAAAACGATTATCGTTTCGGCTTTTCCATGGTATTCGAAAGCAATGAGGATTATGAAGCTTATAATGCGCATCCAATGCATGTAAAGTTTGTTGAGGAGCGCTGGGTTACGGAAGTAGAGAAGTTTCTGGAAATTGATTATCAGAAACATGTCACGGTCGTTTAGAAGGAGGAGACAACGTTGGAATTGCTGTTGGAATATGGCTGGGTATTAGTGGTCTTGGTTGTTCTGGAGGGTTTGCTGGCAGCAGATAATGCGCTCGTGCTAGCTGTAATGGTTAAACATCTTGATGAGAAAAGCCGGAAGAAGGCGCTGTTTTACGGATTGTTCGGCGCATTTATTTTCCGTCTAGCCTCCTTGTTCGTTATCTCGCTGCTTGTGAATGTATGGCAAATTCAGGCACTCGGAGCGCTGTATCTCTTATTTATTTCAATAAGCAATATCATTAAGTTTTTACGAAGGTCCAAAGAGGCCGAAGAGGAAGAGGAGACAGAGGAGCAGAAGGAGAAGAAAAACTCCAAAGCTGGCTTCTGGTGGACGGTTCTGAAGGTCGAAATCGCTGATATCGCCTTTGCGATCGATTCTATTCTGGCAGCGGTAGCGCTGGCAGTGGCCTTGCCTCCAAGCGGTCTGATGCAAATCGGCGGCATGGACGGCGGACAGTTTATCGTTATTTTCCTCGGCGGTTTTATCGGGCTTGTCATTATGCGTTTCGCGGCGAACTATTTCGTGAAGCTGCTGCATTCCCGTCCCGCGCTGGAGCTGACAGCATTCGTTATCGTCGGCTGGGTCGGCGTTAAGCTGGCCGTGCATACGATGGCGCATCCATCCATCCACTGGCTGTCGCATGATTTTGTAGAAGGCTCTGTATGGAAAGCGACCTTCTACATCGTACTCGTCCTGATTGCTGTTGTTGGCTGGTTCTTGTCGGGCCGCAGCAAAGTGGAAGGCGAGCATGGAGATGGATCGGGAAAAGCCGCAAGCTTGGATAAACATACGGGTTAATCAAATGACATAAACCGTTTAATAAATGAATGAATGAATAAATGAATGAACAAGGGGAGCCATCTACACAGCTTTATGCTGTGAGGTGGCTCTTTTATTCCGCATAATTTGACAATTGCCTGTCATGCATTGCCGAGTGGACGAGAAAGGCATATAATTAAAACGGCAAACATCGTACTTTTTCGTACAAATATGAACATTAGGGGAGGCTGTACTTGTGAAGAAAATCAAGGTGCTTCAACAAATTGTAGATGCTGGCGTCGTCGCTGTACTTCGCGCTGATTCGCCGGAGGAAGTTGTAGAAATGTCCCGCCATGCGATAAAAGGTGGGATTAAAGCGATTGAAATTACGCTGACCGTACCGTTTGCGCTGCGTGCGATCGAGCAGCTCAGCAAGGAATATTCGGTAGATGCGGACCCGCAATCGGATCAATTTGCTATTATCGGAGTGGGAACGGTACTTGATCCAGAATCGGCACGCGCGGCGATTTTGAGCGGCGCGGAATTTGTCGTTTCTCCGGCACTTAACCCTGATACTATAAAGCTGTGCCATCGTTATGCCATTCCAGTTATGCCGGGCACGATGACCGTTAATGAAATTCAACATGCGCTGGAGCTGGGTGTTGATGTTGTGAAGCTGTTCCCTGGCAATCTGTATTCGCCAAGCGTTATTCCTTCGATTAAAGGGCCTTTGCCGCAAGCGAATGTCATGCCGACTGGCGGCGTATCGCTGGATAATCTCGGCGAATGGGTGAAAGCGGGCGCGGTTGCTGTTGGCATCGGCTCCGATTTGACGAAGGAAGCTGTGAAAACAGGCGATTACACCTTAATTGAGGCAAAAGCACGCGCTTATATGGAAGCTTACCGCAGCGCGAAGCGCTAAAATTAACGTTCGGCCGCTGCTTTTTATGTAAGCGCATTAGCGAAAAGCGGCAGAAAGCGGCTATTGCAAGGCGAGTGGGCAGCCTATTCGCAAGCAATTAAAGGGCTTTTGACGCATTTGGATGGCGAAAGCCGTTTGCGTTTGATAAAGTAGGAGTAGGTTGTTCAAGATTTTTAAGGAGGCTACTTAAAAGATGGAATATCGGATTGAAAAGGACACAATGGGTGAAATTCAGGTTCCTGCGGACAAGCTGTGGGGCGCTCAAACGCAGCGCAGCTTGCAAAACTTCAAAATCAGCGGAGAGCAGATGCCGATTGAGGTCGTTCATGCTATGGCTATTATTAAGAAAGCTGCAGCTATCGCCAATGAGAAGCTGGGCGTGCTGGATGCAGAGAAATCTGCGGTTATCGGTGAAGCGGTAGATGAAATTTTGACTGGCCGCTGGGATGAGCATTTCCCACTCGTCGTTTGGCAGACGGGCAGCGGTACGCAAACGAATATGAACGTCAATGAAGTTGTAGCTCATCGCGCCAATCAACTGCTTGAGGAGCGCGGCAGCGCCGTTCGCATTCATCCAAATGATGATGTTAACCGCTCCCAAAGCTCTAATGATACGTTCCCTGCGGCGCTGCATATTGCTGGCGTAGTAGCGGTGGAGCAGCGCCTGATTCCGGCTATTGATGTGCTGGCAAGAACGCTGCAGGACAAGGCTGAGCGTTTCAACGATATTGTGAAAATAGGCCGTACGCATTTGCAGGACGCGACTCCGATTACGCTTGGCCAAGAAATTAGCGGCTGGTACGCCATGCTGGTTAAAACTCGCAAAATGATCGTGCAAAGCGTAGACGAAATGCGCGAACTGGCGCTAGGCGGCACAGCGGTCGGCACAGGCCTTAACGCGCATCCGGATTTCGCGGTGCAGGTAGCGGAGGAAGTAACGACGCTTACGGGCAAAACGTTTATTACAGCAGAAAATAAATTCCACTCGCTAACGAGCCACGACCAAATCGTCTATACACACGGTGCTGTTAAAGCGCTGGCGGCTGATTTGATGAAAATCGCCAATGACGTTAGATGGCTGGCAAGCGGTCCGCGCTGCGGAATTGGCGAAATCTCGATTCCTGAAAATGAGCCGGGCAGCTCGATTATGCCAGGTAAAGTTAACCCGACGCAAAGCGAAGCGATTACGATGGCGGTCTGCCAAGTTATCGGCAACGATGCAACGATTGCTTTTGCGGCGAGCCAGGGCAATTTTGAGCTGAACGTATTTAAGCCGGTTATCATTTACAACTTCCTGCAATCCGTTGCTTTGATGGCGGACGGCATGATTTCCTTCAATGACAACTGTGCGGTTGGCATTGAGCCGAACGAAGCCGTGATCAAGCGCAATCTCGATCAATCGCTCATGCTCGTAACAGCGCTTAATCCGCATATCGGCTATGAAAATGCAGCAGCCATTGCGAAAAACGCGCATAAAAAAGGGCTGACGCTGAAAGAATCGGCAATTGCGAGCGGCCTCTTGACGTCCGAGCAGTTCGACGAATTTGTGAAGCCGGAAGCGATGATTGGCAAACGCTAAGCCAGTGACACAGCAGCAAGTGCTGCATTGTTCTTGCTAGTGGTACGATAAAATTTTAAATAGGTATAAAATTTAGCCTCTAGTGTCCTAAGAAGTATAGGATGCCAGGGGCTTTTTTCTGTGGAAAATGGGATGAAAACAGACTGAACAATTGATTCTCGACATATTGAACATTTGATCATTCGGAGGGGCGACAAGCGAAATGTTAAGATATTATATTCATTTTCATGACCGAATGTTAAGACAATGTAAATTTAGATAACAATTAAAGATAGCTTAACAATATTTTTTTGTCAAAATGTTTACAATAGGCCTACTCTACTTTATATTAAATATTAAATAGAGAGAAAAAGGTTTCTTTTTTTCATTGATTCATAATAATATGAAATTTTGATAAGGGGTTGATGAATGAAAAATGCACAAATAGCAAAATAGTTGTGGATTTTTCTTATTTTCATCTGATTAATTGCACAAAATGACAACAAGATTCGACAAAACGATATTAATGTCATATATATGTGAGAAAAAAGAACTATCTATGGAATTAACCTAGGAAAAAAGGAGAGATTGTCTATGAGGCGAAAGTTTCAGGCGTTTAAGCGGCCAGTAAGCCTGTTTTTGGCTGCTATTTTGCTTGTAGGAACGATATTGGGTGGTTTTGGTGCACCTGTGCAAGCGGCTGTAAGCAATGACAACATTGTCATTTCACAAGTGTATGGGGGCGGCGGCAATGGAGGCGCGCCACTCAAACAGGACTTTATAGAATTATACAATCCAACCGATTCACCGATTTCCCTCGCAGGCTGGAGTGTGCAATATGCTTCGGCTGCAGGAGCTTTTACAACGAATATACACAATTTAAGCGGAACAATTGCCGCTAAAGGCTACTTCCTTATTCAAGAGGCGGCGGGAGCAAGCACGACGGCTGCTGATCTGGAATCGCCAGATGCAATTGGTACGCTTAATATGGGTGGTACCGCTGGTAAAGTTAGGCTGCTTAATGCAAGCAGCGCAGTGATTGATCTAGTTGCTTACGGTTCAACAGCGACTGGTGGAGAAGGTGCTCCAACTGGCGATTTGGGTGCTGCATTAGCAGCTATCCGCAAAGCGCTAAATCCGGGTGACCGCGCGCTGGATACGGATAACAATAACGCCGACTTTACAGTAGCTGCTCCAAGCCCTAGAAATTCTTCTTACGGCGTGGTTGCAAGCGTAACGGCTAGTCCAGCGGCGGGCGAGGTTCCAGCAGGAACATATGTAACCTTGTCTACAGCAACGGTTGGATACAGCGTGTATTACAGCGTCTACAGCCCGGATGCGCCGGTTGCTCCGGAAAATTTTGCAGCTTATGCTTCGCCTATCGAAGTTACAGCTCCAATGACCATTCATGCGTATGTGAAAAATGCAGAAGGCACGATTAGCGGCCTGACTGAATTTGCCTATACGCTTGCGAACCTTACACCGGTTGCGATTTCGGATGTGCGAAGCGCGGCAGTAGGCTCTAAGCTTGTGACGCATGGGACAGTTTCCCATCGCACAGAATCTGGCGGCAAAGTAAATCTGTTTGTTCAGGATGCCACTTCTGCTGTCGTTGTTAGAGGCGCGGATTCAGGTGCGCAGCCAGGCGATGACATTGAAGTTTACGGTCAAACCTCGCTGTACAATGGCATGCTGCAGTTGGACACGGATCTGGTAACAGGCGGTTATGTGACAGTTAACGGTCAGGGTCCGGTTCCTGGGCCAACGGTCATTACTTCAACGGCTTTTGGCACGGGTGATGCGGTTCGCAATTTGTCCGAAGGCCGTCTGGTGCAAATCAATGATATTACAATCAAACGTGCGGCAAGCGGCGTGTTTTATGCGACGGATGCTGCCAGCAGCCAGGAAATTGCAATTTATTCCTCGGATGCGGCGTTTGCTCTGAACAAAACGTTTGAGCAAGTAACTGGCGTAATGACGTATTACACGGGTGTCGGTATGGAGCTTGTTCCAAGAAACTCTTCCGATATCGTAGAGCGCAAGCTGTCTGTAAATGCCAGCGTACCTTCTGGCGGTATTGCCACGGGCGGAACGGTTGCGCTCAGCACGCTGATGGATGGCGGCGTCATTCATTTTACAACGGATGGCACTACGCCGACAGCGGCAAGCGCAGTCTACAGTGCGCCAATTGTCATTAATGCAGATACAACGATTAAAGCAATCGTAGTGGCGGGTGCCGACACGAGCTCTGTATATACATTCGAGTATACGGTGCTGCAAAACACAAACGGCATCAAAATTCATACGATTCAAGGCAAAACCCATCGTTCTATTTATGAAAATGTAGCGGTAACCAATGTTTCCGGTATCGTTACATCGGTAAGCGCAAGCAGCTTCTACATGCAGGAGCCAGATAGCAGCATCGATAGCGATCCTGCTACTTCAGAAGCGATCCAAGTGTATAAAGCGGCTCACGGCGTTGCCGTAGGAGATGCGGTCACGGTAGATGGCACTGTTGTCGAATATGGCACGAGCCCGGCTCTGACAGTTACGCAAATTACCGCTACAAATGTTACGAAGGGACTTCCTTCGCAGACATTGCCTGCGCCAATTGTTATTGGTACAAATGGACGTATCGTACCGAACGCCATTGATACCGACAGCTTTGGAGCATTTAATCCCGATGGCGATGCGATTGATTTCTTCGAAAGCCTGGAAGGCATGCGCATCCAGTTGAATGATGCCCGCATTACTGGCCCTTATGCCAACTCGGTTACGCCAGTGACTTTCGACAATGGCGCTAACAATCCGATTAAAACCGATGCAGGCGGCATTGTGCTTACAGGTGATGGCACGCAGCCATTCGACAGCAGCCTGAATCCGCAGAAAATGTATATTGCGGCTAAGCCGGCTGGCCAGGATATTAAAACAGGCGACCAATTTAATGGCCCGATTACAGGTGTACTGAATTATACGAGCAATTTATTCAAGCTCATTCCGGATGGCTCATTGCCAGCTATTACGTATTCTTCCCGTGCGCAGGGTGTTGCGTCCACGGTAGCTGCGGCTGACAAGCTGACAATTGCAACGTTCAACGTAGAAAATTTCAGCAGCAGCCAAACGGCTAAAGCTGCAAAAATCGGCGGCATTATTGTAAACAACCTCAAAACGCCTGACATTATTGGGCTTATGGAGGTTCAGGATAATAATGGCGAAACAAACAATGGCGTTACGGATGCGAGCCAAAGCTTCCAAGCGTTAATCGACGCTGTTGTTGCCAAAGGCGGCCCGACTTATGCTTATACGGACATTGCTCCGGTAGATGGGCTTGATGGCGGAGCTCCGGGCGGAAATATCCGCGTAGGGTACTTGTACAATACAGCGCGTGTAACACTTGCGACTGGAACGAAAGGCGACTCGACAACTGCTGTACAGGTGAAAGGCGATGGCAGCCTGTCTGTGAACCCGGGCCGAATCAGCCCGACGGATACAGCCTTTAATGCTTCGCGCAAACCGCTTGCCGCTGAATTTAATTTCCAAGGCAAACGCGTTGTAGTCATTGCAAATCACTTTAATTCCAAAGGCGGAGACGGCATTCCTTGGGGAACGATCCAGCCGGTTATCCGCAGCAGTGAAACACAGCGTGCTCTGCAAGCTGGAATCGTAAATTCCTTCGTATCGCAGCTTGTGGCTAGCGATCCTAATGTGAACGTTGCGGTATTAGGCGATTTGAATGACTTCCAGTTTTCGAAGACGCTTGATATTTTGAAGAAGGACGCTCTGACTAATCTGGTTGAGACAATGCCGGAGAAGGATCGTTATTCTTATATTTACGATGGCAACTCCCAGACGCTTGACCACATTCTGGTTAATGATGCTCTGAAAGACTATTCCAATATAGAAGTTGTCCATGTCAATGCAGACTATACAGATTCAATGGGACGCGTGAGTGACCATGATCCGCTGCTTGCCCAGCTTGATCTTGGCAGCAAGCCATCCGTGGATGATGATAGCCTCTCGCTGCGTGTGCTGCACACAAACGATACGCATGCGCATCTCGACAATATGGCTCGCCGTGCAACGGCAATCAATAGCTTGCGCGATAAAAACACACTGCTGCTGGATGCGGGCGATGTATTCTCGGGTACGCTCTATTTCAATCAGTTCAAGGGTCTTGCTGATCTATGGCTTATGAATTACTTGAAGTACGATGCGATGACATTCGGCAATCATGAGTTTGATAAAGATGCGGCGACGCTTGCTGCTTTCGTTAGAGGTGCGAATTTTCCATTCGTAAGTGCGAATGTGAATTTCAGCGGCGAAGCGGAGCTTAGTAGTCAGTTCGTCAACAGCATTCCGCAAGTGAATGGTACGGCGAATGATGCTAACATCTATCCGGCTATCATTAAAGAGGTGGATGGCGAGAAAATTGGTATTTTCGGTTTGACGACACCGGATACAGCGCTTCTTGCTTCACCTGGCGGTGTGAAGTTTAATGATGTTAAAGCAAGCGCAGAAGCAACGGTTGCTCAGCTGGAGTCAATGGGCATCAACAAAATTATTGCTTTGTCGCATATTGGTTATACCGAGGATCAAAAGCTTGCGGCTGCGGTAGACGGCATTGATATTATTGTCGGCGGCCACTCCCATACGAAGCTGGATGAACCGACTGTTTACCGCAAGGATGCCAATGCAGCGGCGACGCTGATTGTGCAGACTGGTGAATACGGTGTGAATTTAGGCCAACTGGACGTTAAGTTTGATGCGGCTGGCAAACTTACCGTTTGGGCTGGCAAGCTGGTCAATGTGGATCAACAGGTGAATTCCCAATATGTATTTGCTGCCGATTCTGTGGCGGCAGCCAAGCTGCTTGAATACGAGGCCCCAATTAAAGAGATTGCGAAAACAGTAGTAGGCAAAACGATTGTCGATCTCGATGGGCTTCGTAAAAACGTCCGCAGACAGGAAACAAATCTGGGTAACCTGGTTTCGGACGGTATGCTGGACAAGGTGAAAAATAGTGCGCTAATCGACAAAACAGGCATTGCTGGTTTTGTTGCAATTCAGAATGCTGGAGGTATCCGCCAGTCCATTCCGGCAGGTGACATTACGCTCGGCAATTTGCTTTCGGTTATGTCTTTTGGTAACAATCTGACGGCGCTGAAGATGACGGGTGCGGAAATTACTTCGGCACTAGAAAACGGCGTCAGCGGATCTACACCAACGAGTGAAGAAGGTAGATTCCCGCAAGTAGCGGGCATGCGCTTCTACTATGATATGACGAAGCAGCCGGAGATTTATAATTCGGTGACAGGTGAAATCACGCAAGTAGGTAAGCGGGTTATGAAGGTTCAAGTACTGAACGATAAGGGCGTTTATACGGATATTGACGAAAATGCCTATTATATCGTAGCGACCAATTCCTTCATGGCAAACGGTGGCGACTTCTACCTGTCGATGAAGGCAGCCAAGGATGCTGGACGCTTCTATGAAATGAACCTTGTAGACTATGAAGTATTTAATGAATACTTGACGAAAATCGGTACGGTTAACATTGGTGTAGAGGGACGTATTACTGATGTGCAAGGCGCATTTGATCTGCGCGTACTGCATACTAATGATACCCATGCCCATCTTGACAACGCGCCGCGCCGCATGACAGCTGTCGACCAGATGAAAAATGATAATACTCTACTGGTAGACGCAGGTGATGTGTTCTCGGGCACGCTTTACTTCAACCAATTCAAAGGGCTGGCGGATCAATGGTTTATGAACCAAATGGGTTATGACGCTATGACTTTTGGAAATCATGAGTTTGACAAGGATGCGGCAACGCTGGCTGCGTTCATATCCGGTGCAGAATTTCCTTTCGTTAGCGCAAACGTTGATTTTAGCGGCGAGGCTGAATTGGGCTCCCTGTTCTCGCAAGGAATTAAGACGATATCGGATGACTCGGAGAACGGTAAAATATCTCCGGCTATCATTAAAGAGATCGATGGCCAGAAGGTTGGTATTTTCGGTCTGACGACGCCGGATACAGTATTGCTTGCATCGCCGGGCAAAGTTACCTTCAAGGATGCGGTAGCGAGCGCGCAAGCAACGATCACAGCTCTTGAGCAAGCGGGAGTCAATAAAATTATTGCCCTGTCGCATCTAGGCTACACAGAGGATCAGAAGCTTGCAGCAAGTGTGGAGGGTCTGGATATTATCATCGGCGGTCACTCACATACGAAGCTGGATGAACCAACCGTGTACCGTAAAACAGCTGATGCAGCAGCTACGCTTATCGTGCAAACAGGTGAGTATGGCGTGTATCTGGGCAAGCTGGATGTGTTGTTTGATGACCATGGCGAACTTGTTGTTTGGGACGGCAAGCTGGTCAATGTGGATCAGCAAGTGAATTCCCAATATGTATTTGCTGCCGATCCTGATGGTGCTGCAAAGTTGGCTGAATACGAGGCCCCAATTAAAGAGATTGCGAAAACAGTAGTAGGCAAAACGATTGTCGATCTTGATGGGCTTCGCAAAAACGTTCGCAGACAGGAAACAAATTTGGGTAACCTGGTTTCGGACGGTATGCTGGACAAGGTGAAAAATAGTGCGCTAATCGACAAAACAGGCATTGCCGGTTTTGTTGCAATTCAAAATGCTGGAGGTATCCGCCAGTCCATTCCGGCGGGTGACATTACGCTCGGCCATTTGCTTTCGGTTATGTCTTTTGGCAATAATCTGACAGCACTGAAGATGACAGGTGCGGAAATTACCGCGGCACTGGAAAACGGCGTCAGCGGATCTACGCCAACGAGTGAAGAAGGTAGATTCCCGCAAGTAGCAGGCATGCGCTTCTCCTTCGATTCGACAAAAAAACCTGAGATTTATAACTCCGTTACTGGTGTTATAACTCAAAATGGTGAAAGAATCGTGAAAGTAGAAGTATTGAACGAGCAAGGGAATTATGTAGCAATTGATCCAAATGCGTATTACATCGTAGCGACAAACTCATTCATGGCAAACGGCGGTGACTTCTACCTTTCTATGAAGGCGGCGAAGGATGCTGGACGCTTCTACGAAATGAATTTAGTTGATTACGAAGTATTTAACGACTATTTGGAAAAAATTGGTACAGTAGATATCGGTATTCAAGGAAGAATTACTGATCTGTTAGGCTCTGGAAACCCGGGCACAGGAAATCCTGGCACGAGCAATCCGGGAACAAGCACACCTAGCCCGAGTCCAACACCTTCTGTATCCCCAAGTCCAGATCCGAGCCCGACACCAACTCCGGTTGTGCTTAAGGACGTAGCAGGACATTGGGCAGAGCAGTCGATTAAGCAGGCGGTAGAGCAAGGAATTGTAAAAGGATTCACCGACGGTACGTTCCGTCCAGAGGCGAATGCGACTCGTGCAGAGTTTGTAACGATGGTAAGCCGTGCATTTAAGCTGGAAGCTGCAACGACAGTGCCGAATTTCCGCGATGCGGATGCAATTCCGGTATGGGCACGCTCCTTCGTAGCACAGCTGTTAGAAGCGGGACTTATTAGCGGTTATGCGGACAATACGTTCCGACCAAGCAACCCATTGACCCGAATTGAAATGACGGCCATTATGGTACGTGCACTAGACCTTCCGGTTGATCCGGCGGCAACGGTAGATTTTGCCGATGCGAAAGATATTCCGGCTTGGGCAGTTCCTTATGTAGCTGCGGCAGCCAAAGCAGGCATTGTACAGGGGGTGAACAATAAGTTCAATCCAAATGCTAAGGCAACGAGGGCTGAGGTTGTCACCTTGCTGCTGAATGCAACGAAATACGCTGAAGCAAGCAAATAAGTAAAAGGCAGTTCATGAAATAATCGAGGCCGTCCCAAAGCAGTATTTACACTGCTTTGGGACGGCCTTTGTTTTGATTAAACAGCAGCTCCATCAGAAATTTGAGCAATTTGTTCATTAAGCTGACCGCTGCATAAACCGCCATGATAGCAAATAACATGCTGGATGGGGTAATCTGCAAGTGCTTTGAGTGATAGCAGCGCCATTCCATAATCGAGCGTGGCAGCAGGAGCAGGAGGGGTGAGCTTGCCATTTTCTGCGATGAGCGCATCTCCTGCTATTAAGGTTTGGCTCGCGTGATGATATAAGCTGATATGTCCGGGTGTATGTCCCGGCGTATTAAGAATGCTGATGCCGCCGCATACATCAAGCTTGTCGCCGCCCAGTAGGCGCGCTGTCACATTTGCGTGGGGCGGATGCTCCAGCATTTTTCGAAAAGCGGCGCGGAACGCAGCGGGCGTTTCCGGCGGAAACATCAGGTCGAGGTTCGCGAGCGCCTCGTCGGTTATTTTGATCAGACGCTTGCGCCCTTCGATGTAGGGCTTCTCGATGTCGCTGCTCCACACACGCGGAGCGTAATCAGCCTGCTCAATTACAGCTGGCAGACTGCCAATATGATCAATATCTTGATGGGTAAGTACGATGTCGGTTATTTGCTCGAGGAGAACGCCTTCTTGTGCTGCGGCCTCCCGAATCAATGGAAGCTGCCCAGGATGGGCAGTGTCTATAAGGATTTGGCGATTATTATCCCAAATAAGGGTAGGGTAAATGGTTGTGGGTTTTCCCATAATGGTGGCTGTAATCTCCAGCATGGCAATGCCTTTTGCAAGTAGCATACGATCCCTCCGATGAACATCAGCTCAGATTGTGCTTGGCCAAGCTTTTATATCATAAGGGATAAATATAGGAGTGTAAATAATAAAATATTATATTATACCACATAAAAATATTTTTGTCAATATACAAATGAGGTGGCCGCTAAGCGGGGTGGAGGGGCGCGGATTATGATATGATAGTTGGAAAGGGCGGCTTTTCCAAGTGTTATTTGGTAGGAGAAGCTGGCTTGGAACAACTATTTCTGATGTAAAGTAGGTTATTGCGATGCATTTATTATCAGTCGAACATATTACGAAAAGCTACGGGGAAAAAATGCTGTTCGAGGACGTTACCTTCGGTCTCGAGGATGGCGACAAAATTGGCATTATCGGCGTCAATGGAACGGGCAAATCGACGTTTCTTAAAGTGATTGCCGGGCTTGAGCCAGCCGATGCAGGCAACATTTCCATTGGGAACCGGGTGACCATTCGCATGCTTTCGCAGGACCCGGTGTTCGCTCCAGGGGAAACGGCGCTTGAGCATGTGCTTGGCGGCGATTCGCCTCAGCAGCGTGCTGTGCGCGAGCATGTGGAGGCGCTTGAAGCGCTGGAGCTTCATCCAAGTGATGAGGCGCTGCAGCAAAGGCTGATCAAAGCGAATCAGCGGATGGATGAATTCGACGCTTGGACGCTGGAGAGTGAAGCGAAGATTGCGCTCGCAAAGCTTGGCATTCTTCATTTTGACGAGAAGGTCGAGACGTTTTCCGGTGGACAGCGCAAGCGGGTAGCGATGGCGGCGGCGCTGCTTCAGCCTTCGGATATTTTGATTTTGGACGAGCCGACGAACCATATTGACAATGATTCTGTCGCTTGGCTGGAAGGTATGCTGCAAAAGCGCAAAGGCGCGCTGCTTATGATTACCCATGATCGCTATTTCCTTGATCGGGTCAGCAATCGGGTCATTGAGCTGGACGGCGGACGCGCTTATTTCTATGAAGCGAACTACAGCCGTTTTCTAGAGCTTAAGCTGGAGCGGGAAGAGCGCGAGGCGGCAACAGAAAGCAAACGCAAAAACCTGCTGCGCAGCGAGCTGGCCTGGATTAGGCGCGGAGCCAAGGCGAGAACGACAAAGCAGAAGGCGAGAATTGATCGCTTCGAGGATTTGAAGGCGCAGGCGCCTAAGCAAAGCGCGGGAAAAATGGATGTATCGGTTGCTTCGACCCGCCTCGGACGCAAAATCGTCGAGCTTGAAAAGGTGACGAAACGTTTTGGCGAGCGGACGCTCATTCGTGATTTCAGCTATATTGCCGTACCGGAGGACCGTGTAGGCATTATCGGACGCAATGGCAGCGGCAAATCTACGCTGCTTAAGCTGATTGAGGGCAGGCTGCAGCCGGATGAAGGTACAGTTGAACTGGGCCTCACCGTTAATCTGGGCTGGTTCTCGCAGGAGCATGAAGAGATGGACGAGTCGCTGCGCGTCATTGAATTTATCCGCGAAGGTGCGGAGCAGGTGAAGACGGCGGATGGCTCGCTCATTTCAGCAGGGCAAATGCTGGAGCGGTTTTTGTTCCCTCCTGCGATGCAATGGAGCCTGATCAGCAAGCTGTCAGGCGGCGAGAAGCGCCGTCTCCAACTGCTTCGCGTGCTGATGAAGGCGCCGAACGTGCTCCTTCTCGATGAGCCGACGAATGATTTGGACATTGCGACTTTGGCCGTATTGGAAGATTATTTGGATGATTTTCCGGGCGTCGTATTCGTCGTATCCCATGATCGTTACTTCCTTGACCGGACAGTCGATAAAATTTTATCCTTTGAGGATGGCGTCATTACGCAGCATACAGGCAACTATAGCGAATATCAGGAGTTTGTAGAAAAGTATGGCTCGGCGGCGGCTGGTACATCGCCAGCAACAGGTGGCGCCTCGGCGGGCGGAAGTACGAAATCTGCTGCTGGGGCAGGCTCGGCGAGCGCTGCTGGAAGCAAGAGTGCGGCGGGGGAATCAAACGCAAAAGCCGGAACGGGCGGCGGCAAGGAACGTGCGCTCAAAATGTCCTACAAGGATCAAAAGGATTTTGAGCAAATTGACGGCTGGATTGAGCAGGCTGAAAATGATCTTGCGCACATTGTACAGCGCATGGAGGAATCCGGCAGCGATTCGGTGCTGATTCAGCAGCTATCGGAGGAGCAGCAGCAGCTTGAAGAAAAGCTGGAGCAGCTCATGGAGCGCTGGACTGAGCTTAACGAGCTTGCGGAGCAAATTGCTGCTCAGAAGAAGGTTTAATTAAAAGCGAGCCTATAAAACGGGAGAGGGAGATGGAGATGTTTTCAGAAGTACGCAACATTTATTGTATTGGGCGGAATTATCGTTTGCATGCATTAGAGCTGGGCAATGAGGTGCCTGAATCGCCAATGGTATTTACAAAGCCGACTCATGCGCTTGTGCCGATGGATGGCAGCGTAGTGGAGCTGCCGGGCGATCAAGGCGAGGTGCATTTCGAGCTGGAGCTGGTGCTGCGTGTGGGCCGGGCGCTTCAGCCGGGCATGGATCCTGATGCATGCATCGACGGTTTAGCGATGGGGCTTGATATGACGCTTCGCGATGTGCAAAGCAAGATCAAGGCCAAAGGCCAGCCATGGCTTCCGGCCAAAGGCTTCAAAGGCTCCGCTCCCCTTGGCGCATGGCTGCCGTATCCTGGTGCGGAAGCGCTGAAGGCGCATGATTTTGCGCTGCTTCGCAATAATGAAGAAGCACAGCATGGCAATTCTTCCGATATGCTGTTTGATATTGGCACGCTGCTCCGGCATATTAATGACAACTACGGACTTGGGCCCGGTGATCTTATTTTTACCGGAACGCCAGCAGGTGTTGCGGCCTTGCAGGATGGCGACAAACTCTCGGCATTGTGGCAAGGCAAAGAAGTGGCTAGCTGTTCAATTAAGCTCAAATAATCGGTCGGATTCAAGCAACTAAAAAACCTTCAAACCCGCGCAGGTCGCAGAGTTTGAAGGTTTTTTTGCGTCGCAGCCTGCCCTTGGGGGAGAGGCTGTGACAGCTAATTATGTGGTTCGCCTATACGTTTAGGCGGCCTGATTTTTTTTGAATTAAGCGTTAAAAGCTTTCAGCATCCATACATGTTTCTCAAGCGCGGTGTGAATCGCAAGCAGCATATCGGCTGTCGTCTCATCATTCGCTTCTTGCGCAATCGACATGCCGGCTTTGAGCTCCTCGATAATCGTCGAGAAGTCCGTTATAAGAGACTCAACCATAGCAGTAGCGGTTTCTTTGCCTGTAGCATCTTTGATGGAAGCCGTCTCCATATATTCTTTCATTGTTGCGACAGGCTTGCCTTCCAGTGCAAGCAGGCGCTCAGCCAGCTCATCCACATTCAAAGCGGCCTCTTCATAAAATTCTTGGAACTTCACGTGCAGGGTGAAAAATTGCGAGCCCTTCACATACCAATGGAAGTTGTGCAATTTAATATAAAGGACACTCCAGTTAGCGATTTGTTTATTTAAGACCTCATGTGTTTTTTTCATGATCGTTCATCCTTTCGTTTCCTGATTTTATGTTTCGTAAAGAGCAGCTTGTTTGGCGAGAACGCAACGGCTGGAATGGCTGTTGTTTAATTTATAATAATTACTTATTTATAATTATTAAAAATAACAAGCGTTTTGTCAAGCTCGCCTCACTGCATTCATCCGATAACATACTATAAACGTCCGGGCATTATTTTAAACAAGCTGCTAAACAAACAGGGCTATTTTATGCGTTTCATTGTCTTTTTAACCAAAGGCGGTATCCGCCATAAGACAAGGCGAAAAAAGCGGCGTATACGCCCGCGAATAAGGCGAAGCTGGCCCAATCTTTAAACATATTTTGTCCCATATAAGCAAATAGCAGCATAAACGGGATTTTGCCAAGAGCCGATGCAACGGCATAAGGAAGCAGCCGTACAGAAGTAACCGCAGGATAAATATTGACGACCATATGCGGAATGATCGGAATTAGACGCGCTGTCAAAATCGTCAGAAATGGCCGTTTTTCCATCGTGGCCTGAAGCTTATCCAGTTGGCTGAATTTATGGAGGAAAGCTTGTCCCTGCTCACGGAAGAGATAGCGAGCCAGCAAAAATATGATGATAGCAGCAAGTGAAGCAGCCAGCCAGCTAATCAATGCCCCGAGCAGCGGACCGTACATAAAACCGAGTAGGGCAATTATAATTTTGAACGGAACGACGGGTACGAGTACGAGAAACAGAGCGACGAGAAAGACGATAAATACAGAGGGCGTGTCATTTTGCAGCCAATCGAGCAGATTGTTTTTGTATATAAAAACGGTGGCGAGCAGTAAAGCATAAATAATGGCGGAAACCCATTTCAACATAACTATCTCCTTTAGCATGTCCTAAGCGGTACTTCTTTAATCTTAGCCTTTGCATAGTAATGGGTGCAACAAAGGATAGTGTGAAATGCCAGTACCACATAAACTTGGTACTAGCTGGATGCTGGCCTTTCGCTAAAATAGGAAAAAAAGCCTATGGGGCATAGAAGGGGAAGCATTCGTTGAAAGTGAGAGATTGGAGTACGATTATTTTAGCTGCGATACTTATTAGCTTTCCGATTATTTTTTTTACTTGGCTCACTTCTGGAGTCGTCATTTTTTTAACAGGCTCTAAGATATATGGAGTATTAGTCATCACGGCTTCTGCGCTTATAAGTATCTTTTATTTTCTAGCTTATATTGATGTGCTAAAAGAAAAGGTTTTCTGGTCATTGTGCGGTTCAGCTATTCTAATCATTGCAATTTCATTTGTCATCGGCTGGCGTTATGAACAATACGTAGAGAAGCTGAAAATCGTCGATGATCAGGCGATAAATATGAGAGATTATGAACCTTTCCGAGAGGGAACGAAGGCGGTATCGCTGCCAGAGCCGGCAACGCTCAAAATCCGCAGCAAGCTGCCGCATCTGGATGGCTCAACCGCCCTATATCCGATGTATGCGGCATTCGTTCAGGCGGTATATAAGCAAAAGGAGTATTCCTACTATGAGCAAGACAGCGAGGTTCAGGTGAACGGCACGGAGGATGCGTATAATCGTCTAATTGAAGGTGATGTCGATCTTATTTTTGCACCTGCACCGTCTAAGGATCAGGAAGCGCAGGCGAAAGCGGCGGGTGTGGAGCTTAAGCTGACGCCTATTGGCTATGAGGCATTTATCTTTTTCGTAAACAGCCGCAATGAGGTGCAGGACTTGACGCTGGAGCAGATTCAAGGCATTTACGCCGGAGAACTGACAAACTGGAAGCAGGTCGGGGGAGCGAATGAGAAAATTCGACCGTTCCAGCGCTCAGAGAACAGCGGCAGCCAGACGATGCTGCAAAAAATCATGAAGGATAAGCAGCTGATGGAGCCTGCGAAAGAGGATATAAATTCCGGAATGGGTGATATCATTAAACAAACCGCAAACTACCGCAATTATAAAAATGCGATCGGCTTTTCGTTCCTTTTCTACGCCACCGAAATGGTGCAGGAGCAGCAAATCCATTTGTTGAAAATAAACGGCGTGGAAGCGAACCGCGAGAATATTAGAAACGGTACATATCCGCTTACGGCGCCATTTTATGCGATTACCGCAGGCACTGACAACCCTAAAGTACAGCCGCTTGTTGACTGGATTTTATCGCCGCAGGGGCAATATTTGATTGAGAAAACGGGGTATACGCCGCTGAAGCCGTAATATGTATTTTGTAACGAACGGTCATTGCAAGGGCGTGTATGCGATCAAGAGCGAGCCAGATCCTGATCGGAATTAGCGTCAAACGCATTCCCACAACAACCAGGAATGAAACCCCTTATGGATGTGATCCTACGTGCCAAAAGGCAGCTTCATATTTTTGTTTCAGTGGCTTCCGCCCTGCGGAAGATAGACTTTGGTGGACACAGCAGCCGCTAATTCAACAGAATCGCGGGTTTAGGATATTACGCGGACACAGGAGCCGCTAATGCGCTGTCCATCACCATTTTGATGGGATTTTTAGAGCGATAACGGATTTCCTGTCCGCCTACTGCCTGAAATCGAATAAAAAGCCATAATAGCGGAATCTCTGTCCTTCAACAATAAAAGTGTGCGCCCCAAGCCCCGAGCCCAGCTATCAGCACGTCATTCAAAATGAAACCTGCTTAATCTTTAATGAAATTAACCTTCTAACCATCATGCTTTTTTATCCTTCATTCAGCCCTTCTTTACAGGAACATGCATCGAGGATTCCCGGACGATCAACCGATGCGGAATAATGGTGCTGGACTGGTGAATCGGCTCGTCTTGGATGAGGCGGACAAGCTTCTGCGAGGCGGTGTAGCCAAGCTGATAAGTGCCGATATCGGTGGAGCTGATCGGAGGCGTGGCAAGCTCTGAGAGGGCGATATTGTTAAAGCTTACGATGCAGATATCGTCTGGAACGGAATAGCCAAGCTCCGTTAATCCACGCAGAACACCGAAGGCGACTACATCATCAATGACGATGAGCGCGGTAGGGCGATCAGGCATTTCCATCAGAAAAGACATCGCTCGAAAACCGCTTTCCTGCAAAAACTCCCCCTCAACGACCCATTCCGAGTTCAGCTTCAGCCCAGCGTTAGCTAAAGCTTGGCGATACCCCTCCATTCGGTCGTAAGAAACGGTCAAATTCCGCGGTCCACTGACAAAGCCGATACGCTCATGGCCCTGCAAAATCAAATGCTGGGCCGCATCATAAGCCGCCTGCACATTATTGTTGTTGACCGTTAAAATATGCGGATTCGAATCGTCTGTACGCCCAATTAGCACGCTCGGAAATCGCTGCTCATTCAAATATTGAATAAGCGGATCTTTCACGCGGGCGGATAAAAGAATGACGCCATCAACCCGGCGCCCTAGGACGAGCCGGGATACGGTTTCAATTTCATCATGCTCGCCTGTGGCGGTGGTAAGCAGCATGTCATAGCCGGCTCTGGTGGAATGGGTCAGTATGCCCCGCAGTAGCTCCCCGAAGAAAAAGTCCTGGAACAGCTCCTCCGCAGGCCTTGGCAGCATAATAGCCAGTGTATTGGTTGTCTTGGAGACGAGGCTTTTAGCCATTGCATTCGGATGATAGCCCATTTCCGCCATAATGCGTTTTACTTTATCTGCGGTTTCTTTACTGATGCGAGGGTGCTTGGAGACGACTCTTGAAACGGTCGAAGGAGACACTCCTGCCGCTTTTGCAATATCTTTTATCGTTACCATCGTTTAATCGGGCTCCTGTCACTTGAACTATGCAATCGTTTGAACACTACAGTTACATGTTAATGCAAGCGCTATCGAAAAGTAAATACGCCTGCATCACAAAAGTGGAAAAATGATGAAATTATAAGCAAATGGAAGGAAAATGCAGTGAACAAGCGAAACAAATGGATAATTCCAGCAATTTGAGCTGTGCAAACGTTTTAACAAACCTTTGTCCATATTGTATGATGAATTCATTAATCAAGCGCTTACATCGCAATTATCGAATAGACTCAAGCTATTTTATTGATTTCAAGCTGCTTGAATACTTTTCGCACGATCATTTGTACAAACGTTTGCACAAAACAGAGGGAAACGTTTGAAGCATCGGTATCGGTAGGCGTGCAACAGAGGCAACACATTATGGAGGGGGATTTTTAATGATGAAAAAGTGGTTGGGAGTATTAATCGTCTGTGTGCTCGTATTTACTTTGGCGGCATGCGGCAATACGGGAAAAGGCAGCAATAATGCGATTACGCCGGAAGCTTCTTCGCCGCCTGCAGAGTCTGGTGGAAATAATGCGGTGACTGAGGAAGAAGGCGAGCTGCTGCCGGAGGATGGAGCAAGTCTCATCATCTGGGAAGGCAAATCCCAGCGCAATTTTGTAGAAGCGTTAGCGCAAGAGTTTACGGAGCAATACGGCGTTCCAGTCAAGCTGGAGGAGGTCGAAAATCCCGATCAGGTGACGAAGCTGACGACGGATGGGCCGGCAGGGCTGGGAGCGGACATCGTTGTATTCCCGCATGATCAGATCGGGCGCGCCGCTTCTGCGGGTCTCGTGCTGCCGAATGATTGGTTCGGAGAAGAAACGGCAAGCGAAAATGATCCCAATGCAGTAAGCGCGGTAACTTTTGAGGACATCCTATATGGCTATCCCCGTTCCGTTGAAACGTATGCGCTGCTTTACAACAAAAAGCTCGTTTCAACCCCTCCGAAAACGTTTGACGAGGTCATCGCTTTCAGCAAAACGTTTAATGATCCGAAAAAAAATAAATATACGATTATGTGGGAGCTTCAGCAATTTTATTATGATTATGCTTTCCTTGCTACTACGGGGGGATATATGTTCGGCAGTAATAATACAGATAAAGAGGACATTGGCCTAAACAATGAGGCGGCTGTCGAGGGCGCCAAGTTCCTTGCTTCGTTGAAAGAAAGCCTGCTGCCGCTCAATACAGGAGATATTACTTTTGATATAAAAAAGGGACTGTTCATCGAAGGCTCCTTGGCGATGGATATTAATGGACCATGGTCACTCGCGGATTACAAGGCGGCCGGAATGGATCTTGGCGTAGCGCCGCTGCCATCGATTGGCGGGAAGCCGATGAGCTCTTTCTCTGGCGTTCAAGGCTATTATGTAAACGCGTTTACGAAATATCCGAATGCGTCGAAGCTGTTTGCACGATTCCTGTCTACGAAAGAGTCGCAGCTTCGCAACTTTGAAATGAACGGCACGATTCCGGCAAATTTAGAAGCTGTTCAGGATCCTAAAATTCAAAACGATGAAATTACGAAAGCCTTCTATGAGCAATTTTCGCATTCTACGCCAATGCCAGCTATCCCGCAAATGGCAAGTGTATGGGGGCCGATTACAGCAGGCATCGCTGATATTTGGGACGGGGGAAAAGATGTGAAAGCGACTCTCGACAACTCGGTAGCGCAAATTAAAGATGCTATTGCCAATCAATAGAACGATAGCGACAGCTTGTTTTCACCCGCCGGAGGAGCAGCGGCGGGTGATTTTTAGTCGGAGGGAGGCCGGAGCGCAATGAAGCAGCATCGCACAATTGCTGTACTATTATCGATCGTGCTGCAAGGTTTAGGACAAATTTATAACCGGCAGTGGTTAAAGGGCATTCTTTTTATGCTGATAGAAGTGGCGGGCTTCATCTATATTGCTCCACGACTTGGTGGGGCGATCTGGGGCCTTGTTACATTAGGAGAGAAGACGCAGAAATTCGTAAAGGTTGGCAAAGTGGCGCAAATGGTCAAGGGCGACCACTCGATTTTTTTAATATTGGACGGGTTGATTATTTTATTTCTCGTATTTGTGCTGCTGGGCGTGTACGTGTGGAATATCGCGGATGCTTATCGCAATGGCAAGCTGCGGGATGAGAAGAAGGCTGTAAACACGTTCAGGCAATCGTATGAGCATGCTACGACCTTTTATTTTCCTTATTTTATGCTGGCGCTTCCGGCGCTGGGCGTCCTTTTTTTCACGATTATGCCTATCGTATTTACGGTCATGCTCGCTTTTACAAACTATTCTGCTCCTGATCATATTCCGCCGGCGAAGCTTGTCGATTGGGTAGGGTTCAAGACGTTTGTCGATCTTGTGAAAATGAAGTCATGGAGCCACACATTTGTTGGCGTGCTAATCTGGACGATTATTTGGGCCGTGCTGGCGACGGTTACGACTTATTTTGGCGGAATTCTCGTTGCTCTGTTAATCGAGCAGAAAGGTATTCGCTTCAGGAAGCTGTGGCGCACGATTTTTATTATTCCGTATGCGATTCCGCAGCTCATTTCCTTATTGGTGATGAAAAATTTGTTTAATGGCCAATTCGGGCCGATTAATCAATATTTAGGCTACTTTGGGCTTGGCGGACTGCCGTGGCTGACCGATCCTTTCTGGGCCAAGGTGACGGTCATTACCGTCAATATGTGGATTGGCATACCTGTCAGCATGGTGCTTATTCTGGGCATTTTGACTTCAATTCCGCGTGATTTATACGAGGCTGCTGATGTGGATGGGGCGTCGACGCTGCAAAAATTCCGCATTATTACGATGCCGTTTATTTTGTTTTCAACGATGCCGATTTTGATCATGCAGTTTGCAGGCAATATTAATAACTTTAATGTGATTTTCCTCCTGACGGGAGGCAATCCAGCGAAGGGTGATTATCAGTTTGCCGGGGCGACCGATCTGCTGATTACTTGGCTGTATAAGCTGACGCTCGATAACAATAAATATAATGTGGCTTCCGCCGTTGGCATTATTATCTTTTTAATCGTAGCTATTTTCTCGATCTGGAATTTCCGACGCTCGAAATCGTTCAAAGAGGAGGATATGATCCAATGAGAAAATGGAAAAATAACGTCCGTCTAACCTTGAGCTATGCGCTGCTGCTGTTGATCTCGGCAGTCGCAATTTATCCGGCGCTATGGGTCGTGTTGTCTTCGCTGCGTCCGGGGGGCTCGCTGTACAGTGAGCATTTTTGGCCCAGACAATTTACGCTTGTCCATTATGCGGAGCTGTTTACGAGCAAGGCTTATCTATATGGCACATGGTATTTGAATACGCTGAAAATTGCCGTCGTCACGATGATTTTATCGACGATACTCGTTACGCTCAGCATGTACGCCTTATCGCGCTTCCGCTTTCGCGGACGCAAGACAGCATTGACAGTTATGCTGGTGCTCGGGATGTTTCCGAGCTTTATGAGTCTCATTGCGATCTACATTATATTGCTGCAATTAAATTTGCTTGATACGCATATGGCGCTTATTCTCGTCTATTCGGCTGGGGCCGCGCTAGGCGGATTTATTGTAAAGGGCTTCTTTGATACGATTCCCCGCAGCTTGGATGAAGCGGCCAGAATCGATGGAGCATCGCATTTGCAGGTATTTGCGAAAATCATGCTGCCGCTGTCAAAGCCAATGCTCACCTACGTGGCGCTGACCTCGTTTACTGGCGTATGGGGCGACTTTATTTTCGCAAGGCTGGTGCTGCGTACGAAGGAAAACTGGACAGTGGCAGTGGGAATGTGGGATTTGGTCAATTCGCTGCAAAATAGCAATTTCACGATGTTCGCTGCTGGCTCCGTGCTGATTGCGATACCGATTACGCTGCTCTTCATCTTTCTCCAGCGGTTTCTCGTGCAGGGACTCACATCTGGCGCTTCGAAGGGGTAAGGCGATGGGGATTAAAGCCGATGATGGAAAGTACGCCAGCGTTAAAGAGGCATGTCTAGCTGCTCTTATTCTGTTGCCGCTGCTGTTGCTCGTTGCCGCTTGCAGCTCCGACTCTGGCTTCAGCTCCAGCCCCAGTTCTAGTTCTAGTTCTAGTGACAGCGACAGCCCCAGCCCCACGCCCAGCTCAGAAGTAGGCAGCTATGAAGTGGATGAACAGCCCTCCACTGTGTATTATGAAATATTCGTGCGGTCGTTCTATGATACGAATGGCGACGGCATTGGCGATCTGAACGGTGTAACCGCAAAGCTGGATTATTTGAAGCAGCTTGGCATAGGGGGGATTTGGCTTATGCCCATTCAGCCCTCGCCAAGCTATCATGGCTATGATGTGACAGACTATTATGCGATAAATCCCGATTATGGGACGATGGAGGATTTGCACAAGCTTCTGGAAGAGGCACATGAGCGAAATATTAAGGTCATTATGGATTTGGTCGTAAATCATACAAGCACGGAGCATCCGTGGTTTAAGGAAGCAGTGGCAGATGCTGCAAGCCCTTATCGCAGCTGGTATCATTTTGCTGAACAGGATGAGCGGGTGCAGTTGGACGGGGCCGTTGGGAGCAATCCTTGGCACGCTGCCGGGAGCGGCCGTTATTTGGGTGTTTTTTGGGAAGGGATGCCGGATTTGAATTTTGATGAGCCTGCCGTAAGGGACGAGATGATCCAGATTGGGCAGTTTTGGCTCGAGCAGGGCCTTGATGGCTTTCGGCTTGACGCAGCCAAACATATTTATGGCGATTTTGCTTCGACGGTTAACCGTGATGCTGTGAAAAATAACAACCAGCGCTGGTGGCAGCAATTTCGCAGCGGACTTGCGAAGGTGAACCCAGGCGTCTTTCTCATTGGCGAGGTATGGGATTCAGTGACGATTGTTGCGCCCTATTTGGATCGGGCATTTGATTCGGCTTTTAACTTTGACTTGGCGGGGAGCTTGCTGCGCGCAGCGAGTTATGAGAGTGACCCGGATGCTGCTTTTTCCCTGAATCGGGCCTATAAGCTGTATGGAGATGCCTCTGGAGGGGCGTTTGCTGATGCTCCTTTTCTGAGCAACCATGATCAAAATCGTGTGATGTCACTGTTGAACGGAAATGCAGCGCATGCCAAAACGGCGGCCGCTTTACTGCTGACACTGCCCGGCAATCCCTTCATTTATTATGGGGAAGAAATCGGCATGAAGGGCATGAAGCCAGATGAGCATATTCGCGAGCCGATGCTTTGGTACTCCGCATTAAGTGGCGGTGAAGGGCAAACGACATGGGAACGTTCCAGCTCAAATGCCAACCCGAATGCAATATCTGTGGAAGCGCAGCTCAACGACGAACAATCGCTGCTGGCGCATTATCAAATGCTGATTGGCTGGCGCAATGAGCTGCCGGCTCTGCGGGACGGCGGCATAGAGGAATATCGTCTTGATCCGCCATTGAGGCAGGTTAGCTCGTATATAAGGGCAACTGCTAAGGAACGGGTGCTCGTGCTTATTAACTTGTCCAATGAGCAGCAGATTGCCGAGCTGCATGAGCAGGAGCCGTTCGGCTTATTCGATAAGGTGATGCGCGCGAGCCATAAAGAGGTGGAGATTCAAGAAGGGCTCATAAGCTTGCCGCCATACAGTGTGATTATTGTAAAATGAGGCGACTGGAGTGGGGCTGAGTTTAAGGCAGCCTTGCTTGAAACGTAACCGCGCTTGAAGCGAAACTGTGAAAAAGGAGAAAGACAGGCGAGTTTGCTGCCTGTCTTTCTCCTTTTTAAGGTTAAAAATAAAGCTTACGCCTGCTGCTATTCGCCTGCTGCTATTACAGCTTTTGTTGCAGCAGCACCTCATAGCCATAAGCTGGCAGCTGCAGTGTGATACTGCTGGACTCTGCATATCGGGTTTGTTCGGTATGACGAAGCAGAGACACCCACTCATAACGCCCGCTTAGCGCTTGGGCGGCTTCTGTTGCTGTTGCTGTTGCTGCTTCTGCTGAGGCTCCTGCTGCAGGTAAATCGCCAATTATGCTCGTTATTCCGTTCACTGATGTGCTTTCTAACGTGCTGCTGGCCTTACTGCTCCTCGTGCTTTCCACTCTCAGATCTACGCTGCTTTCGTCTGCACTTGCGGCGACCTCCCGCGAAGCTTCCTCGACCGCATTATCGTCTAAGCGAATGATAACCTCAGCCGGTTCGGCTCCGGCATTCATCGCGATAACGATTCGCTCGTCGCCTGAACGGCGCTCATAAACGATGATGCGCCCTGTTTCATCGGCTTGGATGAAGCGAATGTCCGCACCGCGAAGAGCGGCATGGCTGCGCCGCAGAGCGATCGCTTGCTTAAAGAAATCAAGCAGCGCAGCGTTCTGTCCCTCTGATTCCCACACCATGCATTTGCGGCATTCGGGATCGCCGCCGCCATTTAAGCCGATTTCATCGCCATAATAAATGCACGGGACGCCGGGATAGGTCAGCTTGAACAGGGTGGCCAGCTTCATCGCGCCAAGCTCATCTCCGCAAACTGTCAATAGTCGTGGCGTATCGTGGCTGCCTAGCAAATTGAAAGCCGTCTCGGTTACCTGCTGCGGATAAGCGGCGAGCTGAGCGCCAAGCGCATTAGCGAAGGTGGAAGCATCCATTGTCTGATAAGCGAAAAAGTCGAGTACAGCATTCGTGAACGGGTAATTCATGACGGCGTCGAATTGATCGCCCTGCAGCCACATAATCGAATCATGCCAAATTTCACCGAGGATGTAGGCTTCGGGATTCGCTTTTTTCACAACGGCTCGGAACTCGCGCCAAAACTGATGATCCACTTCATTGGCGACATCGAGCCGCCAGCCGTCGATTCCGATTTCTTCAATCCAGTAGCGGGCGGCCTTAAACAAGTATTCCTTAACATCGGGATGCTCGGTATTGAGCTTTGGCATCAGCGGCTCGAAGGCGAACGTCTCGTAGGTCGGTATGCGGTCAACTACACGCAAAGGCCATTCCCGCACATGAAACCAATCGGCGTAAGGTGATTCCGCACCGCGCTCAAGCGCATCCACGAACGGTGGAAATGTTCTTCCGGAATGATTGAAGACCGCATCAAGCAGCACGCGTATGCCCCGCTGATGGCAGGCGTCCACCAGCTCCTTGAGCTTCTCATTCGTACCGAAATGCGCATCTACCTTCATATAATCCGCGGTATCGTATTTATGGTTAGTCGTAGCTTCAAATAAAGGATTGAAATAAATAGCGTTTATGCCAAGCTCGCCGAGGTAGTCCAGATGGTCAATGACCCCCTGAAGATCGCCTCCAAAAAAATTGCGTGGCGTCGGATCGCCGCCCCAAGCCTCGGTCGCTTTAGGATTCAAAGTCGCATCGCCGTTTGCGAACCGCTCGGGAAAAATTTGATAAAATACAGCATCCTTCACCCATGCAGGAGGGGCAAATACATCAATAGGGTTCATATACGGATAGTCAAAAAAGCTGTTCGAGTTTTCCGGCATCTCTCCATGAAAGCCTGTTTCCGTCAAAATAAGCTGCTCCAAGCCGCTAGTCAGCTGGAAGGCGTATCGCAGCCTGCGAAAAGGCGGTATTACCGCAGCTTCCCAATAGTCGAACAAGGCGTCGGAGGATAGCAGCGACATCTCAATCAGTTCCTGGGTTTCCTTCCAGGCATATTTGTCGCCAACGATGGCGTGGACTTGGTCCATATCGCCTTTTTTGGTGCGCAGGCGGATATGCAGCGTTTTTCCGTCGTAGGCATACGCCCAGTTTTGCTTTGGTCGATGATAAATAGCTTCCAATAACATCATTCCACTCTCCTCAAGTTTAATGGCTTAAACGAGCAAGAAGAACGCAAAAAAGGTACAACCCGCACCTTCTTAGCGAGGTTGTACCTTCTTCATAATCGATCCGTATTCGATCGTAATGTGTTGGGTAGCATTGCCTTTATCTTCAGCTTTGATTATACATCTAGAAGGGAAATGATGCCATCATTTGTTTTGGAAAAATGAGCTTAAGCATGGACCGAAGCGGCATGAGCCTGGGCTTCCAGGAAACGCTCGGCGTCGAGCGCCGCCATACAGCCGCTGCCAGCAGCAGTAATCGCTTGGCGATACTGGCGATCCTGTACATCGCCACAGGCGAATACGCCAGGGATGTTCGTCTCGGAAGTTCCGGGCTTCACAATAATGTAGCCTTGCTCATCGGTGTCGATTTGACCGCCAAGGAAGCCTGTGTTCGGCGTATGCCCGATCGTAATGAACACGCCGTCTGCCTCAATCAGCTCTTCTTCGCCTGTTTCATTGTTGCGGACTTTCAGGCCTTGAAGCCCGGTATCTCCGGCTGCCACCTCGAGCGGGGTGCGATCGAGGCTCCAGGAGATTTTGTCATTGTCGCGAGCGCGGTCTTGCATGATTTTCGAAGCGCGCAGCTCGGAGCGGCGGTTAACGACCGTTACTTCCGACGCGAAGCGAGTCAGGAACACCGATTCCTCCATGGCGGAGTCGCCGCCGCCGACAACGAGAATCTTTTTGCCGCGGAAAAAGAAACCATCGCAGGTTGCGCAAGTGCTGACGCCGCGTCCAATGTTCTCCTGCTCGCCGGGAATGCCGAGATATTTCGCCGAAGCGCCGGTTGAAATAATGACCGATTCAGCTTGCAGCTCGCCGATTCCTTCAACATCAAGCGTATAAGGGCGTTTGCTGAAATCAACGCTTTTTACAGAGCCTGTGCGGAACGTAGCGCCGAAGCGCTGCGCTTGCTTGCGCATATTGGACATCAGCTCGCTGCCGAGAATGCCGTCAGGGAAGCCGGGAAAGTTTTCGATTTCGGTCGTTGTCGTCAGTTGGCCGCCTGGCTGCCAGCCTTCAATAACGAGCGGCTCCATGTTGGCGCGAGCCAAATAAATAGCAGCGGTTAGTCCCGCAGGTCCAGTACCGATAATAATTGTTTTATGCATAAATGATTGCCTCCATTCGATAGCTTCTGATCATAAATTCTAGTTTAAAATTATTACAATTAACGGGTACTGTCAAACATGTTCATCTTAAATTCATCTATATGTATTATGGTAAAGGAAAGTCGAACAACAGGGGTGATCCGCATGCCGAAAATATTAGTCGTAGATGACGATCCAAACATTCGTGAGCTAGTCAGCATTTTGCTGCGCCGTGAAGGTTTTCAAATTATAGAAGCACAGGATGGACAAGATGCGCTGGAGCGGCTGGAGACGGTGCTGCCGGATTTGGCTGTTATTGATGTCATGATGCCGCGCATGGACGGCTGGACCTTATGCGAAACGCTGCGCGCCTCGTATGATATGCCGCTGCTGCTGCTGACCGCTAAAGGGGAAACGGCGAATAAGGTAAAAGGCTTCGGCCTCGGAGCCGATGATTATATGGTTAAGCCATTTGAGCCGCTGGAGCTTGCGGTGCGCATTAAGGCTTTGCTCAAGCGCTACCGCATCGCGGCTTCACAGACCGTGGAGCTGGGGCAGCTGATTCTCAATTTGAGTGAATTTCATGTCACGATGGCTGGCAAGCGGATAATGCTGCCGCCTAAAGAGTTTGAGCTGTTGTTCAAGCTGGCAAGCTACCCGGACAAAACGTTTTCAAGGGAACAGTTGATTGAGCAAATATGGGGCATGAACTATGAAGGGGATGAGCGGACGGTGGATGTGCATATCAAACGGCTGCGCGAGCGCTTTACCGAGGAAGAGGCGGGCATTCGGATCGTCACGATTCGCGGACTCGGCTATCGAATGGAGGAGCTTGAATGATTCGCAGCCTGTATGTTCGCGTGACCTGGACGTTTCTGGTCATAGTGGTCATCAGCATGGGCATCGCTTATTGGATGGCGGATCAAATTTTCACAAGGGATTTAAGCGGACAATTTCCGGCTCAGCTGGATCGCTCGATTGTGCGGATTGAGCAGCTGTATGCGGCTTCCTCGCCGAAATCCTTGAGCATATTCATCAAGCAGGTTGCCGATATGCAAAATTTAGCGATTGTAGCCGTTGGCCGTGGTGGCGAAATCATTGAGGCGGGCAAGACCAGTGCGGAAATCACACAGCTTCTAACCCCGGCAATTATCGAAAATGTTTTCGCTGGACAATTGCAAATGCTGTCCAGCGAGGAGGAGGGCGAAACCAGCCGGCCGTCGTCGCCTCCGGCTTTGGGGCGCAAAGCTGTGCTTGGCGAGAGTGATTGGGCGTTCTTCGTTCGGCCCGATCGCGTGCCGGAAATTCGCAGCTTTCAGCGCAACACCTACACCATATTGATCACCCTGCTGGTCGTCGGCTGTATTCTAATTCCGATTGCGGCCCGCTACTTGGTCAAGCCGCTGAAAATGATGACCGAAGCGACGAAGCGCATCGCCACCGGAGATTTTACTGTGCAGCTGCCTGTGCAGCGCCGGGATGAGCTCGGCAATTTGGCCGACAGCATCAATCGCATGACAGTAGGCTTGTCGCAGCTGGAGACGATGCGGCAGGATTTTGTATCCAACGTCTCCCACGAAATTCAATCGCCGCTGACTTCAATCGGCGGGTTCGCCGAGGTGCTGCGCAGCGAGCAGCTGACCGATGAGGAACGCGATCGCTACGTCGGCATTATTAAGCAGGAGAGCAGCCGCTTGTCCCGGCTGAGCGAGAATTTGCTTAAGCTGGCTTCGCTGGACTCGAAGCAGCATCCCTTTGAGCCGCGTGCGATCAGGCTGGACCGCCAGCTGCGCGACGTTGTGCTTTCATGCGAGCCGCAGTGGATGGCGAAGCGGCTCACGGTTGAGCTGCTGATGGAGGAGACGGTCATCGTCGCGGATGAAGATCAGCTGAGCCAGGTTTGGAACAATCTGCTGGCGAACAGCATGAAGTTTACGCCGGATAATGGGCACATCCGCATTACGCTGTCCGAGGAAAACGGCTGCGCAATCGTGCGTATTGCCGATAGCGGCAGCGGCATTTCCCCCGCTGATCAGGAGCGGGTATTCGAACGCTTCTATAAAGCGGATGCGGCGCGGGACCGGATGAAAGGCGGCAGCGGACTGGGGCTGTCGATTGTGAAGAAAATCGTCGATATTCACGAAGGTTTAATTGAAATCGAATCCAGCGTCTTAGCCGGCGGGAGCAAAGGGACACCATCCGGCACAACGATTCGGGTCATGCTGCCGCTTCATTCAGCACTGCTGCAAGCGGCTCCGACCGCCAGCGGTGAAAATGACGTTGGCTAGCTGGAAACAGGAGCCAAGACAAGGTATGATGAGGAGAGCTCTACACGAACAATTAGCGAAAGATGGAGGCGGCGACGTATGGGAAAAAAGGTACGCAAAGCGATTATCCCGGCAGGCGGACTTGGCACAAGGTTTTTGCCAGCAACGAAGGCGCAGCCTAAAGAAATGCTGCCGATAATAGATAAGCCAGCGATTCAATATATTGTAGAAGAAGCGGTGCAGTCGGGCATCGACAGCATCGTCATTGTGAGCGGCCGCCATAAACGGGCGATCGAGGATCATTTTGACAAGTCGGTTGAGCTTGAAGGAGAACTGGAGGAACGCGGCAACGAGGAAATGCTCAAAGTTGTGAAAGAAATTTCGCAGCTGGCTGACATTTATTATGTTCGCCAGAAGGAGCCGCTTGGTCTGGGACACGCGGTGCTGTGCGCGCAGCGTTTTATTGGCGACGAACCATTTGCGGTGCTGCTCGGAGATGACATTTTGACATCTGAGCCGCCGTGCCTGAAGCAAATGATCGATCGTTACGAGCAGTATTCTTCCTCCGTCGTGGCTCTTATGGAAGTGCCATGGAATCAGACGCACAAGTATGGCATTGCCGATATTCGGGACGAGGCGGGACATATCCGTGAGCTGATCGAGAAGCCGCTGCCTGGGCAGGCGCCGTCGAATTGGGCTGTTGTTGGGCGCTATGTGCTGGAGCCGGCTATTTTTGACCTCTTGTCTAAGGCCGAGCCAGGCAAAGGCGGGGAGATTCAATTAACGGACAGCCTGCAACGGCTGAACGAGCTGTCGCCGATTATTGGGCATCGCTTTACGGGCAAGCGCCATGATGTTGGAGATAAGCTGGGCTTTGTCCAGGCGACGATTGATTTTGCGCTGGAGCGCGAAGATTTGCGGGAAGACGTCCGCCGCTATGTGCTGGAGCGTCTGGCTGCCTATACGCATAGCTAGTCTGCATGAGGCGATGATGTATTTTTGTGTCAATTTAGTAAATTAATTTCCTGCTCATCTTTTTTTAAGGTTATTTTCATAAACCGGTTTTATAATAACACTACATTAAGTAGTTATAGCAAGGTGTGAGGCAGTCTTGGGAACAAGTGACATTCAGACAAAAGGGCTGGAGAGGTTTTTTGGCCCGCTGGAGGCAAGGATTATGACCATCCTGTGGTCGCAGCCTGATAGCTACATCAAGGATGTACAGCATAAGCTCGAACAGGACAAGCCATTAAATTTCAACACTGTTATGACCGTCATGAATCGGCTTGTAGACAAGGGGCTGCTCGTGAAATCATCAGGCAAGCCTTCGAAATATACGCCTGTGCATACGCAAGAGCAGTTTCTGAGCATTCAATCCAGGGAGCTTCTTGAAGATCTTGGCCCGCTCGTCGTCAACTATATGTTCGATGCGATGGAAGAGGTTGATGAGGAACTGCTGGATAAGCTGGAGCAAAAAATCAAATCGCTTAAAGAGGGCAGACGCCATGAGCTGGAGTCTTAGGTCGAAATGGATGTTTGGCTTGTGCCTGATGCTGATTGGGTTCACGCTGCTGCAAATGGGCATGTATGCGACGCATACGCTGTTCGGCTGGGAGAAGGCGGCGTTTAATGTATTTGAAATTTGCGAGAGCCTCATTAAGAGGTACAGCCTGCTGCTCCTTAGCTACATTATGAAGCTTGCCGTTTTTGGGACGTTCGTGCATCTGTTGTACGTTACGGTGAAGCATTGTCTCGGCGTACGGGCTGCAAACCGTAAAATGAGCATTTTAGAGCATGGCGGTTTAACGGAGGAACTGAATGCGCGGTATTTTGCAGGCAGCAAAGCGATCATGGTCGTTTCGCATCAAGAACCGATTGCGCTGACGCTTGGTTTTCTTCGTCCCAAAATCATTTTATCTACTGGGCTTCTCGGTCTGCTTGATAAGGAAGAGCTTGAGGCGGTCATCGAGCATGAGCACTTTCATTACCGAAATCGCGATCCGCTGATGATTTTGATTTTGCAGGTAGGCGCAACGGTGCTGTGGTACATGCCGATTCTTCGCTTTGGAGTCGAGCAGTACAAAACGACCCGTGAGCTGTTAGCCGACCAATTCGCATTGCAGCGCCAGGTGAGCGAGCATAGTCTTGGCAGCGCGCTGCTCAAGCTTGTGAAATACAGCCGTGGGGAACGGAGCAGCCGGACCTTTGTCCATGCTTCTTTCGCCGACCATTCGATTAATTATCGGTTAATGAGGCTGCTGAATCCCGAGTCGCAAGAGCTAAGCATGCGTTGTCCAGTGGTGGCATTGGTATTATCCATACTGACCTTCGGATCGATTTCCGTCATGTATCTTCCTATTATGCTGTAGAAGTTCAAGCTTGACGCCATACTAATCTTTCAAAATGCAAGCTTTATGCGAAGCGCATAGCTCCCTTCAGGGGAAGGCGCGCTTCGCCTTTATATAACTTACAACACTACACAATGTAGTTTTAAAAACAAAGGAGGATTTTACAATGAAGAAGAAAAATGTGGTTATTGGTGCTGTCGTTGCGGTTGTTTTGCTAGGTGGAGCAGGTGCATATGCCATGTATGATTCGTTTACGGGCAACAACAAGGAAATCAAAAGTGTTATTGGCACGGAAGCGGCCGCTACAAACAGTGCAGCAGGTACGACTAGCACAGGTTCTGGCTCTACTAATAGTGCAAGTGGTACGCAGACGGCTGCTGTTGGCGCTGTGGCGGATATAAACGGAGCATGGACCATTGATTCCACCTCCAATGTGTATTTCTCGGTTACGACTTCCCGTGAGACAGTTAACTTCGAAGTAAATGGTGTAACAGGCACTTGGAATGTAGATACGGCGGATGCGGCAGCTAATGCGGCGGATGCAAGCCTCGATATGAACGTACTAGATTCGGGCAATAGCCAGCGCGATGGGCATGTGAAGGGAGCGGATTTTCTCGATGTGACCAACTTCCCGAACTCCACGTTCAAGGCGACATCATTTGAGGCGCTGCCAACGGAAGTGAAGGACGGCGAAACGTTCCCGCTCATCATGACTGGCGACTTGACGATTAAAGGGATAACGAAGGAAGTTACTTTTACAGGACAAGCGGCATACAGCGACGGCAAGCTGAATGTGGAGAGCGAGACGGTCGTCACGTTTGAGGACTTCGGCATGCAGAATCCGCATAACGTCGTGATGGATACCGAAAATAACGTTACCGTGCAGCTGCGCCTTACTCTATCGCAAAATGCCTAACACGCGATTGGCGAGCCGCCAAGCGGTATCTTCTTTAAGCAAGAGCAGGGCTTAGGCCTTGCTCTTGCTTTTTTTATGGAGAAGGAAACGTAAACATATATCAATAAGGTAATTATCTTATTTTGGCTAATTCAAAAGGAATGTTATGATAGGCTAAAGCTGATGCGGGTGAAGCGAGCAGGCATGCTCGCCTAATTCAACCATAAGTTTATTAAGCTTATTAAATTTTTTAAATTTCCCATCATTTAAAAATGGAGATCATTTACTATTTCATATAGAATAGAGGGAAGGACGATTAAAGTTTGATTGCGTCAGGAGATGAGCACAGGTGCATTGCCAACATTGCGGAAATAAATACGAGCCTAGTGCCGTTTACTGCAGCAAATGCGGGAAACCGCTGCTTCAGGACGCGCAGGCAAATGAGCAGACGCAGGCCATTGTCATTCAAGAGCATGAATTATTCATTCGGGAGGCTAGCGCCTCATTAGTGCCAGAGCAAGCGCCAGTACGAAACAGAAGAACCCGTGCCGGAGCTGGGCGTAAGTTTATTATTGCGCTTGTGCCTGTTGTTGTGTTCATTTCGACCTCTGCCGGGGTATTTTCTTATTACATATATGAAAGCGATTTGAATGATCATGTCGCCGAATGGCACGAGCAAGCGAAGCAGAAAGCTTGGGGAGGCAAATATCACGAAGCGATGGTCCAGCTTGAGAAGGCAGCGAAGGTGCGTCCAGCCTACGGTGCTCTTCAGGATGATATGGATATTGTCAACGAGGCGGTTGCGATCGAAAATAAAATTAACCTCCTTGCCAGCGAACTGGACAATGGATCTTTGACGGAGGCTGGACCGCTAGTGAAGCAGCTGAATACGCTGCTTGCAGGCCGGGAGGAGCAGATTTTTTCTCCGCTGCGCGAGGCGTTTGCCGATTTAAATGTTAGAATGGTCGTTGTACAGGTGCAAAATGAGCTGGACCAAATAAATTCGCTGGATGCTTTGGCGGTGAAGCTTAATACCGTTAATGGTTTAGGCGGCGAAGAAGCGGTAGCTGTGCGCAAGCAGATTGTGGACAAAATCGCGATTGTATGCCAGCAGCAAACGAAGGAGCTGCTTCAGAAAAAAAGCTTCTCCGAGGCGATCGCCATGGTACAGAAGGGAATGGCCTATGCCCCGGAGGATACGAACTTGACGAAGCTGCTTGAAAGCATTCATGCGGAGAAGCAGGCTTTTGAGCAGGCGGAGCAGGAAAGAATTGAGCGTGCGATGCAGAAAGCGGCGGAAGAGGATTTGCTTAACCAAACGGCGGCCGTTGAAGTGGTGAAGGTGGATACGAGCTTTGATGAAACGGGCATCTTCAAAATCCATGCCTTGCTCAAAAATGCTGCCACTAGGCCGATTTATTCCGTTGAAATCCAATATTCGGTGCGCGGCAAGGATAAACAGATTTTAAAGAAGGGTACGTCTATCGCCATGCCTAACTATATAGAGCCTAACGAATCCTTTACTTTCGACGCAACTGTGGAAGGCATTGAAGAGACCGATGCTACTGTCGTCATCGATCATGTCACATGGTATTTGGACTAGGAGAAGATATTGATGAGAAAAGGAACTTGGCTTAGCCTTATAATGTCCGTTGCTTTTCTGCTTTTTGGAGCTGGAGCGGTCGTATTTATCCGTTCCGAAATTCCCAAGCAGCTCAGTGGCAAGCCGCTGCTTGCCGTGTCAGATACGCGCTCGGAGAAAACAGGCAAGCCGCTTAAAGACGTCATTTATGAAACGCAGAAGCTGGTCGTCATGATTGAAAGCGGCAATGGCAAGCAGGGATCAGGCTTTTTGTACAATAATCAAGGTGATTTGATCACCAATGCGCATGTCGTATCCGGCGTTCATAAGGTGAAAATCCACACGTCTGATGCACGGGAGCTTGATGGCGAAGTAATTGGCATCAGCACGGAGACGGATGTCGCGGTTGTCCGCGTCCCAGGACTGGTTGGCGAGAAGCCGCTTAAGATGGTTCGCAATAAAAAAGCGGAAATCGGCGATGAAGTGATGGCGATCGGCAGTCCGCTTGGTTTTCAAAATACAGTAACGACTGGCATCGTTAGCGGCTTGGGCCGTAATTTTACGATTGAACCGTATTCGTATAAGGATTTGTATCAAATTTCTGCGCCCATTGCGCCAGGAAACAGCGGTGGCCCTCTGGTCAGAAGAGAGACAGGCGAAGTGCTCGGCATTAATTCAGCAGGCATTGAGCAAGGTTCGATCGGGTTCAGCATTCCAATCGTCAATGTGCTGGCAACGGTGGAAGCCTGGTCGACGAAGCCGATGGAGGTGCTGCCTGAGCAGGAGGGCACGAATAGCACGGGCATGGCAAAGCAGGAAGCGACGATGAGTGAATATGCCAGCTACTTGGTTACTCATTTTTACGACAGCTTGAACAATGCCGATTATGTTTATGCCTATTCCTTGCTGGGCGGCAGCTGGAAAGAGGGTACAAGCTATGACGCATTTCGGGAAGGTTATATGCCAACGCGCAATGTCGTCATCGACGATATGCATGTCACGGTCAACAACGATCAGCAAGCGACTGTAACGGCGATTATTTCAGTAGATGAACGAGTAAGCGGCAAAAACAAGCTGAGCAAATATCAGGTGATTTACGAGGTCGGCTATGAGAACGATCAGCTCAAGCTGATAACCGGCAGAGGCAAGGTCATTGAGCAGGCCGCACATGAGAAAGAACAGCATTAACGCTTATTGCAGAGAAAGCCAGCATACCGAATGTGGGATGCTGGCTTTCTTATTTTAAAAGATGATATGTGAAAAATCTATTTGATAATTTGCTGGAGTCTAAATAAATTGAATATTCAGAAATATCTAAAATTAAAATCCGTATTCGACTTAAATTAATTTAAAATGGAATTAAGTAATTGGTATAATTGAAAACATATTTACAAAAAAAGATAAAAATGATAAAATATTAAAAGGATATCCTATAAGGGAAAATATTCAATATTGAATAAATAAAAGAGATAGGTGTGATTTCTGAATGAAACAAAAGTTACTTAGTGCAATGTTTGGTTTGATATTATTATGTGTATTAATTGCTCCTATTGCATCTGCAAACAGTAGTTCTTTTTCTTTTGATTTGACATTCCGAGTAGTAGACGGTGCGGCTAATGGTAAATATCACAAATTAAGTAAAGGTAATTTAAGTATTAGTGGGACAGTAACTCCTTATGATAATCCAAATGGAGCTCCTGCTAAAATAAACCAAATTTCTATTGCAGTATATAAAAAATCAGGTACTTATGTTGGAACTGCAAATGTTACTCCAGTTGCGAAGTTGAATACTTCAACATCTTTTAGTCAAAGTTTAGGTACTCAAAGCGCCGAAACTGAATATTATTTGTATATCTCCAGACTAGAAGATGATGGATGGGATCTTAGCGGACAAGGAACATTAGTGACGAATTAACCTTTTTGAAAATTACTAAAGGTGATGTAGATTCCTTTTAATGAATCTACATCACCTTTAGATTTTCATTTTCAAATTGTATTTTTTTGTATGAATAACCGAAAAGCATTGATATCTTTGGTTGATGTTATTAATTTAAATGTATTTTTAAAATTTTATATGTGGAGGGAAATAATGATTAATGAAAATAATATATATCTTAAAGTGATCGCAATATTGGTGTTAATTATTTCGCTTTTATATTTGAAATTCAATAAAAAATCCTCGTTTACTTATATGACTTTGTTTTTAATTTTCTACGTCTACATGATTAATGTTTTTAAATTGACGCTTCTGCCTATACCTATTGATCCGAGGGCTATTGCGGCAATGAAAGGAGAGACTGTTCAATTTTTTTATAATCTGAACTATATTCCTTTTAGAGCGTTTGATAAAAATATGCTGCTTAATATTATACTTTTAGTTCCCTATGGATTTTTTATTCGGTATTTGACTCGAAAAGGTAACATTTTTATTCACGCTATTTTTTGGGGGTTGTTTTTTGAAGCAGCACAAACATTGATTTCATTAGCAACAAATTTTAACTATAGGACGATAGATATTGATGATGCTATTGCGAACTTCTTAGGTGTTTTATTAGGTTACGCTATTCATCTTATATTTAGTGTAATCTCATATAAGGTTCTGAATAAAATTTCGAATAAAAATAGCTTTTTGGAGCATATTTTTCAGGTATCCAAATTAACATTACGGAAATGACACACTAAAGCTGGTTTTTTCGAAAATGGGAAGGGGTGCAGCCAGTAATCTTCTTGAACTGCTGCACAAAATAATCCGGATCTGGATAGCCGACGCCAGCAGCGATGTCGGCTATTTTGCTGCTTGTTGTGGCGAGCAGCAGCTGCGCCTTATCCACGCGAATTTGATGGACGTAATCGTTGAAATAAATACCGGTTGCCTTGCGGAACAATTGCCCGAGATAGAAGGGATGGAGATACGTTTTGCCGGCAATTTCCTTCATCGTCACCTGCTCCTGATAATGCAAGGCTACATACTCTTTGACAAAAGCGATAGGATCATCCGAAGACATCCCCATCCCCATCTCAATTCCTATCTCCGGTTCCGCAGTGCCGCCTGCGCTGGAGGCTGTGCTGGGCAAAGCCTTGAGCAGCCGTTTTTTCACCCGCAGCAGAGCGCCAATCAGCTGCTCCTCCTCCACTGGCTTCAAAATATAATCAACAGCGCCACAGATAAGCGCCGTCTTCACATACTCAAATTCGTCATAGCCGGATATGACAATAAAGCAGGTATCCATGCGCCCTGTTACTTCCTTCATAAGCTCAAGCCCTGTAATGCCGGGCAGGCGAATGTCGGTAATGACTAGCGCGGGCTGCTCGCGTTCGATTAATTCGAGCGCCTGCCGTCCATTTTCCGCATCCCCGCATACATTAAAGCCGTACTTTTCCCAAAAAATAATTCTTTTTAGCCCTTCACGCATCCGCGGCTCATCTTCAACGATCAACGTTTTCAACATCGACGATTCTCCTTTCACCTATAAATTCATCCTTAGCGAAGGCAGCGGGCATTTGCAGTTCAATCGTTGTGCCTTCCCCATAACGGGAATCGAGGCTAAAGCTGAACTCGCTCCCAAAATGCCACTTGAGCCGGTCATATACATTTTTCAGCCCCACATGCTTGCCCTGCTGATGCTGCACGCCGGATTGCTCCAGTCGGGCAAGCCAGTGTCTGAGCTTCTCCTCTTCCATGCCAATGCCATTGTCCGACACGCGAATGACTACGCGAGTGCTGTGAAGCTTAGCCGATACGGTAATGCTGCCGGGCTGCTCGGAATATTCAATGCCATGAATGCAGGCATTTTCAACGAGCGGAAGGATGCTCATTTTCGGCAGGGGCAGCTCCAGCACCTCCTCATCAATATCGAGCTGATAGGAGAGACGGTGGCCGAAGCGGAAATGCTGAATGTCCAAATAGTCGGTGACGAATGCCATCTCCTCTTGAAGCGGAATCATATCCTCGCCCCAGCTCAGCGATCGGCGAAAGCCGCGGCCGAGCAGCTTAATGACCGATGCCGTTTCCTCTTCACCTTTAATGACGCAATTCATTCGAATGGCATCAAGCGTATTAAACAAATAATGCGGATTAATTTGGCTTAGCAGAGCATTAAACTGCGCCTGCCTCCGGTCCAGCTCCGCCACGTACACATCTTGGATGAGGCCGTTGATCTGCTGCGTCATTCGGTTAAATTCCTCGGTCAGCTGCCCGATTTCATCGGATGCCGGTTTGGCCTTCAGCATTTCAAAGCGCTGGTTTTTCACCCGTTTAATGCCGCCGAGCAGCATGCCCAGCCTAAGATTGAGCGACCGGGCAATGAGCAAAATAATAATGCTCGGAAATAGCAGATTTGCGCACGTCAAATAAATAATAAATTTGCGCGAATCAAGCAGGCTTTGATTGACAACCTCATTAGGGTAGATGCCTACCATCTCCCAGCCTTTCAGATAATCGACGCCTTCAAACGCGCTGGCGATAATGGTTTTGCCCCGTTGAGCTTCTTCATGGATGAAAGCTGGCGGCTCTGCCTCCGACGAATAAATGACATCGCCCTGAGGATTCAGTAAATAAATTTCACCGGGAAACGAATGATCGAACAATGTGTTTTCCAAATAATGCGGCAAAATATCTACTCTGAGAATTTTATGGTAGCTGGAATAGGCTTTGTAAAAATCAAGCTCGCGAATCACGCTCAAATAAGGAGCGCCGCATTCGGCCGACCCTGCTCCCGCGCCTGTCTCCCCGCTGGCTGCTAACGAAGCAGCTGTTGCCCCAGTTTGCCTGCAAGTCGCGGTCGGCGTGTTCGTATAAAGCAGCCATTTTCGGCTTCGCGCCTGATCGGTAGTCGCTTGATACCAGCCCTCCTGCTTCGTCTGCAAGTCGATGAATTGCAGGAGGCCCGAGTGAATCAGACTGTCGTTGTCGGTAAACAAATACGCATTATAAAACTGCTTATTCAGTGGCACGAAGCGGTTAATCGAGTTGTTCAGCACCTCGCCATAGGCTGCAATAACTTCGCTTTCGCTCGCATAAGTGCGATCCAATGCGCTATAGAGGACGCCATCATTATAGATGACCGAGGAGAAGCTGATGACGCCCTCCAGCATTTTGCGAAAGTTATCCTTGTTTCTTTCAAGCGATTGCCGAAGGTCCTGGACCTTCTCCGTTCTGACATTGCCTGCGGTGATCGTATAGAAAAACGTATTCGTCAGCATGACCGGAATAAAAACAGCGGCAAAATATAAAATCATCAGCTTGTTTCGCAGCCGCAAGTCGTTCCAGCGGAAGAGACGGAGGTTTTGCATCATTTTCATCGCGTGCTGCTCCTTTGGCTAAAAACTAACAAAACCATTCTGTTAGTATAATAGTGTCATTTGAAAGCTAATTAAGCGTTTTCATTAGTAAAATTAACACTTATTTGTTGAAATAGCTACCCTAAATTAAGAGAATTTGGTAATTTACCAGCCCATAGCTGAAGCAATAGCTGTCAATCTCATTAGATTTGCGGGGTATGATGTTAAGGTTTTTCGGGTACCTGGGCAGCTTCCTGTTTGATACAGTTAATTTATATTAAAGGGAGGGTGGCAACGATCTTGAGTAAAAAAATAGCGCTTACATGGATCATGGGGGCATCTTTGGCCTTGTCGATGATAGTAGGAGGATGCAGCACGGAGAGTACGAATACGGCTGCTGGCACCAGCAAAAATAACAGCGGCGAGGAACTGACCACATTCAGCTATTTCATCTTTGATCCCGGCGACAATGTTCCCGAGCATACAAAAATTGGCGACATGATTGAACAGAAAACAGGAGTAAAGATCAAATATGAGCGGCTCGTCGGCGAGAAGGAGCAGAAGGTAGGGGTAATGATCGCCGGAGGCGATTACCCTGACCTCATCAATACGGATCAGACGGTTAAATTCGAGGATGCGAATGCGCTTATCCCGCTGGAGGATTTAATTGAGCAGCATGCCCCGAACATTAAGCGCATCTATGGTCCCTATTGGGAACGGCTGAAAACAGCAGATGGACATATTTATGCGCTGCCGCAGGTTGCGCCTACGGGGACGCCGATTAAGGGCATTAGCGCAGCCTTCTGGATACAGAAGGAAGTGCTCAAGGACGCAGGCTATCCGAAAATTACGACGTTTGACCAATACGTCGATGTTTTGCGCGCCTATTATAAAAAATACCCGCAAATCGATGGCGCGGATACGATTCCTTTTGAAATTTTGACCTATGACAACCGCAATTTCACGTTGACGACTGCGATGCAATTTTTGGCCGGCGGCCCTAACGATTCTCGGGCTATTGTTGACCCGGTGGCGAACAAGCTGGCCTTCTATCAGACGGACGAAAACATTACGAAGCGGTATTACGCCAAGCTGCATGAAATGTACCGGGAAGGCATGATCGATAAGGAAGCCTTTGTGATGAACTATGAGCAGTATTTGGCTAAGCTGTCCAGCGGCCGGGTGCTGGGGATGTTTGACCAGAAGTGGCAGTTCCAGACGGCGCTGGACTCCCTGAAGCAGCAGGGCAAGGCGAATCGGATGTTTGTGCCGCTCCAGCTTACCTTCGATGATACCATTCAGCCGGATTATTTGGATGTGCCTTCAATGAATTACAATATGGGCTTCTCGATTACGATAAACGCCAAGGACCCTGTAGCGGCGATCAAATATGCCGATTACATGGCAAGCGAAGAAGGGCAATTGCTGCGCAACTGGGGCGTGGCGGGCGAAGACTATACGGTCAGCGACACCGGGCGGTTTTATCGCAATCAGGAGCAGCGGGACTTTTTTGCCGATCCGAAAAACGGCTTGAAAACAACCGGCAACATCCTCTGGTACTGGCCAGGCTCTTCGGGCACGATGGCTGACGGCAACAGCTACCAGCAGTATCAGCAGCCGGAAGAGATTGCCGCCGGATATGATGAAATGGATAAGGAGCTGCTGAAGGCTTACGGCGCAACGACTTACGAGGAGCTGTTCGACGGCCCGAATCTGAACCGCAAATATTTCCCGCTCTGGAGCATCGAGCTGACGGAGACAAACAAAGTATTCAACCAGAAGCTTAACGATATTAATAAAAAATATCCACCGCAAATGGTCGTTGCCAAAAACGCCGATGACTTCGAAAAATATTGGAATGAATATGTCGCTGCCGTAGAGAAGCTGGACGTTCAAGGCTGGCTCGATGAGCTGACGACGAAGGTGAAGGACCGCCAAGAGAATTGGTAAGGAGCTCGCGGCGAGGAGGGAGAGAGAGCGTGCGATGTCTGTAACGGTTGAGCGAGTGAAAGAGCATGCCGGAATCAAAAAAAGTCGGGGCAAGTGGAGCAAGCTGCGCAGCCAGAAGGCGCTAATGGTCATGTCGATTCCTTTTGTGGTGTACGTCATTATTTTTGCATACTTGCCGCTGTATGGGTGGATGATGGCTTTTCAAAATTATAAGCTTGGCTCGGCGATGCTGGATAACGAATGGGTGGGGCTGGCCAACTTTCGCGAATTGTTTCAAGATGAGAACTTTATCCGCGTCATACGCAATACGCTCGCGATGAGCTTGATTAATCTTGTGTTCGGCTTCGTCAGCTCGATCGGTCTGGCGCTATTGCTCAATGAGGTGCGCAAAATCATGTTCAAGCGTATCGTCCAGACGGTCAGCTACCTGCCGCATTTTTTATCGTGGGTTGTGGCCGCGAACTTGATTATGAACGTGCTTTCCATAGATGGGGCTGTCAACAAACTGCTAGTGAGCCTGCATATTATTAAGGAGCCGATCATGTGGCTTTCCGAGCAGCATTATTTTTGGTGGATTATTGGCGCCTCAAATGTGTGGAAGGAGATCGGCTGGAGTGCCATTATTTATTTGGCAGCGATGACGACGATTGATCCTTCGCTCTATGAGGCGGCAAGCATCGATGGAGCGGGACGGTTTCGAAAAATAAGGCATATTACGCTGCCCGGCATTCGCAGCATCATCGTTATTCTGCTTATTATGAATATTGGGCATATTTTGGATGCGGGCTTTGAACAGCAATATTTGCTGCAAACACCAATGGTGGTGGATTATTCCGAGACGATCGATATATTTGTACTAAAATACGGCATTAATTTGTCGCGGTTCTCGTTTGCAACCGCCGCCGGCATTTTCAAGACGGTTATCAGCGTCGTGCTGCTGCTGGCCGCGAATCGCATGGCGAAGCGGATGGGGCAGGAGAGGCTGTTTTAATCGGAGAAAAAATGAGCTTTTTGCCGCCCGGTCCTGGAGGGCAAAAGCCTGTTTTACACTCATGCTAGGCGATAGGGAACAGGAGGAGACGATGACAACGACGACACTCAGCAGGTCAAAGAGGTCGGCAGCTGACTTGCTTTTTGACCTATGCAATACCGTATTTCTGCTAGCACTGCTCGTGCTTACGCTTTATCCGGTTTTGAACACGCTCGCCGTTTCCTTTAATCAGGCGCAGGATACGGTTCGGGACAGCACCTTTCTGTGGCCGCGAGAGTTCACGACACTTAATTACAGCACGCTGTTTCAGGATGGGCTCATTTATCATGCTTTCTTTATTTCCGTTGCCCGGACGCTGCTCGGTACAGTAAGCAGCGTGTTCTGCACAGCAATGCTGGCCTATACATTAAGCCGCAAGGATTATGTGCTGCGGGGGCCGATTTCCTTCATCTTCATCTTTACGATGTACTTCAGCGGCGGCCTGATTCCAACCTATATGCTCATTAAAAACCTCCATCTGTACGGGACGTTTTGGGTGTATGTCATCCCGGGACTTATTGGCGCGTTCAACCTTATAGTCATGCGATCCTTTATGGAAGGCTTGCCCGAGAGCCTGGTAGAATCTGCGCAAATAGATGGGGCGACGCATTTCTCGATCTTTATGCGGATCATATTGCCGCTCAGCCTGCCCGTCATTGCTACGATTGCGCTGTTCGTCGCGGTGGGGCAATGGAATAGCTGGTTCGATACTTTTTTATATAATTCCTCGAATATTAACTTAAGCACGCTGCAATATGAGCTGATGAAAAAGCTGCAATCCGCCAATATGAGCGTTGGAGGCACAGCAGAGTCGGCCTTCGCCAGCAGCAAAAATATTCAGGCGAACATCGTAACGCCAGCGTCGATCCGGGCTGCTATTACAGTTGTAGCTACCGTGCCGATTATTATCGTATACCCGTTTTTGCAAAAATACTTCGTTACGGGGCTGACGCTCGGCGGCGTCAAGGAATAAAGGAAAGCTTGTCCACTTGTTGCAGCGGGAGCTGAAGCTGGTCAGGAATTGGAAAGAGCGGGCCTACGTTATTCGTAGGCCCGCTCTTTTTTTATCCATTATTTTAGGACTGCTGTGTGACATCGGAAATGTCAGCTAAATCCTCATCGCTCTGGCGGCCAGAAGGGGAGTAAATCAGTTCCAGAGCTACGGCGTCATTGCGCTGAAGCGGGAAGCTCAGCAGCGTGGATGGGATAACTCTGCCATTCAGGCGCAGCAGATAGCTGATATTGCCACCGATCGGAATGCCGCTGATCGAAGTAATTTGTCCGTTGAAGCCAAACCGGACAACTCCGGTTTCCCACAGCGCCTGATAAATCGTCATGCCGATACGGTGGATAACTCGGTACGCCTGAGTAACGTTTGGAAACACCCGTCCTCCGTTAATAACGACCGTTACTCTCCCTTGTGGTCCCGGAGGGAACGGAATAGGAATCGGCAGCGGAATCGGGAATGGGAACGGTGGGAACGGCCCCGGCGGGAACGGCCCTGGTCCCGGAGGGAATGGCCCTGGTCCCGGAGGGAACGGCCCTGGTCCCGGAGGGAATGGCCCTGGTCCCGGAGGGAATGGCCCTGGTCCCGGAGGGAATGGCCCTGGTCCCGGAGGGAATGGCCCTGGTCCCGGAGGGAATGGCCCTGGCCCCGGAGGGAATGGCCCTGGTCCCGGAGGGAACGGCCCTGGTCCCGGAGGGAATGGCCCTGGCCCCGGTCCAGGCGGGAATAGTCCCGGGCCGCCGCCAGGCATTCCGGGCATCAGCATGCGCGGGCCGCCACAGCCGCAGTCTTGCCCTGCGCGGGAAGACGGAGATGGCGGGACATAAATCTGCACTTGCTCATTGGTGAAACCGTAAGTATCGTTCATGCGATAGGTCAGACTCCTTTGCACGTCGAGTTAGGCATTTAACTATCCTACTTCATGTTATGCGGCGAATGCCTATCCTTGTGCATAGTTTTACTGGAAAGCTGGAAAACAACCAAGCGTAAACGGCTGTCACCGTCCTCTGGCGGCAAAGCTGCCGTTTCGCGGGTGAAATATAAGCCCATTATAAGGGGGGGAATTATAATCGGCTTATATAAAAAAAGCGGAGCCTCCAAGTGGAGACTCCGCTTTAAACGGCAAGCTGTATTATTTAACAGCTGCTTCGTAACGTTTGCCAACTTCAGCCCAGTTTACAACGTTCCAGAACGCTGCAATGTAGTCAGGGCGTTTGTTTTGGTAGTTCAGGTAGTAAGCATGCTCCCAAACGTCCAGACCAAGAAGCGGTGTTTCGCCTTCCATGATCGGGCTGTCTTGGTTCGGCAGGCTTGCAACTTTAAGCTTGCCGTCTTTCACGGAAAGCCATGCCCAGCCGCTTCCGAAGCGGGTAGCAGCAGCTTTTGCAAAGTCAGCTTTGAATGTATCGAAGCCGCCCAGCTCGCTATCAATCGCAGCAGCCAGTGCGCCAGTTGGAGCGCCGCCAGCGTCAGGACCGATTGTTTCCCAGAACAGGCTGTGGTTAGCATGTCCACCGCCATTGTTGCGAACCGCTGTACGGATCGCTTCAGGTACGCTAGCCAGATCAGCAATCAAATCCTCAATGGATTTGCCTTGCAGCTCAGGAGCGGACTCCAAAGCAGCGTTCAGGTTTGTTACATAAGCGTTGTGGTGACGGTCGTGATGGATTTCCATCGTCAGAGCGTCGATGTGGGGCTCAAGAGCGTTATTAGCATACGGAAGTGCTGGTAATTGATGTGCCATAATATAAACAGCCTCCTAAAATTAGAATATGTAAATTACTCTTCTTATTATCCCCTATCCAATCACATAAATCAACATTGATGTTTCAAAAGTCGAATTTTAATAGATAAGGTAGACTTAAGTAGCATGTCATATTGTTAAAGTAATTATGCATAAGCGGGAGAAAAACCAATCAAATGCACGAAAATCGGCTAAAACTTTATGTAAGCGCTTAATTTAAAGCGTTTTCAGTCATAATTCGCTAAATTCTTAGATTTTTTTAAACAAATTTTAAAATTTTGTGAAGGAAAACGATAGAAGATGTAGTATAATGATTAAATTGCAGCACAATGACATGGTATAGAGGTGTGTATCGATAATGAATGTTCGTTCCTTCCAATTATCAGATTACAGGTTGCTAACGGCTCTTCTTGCGGATGTATTAACTGAAGAATGTTACGAGCAAACAATGGAAGCTTTTGCGCGTCAATTGTCATGGGATAGCGAGCTTGTTCTCGTCGCTCTCTATGAGTCGGAAGTTGTAGGTGTCATTATCGGTACGATTGATAATAACACGGGCTACTATTATCGTGTTGCGGTTCATGCGGACCATCAGCGTCAAGGAATTGGCAAAGCGCTTATCGAGTCTTTGCGCCTAAGATTCCAACAACGCCAAGTAAAGAAAATTTTAATTACAGCTGATGAGCATAATGAAGCCGTTTTGCCGCTTTATGAATCGCTGGGCTATGTGTCCAAAGATTTTTTCCGCTCTTTCCAACAGCTAAGTATTATAGCAGGTTAGGACAAGCCTCTGGCTGTCCAATAACCGTTTGCAGGGCATATCTGCATCGCCATTGCTTTTGGCGATGGGATATGCTTTTCTATTTTATAAAGAGGGCTATTTAAGCGCTGCGCTTAGCGCCTGCAAGAAGGAGAACAACATGGATCCCTATCAGCATTGCGTCATCAGGAGCTCCAAGCACGATGGCAGCATCCACCGCATTTGGCAGCATAATTGGCTTATTCCGGCACCTCTGCTCATTCCGCAGCATGCCGCACTTGGCTTTAAGGTGACGATCAACTTTGAGACACCCATTGTGGAGGCCAGCGGCAAGGTTTGGATGAGCCAGGTGCCTGCGGTTTCTTTTTTTCTGCCCGGACAGTGGTATAATGTGGTTGCGCTGCTTGAGGAAGGCGGTATTCGCTATTACTGCAATCTCGCTTCACCATTTGCTTGGGATAGTGAGCTGCTCACCTATATCGACTACGATTTGGATGTCATCCGACTGCCAGACGGCAGCCGAGAGGTTGTAGATGAGGATGAGTTCGAGCTTCATAAAGCGAAGTACGACTACCCGCGAGATGTGCAGGAGCATGTGCTGCAAGGGCTGGATGAGCTGCTTTTGCGGATGGACGAGCAAGCTGTTCCTTTTGATGACGAAGTGATTATCGCTTATTATGAAACATGGCGCACAAGCTTATAGGGCGGAGGCGGTTAAGGAATGGATAGATTTTCATTTGACGGCGGCAGCAGCGGCGAAGCTGAAGGACAGGAGCAGCTTGGAGCGCTTAAGCGCCCGGGCTGGTCGAAGGAGCTTTGGGAATGGGTAAAAACCGTTGGCATATCGTTCATTCTCGTTACAGTGCTGCATCTGTTTGTGTTTAATCTTTCGACCGTAGAGGGACATTCCATGGAGCCTACCTTGCAGGAGAAGGAATGGCTGTTTGTAAATAAATTCGTTTATTTGATCGGTACGCCCAAAATCGGCGATGTCGTTATTTTGGAGGACCCCTCTGCGTTTGGCAAAGAGCAGGAGCTGCTGGTAAAACGCGTCGTGGGCTTGCCAGGGGACCGAATTGAAATTTCGGACAAGCATTTGTATCGCAATGGCGAGCTTGTGGACGAACCGTATATTGATACGGACATTGAGGATTTGGACATGATGCCGCTCACCGTTGAGGCAGGCAGTTATTATGTGATGGGCGACAACCGTCATGCGCGGGCGAGCAAGGACAGCCGGATGTTTGGAACGGTTCCGCTTTCAGCGATTGAGGGCAAGGCGCAGTTTATCGTATGGCCATACAAACAAATAAAGTCGTTATAGATTTAATTAAAGCGTTTATAGACCCAGCCATAGTGATTGGAGAACGGCGAATCAAACATCAGGCTTAAGCTTATGGGAGGTGAAGGGATGGAGGAACGGGCGTATTACGCTGCATTGAAAAAAGAAATGAAAGCCGCCGCGCGCAGCCTCGGCATCGACAAAATTGGCGTCGCTTCTGCTGATCCGTTCACCACCTTGAAGCAGCGGCTTATTTCGCACCGTGAGCTTGGCTACGAGTCTGGTTTCGAAGAGCCGGACCTTGACAAGCGTACCAATCCGGCGCTGTTGTTTGACCAGCCGCAATCGATTATCGCCATCGCGATCGCTTATCCCTCCAAGCTCCATCAACCACCTAAATCGGAGCCGGGAGCGAGAAGGGGCATTTTGTCCCGCTCGGCTTGGGGCGAGGATTATCATAAGGTGCTGAGGAACAGGCTTGGGCGGCTTGAAGCTTGGCTCGCAGAGCGCGTACGGGGCTTTCGGGCTGAAAGCATGGTCGATACTGGAGCTTTATCCGATCGGGCCGTTGCCGAGCGCGCTGGACTAGGCTGGAGCGCCAAAAACTGTGCAATATTGTCCGAGGATCTTGGCTCGTGGATCTACCTTGGCGAAATGATTACGAATTTGCCGCTGGAGCCAGATGAGGAAGTGACCGATGGCTGCGGCGAATGCACCAAATGCATTGATGCTTGCCCGACGGATGCGCTCGTGGGCCCAGGCCAGCTTAATTCGAGCCGCTGCATTTCGTTTATTACTCAGACGAAAGGTTTTGTAGAAGACGGCTACATGCGAAAAATCGGCAACCGCCTGTACGGCTGCGACACATGCCAGACAGTATGTCCGGTAAACCGGGGCAAAAACTGGACGCATCAGCCAGAGCTTCAGCCGGATCATGAGCTGGTTAAGCCGCTGCTTACCCCACTGCTGACGATTGGCAATAAAGAATTTCAACGTCTATATGCGAGCAGCTCTTCTGCTTGGAGGGGCAAAAAGCCCATTCAGCGCAATGCCGTTATTGCGCTGGGCAATTTTAAAGATCCCAGTGCAGTTCCGGACCTCATTCAAGTGCTGCGCCAGGATGTCCGCCCGGTTATGCGGGGAACGGCAGCATGGTCGCTGGGCCGCATTGGCGGCGCAGAGGCAGAGGAAGCGATCCGGCAGGCATTGCTGCAGGAGGCGGATGATGACGCGCGGCGCTATATGGAGCAGGCGCTGCATTCGCTAGCAGAAGGAGCCGATACGGTCCCTCGTTGATCCAGCCGCCGCCTGCGTTTGGCGGCTGCTGGAATAGGGTACGCCGTTTGCGCTTCCAACGTTTGCGAATGTCAAGTTTACATGCTATTATAGGGGTCATTATAGACAAGTTTAAGTCGGGAAAGGGTCAGGTGAGTTGCTTTTTATGTGGAGTTACATTATTCCGATTGTGACATTAATCGTGGGGGCAGTCGGTGGGTTTTTCATCGGCGTATTCTACTTGCGCAAACAGCTAGAGAAAATGCAAAGCGATCCAGAAATGATTCAAAAGATGGCGAAGCAAATGGGCTATAATCTGAATAAGCAGCAGATGACGCGTGCCCAGAACATGATGAAAAACCAGAACCAGAATATGAACAAAAATCAGAAGATGCCGCGCAGATAACGGCATCAGCTGTTGATTAGCGAAAAAGAGGGTGGTCCGCATGGCGGGAAAGAAAGATTACGTCAACTCTAAAGTCATTCAGAACCGGGAGCAGATTGAATTTCATGTGAAGGAAATTTTGAAGCTTGTTGGCGAGAATGTGGAAAGGGAAGGGCTGCTGGAGACGCCTGCACGCGTCACCCGCATGTATGAAGAGATTTTCGCAGGTTATGAGGTTGATCCGAGCGAGGTGCTAGGCGTTACGTTCGATGAACAGCATGAAGAGCTGGTTATTGTAAAAGATATTATCTATTACAGCCAGTGCGAGCATCATATGGCGCCATTTTTCGGCAAAGCACATATTGGTTACATTCCAAGCGGCAAGATTGCTGGCCTCAGCAAGCTGGCTCGCCTAGTAGAAGCCGTTACAAGACGCTTGCAAGTACAGGAGCGGATAACGAGCCAAATCGCGGATATTTTAGACAAGGAATTGCAGCCGCATGGCGTTATGGTCGTCGTGGAAGGCGAGCATTTGTGCATGTGCTCCCGCGGGGTGAAGAAGCCTGGCAGCATGACGGTGACGTCTGCGGTGCGCGGAGAGTTCCGTTCCAATCCGGCTCTGCGCTCCGAATTTTTAGCTTTGCTCAAGTCCTAATTTTTTTCGTAGTAGCGATTGGATAACCAAAGACCGCTCCACAGGCCAGTGTGCATCATGCGCCAGCTTGTGGAGCGGTTTTTTTTGATCAAAAAATGTTGGGCTTGCAAAAAATGGGGAACCATTATAAGATTAAGTCACTAACTTGCAATACAAGTTAGTTCTTTTTTTAATCCGCTACCTTGCTTTGCAATATAGTGGGATGGCTGCGAAATGGAGGTTTGATCGTGTCTAGTCAATTGGTTAGAGGGGTACTGGAAGGATGTCTGCTGGCAGTTATAGCTGAGGAGGAGACATATGGGTATGAAATTATGGAGAAGCTCGCCGTAAATGGCTTCGTGTTCGCTAAGGAAGGCAGCATATATCCACTCTTGCTTCGATTGGAGAAAGAGCAGATTATAACGAGTACGCAGCGGCCCTCTGCATCTGGGCCAAACCGCAAATATTATCGTTTGACCCCGGAAGGGGAGCAGCAGCTTGAGCTGTTTCGCGGCAAATGGAAAGAGCTAAGTGTCGCAGTAAACCAAATTTTAGGAAATGAAGGTGTGTAGGATGCTGAATCCACGAAATGAAACGTTATTAAACGAAATGAAGTTTTACGTTCGCAGCAGCTCTGTTTCTGACAAGAAAGCCAGTGAAATACTTATGGAGCTGGAGGACCATTTATTAACGGCCCAACAAGATGGGAAATCGTTCGAGCAGGTTTTTGGGCAAAATCCTAAGTCCTATTGTGATGAAATCATTCGGGAATTGCCTAAGCCAACAAAGCGGGAGCAGCTTGAAACGTATGCCCTCTTGCTTCCTTTATTGCTTTTATGGCGTTTTATAATGGGCTTCACTGGGGAATTGATTATTCCGTTATATGAAACCATCGCTTATATCATTTTATCCTCTGCATTGGCTTGTGGGCTGTTGATCGCGTTAAGAAAGGGAGCTTTCATGCCGAAGCGCCAATCCGTTTGGATTACTTGTGCAATAAGTCTGGTTACTCTGGGAGCGTATTTTGGATTCGTTGTGTTTGCTCATCGTCTTCTGCCCGCTCAGCCGCAGCTCGTGTTTCATGGGGGTTATGCTTATGGGATAGCCTCGGTCAGCTTGATCATTATTTTGATCTCCTTGTTTGGGCCGCTATTGAAAAAGAAAAAATAGAACGTGCTTGCAATAATCCTCAAGTTCTCATATAGATCTGGAAGGACACACTCCATAAGACTTGAATGTTTTCGCTGGCTAGGCGAAAGGCATTCGGGTCTTTTTTGTTTTTTTAGGCATCCCAAGCGGTGGGCTGGAACTGCTCCTAGATGATGGAACAATTTGTACTATTATCCCTAAAAAAGGAAGGTCTTAAGTAGGGGTTGTACGAAAAAAACGTCAAAAAAGTCATTAAAGTGACAGTAAAGAAGTCATTTAAAGGACTAGTGCCACCTGAATTTGATCCTATAAAATGGTATTAGACCCTCGTATTAGTTTATACAGTGGGGAGGGCGACGGAATAGAAGCGGGAGGAGGAGAGAACAGAGACAAGGCCAATACGAAGCAAGTGGCAGTGAAAAAGATGAGAGGAGTTGTTGGTTTTGAGTAAAAACCGCAAAATGCGGATCAAATGGGTGCTCGTTCAGGCGCTTGCAATCGCACTGCTGCTAGGAAGCGTGCCATTGCAGCCAATCTCGAGCGTCCAGGCGGCAGGTAATTATAATTATGCAGAGGCATTGCAGAAAGCGATTTATTTTTATGAGACTCAGCGTTCAGGACCGCTTCCGGACACGAACCGTGTCGAATGGCGTGGCGATTCCGGTTTGCTCGACGGAGCCGATCATGGCGTCGATTTGACAGGCGGCTGGTATGATGCTGGGGATCATGTGAAATTTGGGCTTCCGATGGCTTTTTCAGCTACTATGCTGGCATGGTCGGTTTATGAATATAAGGAAGGCTATGAGCAGGCTGGCCAGTTGAACGAGATTTTGGACAATTTGAAGTGGGCTACCGATTATTTTGTGAGAGCGCATACAGCGCCTAATGAGCTTTGGGGGCAGGTTGGAGCCGGCAATGCCGATCATGCTTGGTGGGGACCAGCAGAAGTGATGCAAATGGCGCGTCCTTCTTTTAAAATCACGGAAACCTGCCGTGGCTCGGACTTGGCAGGAGAGACGGCGGCGGCACTCGCTTCCTCCTCTATCGTGTTTAAGCAATCAGATCCGGCTTATTCTGCGCTTCTGCTCCAGCACGCGAAGGAGCTTTACAGCTTTGCAGACACATACCGGGGCAAATACTCAGATTGTATTACCGATGTTGCTTCTTTCTACAATTCGTGGAGCGGATATAAAGATGAGCTGACTTGGGCAGCAACTTGGCTGTATCTGGCAACAGAGGATAACGCTTATTTGAATAAAGCCATTCAATCCGCTTATGACTGGGATACAGACAGCTCAAGCAACACTTGGGCTTACAAATGGACAATCGGCTGGGATGACAAGCGTTATGGCGCGCAATTGCTGCTCGCCCGGATTACGTCTGAGCTTGGCAGACCAGAGGCGAGTGACTTTATCGCATCGACTGAGCGCAATTTGAACTATTGGACCGTTGGAACAAACGGATCGCGAATTACGTATTCGCCGGGCGGCCTGGCATGGCTGGATTCATGGGGCTCCCTGCGCTATGCGGCGAATGCTTCTTTCCTGGCATTTGTATATTCGGATTTTGTAGCGGACCCAGTCAAAAAAGCGCGCTATAACGATTTTGCCGTTAGCCAGATTAAATATATGCTCGGCGATAATCCGCGTAACAGCAGCTACGTGGTCGGTTATGGCGTAAATGCACCGGAGCACCCGCATCATCGTACTTCACACAGCTCGTGGACGGACAGCCTAAGCAACCCGACCTCGCACCGTCATACGCTTTATGGCGCATTGGTAGGCGGACCGAATGCATCGGATCAATACACCGATTCCATAACCGACTACGTCAGCAATGAGGTAGCGACGGACTACAACGCAGGCTTTACGGCTTCCCTTGCAAAAATGAACCTGCTATACGGCGCAGGCCAGCAGCCGCTTGCAAACTTCCCTCCGGCCGAAACAAAGGCCGATGAAATGTTTGTAGAAGCGCAAGTGAATCAGTCCAGCTCGAATTTTACTGAAATCAAAGCTTTCCTGAATAATCAATCGGCATGGCCCGCCCGTATGGGAGACAAATTGTCCTTCCGCTACTTCATTGATTTAAGTGAGGTATATGCGGCTGGCTACACCGCAGCTAATGTAAGTGTCACTGCCAACTATAATCAAGGCGCAGCCGTTAGCCTGAAGCCATTTGACGAGGCAAATCACATTTATTATGTGCTGGCGGACTTTACAGGCACGAAAATCTACCCTGGCGGCCAACCGCATTTCCGCAAGGAAATCCAGTTCCGTATTTCCGGTCCTCAAGGGGCATGGAACCCAGCGAATGATTATTCGTATGCAGGGCTTACATCAAGCCAGACCGTAAAAACGACTAAAATTCCGGTCTACGATGCTGGAGCACTCGTGTTCGGTCAAACACCTGATGGAGGAGGCGTAACACCAACTCCTACACCATCTGCGACACCAACACCGACACCGACGCCAACGCCGACACCGACGTCGACGCCAACACCGACACCAACACCAACACCAACACCGACACCGTCGTCGACGCCAACACCAACGACGACGCCAAGTCCGACGCCACAGCCGACGCAGACTCCGGCCGATGGCCTGAAGGTACAGTACCGAGCAGCTGATACGAATGCCACGAACAATGCGATGATGCCGCAGTTTGAAATTTTCAACAACGGTTCAAGCGCTGTAGCTATGAATACGCTTAAGCTTCGCTATTACTTCACAGCTGATGGCACGCAGTCTCATCAGTTCTGGAGCGATTATGCACAGATCGGCAGCAGCAATGTGCAGGCCACATTCGTGACGATGAGCACGCCGACTACAACGGCAGATACGTATTTGGAGCTCACCTTTACGACAGCTGCAGGCTCGATCAGCGCAGGCGGCAGCAGCGGTCAAATTCAAGGCCGTATTTCAAAAACAGACTGGTCGAATTTAAACGAAGCGAATGATTATTCCTTCGATGCAACAAAAACATCATTCGTCGATTGGAGCAAGGTGACGCTTTACCAGAACGGAACGCTTGTATGGGGAATCGAACCTTAGTAATAGACGTTAGCTGCTATTCCAAATTAGGGAGGTAAGAAGATATGAAACCGATTTTTACGTTGAAAGCTTCGAAAAAAGTAACGGGACTCGTCCTATCAACAACGCTGCTCGTCACGCTGTCCACCGGACTTTGGGGCTCTACGCCCAAAGTATCCGCGGCTGCTGCTGCGGCAGTCAGCATTGAGCAGTCGCGCTTCCTGCAAATGTACGACCAGATCAAAAATCCGGCGAACGGTTATTTTTCACCGGAAGGCATTCCTTATCACTCCATTGAGACGCTGATTAGTGAAGCGCCGGATTACGGTCATATGAGTACTTCCGAGGCTTACAGCTACTGGCTATGGCTGGAGACGCTGTATGGCCACTATACGCAGGACTGGAGCCATTTGGAAGCAGCCTGGGACAATATGGAGAAGTATATCATTCCAGTCAATGAAGGAGACGGCAAGGAAGAGCAGCCGACGATGAGCTTTTACAATCCGAACAGCCCAGCGACGTATGCAGATGAAAAGCCGTTCCCGGATCAATATCCGGTGCAGCTTTCCGGCAAATATGCCGCGGGCAAAGATCCGCTGGATGCCGAGCTGAAAGCGACGTACGGCAACAACCAAACGTATTTGATGCATTGGTTGATCGACGTTGACAATTGGTACAATTATGGGAATCTTCTAAACCCAACGCATACATCTACTTACGTTAATACGTTCCAGCGCGGCGAGCAGGAGTCGGTGTGGGAGGCAATCCCGCATCCATCTCAGGACAATCAGACCTTCGGCAAAACAGGCGAAGGCTTCATGTCCCTCTTCACGAAGGAAAATCAGGCGCCTGCTAAGCAGTGGCGCTACACGAATGCGACGGATGCGGACGGCCGCGCCGTACAAGTGATGTATTGGGCGAAGGAGCTTGGCTACAACAATACCGCTTACTTGAATAAAGCGAAAAAGATGGGCGATTATCTCCGTTACGGCATGTATGATAAATACTTCCAAAAAATTGGAAGCGCTAGCGGCGGAACGCCAACTCCGGGAACGGGCAAGGATGCCAGCTCGTATTTGATGGCATGGTATACGTCGTGGGGCGGCGGCTTGGAGCAAGGCGCTGGAAACTGGGCTTGGCGTATCGGCGCAAGCCATGCGCACCAGGCTTACCAAAACCCGGTTGCCGCATATGCGCTTTCAACTCAGGATGGCGGACTTATCCCTTCGTCTGCGACGGCACAGACGGACTGGAACGCATCGCTTAAACGCCAGCTGGAATTTTATACGTGGCTGCAATCGTCTGAAGGCGCAATGGGCGGTGGTGCAACGAACAGCTGGAATGGCCAATATTCCGCTTACCCGGCAGGCGTGAGCAAATTCTACGGCATGGCTTATGATGAAGCTCCGGTTTATCATGATCCGGATTCGAACACTTGGTTTGGCTTCCAAGTATGGCCGCTTGAGCGCGTAGCTGAGCTGTATTATATTTTGGCTGAAAATGGCGACCTTAGCTCGGAAAACTTCCAAATGGCGAAAACCGTTATCCAGAAGTGGGTGGACTGGACATTGGATTATGTATTCGTTGATGAGCGTCCGGTTACTGACGCTGACGGCTACTATTTGAATGCGCAAGGCCAGCGTATACTGGGCGGAACCAATGTGAACGTAGCGACTGTAGCTGCGCCAGGCGAGTTCTGGATTCCGGGAGGCCAAGAGTGGAATGGCCAGCCGGATACATGGAATGGCTTTAGCTCCTACACAGGCAATCCGACCTACCATGCGACTACGATTAATCCGAGCCAGGACGTTGGCGCGCTCGGCACTTACGTTAAAGCACTCGCGTTCTTCGCAGCGGGTACGCAGGCAGAGACGGGAAGCCTGACGCCGCTGGCAGCCGAAGCGAAGGAAATGGCTGGGAAGCTCCTTGATACGGCTTGGACTTTCAATGATGGCGTTGGTATCGTCACAGAAGAGCAGCGTGCAGATTACAACCGCTACTTCACGAAGGAAATTTACTTCCCGAGCGGATGGACGGGGACGTTTGGCCAAGGCAACGCGCTTCCGGGCAGCGGTGCAGTAGCCTCCGATCCGGCAAAAGGCGGCAATGGCGTCTATATCGGCTACGCTGATTTGCGTCCACTGATTCAGCAGGATCCGCAATGGTCGTACTTGTCCAATCTATACAACACGTCGTGGAACAATACGACGCAAACATGGGATAACGGCGTACCGACGTTCAAGTACCACCGTTTCTGGTCGCAGGTAGATATTGCAACGGCTTATGCCGAGTATGACCGTTTGCTGGGTACGCCAGCAGCTCCAACCGTTCCTGGCGCTCCGGCGACACTGACAGGAACAGCTGGCAATGCACAGGCGAGCCTGAGCTGGAGCACGACGCCTGGCGCAACGAGCTACAATGTGAAGCGCGCTGCAACAACGGGCGGGCCATACACGACAGTAGCGACTGCGGTTAGCGGCACAAGCTACAGCGATACAAGTGTTACGAATGGCACAACCTATTATTATGTGGTTACTGCCGTAAATGCAGTAGGCGAATCCGTGAACTCGGCACAGGTGGCGGTTACGCCTACTGCACCGGGCGCCGTCGTACCTGGTGCATTCACCGTGACAGGTACTGCAGGCAATGCATCAGCGGCACTGTCTTGGACAGCAGCTTCTGGAGCAGACTTCTATAATGTCGAGCGTTCCTCGGGAGGCAGCGCATTTGCATCTGTAGCTACTGGCCTGACAACGACGGCATACACGGATGCGAGTGCCGTGAATGGCACCAATTATACGTACCGAATTGTTGCTGAAAATGCTGCTGGAACGACGCTGTCCAACACGGTAGCCGTGACGCCTGTCGCACCTCCAGTCGGCGGCAATCTCAAGGTCCAGTATAGAGCGGCTGATACGAATGCTACGAACAATGCGATGATGGCGCACTTTAATATTTTGAACGATGGCACGACTGCAGTAGACTTGAGCACGCTGAAAATCCGCTACTACTTCACGGCGGACGGCACGCAGCAGCATAGCTTCTGGAGCGACTATGCGCAAGTGGGCAGCAGCAATGTGCATGCCTCCTTTGTGACCATGAGTTCGCCGACTGCAACAGCTGATACGTATATGGAAATCAGCTTCACAGCTGCAGCAGGCTCCATTGCAGCTGGTGGTACGAGCGGCCAAATCCAGACGCGTGTCTCCAAAAATGATTGGTCCAATTTGAATGAGGCCAATGACTATTCCTTCGATGCGACCAAAACTTCGCTCGTCGATTGGAATAAAGTGACGCTTTACCAAAACGGCACGCTTGTATGGGGCATTGAGCCTTAGAAAATGCAGCAGCGGCCAAGTAAATAATTTGCAGGAAGGGAAGAGGAGTCGTGCTGGGTGAATATGCCTTGCGCGGCCCTCTTTTCTTTATGGAAAAACCCTCTCAGGCAATCGAGAAAATATTGTGTTAATATCCATAATTTGATAAGATTAAATTGGAAAACTTTTGGAAGGAAGCGATGCATTCAAGCGATAGACGGCTTGTGCGAAGCAGGCCGCTGCAATAAACATTTCAAAGCGCAAAGGAGGGTGCTTATCATGTATCGCCTTCTCGTGGTAGATGATGAAGCTTATGCTTTGAAAAGTATCATGGAGACGGTAAATTGGAGATCGCTCGGAATAAGCGAAGTGTATGGAGCGATGGATGTAGAAGAGGCGCGAATCATCTTTTGCGACCAGCGGATTGATGTTGTTATCTGCGATATCGAAATGCCGGGTGAAAATGGGCTGGAGCTGCTCGAATGGCTGAACCAGGAGCAATTTTCGGCCAGCGTCATTTTTGTTACGGGGCATGACCGCTTCGAATATGTCCAGGCGGCGCTGCGTGCAGGCTGCTTCGATTATATGCTCAAGCCTGTCAGGCATGAGCTGCTGCTGGAAACGGTAGCACGCTCGCTGCGCAAGCTGGAGCAGGATCGGGAGCATAATTTGCTGAAACGGCGGATGGGCAAGTTTGAGAAGGTGCTGCGCCATCACAAGCAGGAACTGGTCGAGCGCTTCTGGAACGATGTGCTTTATCCTGCGGGGAAAACGCCGAATAATGAAGCGCTGCTTAGCCAATTGTCCTTAATGGAGCCGGATGCAGCAGATAGCGGCGAGTTTATGCTGGTGCTCGTCAGCATCTCCGGCTGGAAAGCGCGTTTTGGCATAAAGGATGAAGAAATATTGGAGTACGCGGTCATGAACCGTGCAGAGGAAACCGTGCTGGAAAATTGGCCAGGCGCTGTTCTCAAGAGCCGCAATGGCGAGCTGTTCATCGTCGTCTACCATGCACAGGAGCAGGGGAGAAGCATTGCCGAGCTGCGCAGGCGATGCATGGGGCTGGTCGAAGATTGCGGGGTTTATTTTTACAGCCGGGTAAAATGCTATATCAGCTTGCCAGGTGCACTATGTACGCTCGGTAGCCGCAGCGCCTCCTTGCTTAAACTGGAACGGGAGTGCGCGGGTGACATGAAGGACGTATGGGTTGAGGGCGAGCAAGCGCACCAGATGCCGGAGCAGCTATTTGGCCGTAAAGATTGGCCGGCGGAAATTGCCTTGCTGCTGCAGAAGGGCCGCCATGCGGAGCTTTATCAGGCTGTCGATGAATGGTTCGCATCCTACGACAAGGAAAATCCACTTTCAAAAGAAGATTTGAAAGCGCTCTATTATCATTTACTGTCGTCTCTCTATCAATCCTTCAATCAAAGCGGTATCTCAATTGGTTACGTTATCGATGCGGTCAGCGTTAAGCGGGAAGGAAGTGCGCCATGCACGAAGTCGCTTGCCCATTTGCGCCTGTGGACGAGGCAGGTCATTGAGATGGCCATTGAGCATGCGGCGAATCAGAAGGAGAGCGAGCCGACTATAGTAGAGCAAATCGAGCAATACGTAAAGTCGCGAATGTCCGAGGAGGTCAGCCGGGAGGAAATCGCCTCGCTGCTGCATTTTAACCCTGCGTATTTATCCCGATTGTTCAAAAAGGAGACAGGCTCTTCGCTAACGGATTATATCGTAAGCCAGCGTATGGAATACGCGAAGAAGCTGCTCAGCCAATCGGATCTGAAGGTGAGCGATGTGGCGGAAATTACGGGCTATAGCAATTTTTCTTATTTTTCACGGCTGTTCAAAAAGCAGGAAGGCTATTCGCCGATTGAGTTTCGCAAGCGCTACAAAGGTGAGGCGGGAATTTGAGCTGCGGTAACGGTTCATCGTAAAAGTTATATGCATAGCAAATGCCCCGCTGCTGGAAAAGCTCCAGTGTGCGGGGCATTTGCTTTGCGGCATGCCGCTGGGTTTAGGCGCTGGCTGCTGCCGGATCAGCTTGATCAGCGAGCACCTGCTGGTTGACTTGGCTGAGGAAAAGCGCAGCGCGCTGAATGTATTCGCTCGGATGCTCGCGGAACAGCATTTCATGCTGTCCTTGCTGCACGATCCACGAGCGGGACAATGGATTCGTCTGTTTGTCTGCGATATGCTCAGCCGTCGTGTATGGCGACTTCACATCCTGCGTGCCATGTATAATATAAATCGGAATATCGTAGCTCGTATTCATCATTTGCTCGGCCGGCACGGAATCGATGCCTACCCCTGTCCAGAGCGGGAGCAGTGCCCCGATCAATGCTTCAGACGGAAAACGCGGCAGGCTCACAACCTGACTGACATTGTTGAACAGCGAATCAGCGCTTGGCACGAACAGGCTGTCAAGAATCATGCCGTTTATATCTTTGGATTGCAGCGCAGCTTGCATGGCGGTTCCGGCTCCCATAGAGAAGCCCCAGACGATCACTTCCTTGGAGCCTTGCTCCTTCACATATTGAACGGCGGCGAGCAATTGCTGGGATTCTTCCAAACCGCCAGTTGCTGCCGTTTTATCAGTAGCAGAAGCGTAGCCGTAGTCAAAAAGCATAACATTATAATGAAGGCCATTAAGCAGCTTCGTTAAATCATACATCGGTACCCACGTTTCTTCGCGGTTAGCGCCGTAGCCATGGCTGAACACGATCGTGCGTGCAGCTGGCTCGCTGTTCGAATCATCGCTGTAGGCAGGTACGTACCAGCCGCTGACGTTGGTTTTGCCGCTGATGCTTGGAATGAGCACATCCTCGTAATCAAGCCCGATTGCAGCCTTTGGATTGGAAGTGAGCGGAGCGACGTAGGGATAGGCGAGCATCCAGGCCACATAGGCGTGGAAGATAACGACGATGATCATGCATAAAGCAAGCAGTGAGGCAATAAGGGCAATCAATGCGTGCAACCTCCTGGTTTTTGCGCTCGGGCGCGGCAGTTGGAGCTTATCCAGAGAAGGAAAGGGATGCAGTCCCTGGGGGAAGGTTCCCTCCATTGAAACAGATGTCATCATTGTTGTGCTCATACCCTTCTCCTCCTCCCGAACTATGTAAACGCTTCTCATTTCTAGTACTTTAATCGTATGCGGAGCGGGAGTGCCTGTCAATTGATGTCGACGTATTGTTAAGGTGTTGTAATGCTTTTGTAATCAAAGGATCTTTTCTTTACGATTAAGCCTTCGATGAGTTATACTGTGTGAGAATGAGTTTCACTTAATGAAACGAGGGAGGTGTGGCACATCATGGCGGAGGAAGGGAAATCAACCGTACGCGCAGTCGAACGAGCGCTGGATATTTTGATCTGTTTTACAGCGGGAAAGGATCTGGTTATGACGGAAATCGCCGAGCGGACAGGGCTTCATAAGAGCACAGTCCATCGGATGCTGGCCACCCTTGAAGATAAAGGCTTTATCGAGCGCGACCTGGTAACGGAGCGTTACCGGCTTGGCATGCGAGTATGGGAGCTGTCTGCACATTTATCCCGCACTGATGATCCAGCGGTCATTTGGCAGCCGGAGATGGAGCGTCTGCGCGATAAGCTGGGCGAGACCGTAAGCATTTACGTGCGCGACGGTTCGGAGCGGATTCGCATTCAGGCGGTGCAGAGCAATCAGCCTGTGCGCCGGGTAGCGCCAATCGGAGCGAGGCTCCCGCTTTACGCAGGGGCATCCAGCAAGGTGCTGATCGCTTACGCCGATCCGCTCGTGCGGGAAGAGATTTTTGGCGATCCGTCGTGGCTGTTTACGATTGATCTCGATCAATATAAGATGCAGCTTGAGGACATTACGGAGCAGGGCTATGCGACGAGCTTTGAGGAGCGGGAGCCTGGCGCAGCGGCGTTTTCCGCGCCTATATTTGGACGGGAAGGCAAGCTTGTCGCCGCCTTATCCGTATCCGGTCCGGCAAGCCGCATGACGATGGATAAAATGCGTGATGCCGCTCCTATTTTGCTGGAAGCGTCCAAGCGGATGAGCACGATGATGAAATAGCGTTCAGCAAGGCAGCTGCATGCTTGCATGCTGAACGGATGAATAGAAAAGCAGCGCCCGCTTCACTTGAGGAAAAGTGAAGCGGGCGCTGCTTTTTTTATGCCGTTCGGATGTCGAAAGAAAATACAGTTTTGGACTGATAACGTCCCATTAAGCTAATGGACAGATTAACGCTATAAGCCTCTTAAAAGAAGTATTCTCATGAATTCTCTAATGTGAATAAATACAAATTCCAATTCAGTTAATCCATTTTCTATACATATTTTTAATAGTATATTGAGGTAAATAAAGCGATTATTCACTTTGAGAAATCCGAAATTGCTTTGTCGGTATTATTTTATGGCTTCGTAAGGATTGCAAAACCATCGAAATATGGGAGTTTAAAACAGATGTTGTGCCGTAGTTAGTTTTATGAAAGGAAGGTATAGGGGTGAGTATTTATTACGCTTCAAGCAAAGAGGATATCACTAAGGATGCACTCCAAGAGTTATTTCTTTCGGTAGAATGGGAGTCTGGCAAGCATCCAAACGAGCTTTTACAAGCAATCGGAGGGTCTCATTCAATTGTTACCGCTTGGGAAGGAGGAAAGCTTGTCGGTTTAATAAATGCTTTGTCAGATGGTGTTTTAACGGTATATTTTCATTATATGCTTATTAATCCGAGTTATCAGAGTATAGGTATAGGTAAGGAAATGATGAATATAATGCTGGATAGATATAAAGGGTGTAAAACAAAAGTATTAATTTCTTATCCTCATGCAGTGGATTTCTATAATAAATTTGGCTTTCATACAGAGGATGGAGCTACACCAATGTTTATCTCAGAGTTGATATGATTGAACTCCCTCGGTAAAATGTAGTTTTCTCACGAATGCTCGCTTATTCGCAGGATCTCTCCAATAGATAAATCGCTATTCGGATAGAAGAGGGGTGTACCGTCAAATTCGGCAACGGAAGCGCATGCGGGAACAGAAGGGGCGAGTTTTCGCTCCTTTTTTACTGTTCTGTTGCACGCTTCTCCACGTACTTCCGGAGGCTTTCACTCCCATTTCTCGACGGGTCGATGCCCTTTCATTCCTTCGTTACGCCTATCCGGTTGGTGGAGGCCGGTTATCCTAACGGTACGGGTCTGTGCCCTTTTGCTCAATGCAATCCGGTACTCCGTGCAGTCTTGAGATCCTGCGAATAAGCCAATTTTCGTGCTAACTGAGAAGCGGCTAAGCAGTTTGTTTCATAGGATGAGCTCGATCAGGTTCGTAAGCTTCGCCGCTATGTGCCATAGCAACCAGGAGGCGAGCCAACTTGCCGCAAAGCTTCATCACGGAGCGCATTGGCTTCATGCTTTTCATCTTAACATTCACTTCGTGCTGTCGTTTAAACGATACATCGTTCATGATGAGGGTCATGGTTGCCATGAACAGAGCATGCCGAAGCCTTGGTCGGCCACGTTTGCTGATGGACATCTGGCCCTTCCATTTGCCTGAACTCGCTTCAGCCAGGTTAAGGCCGGCATGCCGTAGCAACGCGTTACCATGTGCATAGCCGCTGAGGTCCCCAGCTTCACCGAGAATACCGGCGACTGACAGGATGCTCATACCCTTAATAGCTAGCAGCGATTCGGCTAGCGGAATCCGGATCAGTGCAGCCGCGACTTCATCCTCGATTACCTGCAGCTGCTCCGTAGCCAGATCGTATTCAGCGAGTAGCTGTTGAAGATGAAGCTTGTAGGCTCTCTCGGCATGCTTGGCGCCGACTGAGCGTGCTGCTAGAGCCAGCAGTTCGCCAGCTCTTCGTTCACCGCTGTGCCGCTTCATAACCGTTTTCCAGCCGTCGATTACCTGGCGAACGGTGAGTTTTTGAAGATCGGCAGGCGTAGGAAAGAGACGCAGTGTAGCAAGCGATCCAGGGCCAATGAGGTGCTTGTATACCAGCCGCAGCTCAGGGAACACAATGTCGACCCAGCGGTGGATCTGGTTCTTGACGCTGACGAGACGATGGACAATTGTCTCCCGGTTCGCCATGAGAACGCGCAGTTCCATAAACACTTCACTGGTTTCTTTGATAAAGGTGTAGTAGCCGTTTTTCACCATGTCGGCGATAACAAAGGCATCTTTGATGTCGCTTTTAGATGGTGTATTGTCGCGGTTTTCCTTGTTCTTTTTGACGAGATGAGGATTCACCAACACAACCTCGAGTTTGCGGTCTTTGAGCCAAGCAGCAAGGCTAAGCCAGTAGTGGCCGGTTGGTTCCATGCTGATGATGGTGTCGTTTAGTTGGTGCGTTTCCTGCAAACCTCTCATCCACTGCAACTATTGGATTGTCCAATAAGATGCTGAAGATTATGGACGAATCAATCTTAGTATCATTTCAGAGGACAAGAAATTAATTTTTCATATCATGTAGCACAAGCTAACCATGATAAGGTACCGCATATTGTAGTAAAGGGTATCGAGTTTGGAGGATTAGGAAATTATTCTCATAAAGGTTGGGTACGTGTGCAAACTCCAATTTGGGATGATCACATTATTACACCAGTCTTGTGAGGACAATTGGATTTTGCTTCAAAATGATCAACTGACTATTGTTGATTATGAAGGCAATATTTTAGCATATTAACTGATTAAGCAAATGTGTACGATAGTTGAATGAACGCAGCGTAAACCAGTCCGTTTCAGGGGCTGGTTTTTTTCTATACGAATCACCCCCTGTCTAAAAAACGATCGTTTTTTAGACTTTGTAAACATGAACTAAAAATGCCCCAAACTGACCATAGTTTTAGTCTATTAATTCGTCTATTATTCAAGGTGCATTAAGTATGTTAATCGAAGGTTTAATAGACAAAGGGGGTTGGGAAATGGCTAAAGTTGGATATGCACGTGTTTCGACTTCCGATCAATCCATGGATTTACAAATCGATTCTTTGAAGGCTTCCGGATGTGAACGTATTTTCGAAGAAAAGGCCTCTGGAAAGAAAAGTGATCGACCTGAGTTAGCCCGTTGCTTGGAGTACTTGCGTTCCGGGGATACATTAGTCATCTGGAAATTAGATCGACTTGGTCGGACGACAAAGCAGTTAATCGAGCTTTCGCATGACCTTAAAGAAAGAGGAGTCAGTCTGGATCATCACCCTAGGAGTAGATACAAGCACACCAACTGGTAAGCTTTTTTTCGCTATTATGGCTGGTTTAGCTGAAATGGAGGCAGAGACAATTCGAGAAAGAACCCAGGCCGGCTTACAAGCTGCTAGGGCTCGAGGTAGAAAAGGAGGAAGACCGCCGTTGGATAAGAGCAAAGTTGAAATGGCGTTGCTTCTGTATGAAAGTCGGAGATATACGACAAAAGAAATAACAGAGCAGACCGGAGTATCTAAAGCAAAGCTATATCAAGTTCTCAAGAACAAAAAAGCTTGAAACTGAAATTTCACTTACAGGTCTATAATTTAAGCGATCGGCTTCATCTGTGCGTCGTTGTTCCGAATCATATTTGTGCTGCTGTTCCAGCAAAAGAATTGGTTTCGTCTGCTCGAAAGCCAACGGGGCACAAATTACCCCGGGAAAAATGCGGTTTATCGCTTTCTCAACCACAGCGGATACGCTTGGCGCTGCGTATGTAAAAACAGTTTTAAATATGCCGCTGTTGTTAGCTTCTTCGCGTATTTATCTTGCTGGGTTTCAGACACTCGATCTGTGAATGTTCTCGTACATATTGGCGCTAACCATTTACCAAACGAAGAAAATAGCTTATGCTTGTCCATGAGATGATCCTTTTCAGTGGATTATGGACAGGGTCACCTACCATATATATTGTAAAGGATTTTTTTATGTGCAAGTTTTGATTAAACAGAAAGTTATGAATATTCAGATAACATTAATGCAACGCTATTGGACATGAATAATACTATTCTGTTAAAAGAGGAAAAAATGAAAAAAAATAATGCACTGTTTTTCGAAGGGCCGACGGAAACGCCTGATTTTCCGGTGCGGATCTCCTACAACGACTCCCGGAATGTGGTGAATGATTCGGACAGGCTTGTGTACTGTCATTACCATTCCGAATATGAATTAATCTATGTGACCGAAGGAAGTATCATGATGGAGATCGATACCAATCTCATCCATGTCCGTGCGGGAGATGCCGTCATAATCAACGGAAATGAGATCCATAGCGGTTATTGCGTGAATCAGGAGAATTGCCAAATGTACGGAATCATCTTCAAACTGGATATGCTGAGCAGTCATGAGCAAGACGCCTGTCAAAGCAAGTATCTCGATCCCTTTCTTTGCGGACAGTATAAATTCCCCTCTTATATTCCAAACGAATCCGGCTGGCAAGCGAAGGTGATATCCGAAATGGTAAGCATCGTCGAGATGTACCGGCAACAGCCCTTCGGTTACGAATGGAAAATCAAATCCTGCTTATTCTCCATCGTAGCGGAAATCATTGCGAACAAAGCATTTCTAGCCCATAACGAGCAGGCAGTCATACCCAGTGCAAAGCTTGAACGGTTTCAAAAATCCATTGCGTATATACAGGAACATTATTATAGCCACATTTCGATAGAAGATCTTGCTGGGGTAGCGGGGATCAGTGTGGATCATTTTTATAAAATTTTCAAGCAGATATCGGGGGAAACCCCGGTGACGTACGTCAACCGACATCGGACGCGGATGGCCGCCAACCTGTTGAAGTATACCGATTTATCCGTTCTAGACATTGCCCTCCAGACCGGCTTCGATAATGTCAGCTATTTTATCAAGACCTTTAAGAAATACACTGGCTTTACGCCAAGTACCTGGAGAAAAATGGACTGAATGGAAACGGAAGGAGCACGACTCGCGTAATTCTGCTTTATGAGTTCGGGGGGGGACCATATCGCGTAAAAATCTAACAGTTCTTTAAGACATTACATGAATAGCAAGTGGCTGTACCGGCGGAAGTACCGTCGGCTTTTTTTGTGCCATAAAACAGAGAGGAAATTAGAATGACAGCAACGAAGGAGAAACAACTTGAGGTAATCGCGACGGGAAAAAACGGCTTTTCAGGTTGAGAAGGATAAACTTCTCGATGCACTATTGCTTTGCGCGAAAGTAGTTCAGAAAACATCGGCGATTCCGTTGTTATCCTGCATCAAATTTGATTTGAAGGGTGTAATGCTATTCATCACCGCGATGGATATTACCCAAGCAGTGCTTCGTATGTTAAAAGTCACCAACGTCAACTTCGTATACCAGTACTTTTTTATATATTCTCCTATTTAACATAATAGTGTGATAAATAACTGTTTTCATGTGAGATATAACAATTCATTAACATTATCATTACACTATACAAGCGGAAGTACTTATGCTCGAGAAGAAGAAAAAAAGGATTAATTAATCGGGAGGTTTGAAGTAATGAGCTATTTGGATATGTATGTGGATAACCGGTTCGTAAAAGAAAATGTCTTTTTGCAGATGGCGGCAGAAAAGGAAGATCTGCCGATTTTCGAAGATGTGAAGGGGTATTTGCCGAGACCGTTTTGGGAAGGTTATGAAGATGCCATTTCTTGCTATTGGAAAGCATGGGAACTGGCTTTTAAAAACCTGAGAAAGCCGACGAGGAAGAACGGTTTCGTTACGAATTACATTGATACCGCCTTTAACGATTGTCTGTTCATGTGGGATTCCTGTTTTATCTTGCTCTTTGCAAGGTATGGAAAGAATGCCTTTGATTTTCAAAAGACCCTGGACAACCTTTATGCCAAGCAGCACGGGGACGGTTTTATCTGCAGGGAGATTAACGAGCTAGACGGCAAGGACCGGTTTCACCGCTTTGACGTGGTCAGCACAGGACCGAACATCCTACCTTTAACGGAGTGGGAATATTATTTGAATTACAAGGACAAGGAACGATTGGAAAAGGTGTTTCCCGTATTGGCCGCTTATCACTTATGGCTGAAGGAATTCAGAACCTGGACTGATGGAAGCTATTGGTCATCTGGCTGGGGATGTGGCATGGACAACACCCCCCGATTGGAAAAGAAATACGACGATTCCTTTTCCCACGGGCACATGGTCTGGGTGGATGCCTGCTTGCAGCAGATTCTAAGCGCTAAATTGCTCGTGAAGATGAGCGACGTTATCGATAGAAGACAGGAAATGCGGGATTTCGAGGAGGAGATCGTTATACTTACGGATTTTGTGAACCGTAAGCTGTGGGATCACGACAGTGCCTTTTACTACGATCTCTGGAAAAGTGGGGAGTTGAACCATGTTAAGACCATCGGGTCTTACTGGGCTTTGCTCGCCGATATCGTCCCGGAGGATCAAAAGGACAGGTTCATCTCCCATTTGGGCAATGAAAACGAGTTTAAACGTCCCCATCCGATTCCAACGCTTTCCGCCGATCATGCGGAGTACGAAGAGGACGGCGACTACTGGAGAGGCGGAGTTTGGGCGCCGACCAACTACATGGTGCTGAAAGGCCTTCATGAAAACGGGTATGACGCCTTGGCTCATGAGATTGCCATGAAGCATTTGGACAATGTCCTGAAGGTTTATGAGAGTACAGAAACCCTCTGGGAAAACTATTCTCCGGAGAAAGCGACTCCCGGCAACCCGGCCAAGTCGGATTTCGTCGGATGGTCAGGGCTTTCGCCAATCGCTATTCTTTTCGAATATGTCTTTGGCCTGAAGCCGGATGTGCCCAGTGCTACCCTAGAATGGGATGTAAGGCTTCTCGATGCCCATGGCATCTCCAGATACCCCTTCGGAAACGACGGTCTCCTGGAGCTCCGCTGTGAGAAGCGATCGTCTTCGAAGGAGAAGCCGGTGATCACTGCGGTATCCAATATTCCTGTTACCCTTGTCATAAAATGGGAAAATGGGGAAGAAACCTTAAAGCTGTAGTAAGATTACCTCTATATAAACGCCGATCAATGTACATTTTATTTGGTGTTCTGGGAGGGATTCGTTCATGAATCAATCTAAACGTGTCGCAGGCACCTTCAAACAGGTGACTATCCTACAAATTAGTACCATTAGATTTTAAAATTTTATCATTCCATCTAAATACTACACAATGATAAATTGAGATTGTAAAATATCTTATTAGTACGGGGGAGATTACATCAATGCAATCTAAGAAAATCAAGCGTTTGATCTTGTTCATGCTTCTCTTTTCATTAACGGCTATTCCGTTATACGGTTGTTCAAGTAATAATAGCGAGCAAGCTGCAGAGAAGTCTGAGTTTAAAGATGGGAAATTTAATCCACCTGTTACTATTAATTATGTTCGTGAAGTTGGCAATGAAATCAAGTTTCGTGATGGGGAAACGATTAACGATAATGTGCACACAAGATGGGCAAAAGATGAATTGGGTATTATAATTAATCATCCATGGACAACTCCTGGTGGATCCGATCAATTTTCCCAGAAGATTAGATTGTCACTTTCCGCGAATGAAGAGCTTCCTGATGTAATGATGGTTAATGGTACACTGTTAACGGATCTTGTTGATTCTGGCAAATTCCTGTCCATCGATGAAGCGATTGATCAGTTTGCATCAGATCGGCTAAAAGCCCTTTATAAACAATTTCCTGAATCGTTTTACTCAGCTATGAAAGATGGTAAAAGATACGGTCTTCCTGTATTCTCTGGCGGTAACGGTTCAGATCCCGTCATGTGGATCAGACAAGATTGGCTTGACAAGCTTCAGATGAAAGCACCAACGACTTTGGCGGAGCTTGAGCAATTAATGGACGCCTTCGTGAATAAAGATCCCGATGGGAATAACAAGAAAGATACGGTTGCACTTGCTATCGGAAGTAGCATAGCATCTTGGATTGCTGATTCAAGCTTTCTCTGGGGCGCTTTAGGTTCTCATGGATTGCCAAACAGATGGTATGAGAATTCGGAAGGCAAATTGCAATATGGGTCCATTGTTCCGGAGACGAAGGCCGCTCTTGGCAAGTTAAAGGAATGGACGGATAAAGGCTATGTGGATAAAGATTTTATGATCAATGATTCAGGCAAAGCTGCTGAGAGGTTTACAGCCGGCAATGAAGGAATCATCTTCGGGCCAGCATGGATGGTTGGTTGGCCGAATCCAGATGTCCTCAAGAATGTACCAAGTGCAGTATTAAAGCCATACCCAATAGTTTCAGGACCTAATGGTGAAATCGGACGTACGGGTGAAGGCTTAACCGTTGGATATTTTGTCTTCAACAAGAATTTCAAACATATGGATGCGTTCTTCCGTTATCTAGATGCGCTTTATGGTTTTCAGTATGGGGATGAGAAGTACTTTAAAAACGGTTGGTATGAAGGATATGACTTTGTTATTAAGCCGGACGGAAGCGTCAGCTATGATGATTCGGATATTCCTGGAGGTAAACTAGATCCTTCGAAGTATACGATGACCAGAAATGCGCCAGATATCCCATTCAAAGCCTACGATACAATGAAGAAATTGTCCGATGGACTTGAACCAATAACGGTTTTTGAGAAACAATTGGCAACCAGTGTTAACATTGATAGGGAAGCAGCGACTATTACGACCGATCAGAATAAGTATCGGATCGCGGATATGTTCACGGGTAGCCCAACAACTACAATGAAGAGCAAGAAACAGTTTCTGGATAAGATGGAGCAGGAGGTAATCGCTAAAATTGTTTTGGGTAAATCCCCATTGGATGACTTCGATAAATTCGTAGAGGAATGGAAGTCCGGCGGTGGAGATGATATCACGAACGAAGTGAATGAATGGTACAAATCTATAAAAAAATAGTATGAAGGGTTTCAAGACCTAATCAGTATCAATCTGATTAGGTCTTTTACTCAGCTAATGTCAAGGATCAGAAGGCTGAAAGTAGGTTGATGGCATATGTTTTTCAAAAAGAAAAGCATTTATACGAAGACGTTATGGAGCATATCGCTGTTGGTTACACTGATTGTCCTCTTATATGCATATTCAAATTACATGAGCTTGACTGTGATCAAGCATGAAATAAAAACATCAAATTTGAATCGATTATCGTTCCTTCGTACTCAAATGGATACAATGATGAAGCAAATAGATCAGTCTGCGTCGATTATAAGTCGGGACTCGGTGGTCAACACCTTCTCTTTGATGGACGATTCTGATTTATATGAATTTCTAATAACCAATCAGGAAATACGCGAGCGATTATTAATAAATAAAGCTGCCAGCAATTGGAGTAATGACTTCACACTATATTTTTCAAATAAACAAATTATTAGTACGATGAGATATGCCCATCAATACAATTTAAAGGATATAGATAAGAATTTATCCTTTTCTTGGACCCCTTACCTATGGGAATACGGGCAAATGAAAGAAAAACGTTTTATAAAGCATTTTGTATTGCCCGATACGAATGGTCTTGTAATCGCGGTTAGTTTTGAGGAAAGCAATATAGTTGAAATGTTGAATAGCTTTAAGAAGGCGAACAATGGAGATCCATTTCTATACACGAATCAGAAGAAGATCATACCGAACCGAACGGCCCAAGGGGCTTTGATCTCATCGGTATTGCGTTTATTTGATGAAAACTCTACTGGTGAATCCGGCTATCGCCAAGTGAACATAGACGGAAAAGCTTATTTATTTCTTTATGTAAAGCTACAGGAAACAGACTGGTATCTCATTGATTACGTGTCTCTGGACACTATCTTCAAGCCGATTGAGAGGAGCAGTTATTTATTTTATGCTTCTATCGGATTCGTTGTTATCACGAGTATCTTTGCATTATTAATGTTATATCGCTACGTTCAAATACCGATAAGGAAACTGGTTTCCGCAGTAGGGAGATTAAAATCGGGAGATTTTTCAACACGCATTCAAACCGGCTCTAATAATGAGTTCGGTTATCTATATATTCGTTTTAATGAAATGGCAGTTCAAATTCAAGAATTAATCGAAAAGGTATATGTTGAACAAATTCAGACGAGAGATGCGAATATGAAGCAACTTCAATCTCAGATCAACCCTCATTTCCTTTATAATTCACTGGAATATATCAACAGTATGATACGTATGAAGCAATTGGATGCTGCGGAAAGAATGACGTATAATCTGGGCGATTACTATCGTTATATGACACGTGTGGAAAATCAAATGGTAACAGTAAGGGAAGAGATGGATCTAGTTGAAAATTATCTAGAGATTCAATCGATGCGTGCTAGTCGAATTTATTATGAGATCGAAATGGATGAAGTTCTTAAGTCTCAAGTCATCCCTCGTTTATGTATTCAGCCTATTGTCGAGAATGCTCTCATTCATGGTCTTGAAGGAAAAGCGGGATACGGCACCATTCATATTAGGGGAATTAAAGAGGAGAATTACTATCGAATAGAAGTGACGGATAACGGTGTCGGAATGGAAGAGAAGGCAATTGGACAACTATTGAAGCAGTTGCAAACACGGGATTTAGACAATATAAGTTGTGGATTGTGGAACGTTCATAATCGTCTGAGATACAAGTTCGGGGAAGACTCCGGTATTTTACTGAGAACCAATAAGGAAAGCGGATTAACCGTTATCTTACAATGGAAAAGTGCTGAATCCGTGTAAGTTAGAGGTTGATGGCGTATATAGAGGAGTTGATCGTTATGTATAGTGTATTGCTAGTTGATGATGAGATCCATCTAATTGAAAGCTTGGAAGAGACTATAGACTGGAAAGCGCTTGAAATATCCAATCTATACTTGGCTTATTCTGTAGATGAAGGCATCGATATACTTTTAAACCACTCCATCGATATTGTAATAACAGATATTCGAATGCCCCAAAAAAATGGGTTGGCATTAATACAAGAAATTTCGATTAAATGGCCAAGGATTAGATGCATTCTGCTATCAGGCTATGCAGAATTCGAATATGCCATCAAAGCTATTGAACTGAAGGTGATCGAATATTTGATGAAGCCAATACGGATCGATCAATTTATTCAAGCCGTTCAAAAGGCGGTTTCCCTTATTAAGGAAGAAGGCGAAAAGATCGTTTCAACCCAACACCTACAGCGTCAAATAAAAGAAAACTTACCAATAATTCGGGCAAGTCTGTTAAAAGAACTGCTCCGAGGTAGGAAATATACACATGAAGAACTTCTGGCGAAGCTGAGTTTTTGTAAATTGTCCTTTGATCCGCTACACGAATGCTCTATGTTCATCATTCGGTTGGAAGAGCCATTCGGCAACTTTCTAGACTCAGATCGAACCATTCTGGAATATGCCGTATTAAACATAGTAGAAGAATTAATAAAACCGGAGTTACTTATGTGGTATTGCAAAGATATTCATGAAAATCTGGTGTTCTTTGTGCAAATGAAAGAGAAAGACCCGTCACCTCGAATCTCTGGACCTGCCAAGATCACCTTACTTGAGAAACTAACGATAGAGATTCAACATAATGTGCAGATTTATTTAAAAGGTCATATCTCTTTGATCGTGGGTGAATGGGTTGAGTTTGCCAATGGAATCGGACCTTTGTATAAGAAGTGTATTGCTCTTCTGAGGCAACATGCATCTGTTCAGGACGAGATCTTCATGACCATATATGATGTGAAAAAAAACTCCTGGGTGAAAGCATTAGACGGCTTATACGAGCCTCCCCTATTATCCCAGCTTCTTGAGGCGGGTAAATGGGATCTCATTGATGAAAAATTAGATCAAGTTTTTAATGAAATTAAGCAATTACAAAATTCTCCAAAAGAACATTTACATGAAGCTGCCCTAGCTATCTCGAGCGCGATTATCCATATGCTTCATAATAATGGTGTAGTCCTTTATGAAGTGTTTGGAAATGAGCAGCAAGGCTTCCATCATGTAAGTAGTTTCAATCAAATATATGATTTGGAGAGATGGACGTCCATTGTCTTTCAGCAAGTTCGAAAGCATTTCGAGGAAAAAACGCAGGAGAATAACGAATCCATCGTGGCTGCCGTTCACCGGATTATTCATGCATTACCCCTGCAGGAGCTGACAGTAGGGTTGATTGCGGATCAGATGTCGCTGCATCCGGCTTATTTATCAAAGATATATAAAACGGAAACAGGCGAGAATATATCAGATCATATTATCCACTTGAAGCTCGAACGTGCTAAACAACTGCTCCTAGGGACCAATGATAAAGTTTATGAGATTACAGATCAGCTAGGTTATCAGAACCCTCAATATATGATTAAGATATTCAAGAGGCATTATGGAGTAACGCCTCAAGAATACCGAGATCAAAAAACAAAATCTTCAGGTCATTAAAATCCTGCCATTTGAGATGAGATTTGTGCCCTATAAACATCTATTTCTCGCTTGTTATAATGTTTGTACAAACAGAGAAAAGGAGTTTTTAAATGGGAAATCGTTCATTGTACAAGAGGAATTATCAGCTTTATCTGATGATCATACCGGGAATAATAAGTGCTTTCATTTTTTACTATCTCCCGATGGCTGGTGCTATCATGGCTTTTCAGGACTTTAAACCTTGGTTGGGTTTTATAGAATCACCATGGGTTGGGTTTAAGCATTTTCATACTATATTCCAATATGATGAATCTAAACAGGTCATCTGGAATACGCTGGTGATTGCAAGTTTGAAGATAGTCTTTGGATTAATTGTTCCTGTTACGTTCGCACTCCTGTTAAATGAAGTTCGAAATACGAAACTTAAAAAAACAGTTCAAACCTTGGTTTATTTTCCGCACTTTCTCTCCTGGGTATTATTGGGGGGGATATTACTAGACATTTTATCTCCCAATGGGGGACTCCTGAACCGATTCATAGAAGGTGTTTTTGGAATTGAACCATTCTTTTTCCTAGGAGATGGCACTTTATTCCGGATTACGGTTATCGTGAGTGATGTATGGAAAGAATTCGGGTTTTCAACAATTGTATTTTTGGCCTCATTAGCAGGTATTAGTCCTACACTGTACGAAGCTTCTGTCATGGACGGGGCTAATCGTTGGAAACAGACCGTTCATGTGACAATCCCCGGCATACTTCCTATCATCATTGTAATGGGGACCCTCGCGCTAGGTAATGTTCTAAATGCAGGGTTCGACCAGATATTTAACTTGTATAATCCGTTAGTATATGACAAGGGCGATATTATCGATACGTATGTATATCGCATGTCTATCATTAATGGTGATTACAGCTTTGGTACAGCGGTTGGATTATTCAAATCTATTGTCGCTATGATTCTCATTATTATTTCGTACAGATTAGCTTATAAATTTGCGAATTACCGGATCTTTTAGCAGGGGGCAACGATATGAATAAGGTAAAGCGTGGATATTCTATATTTACAATCGGAAACAATGTGTTTTTAATTTTAGTCGCATTATTGTGTATCATTCCATTGATCCATATTCTAGCAGTTTCTTTTAGCGGACGCGCCGCAGCAAATGCCAATATTGTCGGCCTATGGCCGGTAGATTTTAATGTAGATGCCTACGTTAAGACGATAGGTAACGAACAATTTGTCAATGCAATATGGACTACGATTAAACGAACAGTGCTGGGCACGGCCATCGGCATGGCTATTACTGTTTTAACCGCTTATCCGCTCTCTAAAGAAAGCAACGTATTTAAAGGTAGAACCGTATTCGCTTGGGCACTAGTGTTTACAATGCTATTTAGCGGTGGTTTAGTGCCAACATACATCCTGGTTCAGAAGTTACATTTGTTTAATACGATATGGGCGTTAATTCTACCCGGAATCGTAGGTGTTTATAATATTATTCTGATGTTGAATTTCTTTCGAATTATACCGAAGGAACTAGAAGAAGCTTCGCTGATCGATGGTGCCAATCACATAACGATCTTGCTACGTGTATACTTGCCTATTTCGTTACCGTCGCTTGCAACTCTCATACTATTCACTATGGTTGGGCATTGGAATTCATGGTTTGATGGATTAATATATATGACCAAACCAGAAAACTATCCACTTGCTACTTATTTACAAACGGTCATTGTCCAGCAAGATTTCAGTAAAATATCAGTGAAAGCTGAGGACTTGGCTAATATATCCCAAAGAACGGTCAAATCAGCGCAAATTTTTATTGGAATGCTACCTATTCTTCTTATTTATCCATTTTTTCAAAGGTTCTTTGTTAAAGGAATTGTTGTTGGGGCTGTAAAAGAATAGTATATAAGTCTTCATATTGAGGGGGATGTAAGGAAGTCTTAGACTAGATGATATTAGTTCCTTATTGACTTACTATAATAAACAAATGGTTGAACCAGTGAACATAATCCCTGAGTTCAATATGAAGTTGCTCTGAATTAAAAAAACAACGACTGACCAATTAACGTACAGAACTTGTTTTCAGCCTCCTGGAGAAACTTTACACCTGAAATTAAATTAACGGGCACTTCGGTCGATTTGTTTGTCCGGGATCGCATATTATTGCATCCAGCTACGGGTCGGCAGCCAGTGTATCTAATGTTGCGTTTCTAAGTTCTTCCGGCAAACAGGTTATTGTAGTCCTATTCAATGAAAACGAAGCGCCGCAGCCATTTACGCTGGTTTGGGATGACAAACAGGCAACAGGCATTTTGCACAAACAAAATGAACGGCGATAATCTCCGTTTCTACCGTTTGTAAATGCAGGCAAGCAAGATCGTACTCATCGAGCAGTTGCTTCAAGTGGAGCTTGTAGGCATGTGTGGCTCGCTCAGAACCCACAGATCTGCTAGCCAATGAGATAAGAGCTCGAGCTTTTCGATCACCAGAATGCCGTTTCATAAGCGATTTCCAGCCCCGTAAGATATCTTGAGGCTGTAATTTACACAATTCTTCGGGCGTTGGGAAAAGACGAAGTGTGGCCAATGAACCGATACACATGATGTTTTTAAAAACTTGTCGTAACTCAGGAAAAACAACGTCGACCCAGCGGTGGATCTGGTTCTTGACGCTGACGAGACGATGGACAATTGTCTCCCGGTTCGCCATGAGAACGCGCAGTTCCATGAACACTTCACTGGTTTCTTTGATGAAGGTGTAGTAGCCGTTTTTCACCATATCGGCGATTACAAAGGCATCTTTGATGTCGCTTTTAGATGGTGTATTGTCGCGGTTTTCCTTGTTCTTTTTGACGAGATGAGGATTCACCAACACAACCTCGAGTTTGCGGTCTTTGAGCCAAGCAGCAAGGCCGAGCCAGTAGTGGCCGGTTGGTTCCATGCTGATGATGGTGTCGTTTAGTTGGTGCGTTTCCTGCAAACCTCTCATCCACTGCAACAATAGGCCGAAGCTGGTGTCGTCGTTGGAGAAGTGAAGCGGAGTGCCTAGCAGAATTCCACGGAAGTTGACGGCGCGCGCAACGTGGGTTTGTTGGGCGATGTCGATACCGACGACAAGGTGCTGAGTTGAAATACGTTCGAGCAGTTGATTTTGTTTGGTTTGAGCTTTAAACTTCAAGATAGAGCGACCTCCTTATGATGGCTAAAGGGCTATGACCCGTGACTACCCCATCTTACTGGAGGCGCTCGTTTTTGTGCAAAGCGCAAAATTAACGCTCTACAGGAATCCTAACGGGTAACGTTAGTTCAGAAACAGCGACAGTCTAGGACTTTATTCGTATTATTAGGTCAATCAGAGATTTCTGGTTGGCCTTTTTTCTCGTCCTTGGCTGTCGCTGTTTTGATTTGTAGGGTTAGTCTAATATGTTATTTTTTTGATGACATAGGAAATAATAGGGGGAGGAGGTTTGTAAATGACGTATGTGGAAATTTTGATCCGGACAATTCTTGCAGTGGGACTGCTGCTGCTCATTCCCCGGATTCTCGGCAAGCAGACTCTTTCGAATATGACGTTTAACGATTTTGTAACGAGCATTACGCTGGGCTCCCTAGCGGCGAACTTGGCGTTTAATGCCACCCTGAAACCCTCCTACATCTTGCTGTCTCTGATTGTGATTACAGCTATGTCTTTCCTGCTTTCTCTGCTCGCTCTCAAAAGCCGAAAAATGCGCAGCTGGATCTCAGGCTCTCCCACCGTGCTGATAGAAAACGGTAAAGTCATGGAAGCCAACATGCAGAAAATTCGCTATACGCTGGATTCGCTGAACCAAGCGCTAAGGGAAAGGGGCGTTTTCAATATCGAAGAGGTGGAGTATGCCTTGCTCGAAGACAATGGAAGAATCTCTATTCTGAAAAAGGATGCGTACCGGCTTGTCACGAAGCGGGATATGGGGCTGCCGCAGCTATCGCAGGCTTTTCCCGTAGAGCTTATTATGGACGGCGCGGTGATGGAGGAAAATCTGCAGCCGCACGGGCTGACCCGAGAGTGGCTGGAGCATGCGCTGAGGCAGAAGCATAAGGGGAAAACGCTGGCCGATGTGTTCTATGCGGTAAGAGGCACGCAGCAGCAGCTCATCTTCGATTTCTATGAGGATGGTATTGAGCAGCCGCTGGATCAGGAGTAGCAAAGAGACTCGGGGGCAGACAGCGAATAGGGAGCGAGCCTTGGCATGTGGCTGGGAAAAGTAAGGCTTGAGGCCGGATAGTTTCCCTTGCCCTAAAACGAAAAGCAGCGATTCTCCCTTTATGGGGGAAATCGCTGCTTTTCTGAGTTTTTGCGAATCAAGGTAAAGCTTAGGCTTCCTACATGTTAGCAATCATTTGACGAAGCACGGTTTGCAAAATACCGCCATTACGGTAGTAGTCTACATCAACCATGGAGTCCAGACGAACGATAGCTTGGAATTCAAATGCTGTGCCGTCTTCACGGGTTGCTGTTACGGTAACCGTCTCGCCCGCTGTCACATCATTGGACAGTCCAGTAATATCGAACGTTTCGCGACCTGTAATACCAAGCGTTTTCCAGCCGTGGCCTTCTTGGAATTGCAGTGGCAGTACGCCCATGCCTACCAGGTTGGAACGGTGAATACGCTCGAAGCTTTCAGCAATAACGGCTTTTACGCCGAGCAGGAATGTACCTTTTGCCGCCCAGTCACGGGAGCTTCCTGTGCCGTATTCTTTACCAGCGATAACGACAAGGTTTTTGCCGGATTTTTGATACTTCATGGAAGCATCGTAGATCGACATGACTTCGTCAGTTGGCAGGTAAGTCGTTACGCCGCCCTCAGTGCCCGGAGCCACTTGGTTACGGATACGGATGTTGGCGAATGTACCGCGCATCATGACTTCGTGGTTACCACGACGCGAGCCGTACGAGTTGAAATCTTCTCTTTTTACGCCATTTTCGATCAAATATTCGCCGCCTGGGCTATCTGCTTTAATGTTGCCGGCAGGGGAGATATGGTCAGTTGTAACTGAGTCGCCCATAAGCGCAAGCACATTTGCAGAATGGATGTCGGCAATGTCGTTAAGCTCCGTACCAAGGTTTTCAAAGAACGGCGGATTTTGAATATAAGTGGATTTTGGATCCCACTCATAGCTTTCGCCTTCTGGTACGTCGATTGCATTCCAACGATCATTTTGCGTAAATACATTTTCATATTTATCACGGAACATTTGCGGATTAAGCGCAGCCGCAGTTGCTTCCTGAATTTCTTTCGAAGTTGGCCAAATATCTTTCAGATAGACCGGGTTGTTGTCTTTGTCATAGCCAATTGCATCCTTGGAAAGGTCGATGTTAACCGTTCCTGCAAGCGCATATGCAACAACAAGCGGAGGAGAAGCCAAATAGTTCGCTTTCACCTGAGCATGAACACGGCCTTCAAAGTTACGGTTACCGGACAATACAGCCGCTACCGTCATGTCGTTGTCAGCAATGGCTTGGCCTACTTCATCAGGAAGCGGACCGGAGTTGCCGATGCAAGTTGCGCAGCCGTAACCTGCAACGTGGAAACCAAGCGCTTCAAGCGGCTCCATCAGGTTCGCTTTCTTCAAGTACTCCGTTACGACGAGCGAGCCCGGCGTCAGGGAGCTTTTCACATATGCTGGCTTGGTTAGTCCGAGAGCTACCGCTTTCTTCGCTACAAGGCCCGCACCTAGCATAACGCTAGGGTTGGAGGTGTTCGTACAGCTTGTGATAGCCGCGATAACAACAGCGCCAGTGCCCATTTTGCTAGCTTGGCCGTTCGGGTGCTTCACGTCAACGAGCTGCTCGATCTTCTCATCTGACATGCCGTATCCGCCTTTATCGATTGGCGTGCGGATGATGTTGTTGAACTCATCTTTCATTGCTGTCAGCTCAACGCGGTCTTGAGGACGCTTAGGACCAGCAAGGGAAGGAACAACAGTCGACATATCAAGCTCAATCACATCGGAGAAGACAGGATCTGGCGTCTCATCTGTGCGGAACATATCTTGTGCTTTGTAATAAGCTTCAACCAGAGCGATTTGCTCTTCTGTACGGCCAGTTGCACGCATGAAGTTAAGCGTCTCGCTGTCGACTGGGAAGAAGCCAACGGTTGCGCCGTACTCAGGAGCCATGTTGGCAACCGTTGCACGGTCAGCAAGGCTGATGTTGGACAGGCCGGGACCGAAATACTCGACGAATTTGCCGACAACGCCTTTTTTACGAAGAATTTGCGTAACAGTCAGCGCAAGGTCAGTCGCCGTAGCGCCTTCTGCCAAGCTGCCAGTCAATTTGAAGCCGATAACTTCAGGTGTTACAAAATAAAGCGGTTGGCCCAGCATGCCTGCCTCAGCCTCGATACCGCCAACGCCCCAGCCGACTACGCCAAGACCGTTGATCATTGTTGTATGGGAATCCGTACCAACGAGGGAATCCGGGAAAACAACCGTTTCGCCATCGATGACTTTTGTAGCAGCTACAGATGCAAGGTACTCCAGGTTAACTTGGTGAACGATACCTGTTCCCGGTGGTACAGCGCGGAAGTTATCGAACGCCGTTTGGGCCCAGCGCAGGAAGCGGTAACGCTCTTCATTGCGCTCAAATTCTACCTTGGTGTTGTATTCAAGCGCGTCCGCGTTGCCGAATGCATCAACCATGATCGAGTGGTCGATTACGAGGTCAACCGGTACGAGCGGATTGATTTTTTTAGGGTCGCTGCCAGCGCGTTTAACCGTATCACGCATAGCTGCCAGATCGACTACGACGGGAACGCCCGTGAAATCCTGCAATACGATACGTGCAGGAATAAACGGAATTTCTTTGTCCTCGCGTCCATCTGCCCATGTTGTCAGCTGCTTCACATGCTCAGGCGTAATGGCGCGGCCGTCGAATTGACGTACAGCAGCCTCGAGCAGGACTTTGATGGAGAAAGGAAGCTTGGAAATCTTTCCAAGGCCTTGCTCTTCCAGGCCGGACAAACGGTAATACGCAAAGGATTTGCCGTTTACGTCAAGCGAGGTGCGAACGGAGTAATGATTTTGTTGAGACATGGTTCAAGTTCCTCCTTAGGTGGCTTTACTTTTGAAAAAGAAAAGGAAATATTCTTCAGTGGGTGTTTCGCTCTGTGAAACACGATTTCAAATTTGCTATGCTTCTAGTATATCGCTAAATAGGGGCTCTCGTAAAGTCCAATTGTACCCGCTTTCTCGAATATTGGCGCCCATTTTAGGCATTTAGGCTGATGGACGAATGTAACCTCCATCCGCAAGGCTTGTTTTAACCTAATAATGGATTATTATGCGAGCTTTTGGCTAGAGCCTCATGTTTGGAGGAATGTGAACATATAAATAAAATGATTAGGCGCTCCGCACCCTTGCCTGGCGTCCGCCGCAGCACGTGCGGATTTAAAGCTTGCTTTTTAGGAGGGAAAGCCGATGTCCTTGCGATCAGACAAACAAACGGCAGGCCGCCGTGCAGGCAAGCAGGAGCGGCAGCCGCTGCTGAACCTGTCCGCCTTTCAGCCGCGCTCCGCCCAGCGGCACGCGCAGCAGCATGCTCAAGAGGGAACGACGAAAGGCGGAGCTCAGCAGGAGAAGCACCAGAATCAGCAGAAGCCAGAGACAGCCGCTGCTGAGCATTCGCGAATGGCTGCTTCTTCCATGACCTCGCTCATGCGCTCAGGCGATTCGCCGCCGCTGCTTGGAGAGGAAGAGCAAGGCTGGAAGCCTGCCGTGCATCAGTATGTAAGCCTGTACAATCAGGCGGAAACCGAGCAGCATGCAGCAGCGGTAGATGGCTTCGTCGCGGATAAGGATCATTGCGGCAGGCTCCGCGGCAGGCTGAACCGGCTGCGCGAGCGGGATTTGCTGCGCGGCGTCCTGCCTTCGCGCAGCGAGACGAAGGCGGAGCTGGTCAGGGTGCAGGAGTCTGGTACAGAAGCGTCCGTGCTCATTCGGCTGCATATTAAGCGGCAGATTGAGCATAGAGGATTGCGTTATATAGAAGAGCGGAAAGAAGTGGAGCGGCTATGGCTGGCTGCTGCTGGCGAACGCTGGCACATCGTTCGCATTGAGCCGATCATTGCGGAACGGCGTCCACGCTTCGAGCATGCTTTTCAGGATCAAAATTCGGTTGGAGAGGAAGAGCAGCAGCAGGAAGAAGAGCATTTCCGTCTTCGCTCGGTGCCCTACTTGAATTATGACCTGTTTGCAGCATTCCAGCCCCAAAGCGCCCGCGCGCTGTATCGGCGCGATTTGGCCGCCGCTTATGCCGACCGTTGGTGGAATGTACCAAACCCTGCATATGAGGAGTTTGAGGTCAATTGTACAAATTACATCTCCCAGTCGGTCTTTGCAGGCAATGCTCCGATGAATTATACTGGTAACAGGGGCAGCGGCTGGTGGTACAAAGGCCGTAACGGAGGCAGGGAATGGTGGAGCTACAGCTGGTCGGTGTCGAATGCGCTGACGAACTACTTATCCACTCCCCGGCAGTCAGGACTTCGAGCCAGAGTCGTTGACTCGGCTGAAGAGCTCCAGCTTGGCGATGTGATCACTTATGACTGGAACGGAGACAACCGTTTTCAGCACAGCACGATTGTAACGGCTTTCGATGCAGCGGGTATGCCGCTTGTTAATGCGAATACTGTACCCAGCCGCCATCGCTACTGGGACTATCGCGATTCTTATGCCTGGACGGAACAGACCAGGTACCGTTTTTTTCATATTGAGGATCAATTATAAGTTATTATTTATTATTTTACCGGAGGATATGCGATGGGGACGAAAGTAAACGTAGCACTTGTTTATGGAGGAAAATCAGGCGAGCATGAAGTTTCGCTGCAGACAGCGTTCGCAGTAATGGGAGAATTTGATTACGATAAATACGCAATTACCCCCTTCTATATTACTAAGCAGGGCGAGTGGAGAGTGGGCGGCAAGCTAGGCAGCAAGCCGCAAACCGTCAGCGAGCTGCGTCTTGCAGCAGCCGCTTCCGGAGAGGGCTTTCCGCTTGCTCCGCTGTTTGCCGGTTTAGATACATCAGGTGCAGCAGCAGCTGGAGCAACGGCAATTGATGTCGTATTTCCGCTGCTGCATGGCACATTTGGCGAGGATGGCACGATTCAAGGCTTGTTCGAAATGGCTAACATTCCGTACGTCGGCGCAGGCGTGCTGGCATCGGCAGTAGGCATGGACAAGGTGACGATGAAGAAGGTATTTGCGCAAGAAGGGCTGCCGCAATGCGTGTTCCGCTACTTCAACCGTACGCAGTGGGAGAAGGACGCTGCCTTTTTTGTAATGGAATGTGAAGTGGCTCTCGGCTACCCATGCTTCGTTAAGCCAGCCAATCTGGGCTCCAGTGTCGGCATTTCCAAGGCGCGCAACCGCGAAGAGCTGATGTCGGCAATCGACTACGCTTTCAAGTATGACCGCAAAGTCATCGTTGAGGAATTTGTCGATGCGCGAGAAATCGAAGTCGCGGTGCTTGGCAATGACGAGCCTAAAGCTTCTGTGCCGGGCGAGGTTATTGCTTCTAATGAATTTTACGACTATAAGGCAAAATATGTGGATGGCAAATCGGTCATGCAAATTCCAGCCGAGCTTTCGGAGGAAATTTCAGAGTCGGTCAGGGAAATGGCGATTCGCGCCTTTTTGTCCATTGATGGATCGGGCCTTTCCCGCGTAGATTTCTTCATGCGCAGGTCGGACGGCCAGCTGTTTATTAACGAGGTTAATACGCTGCCGGGCTTTACGCCTTTCAGCATGTATCCGCTTATGTGGAAAGAAACAGGAATGCCTTACCGCGAGCTGCTGGATAAGCTGATTGAGCTTGCCTTGAGACGGCATGGCGAGAAGCAAAAAATCAATTTCGGCGCTAGCGAAGCGTAATAAAAGCAATGGAAATTCACTCTAGAGAAAGGAGGGAGTTCATGGGATTTTCAACCGAGTTTAATTCTGTATGCAAATTCAAGTCAGAGCAGGAGCTTCATGAATTGCTTGAATACGGCAAGGGCAAGATGGTAAAGAGCGGATTTCGCGTATACCCTACCGGCCAGAAGGTCATTGCGTATACGACGAACAATGAGGCCATTGCCATAGTCCGCATCCTCGCTTCGATCGCTGAAATTAATTTTCAAGGCGAAGAAGTGACTGAAGTGGAGATGGAGCTTGTGAGAAAGCTGACTGAGGAAGAGGCTAAAGTGCAGACTGCACTAGCTTACGAAATGTTTTTTGGCGAGCGTGAATAGCGGATGCTGGTTAGATTCGGGTTCGTAGCCATGAGCATGCTGCTGGAAAATGCTTCGCCATCGCGGACGATGACGTTTGCAAATTTTACGAAGCTTGGTGACCGCGAAGCGGCTCTGCGCAAGCTGGAGCGGATCGCCGAGGACAATTTGCACAGTACGCTGCGGATTTTGAAGCATGCCAAGGCGAGCGATATTCAGATGTATCGCTTTTCCTCAAAGCTGATTCCGCTGGCGACCCATCAGGATGTAGCAGATTGGGATGCGTATCCGGCGCTGCGTGAAGCTTTTCGTGAAATTGGTCTGTTTGTGCAAAATAATCGGCTGAGGGTTTCGTTTCACCCCGACCATTTTTGCGTATTCAGCACGCCAAGGCCCGAGGTGCTGGAAAGCTCCAAACGGGACATGGAATATCATGTCCGCATGCTAGAGGCGATGGGACTGCCGGAGTCAGTCAAGTGCAACATACATATTGGCGGTGCATATGGCGACAAGATGGTCGCAGGTGCACGCTTTATCCGGCAGTTTCATGCGCTCCCAGAGCGCTATCGGCACCGCGTAACGCTGGAGAACGACGATAAGACGTTCAATGCAGTGGAGACGCTGGAGGCGGCTCAGGCCGTGGAAGTGCCGATGGTGCTTGATGTGCATCACCATCAAGTGAATGATGGCGGCGTCTCCTTGGACAAGCTGTGCAGCAGCCTTTGGCCGCAAATTGCTGAAACGTGGCTGCTTGAAGAGCAGCGGCTTAATAGCGAAGCGGCAGAGGCTGCGGACGGTGCGGAAAAAATGAGCCTGCCGCCCAAAATCCATTTTTCCAGTCCGAAGGAAGGTCCGAATCCGCGCAGTCATGCCGACTATTTGAATGCAGGCGAGCTGCTGTTGTTTTTGCGGAAGGTGGCGGCGGTGACGCCGCAGCTTGACTGCATGCTCGAAGCGAAGCTCAAGGATAAAGCGCTGCTGGCGCTTATGGATGATTTCCGCATATTGGCGGCTAGAGGCGAAGGCGTTCGGATTGTGGACGGCGGCAGTATTGAGGTAACCGAGCTATAAGATTTTCAAAAGCATGCAGCACCGTCAGCTATCGTTGACGGTGCTCTTCTACTAGGAATGAAAAGTGATGGTGTAGGGGAACATGTAACGCATCATGATTGAACAGAAGGCGGTGACTCCCTTGTTTGAATGGATTGCACTCGTATTATTAGGGATGGCAGCAGCGATGTTCGGAAGTATTGTCGGCCTGGGCGGCGGCATTATTATAGTGCCCGCGCTTATGTATTTGGGGCCTTCGCTCATGGGCGCTCCAATCGACCATGGCACAGCGGTAGGCACCTCGCTTACGATGCTTATTGTAACGGCGCTTGCCTCGACGCTATCCTATGCGAAGCGCAAAATCGTCGATTACCGCAGCGCCTGGCTGCTGTTTACGACAAGCGGTCCGGCTGCGATGCTGGGTGCGGCTATGACAGGGCTTTTGAAAGGCGCCGCCTTTAATTTGTCCTTTGGCATTTTTATGCTGCTTATATCTGCTTTATTGATTGTGCGAAATTATTTGAAACCGGTTGCGCGGGAGTGGCCGGTGCAGCGGACGATGGTGGATTCAGCTGGCGAGCAGCATACGTATGGCTATGCCATTTGGCCGATGCTTGTAATTGGGTTTGGTGTAGGGATCATTTCCGGTTTGTTTGGCATTGGCGGTGGCTCCTTGTTCGTACCGCTAATGGTGCTGTTATTCCGTTTTCCGCCGCATGCGGCAACTGCTACGTCGATGTTTGTCATTTTTTTATCCTCGATATTGGGCAGTGCCACGCATGTATGGCTGGGGGAAATCAACTGGTGGATTTTGCTGGCGCTTATTCCGGGCGCATGGGTTGGCGGAAAGCTTGGGGCCTATGTTGCAAACAAGATGAGCGGCAATGGGCTGTTATGGCTGCTAAGGGTTACCCTGCTCGTTCTGGCCTGCCAATTGGTCTATGAAGGTATTAGGCAGCTATAGCCATTTTTAGAATCTAGCAAAAAGACAGGAACGCATATTGATTTATAAGCGTAATAATAGATAATGTTAATAGTTAAACTTATTAAAGAGAGTTGGGTGATGCACCGTGAGTGATCAGCGTGAACCTTCAGTTGTAAGCGGCAAAAGCTTCACTGCGGTTGCGATAAATTGCGCGGCCAAAGCGGGCGAATGGATCAAGACGAAACTAGGAAACTATAATAGACTGGATATGAAATATTCTTCTCATGATTTAGTAACGGAAGTAGATAAAGGCTCGGAGCAGCTTATTAAGAAGCTTGTTCTGACTCATTTTCCTCATCACTCGTTTTTGGGTGAGGAAGGGGTTGAGCCCGGGCCTGAGGCTTCAGCACAGGCGCTCGCCGATCAGAGCGAGGCGGAATATTTATGGATTGTCGATCCGATTGATGGGACAACGAACTTCGTCCATGGCTTTCCGTTTTTCGTCGTATCAATTGCGCTCGCTTATAAAGGAGAGGTCATCGTTGGGGTCGTGTATGACCCGATGAAGGACGAGTTGTTCCTTGCCGAGAAAGGCAAAGGAGCCTATGTATCCGGCAAGCGGATGCAGGTGTCGAAGGAAGATACGCTCAGCAGCAGCTTGATCGCGACGGGCTTCCCGGCAGATCATCTGTATGCGCTGCCGCTGAATTTGAAGGGCATTCAGGCGCTTGCGCCGCAGGTGCGCAATCTTCGCTCATCGGGCTCGGCTGCGCTCCATATGGCTTATGTGGCAGCAGGCCGCCTGACTGGCTTCTGGGAAATCGGGCTGAACAGCTGGGATTTGGCGGCAGGCTCCCTGCTTGTACAGGAGTCAGGTGGCATCGTTACAGATACACAGGGCAAAAGCTATCACCTCGGCGTCCGAAATGTGGCGGCTTCAAATGGGCTTATGCATGAGCCGTTTTTGAAGGCGTTGGCGGATGCTGAGGCGACGGAGTAGCAAGGAGCAGAGCAGGCTGAGGATGTGGTCAGTCATCTGTTAAAATAAGTGCGCAGCGAGCTATAGCGCAGCAGCAAAGAAGCAGCCTTCTGAGGGCTGCTTCTTTGCTGCTGCGCTAATGCATTTTTTATGTTGTACCAAAGTTTTATGCGGAGATATGTGGCCGCAGGCAATACCACATCGTGTTTGATACTGAATTACTGTTGTTTCTTAAGCGCATTAATCTCAGCTTCAGACAAACCAGAGGCCTCAGCAATAATCGAAATTTCAATGCCAAGTGCTAAAAGCTTCAGGGCAACTTCGAGTGCTTTTTTTTGCTCGCCTTGAAGGACTCCACGCGCCTCTCCACGTGCCTCACCTTCGGCAAGCGCTCCCTCAATCATAGATGCCTCATCATGAAGGGATTTTTGCCTGTCTTCATATAATCTGCGAGCCTCAGCATCCTGACTAAGAAATTCTAATGTAGTCATAGCCTTCTTTAATACAGGCTCGTTCATAGTAAGCACCTCCCAATTGAATTTATGCGTACCCTTTAGAAAAAGCAGCCAATTGACTAGTCCGCCATGTAGAGCGGGCACTGCACGATCATCCAGCTTCGGCAGCTCTAAGAAATGCAGTTCGATATCCTCAATAAGTGGGATGCCGCTACGCTCTTCCGCAGATGAAATACACTATGATATTGATTATTGGGCAAAAACGAGTAATGCAATATATTAACCTTTAGAGCTCGAACCACTCCAGCCTGCCAGCATATCGCTGAGCTTCTGTTTCCCGCTCCATGTGTTTCAACCAGCCAGCCGCAAGCTCGCCGCGGATATGAAATAGACAGTAAACATAAGCCTCACCATCGGTCATATCTTCGGTTCCAGCTGCTGTTTCTATCGATACCTGCAGTATTTTTGGCCATGAAGAATCATCCTGAAGCAGGGCGAAGCTGTTCTCATAACGCTCAAGCCTGTATGGTTCCGTTACATGAATAGCATCAGCCAGACGTACCACAAGCTCAGGCAGGATCGAAGGGTTTGTGGTCTTTATGCCATATTCCCAGCCCATAACGATGCCTCCTTTATATTCAAAAATAGAAAATAAAGCTGCCCTCTTATCAGGGAGGGCAGCTTTGCTATGTCAGCCATTCATCCAAAAGGGCGCTGGCAGCTGCGCTGAGTTAATTCCGCAGCTGGATTTGCTGAATGCGGTGCTGGGCATCCTTTTCTAAAATCAGCATCGCCCGCCGTTTCGTTGGCAAAATATTGTCGTACAAATTGACGGCATTGATTTCTTTCCAAATCGTTGCTGCCGTCTCAACAGCCTCTTCATCAGTGAGGCTTGCATAGCGATGGAAGTAGGAGTCCTTGTTCTTAAAAGCGGTATGCCGCAGCATCAAAAATCGTTCGACATACCAGCGCTCTATGAACGTTTCGGGCGCATCGACAAAAATCGAGAAGTCGAAAAAATCGCTTACAAAAGAGTGCGCTTCTTTGCTAACCTGCAAAACGTTAATTCCTTCGACAATCAGCACATCCGGCTGTTCGACAAACTGATATTGCCCAGGAATAATGTCATAGGTCAGATGAGAATAGATCGGCGCTTTCACGCGGGGATTTCCCGATTTAATTTGCCCCATAAAGTCCATCAGCGTCTTGACGGCATAGCTTTCAGGAAATCCTTTGCGTTTCATTAGCCCGCGTTCCTCCAGTACCCGTTTGGGGTAGAGGAAGCCGTCTGTCGTAACGAGATCGACCTTGCGGCCATTCCCATGACGGGAAAGCAGCCGCTGCAGCAGCCGCGCCGTCGTGCTTTTGCCTACGGCTACGCTGCCTGCAATGCCGAGCACAAACGGCACTTTAGGCGCCTCCATATGCAAAAATGCAGCCGAAGCCTGCTTTAGCCGCTCAGCGGCTTCGATATGCAGGTTCAGCAGATGGGTAAGCGGCAAATAAATCGCCTCAACCTCTTCAAGTGATACTTGGTCATTGAGGCCCTTCAGCTCATTCAGTTCCTCCTCCGTGAGCGGCAGAGGGGTATGATCACGGAGTGCCGACCAAGCGGCGCGGTCAAATTCCAAATATGGATTCATCAACATGTCCCTTTCTATTACAGAAGGCATCGGGCTGACCTCTCCTAAAGCTTACTGAAAGCGTGCTCCGCCGCTTCAATGGTCGCATTGATATCTTCATCAGTATGGGCGATGGTCAGAAACCACGCTTCATACTTGGATGGGGCCAAATTAATGCCCTGATCGAGCATCAGCTTAAAGAAGCGGCCAAACAGCTCGCCGTCCGTATCCTGCGCTTCATCATAATTCGTAACCGGATGATTGCAAAAATGAGCCGAAAACGATCCGCGAATTTGGTTAATCGTAAGCGCGAAGCCATGTTTGTCTGCTACGGTCTTAAGTCCTCCTGCAAGCTGACCAGCAAGCCGATCCATACGCTCATAAATACCAGGCGTCTTCAAAACTTCGAGACAGGCGATGCCTGCGGAAATAGAGGCAGGATTGCCGGCCATCGTTCCAGCCTGATAAGCAGGGCCGAGCGGCGCGACTTGCTCCATGATGCTGCGGCGTCCGCCGTACGCGCCAATGGGGAGTCCGCCCCCGATAATTTTGCCAAGCGCCGTAAGGTCCGGCTCAATGGCAGCTTGATCAGGGAAGGCAGCAAACGTTTGCGAGGAGCCGTAATGGAAACGGAATGCGCTAATGACCTCATCATAAATGACAAGTGCTCCAGCCTCACGCGTCAAAGCGCACAGCTGCTCTAAATAGCCTTCATGCGGCATCACCATGCCGAAGTTGCCGACAATAGGCTCTACCATAACGGCAGCCGTCTCGTGGCCGAACCGTTCAAGCGCCTGCTTCAAGGCTGGAATATCGTTGAAAGGCACCGTAATGACTTCTTGGGCAATGCTAATCGGAACGCCAGCGCTATCCGGTATGCCAAGCGTGGAAGGACCAGAGCCTGCTGCGACGAGCACCAGATCGGAATGGCCGTGGTAGCAGCCGGCGAATTTAATAATTTTGCTGCGTTTCGTGTAAGCCCGTGCCACGCGAATGGTTGTCATAACCGCCTCGGTGCCGGAATTGACGAATCGCACTTTATCCATAGAGGGAATCGCATCCTTGAGCATGCGTGCCAATTGAACCTCAAGCTCGGTCGGTGTGCCGTACAAAACGCCATTTTGCGCGGCGCGGACGATCGCTTCGGTAATATGCGGATGGGCATGTCCCGTAATAATGGGGCCGTAAGCCGCCAAATAATCGATATAGCGATTGTCGTCGACATCCCAGAAATAAGCGCCCTCGGCACGCTTCATAAAGACGGGTGCGCCGCCGCCAACACCTTTGAACGAACGTGAAGGGCTGTTGACGCCGCCTACAATATGCTCAAGAGCTTCGGCATATAGCGCCTCGGAGCGTGGTCTGTGAATCGTCATAACAATAATTCCCCCTTGAAAAATGGTGCAGCATCCCGCTTATAAAGCGAGATTGCCAGCCTAAATATCTAACATCAAAACGTCCTCATTCCACTCGGAATGAGGACGACAAACATCAATCTGCTGCTTATTCAAGCAGCGAACTTCCAGTTTCAGCAATAATACATGCTACTGACTCTATTCAATTGTCGGTTGCTGCGAAGCGCTTGGTTTGGCTTACGGTGACGGTGTAGCCGATGCTTCAGGATTGCTGCTGGCATCAGCGCCATCAGCGCCAGGTGAACCCTCAGGCGAAGCAAGCGTATCGTCGCTTTCCAGCAGCGTGTCCACATAGGACTTAAGCTCGTCCTCATTGCGTACGCCAAGTACAGAAGCGCCGCCAACATCTTCATCCGTAATCATATCCATCGGCGGAACCTGAGCGGTGCCAGCGACATGGGAGTCAACGCCAAGCTGTCCGAGCTTGAGCATATCGGTGACGGTCAAATTCGTCTCAATATAAGGAGAGACGTTCTCCAATATTTCCTTCATTTTGAGAATATTCCAGCCCGATTGCATCTCCTTGGCAAGAGCCTGCAAAAACTTGCGCTGGCGCTCCGTACGTGTAAAGTCGCTCATCGCATCGTGGCGGAAGCGTACATATTGCAGCGCTTTATCGCCATCCAGCAGCTGGACGCCCTTTTTCAAATCAATATCGTAACGGTTGCCGTCGGCATTGTCGGTATAACGCATATCCTTCTCGACATCGATCGTGATGCCGCCCAATGTATCAATTAATTGCTTAAAGCCTTCGAAGTCGGTATAAACATAATACTGAATGTTCAGTCCCAGCAAATCGCTGACCGTCTTCATTGCCAGCTCGGGCTTGCCTAGTGTAATAGCTGTATTAATTCTTCCCCGTCCATGTCCTTCAATTGGGACATAAGTATCGCGGAGTATCGACAAGAGATGTGCCTTCTTAGTAGTCGGATCTATGGAAAGAACAAGCATAGAGTCTGAACGCGGAATTTGTCCTTCATCCATACCGCGAGCATCACCGCCCAGCAGCAAAATGTTGACGCGCTCCGTTCCTTCCCATTTAGGTGCTTCGAGTCCAGTGTCCTCAAAATTGGAAAATCTTGATTCCTCTTTAGGTTTATTGAAATCCGACGTAGCATTATAAACGCCATAAATCCAGTAACCTGCATAAGCAATACCGATTCCCAGCAGAATAAGGACAATTGTCAGAATCCATTTCCACGTTTTTGATAGCTTAGCTTTCTTCGGCCGTTTTTCCATTATGCTAGTAATGCCCCTTTCAAAATTTCACAGTACCCCGTCTTCCATTCATTCCCCTTGACTGCCATTGTAAAACGTTTCTCTAATAGCATTTACGTGCCCTGCCATCTGCTGTATGATTACATATTGTAAAATTATAATTCGGAAGGACATACGGAAGCAAGTTTTATCAGAATATAGGATAATGAAGTGTGATGACCGTGAATCATCGCTCTTTTTGCAAACGGGGGATTAGCATAATTTCCCGGGGAATGTCGACCGTATTAACGGAGAGGAGCTAGACGAACAAATGCTGGCAATAGATGTTAAGGATCTGCGCAAGCAGTTTAATGTACAGAAAAACCGGGAAGGGCTGTCCGGGGCGCTGAAAGACCTGTTCAAACGCGAGTATACGGAGGTTACAGCCGTAAAGGATATTTCCTTTCAAATCCCGCAAGGCGAAATCTGCGGCTATATCGGTGAAAATGGCGCAGGCAAATCGACAACCATTAAAATGCTGACCGGCATTTTAGTGCCAACCTCCGGCGATTTGCGTGTCAATGGTTATGTTCCCTACAAGGACCGCGAAAAGTTTGTCGCTGAAATCGGAGTTGTGTTCGGACAGCGTTCGCAGCTATGGTGGGATATCGGGGTTATTGAGTCGTTCCAGCTGCTGCGTAAAGTGTACCGTGTATCGGAGGCCGATTTCCGCAAGCGGCTGAACAATTTGATTGAGCGGCTTGATCTTGGCGATTTGCTCAACCGTCCTGTCCGCAAGCTGAGCCTCGGCCAGCGGATGCGCTGCGAGCTCGTCGCTTCGCTGCTGCATAATCCGTCGATTTTATTTTTGGATGAGCCGACGATCGGGCTGGATATTATTGTGAAAACAGAAATTCGCGAATTTCTGAAGGATTTGAACCGTGAGGAAGGCACGACGATTTTGCTCACGACCCATGATTTGCAAGATATCGAAGCGCTGTGCTCGCGTGTCATTATGCTCGATGATGGGCGCATTATCTATGATGGCGGTCTGGAGGACTTGAAAAACCGCTGGAGCAAGGGACGCGAAATTCACTTTGAGTTCAGTTCGCAGACGAAGCTGGCGACGCTTCAAGCGCTTACTGGCGATCTTGATGTGACGTGGAAAATGGACAATGATTTGACGGCAACAATGTGGCTGCCGCATGCGATCAATGTATCTGATGCCTTGTCCAAAGTCGTAGGCGGTGCTGCGATTCAGGACATTAAAATTGTGGAGACGAACACGGATGAAATCGTTCGTGAAATTTACCGCTCCGGCTCGGCTAGCACAGAATCAGAGCAGCAGGCAGCGCTTAAGGAGACGACGGTCTCATGATGGGCGCTTATCTGGATTTTATTCGCATCCGTTTTATTACGATGCTGGCATACCGCGTTAATTATTACAGTGGTATCGTTATTTATGCGATTAACATCGGGGCGTATTATTTTTTGTGGAAAGCGATTTTCGGAGAGCAGCAGGAGCTGGCGGGCTTTACCGTCGCCCAGATGACGACGTATGTCGCGGTATCGTGGATGGCTAGAGCGTTTTATTTTAACAATCTCGACCGTGAAATCGCGAATGACATTAGGGACGGCAGCGTTGCTACCCAAATGACCAGACCGTATTCCTATTTGCTCGTAAAAATGATGCAGGGCTTCGGCGAAGGCTTATTCCGCCTGCTTCTGTTCATGATTCCGGGCATGATAATCGTTTGCCTGATTTTTCCGGTGACGCTGCCGACCGATCCGATGACATGGATGATTTATTTAGTTATGCTGCTGTTCAGCTTTCTCATTAATTCACAAATTAACATTTTAACGGGGCTGTTTGCCTTCTTCGTTGAAAATAACGAGGGCATGATGCGGATGAAACGCGTAATGGTCGATTTATTTTCCGGCGTCGTCGTGCCGATTGCTTTTTTCCCGGGCTGGCTCGCAGCCATTATGAAATGGCTGCCGTTTCAGGCCATCACGTATTTGCCGAGCTCTGTATTCACAGGCAGGACGCCGGGCAGCGAAATTGCTGGCGTGTTTGGCCTGCAAGTAGTATGGTTCGCCGTGCTGCTTGTGCCAATCTGGTTCACATGGCGGGCGGCGCGCAAGCGTCTGTTCGTGCAAGGAGGTTAAGGCAGGCATGCTGTACGCACAATTATTTTGGGAATATATTAAAAACTACGCGAAGACGCGGCTTACCTACCGGATGGATTTCTGGATCGAGATTTTGTCCGATATGATGTTCCAGTTCATGAACCTGATCTTCATTTTAATTGTCTTTCGCCATACGCCATCGCTTGGCGGCTGGTCAGAGGCTGAGGTCGTGTTCGTCTACGGCTTCTTCATGATTCCATATGGCATTTTCAGCACCTTTTTCAGCATCTGGAATTTCAGCGAGCGGTATATTGTCAAAGGGGAAATGGACCGGATTTTGACGCGTCCGGCACATAATTTGTTTCAGGTGCTGCTCGAAAATGTCGATCCGCCTTCCCTAATCGGCTCTGTTGTCGGCGCGATTATTATGTTTGTATGCTGGGGAGAGCTGGGCTTGCCTTTCCATGTTATGGATATTGTGCTGCTGGCAGTCTTCGTTATTGGCGCAGTGCTCGTGTATGCGGGTATTTATACGGCCTTGTCGGCGATATCCTTCTACTCGGATGCTCCGACTGGCATTGTACCGCTCATGTACAATATTCAAAACTACGGGCGTTACCCGGTTAACATTTACAATAAAATGATTCGTTTCGTGCTGACCTGGCTGCTGCCTTTCGCCTTTGTTGGCGTCATCCCTGCTTCGTATTTCCTCGAAAAGAAAGCAGATGACCTGTCGCAGCTCGCGCTGCTGACCCCGGTCGTGGGCCTTGTGTTCTTCACGCTCGGTCTGCTGCTGTGGAACCATGGTGTGAAGCGTTATCGCGGGGCGGGCTCGTAACGAATAGTTGGAAACACGCGGCGGGGAACTATTCCTCGCCGTTTCAATGTAAGCCGAGAGCGTCCTACACGAGGTAATGTTTAAAGTTTTACATACATAGGTGAATGGGAACGGGAGGTCGAACAAATGTCTACGATAGAGGTGGGACAAGCTGTGCCGGATTTTAAGCTTCCGGCATCGGATGGGACGCAGGTGAGCCTGAGCGATTACTTGGGCAAAAAGGTTGTGCTTTATTTTTACCCGAAGGATAATACGCCGACCTGTACGGATCAGGCTTGCGATTTTCGCGATGCCTATCCAGGGATGGTTGACCGCGACGCCGTTGTCATCGGGATTAGCCCTGACAGCGTGAAGTCGCATGAGAAGTTTATTGCGAAGAAGGAGCTGCCGTTTCTGCTGCTCGCGGATGAGGAGCATGAAGTATGCGAGCTGTTCGGCGTATGGCAGCTTAAGAAGCTGTACGGCAGGGAGTATATGGGCGTCGTACGCTCGACCTTTCTAATCGACGCCGAAGGCAAGCTTGCCCGCGAATGGCGCAAGGTAAAGGTTAAGGGGCATGTGGAGCAGGTTGTGGAGGCTCTGAAGGAGCTTTAATAAAATCGGCCTATTATTATATATATCATATAGCGCTAGAGTAAGTGGCGCGCAGCAGGAGCTTAAACCTGCCTGCGCGCCTTTGTTCATTTATGGCGCCGCTACATTTTCCCATTTGCTGCGTCTATAATAGAGGAAGGATTGTTGAACGGATTGCAGGCTTGGCTAACGAATAGGTTTAGCTGTAAGCGTAAGTGAATGAGAAGAAGGAGTTGGCATGAAATGACAGGCATAAGAGGAAAGAAGATAGCAGGATGGTTTAACGGGCACACAGTGGCGCGTAGTGCACTGATCGGAATGGCTGCCGTAACAGCGTTTGCTGGTGCTGGCAGTGCAGCGGCGGCCGCACAACCAAGCAGCCAGGTAGAGGCAGTGCAACCGGCTAGCAGCAAGGCGATCGCAGTCGAGGTGAATGGCAAGGCGGTGGTATGGAATGTACAGCCGCTTATTAAGGACGGCACTACATTCGTGCCGCTTCGTGAAGCAGGCAAAGCAGCTGCTGGCAATATCGAATGGGATGGGAAGACGCAAACCGCAACGATTAAAGTAAACGGAGACGTCATCGTCCATCAGGCGGGAACAGCCGTAGTAACGGTGGACGGGCTGGTCATGAACATGTCCGCGCCTTCTCTAAACATAAAAGGCACACTCATGCTTCCGCTGCGTTCAGTAACGGATGCGCTCAAAGCATCGCTGCAGCTTTCACAGACGAAGGAGCTTCTGACGATCCGGATTCAGACGGATGCAGTAACGAAGTATGGAAAAGAAGATGCAGCCATTGACGCTTATTTGAAGGAAGCAGCCTTCTCGGGCATAGCGCTTGTAGCGAAGGACGGGGCGGTGCTGCTTCGTAAAGGCTACGGCTTTTCTGGAACGAATACATTGAATCGTCCGGACGCCAAGTCGCGTATCGCTTCCCTTACAAAATCATTCACAGCGGCATCGATCATGCAATTGGTCGAGCAAGGGAAGCTGAGCCTAACCGATCCGGTGTCCAAATTCGTAACGGGCATTCCCCGCGGCGATGATATAACTATTCATATGCTGCTGTCGCATACGTCAGGGCTTCCATCTGAATTTACACGAAGCGGCGACGTTACCATCGAGCAGACGATTGCGGAGCTTCGGACGAAGCAGCTGAAATACGAGCCAGGCACGACTTATTTATACAGCAATAACGGGTATGTACTGCTGGCCTATGTATTGGAGCAATTGTCTGGCGAAAGCTACGCCGACTATGTGAACGAGCATTTTCTAACTCCGCTGGGCATGAAAAATTCAGGGACGGCTACGTCTGAAAGCCCGACCATTCAGGGCTATATTTTGCAAAAAAATAACGAGTGGGCCGCAGCGCCGTATTATGTATCGCAGTCGGGAACGGGAACGCTGTATTCGACCGTCGATGATTTGCTCAAATGGGATGCGGGGCTTCGGGCGGGCAAGGTCGTAAGCAAGCAGTCGCTTGAAGCGATGTATACGCCGCATTCGGATAAAAATTACGGCTACGGCTGGATCGCAATCAACTTGAACGGCGAGAAGGGTGTCTTCCATAATGGCAGCGGTAGTGGCTATGCAACAGGAATGCTGCGTAATTTGGATAGCGGGATGACGGTTATTTTGCTCGGCAACCACGCCGGCATGGATATGACAAAGCTGCTGCAGCAGGTGCATAAGCTGGCGGCAGAACAGTAATTTTGAAGTTTGGGATGGCCGCCGCTCGCTTGAGCGTTTCCGGCAGGGCGAGGGCGGTCATTCCATTTTGCCGAATCAAACAAGCTTTCAACCACGTTAATTCCCCATAGACAAATAAATGAAATGATCATAAGCTACAGCCCCTCCCAACTACAAATACATATAATCCCAAAATATTATCAAAGATGAGACCTATTTTATAGCGGAAAATGTAGACCGATGGTGCTAAATGAATGGTTCGAAACAACCATTTTTGTCCAATATTTTGAAAGAACGGCGTGTGCTATGGTATTATAAAAAAAATAAGAACATATGATCTGTTTTTGCGAAAGGGAGATCACAATGATGGATATGATCAAGCCGCCGGCTGAGATGTTATTTGAAGCAGAGCTGCGGGCGCTGCGTGAAGAGGATACCGGAAAGCGTCCGCCCGAGTGGCTGCTGTCTCCGGCATATGTGCGTGACTTTATAATTGGCAGAGACAAGCCGGCTGTCGTGGACGGCAAAGAAGTCGCCATTACCCGCAAATTTTACGGAAATGATGTGCTGATCGAACGGGCCGTTGTCACTTTGGCAGGCAACCGGGGCTTAATGCTCGTTGGAGATCCAGGCACAGCGAAGACGATGCTCAGTGAGCTGTTGTCGGCGGCCATATCGGGGACGAGCCTGAATACGATTCAGGGCACAGCCGGGACGACGGAGGATATGATCAAATACTCGTGGAATTATGCGATGCTGCTGGACAAAGGCCCATCTGAGGCCGCGCTTGTGCCAGCGCCTTTATATAATGGAATGAAGCAGGGCATTATGACCCGCTTTGAAGAGATTACGCGCTGCCCAGCGGAAGCGCAGGACAGTTTAATTAGCATTTTGAGCGACAAGGTGATGAATATTCCTGAGCTGGACGGCGGCGTATTATTTGCGAAGCCGGGTTTTAACGTTATAGCAACGGCGAATATTCGCGACAAAGGCGTCAACGAAATGAGCGGTGCCTTGAAGCGCCGATTCAATTTCGAGACGATTAAGCCTGTCAGCAGCATGAAGATGGAAGCGGAAATTATTAAAAATCAAGCCCGAAGCCTGCTTATGCATAGTGGCGTTGACGCGGAAATTGACCTGAATGTGGTCGAGCTGCTGGCGACGACATTTATGGAGCTCCGCTCCGGCATTACGCGCGAAGGCTACAAAATCGACATCCCCGCAGCCTCCATGAGCACGGCAGAAGCTGTTTCTGTCTATGTTCAAAGCGCGATGACCTCCTATTATTATGAAAATAAATCGATTTCGCTTGATCGGCTCGTGCAAAATATGCTCGGAACGATTGCCAAGGAAAATGAGAAGGATTTGTCCATCCTGAAAACCTACTTCTCCAAGGTCGTCAAAGAACGCTCCAAGGAAGATGTGATATGGAAGGACTATTACGAGGAAAGAAAATGGATTGGTTAACGGGCGAGGCTGACAAGGAGCTGCCGTCCATATTTGATCAGCAGGTGTTTAACCTGAGCAGCGGCACCGTTTATTTTCCCATTCGCCACCATAGTCCAGCTTGTTCCTTTCATCTGTTGAAGGTGATGAAGCAATATAAGCCGGACATTGTTTTGATCGAAGGGCCAACGAGCGGCACTCCGCTCATTCCGGTGCTTGCGGATGAGGCGACGGAGACGCCCGTCAGTTTGTATTGCACTTACGAGGATGAACAGGGCGGAAGATCGGCTTGCTATTATCCTCTGTTAAGTTATTCTCCGGAGTATGTGGCCATGAAGGAAGCGGCGCATCTTGGCATACCGGCGGCGTTTATTGATCTGGATTTTAGTCATGAATCGAGAACCAAAGCTGAAAAACAGGAGACGTCCATCCAGGATGAAACCTTGCTTGCCAGCTCCGATTTTATTAATCGTTTATGCCGTAAAATGAACTGCCGCAGCTTTGATGAGCTGTGGGAAAAGCTGTTCGAAATCGAGGGGCAAGCAGCTACGACGGAAGCTTTTGTACGGAATGTATTTACTTACTGTGCGTTATCTCGTATGTGCTATTCGGAGGAACAGCTTCATGCCTCCGGAGATATGGCGAGAGAGGCGTATATGAGAGAGTGCATCAAGCAAGCTGTGTCTAAGCATAAGCGTGTTCTAGTGATTACTGGCGGCTTTCATACGTACGGCCTGCTGGAAGCTGCCCAAGCAGACAAGCCTGCGAGGGAAGAACAGCATAAGGAGCAGCAGGGGAAAAAAGGTGGAACCGTCCAACAGCAGCTGTATCCAATGGTCTACACGTTCGAAGAAGCGGATCGCTTGAATGGATATGCGAGCGGGATGCCTTATGTGAACTATTATGAGCTTATTTGGAATAAGCTTCTGCAGCATAAAACAGAGCCCTATAACCAGACAGCGCTCGCCTTGTTATCCGAGCTGATGCGCAAGCTGCGCAAAGGCCAAGAGGAGGTTTCGACGAGCGATGCGATTGAGGCATACAGCATGATTCAAGGGCTTGCGGTGCTTCGGGGCAAAAGGGAAGGCGGGGTGTACGAGCTTCTGGACGCCGTGCTCTCCTCCTTCGTGAAGGGGGAGCGGACGCTTGCAACGGACAAGCCGCTTGAGGAGCTGCGCTTGCTTCTGACAGGGGATAAAATCGGCATTGTCGCTCCCAATCCGTTTACGGTGCCGATTGTGGAAGATTTTAAGAATCGCTGCTCTGCGTCAGGGCTTCAGATTAAGACGACCGGCAAGCACAAGAAGGTGCTTGATCTGTACGCCAAGGCGGAGCATCGTCTGCTTAGCCAACTGCTGCAATGCGCGAGCTTCCTCGTTCCAGATTTTGCAGTCCGGGAGTCTGGACCAGATTGGGTCGCCTATCGGCATATGAATCTCGTTCGTGAAACTTGGGTCTACGCGTATTCGTCCCGCATTGAGGCGAGATTAATCGAAAACTCGCTGTATGGAGGAACGCTCAAGGAGGCGGCAGCACGCAAAATCGGGGAACGGATACAGGAGCTTCCCGATCATCATAGCGGCGAAATCGCGAATGCGCTGCTGCAGGCTCTTCTTATGGGCTTGCAGGATACAGCGAGGCGGTTATATGAGCAGGTGCAGGCCGCTTTGCGCAAGGATGGAAATTTTCTGTCGCTGTGCCAAACGCTTACGGTATTAAATCGTTTGCGCCAGCATGGCAGACTGCTGGGACTTGCGGCAGACGAACAATTGCCGCTGCTCGTAGCGGAAGCTTATAACAATGCGGTAGATAAGCTGCTGGGGCTTGCAGCCATCCATTCGGATGAGCATCCAGCGATTATACAAGGGCTTAAGCTGCTGGCGATGCTGGCGGAGTCGTCTGAATCGCATTTTCAGAATGATACGTTCAGGGGGCATTTGAGCGAGCTGCTGTCGGACCCTAAGCTCTCCCCGCAATTGGAGGGAGTGGCGATGGCTATATTAGCGGGGCTTGGAGACCGAACGCGTGAAGAGATGGTGGAGCGCGCCAGAAGCTACATTCGCGGAACGCCGGAGCAGGCCAAGCAGACGGCGAAATATTTGCAAGGGATGTTTGAAATCGCGCGCGATGCTTTTTTGTACGATGATCTGCTGCTGGGCGAATTGAATTATTTAATCGAGGAGCTTCCTCCGGATGATTTTATTGCGATGGTGCCGGAGCTGCGGCTCGCGTTCACCTATTTTACGCCAATGGAGACGTCGTTAATTGCAGGGCGGGTCGCTAAACGGCATCAAGCAGAGCCGGAAGAGCTGGATCGTCCGCCCATCGACGAGCAGACGCTTATACAAGCCAAGGCGCTGGATGAAGCCATTCGGAAGGAGTTTGCCGCATGGAAGCTGATTTGAACAGGCAGAATGAGCGAAGTGAGCATGAGCATGGTGAGATGGGACAAGCCCCGATTGCTCCCCCTGCTACAGGCAGCCGTACATCGGCCGAGGCCTTGAATCGCTGGCGGCTCATCCTTGGGGAGGCCGCCGAGGAAGGCTTAAGCGAAGCCGAAGGCTATTCGCCCGAACATTTTTCATATACGGAAATGGATGAGCTGCTTGGCTTTTTGTATGATCGCGAATATGGCGAGGAGCAGGGCTACAGAAGATCAGCAGGGCGGGGAGCCTCAGAGCTTACCGTTCCCAAGTGGCTGCATAAAGTGCGGGAGCTGTTTCCGAAGCAGACGGTGGAAATATTGGAGAAGCAGGCGCTGGACCGTTATGGGCTGACCGAGCTTCTGACGGATAAGAAGCTGCTTCAATCGCTTGAGCCTAACATGAATCTGCTCAAGAACATCCTGCAATTCAAAGGTCGGATGAAGGGCGATGTGCTAAGAAGCGCGAAGGAAATTGTTCGTGCAGTAGTGGAGGATTTGCGGCAGAAGCTCGAATCGCAGGCGAAAGCGAGCATACTCGGCAAACGCAGCCGCTACACCAGCAGCTCTGTGAAGTCGCTGCGCAATTTAAATTTTAAGAAAACCATTTCTCGAAATTTAAAAAACTATGATCGCACAAAAGGCAGATTTGTGATCGACCGTCTTTACTTTGACGGCAATGTGCAGCCGCATAACAAATGGAACATTATTATTGGCGTGGATGAGAGCGGGAGCATGCTGGACTCGGTCATTTACAGCGCGGTGATGGCGAGCATTTTTTACAAGCTGAATGCGCTGCGCACGCACTTGTTTATTTTTGATACCCAGGTTGTTGATTTGACGAGCAGGCTGGAGGACCCCGTGGATCTGCTCATGAACGTTCAGCTAGGCGGCGGTACGCATATTGCCAAAGCGCTGCGCTATGGCGAGACGCTGATTGAAAACCCTGGCAAAACGATTTACATTTTGGTCAGCGATCTGGAGGAAGGCTACCCGATTCAGCATATGTATAAGGCTTGCAAAGATATTTTGGACGCAGGCTGCAAGCTGCTAGTGCTGACCGCACTCGATTTTAACGGGGACTCTGTTTATAACAAACATGCGGCGCAGACGCTCACCAATATGGGGGCTCATGTTGCGGCGATTACACCAAATGAGCTAGCCGACTGGATCGGCGATATTATAACTTAATTTTTGGGAGGACTCGGAAAATGATAACGGAAAACCGCGAAGTTGAAGCCTTGGTTGAAAAGTTTGGAGAAGCACTCTCTCAGGAGTATTCGAAGAATACGGACCGCAGCGCAATCATTATCGATTATGTGATGGGCAGAACAGAGCAATTCCCGGATTTGCTGCCTGATTCCATGCAATATGCCTACCGTTCGATGGATCTATTTGAGAAGCTTGCGAAGAAGGATGACAGCGATGTGTTTTTTCGTGCGGGTGCACTCATGCTGCGAATGGGACTCAATGCTAGCCGAAGCTATTATTGGCAGGGATACAGCCTCGCGATCTGCTTGGGCGACGGGCATTATGCTTTAGGGCTGGCAGGAAAAAGCAAAGCGGGAAGCCAGCGCTTGCAGTCACTGCTGCCACGAATGGAGAAAATACATAAATTTGCCGGAGATAAGGCGATTATGGATGAGCTGAAAAGCAGGGTTAGCAAATGCAATTTTGGCAAAAAGGATGCTGGAGATACAGGCGTTATTATTAATACGCTGCTGCTTCTAAAGCTGTATTCCCTGCTTGATCCTACATCGCCCCATCAATTTAACAGCCAAAGACTCGCGAGCGAGTTTCCGGAAATATTGCAAGCGGTATTGGCCGAAAATACGGAGCAGCTTCGCGAGCTGCTGAATGCTGCGGTGAAGCCGATCATCGCGTACCCGTTCAAAGCAAAGGAAAATTATTCTGTTCGGGAGCTGAACGCGGATTTTATAACGAGCCAACGCGAAAAAACGATTGCGGCACATTATCCTGATCTCCAAGCACAGGAGACCGGAGAAGTTTCCCGCATCGAATTTAATCGGACATTGACCCAGATTCATAGCGCTTTGTTATATGTCATTAACGTTAAAGGCGGCAAGCAGCTGTTTCTGGACGAGCCGGGGGATGTAGGCTTAGCGCTGCTTGATGCAGTCAGAACGCTGCATGAAGTATATCCGCTTGAGGTCCGCCAGCATTTGCTTGCCCTCGACAGACGCGCCAAAAAGCCGGACGAGCTGCTGGAGGGCATCGTTCCTTTCCAGGAGCCTTATGAGTTAATTGAACGGCTAAGCGGAGAGCTGAATAGCTATATGGTGCCGTGGAGCGCGCTGCAAAGCTATGTGCTTAGTGTGCCGGATCAAGCTTTGCGTGCTTATGAAATTTTACGTTCGGCGTATTACAAAGCTTATTTGCATAAGGTGCTCACAGATGGCGGGATTGCATTGTCAGATGAAGCCGGCACGCTTACGCAAGCGGTATTCGCTGTATTAAGGGGACAATCGGAGGGAGGACGTCATGGTCTGTTTCTCGCCCGTTATTTGGAAGGGGAAACTTCCTTCGAGGATTACTGGAAGGATGAAACGAATCGCTCGTTGTTTGACCCAAGGAACCGGGACAGCAAACGCAAAAGCCTGCTTGTAGCTGTAAGCTTCTTGCCTCCCGATTCGCCTTATATAAGGCGGCTGGCCATTTTGATTACACGACCGGAATGCGATGCACTGACTCTCGTGTCGGAAATGTACCATTCCTATTCGTTTAGCGGACAAAAGCTGCTGGAGCTTTATGGTGAAGATCCTGAGGTGAGCCGTGAGCGTCTGCTTTCGGGCTTGCTGATGCTTAATGGCATGAGAGATTATTACTACCGTTCGATGCCGCAAAGCGAATATCGATCCATTATTAGAAATAATTTAACGGATTCATTGAAGCAATATAAGAATTTACCTACGGATTCTCGGCTGACGGTGCTTGAAATTGCCTTTGAGGATCGCGATGCTTTGACCCTTGAACAGCTGACGGAAGCAATCCGTGCGGGGCTGCTGGATTCATCGAAAAAGGCAAGCGGAGCTGCGCTGGCTGAATTCAGCCGAGTGCCTGACGAAACATTATATTTAACCCTTTATCGCACCGAGAAAAAAGCAGCGATTAAAGAGCTGGTACTAAACTCCCTGCGCAGCGTAACAGGCAGCAAGGCGGCATACCAGCAATTGCTGGAAACGGAAAAATCGGAGGACTGGCGCACGCTTATTCAAATTTTGCTGGATACGGCTGATTTAAGCCCAGTTCATGCGCACGCAGCGCTTGCAGATCAAGCGGATGCCAAAAAAACGGCCCGCCTCAGCTGGCTGTCCGTAAATGATTTGCCAGCCTTGCTGGATTTGGAGGGGCAGCAAATAGATGACCGAATCAAGTCGTATTTGATGCTTCAATCGATGGATCATACGACGGCTCCGAATGAGCGCTTGAACGAGCTGCGTTCTTATGTAAACAGCGATTCGCTTTCAAATTTCGCAGCGGAGCTCATTCAGCTGTGGATTCAAAGCGAAGCGCCTGCGAAGGAAAAATGGGTGCTGTATGTAGGCGCATTGTTCGGTGATCGCAGGCTGATACAAATTTTAGCTCCGCAAATTAAGGAATGGACGGAAAATAGCCGCGGCGCAATGGCGGCGGAAGCGGTCAAGGCTTTATCTTATTTAAGCGAGCCTGCCGCATTAATGGCCATTGACAAAATCAAGCGAACCGTCAAAAACCGCCAGGTAAAGGGCGCGGCTGAGGAGGCGCTGCAGCTGGCAGCGGAAAATCAAGGACTTACGCCAGAGCAGCTCGAAGACCGCCTGGTCACGTCGCTTGGCTTTGATGATAAGGGTGCTCAGCAATTCAGCTATGGCGAGCGCACCTTCCAGGTGAAGGTGAACCGGAGTCTGGAGGTTATCGTCATCAATGAAGAAACAGGCAAACCGCTCAAAAGCTTGCCTGCGCCGGGGCAAAAGGATGATGCGGAGCTGGCTGCGAAAGCGAAGGCTGATTTCAATTTGCTCAAAAAAGATTTGAAAACGATGGTCGGTATCCAAGCGCAGCGACTGGAAGAATCGTTGTCTAAACAGCGGCTATGGTCCGCCGAAGAATGGACGGCGCTGTTCGTGGGCAATATCGTCATGCAGAAGTTTGCTGTGGGCCTCATCTGGGGCGTGTATGAACAAGGCAGTCTTACAGACACGTTCCGTTATATGGAGGATGGCACCTTTAATACGGTAGATGAAGATGAATACGAGCTTGCTGATGGAGCCAAGGTCGGCTTGGTTCATCCGCTTGAGCTGGATCAGGAAGCGCTTGAGGGCTGGAAATCACAGCTGGACGATTATGAAATCAAGCAGCCATTTGAGCAGTTGAATCGTCAAATCCATCTCGTGGAAGAAGAAAATCAGCAAAGCACAGTATATGAGGATTTGCCGAGATCAGAGCTTTCGCCTACAGCGTTCCCTAAGGCGCTTGAGAAATATGGCTGGTACAAAGGGTCAGCCCAGGATGGCGGCTGGTATAGCGAGCTGTATAAGGACTACGGGGATTGGCTTGCCGAGCTGCGCTTTAGCGGGACTAGCATCACCTATTACGAAGGCTTGGAGGACATTACGCTGGAGCTGCTGCAATTCCATGCGAATGAAAAAGGCCAATACAGCTACTACAGTGATATTCCGGCTCTAGCTTTAGGCAAAATTCCAGGTCGTGTATTCAGTGAGACGATCTATGATATTTTGCGGGCATCAGGGCGCTAGCATGTCAGCTGCCGCATTTGAGACGAGCTTTGGGCAGTTTGCCAAGCTATGCACCGAGGATTATTTGGTTCGGCATTCGAACAAGGGCTTATATAATCGGGCGTTAAAAGATATCAGCAAAGGCCTCAATGTCAAATATGCTTGGGGAGAATCATCCGTCAGCTGCGAGTTGAACGACGGGACGGTCTGCACGCTGGAAAATACACTTGCTCACTGGAAGTGTACGTGTCCGTCGGACAGCTTATGCAAGCATGTGCTGATAGCCATTTTGTTTTACGCACAGCAGCTGCCTACTACTACTTCTTCTGCACACGAGGAAGGAGAGTTAGAAGGCAGCATGCAACAGCTAGGCAGCACTGCGGAACGCTTTAATTGGCTGCTGGCTGCCGAGCTTTCACCGCTGATCAAGCCGTTTAATGTATCCCTTGTGGAAGAAGTGCTGTTTCGGCTGCGCTACCCGGAAGAGCTGGAAGTGACACAAAATGCGCTTCTTACGGTCTGTCTCAAGCTCCAAGGTGCTGAGGTTTCGTTCACTGAGGAAGCAAACCCGGCTAAGGCGCTTTGCAAAATAAAGGAGAGGGCCGGAGAGCTGTTAAAGCTGGAAGCCCTCTTGCGTTACCGAGCTTCAAAGGGACTGGATGATCTGGAAGCGCTGCGCGGCAAAGTGTATAAGGTCGCTTTTTCGCCCGATACCGTAAGGGAATGCAAAGAGCTGCTTACTGCGATGCTGCGGACGGGACTTGCCCGTCTACCCCAGTCGTATATGGCACAACTGGAAACGCTCGCTGTCACAGCACGCAGTGGCCAACTGCCGGACGTGGAGCGCGGCTTGCGCGGCATTCAGGGCGAGCTCGAGCTGTTTTTCAACCGGCATGTCCGATTTTCGATGATAGAGCTGCTGGATCGCGTCACCAAGCTGTATCTTGCTCTGGAGCTGCTCGAACGGGAGACGCTTCCTGCTGCTCAGAAGGAGCAGCTTATCGGGACTTTTCGCAGCAAATATTATGAGCTGCCGAAGCTGCGCCTATACGGTCTTGGCGCCGAGCCGTGGGAGACACGTTCAGGCTTTAGGGGCATCACTTATTATATGTACGGGCTCGATGATGGGCAGATGTACACCTATAGTGACGCGCGCGCTGTGTATTATGAAGGCAATGATTTTTCATTTGCCAAGCATTATGCCAGCTATTCGCCTTGGCTTGCGAGCTTGACGATGCGCCAGTTTGCAGGAGAAGAGCTGGTGTTCGAGCACATTAAAGTGAACGAGGAGCGCAGATTATCCTCAGGCGAAGGGGCTAACCTTACTCTCGTTGCCCGTCGATCCATTAACGAGCTTAATGTGGGGCAGCTCGCCTCGGATTTGCCCGCCTTACGGCGTGTTGGAGCGGGGGAACCAGCATTATTTTCAGACGCAAAGGAACGGCTTGTTTTAATTAAGCTGGCGCGGATCATAGGGAATCGGTTCGATAAAAGCTCGCAGAGCCTCTTACTCGAAGTAGAGGATGAAACAGGCGAACAGTTGGAGCTGATCCTTCCTTATCAAGCGGACTGGGAAAAGACCGTCAAACGTCTGGAAGCCGGATACGGCGCTGCGTCGCTTGAACAGTTTTATGCATTTGTGCGAATAGAGGGCGGCCAGGCTTATCCGATCAGCTTTTTGCACAATACGAAGTTGATTAGCTTAAAGCTGGATATGTAGGGCCAATAAGCAGGTGGAAAAAGGAGCAGTGGAATGGCTTTGGAGCAGGTTTACGATGGATTGCAGCGGCTGCGCAGCTGGTTTGAGGAGCTGCTGCTTCGTGGGACCGCGCAGCTTGCCTTGAAGGATATCGAATGGCTGGAGCGCGAAGCGGAGGAAGCTGCCCGATTGCAGATGGACTTTCTGTCTACGCTGTTGAAGCAAGTGGCCAGCGAAGGGCGCAAAATGGTGCTGGGAGGCGGTGAGGAGCAGCAATTGCTCCTTCATAGCTCCCGTCTTTATCAATATGTTCAGCTTGCTGAACAGAAGTAACAAGCCTCCTTGCTATAGGGAGGATATCAGCTTTCTAGCTCGAGCGGGAGCCTCTTCCAGCGTACAAAGAGAAGGAACCGGACACTGTGGCGCTGCGCAGGTCGGTTCCTTCTCTTTTTTTCTAGGAATATGGATGAATGATAGCTTATTCTGCAAGCGGGATGAGGATGGTGAATTCCGGGTTCGGTGCATAAGGGTCACGGCTCATTGGATAAAATTCCAAATGCGTCAAGCCATCCGAAAGTGGCCTATGTCCGTTTTGTCTGATCCAGTTATATACGTATTCGTAGGAAGCCTCTATGTTTTCGTTCGCCTGATGATCGTATGTGGCATAGGTCAGACTGGGAATAGAGAGACTGTACATGCCTTCGGGCACACAGCCTACTGCTTCTGCCTGAACCGCCGCATAATGAGTAAAGCCTGTGCTTGTCGTGTGAAAAGAAAGCCCGAGCAGCTTATTGCGCTCCCGCACATGGTTGATTTCCGTCACACGCTGTTGGAATTGCTTCTGAATTTCCTTAATTCCGCCTGCTGCTGCTTCGGCAGAGGTGCCTTCCCATTGTAGTCCTACGACGTGAAAAGCTTCCCGCTCTGTAAGGACTACCTCCTTCAAAACGTTCATTCTAATCCCTCCTGTGCTGGACTATTTTCCATTCGAGCGTAAACGGCTGTCGCCACCCTTTGGCGGCAAAGCTTCCGTTTCGCGTAGAAATATAGAGAAAGTATGAACAAATCATATACTTTCCTATATTTCAATCAATATCCGTACGTGAAACGCTTACACTTCCTAAACCGCCGCCCATTCACTGCCGTCTTGTTACCTTGTTCAGCCGTTTAGAGCCTGCTTTACTATTTCTCTATAAACGGGATATTTCCTTTTGCATTTATGGGAAAATTTAATAGGTTTTGTGTCGTCCAAATGACAGCTGATAATGCTAGAATCGCTGCCGTGCAAGGGATGGTCAGCGGAAAAGTCAATCTATCTGCCTTGAAACAGGTCTAAATCGAGAGAAGCATGGCGAGAATAAATGCTAGAGAAGATTTTATTTTTAAAAATAAAAGCATTTATAAGTTACACACTTATAAATGGCTTATATTTCACCCGCGAAACGGTAGCTTAGCCGCCAGAGGAGGGCATCAGCCGTTTACGCTTGAGAGGAAGGCAGGTTGTCTAATGATGATTCATTCAAAATACCAATCTACCGCTCGGCAAGAGGAGACGGATGTATGGCAGGAGCTGCCGCAGATGCTTATTCATCGCATGCTCCAGCGTGTGGAAGGCGTTCTGCTAGGCAAGCGGGAGCTGGTAAAGCAAACGTTCACCGCGCTGCTGGCGGGTGGGCATGTGCTGCTGGAGGATAAGCCGGGAGTCGGCAAAACCGTGCTTGCAGAAGCGTGCGCCCGCGTCATTGGCGGGGAGTTCAAGCGCATTCAGTTTACGTCGGACATGCTGCCGTCGGATGTGCTGGGCGGAGCGGTGTGGGATGCGGCTCGAGGCGAGCTAAAGTATGTAACAGGCCCGATTATGGGCAATGTCGTGCTGGCGGATGAAATCAACCGCGCCTCCGCCCGCACCCAGTCCGCATTGCTTGAAGCGATGGAGGAGCGGCGTATTACGGTGGATGGGGAGACGAGGCCGCTCCCGTCGCCGTTTATGCTGATTGCTACGCAAAATCCGCTGCGTTTTGAAGGGACGAGCAGGCTGCCGGAAGCGCAGCTGGACCGTTTTATGATGCGGCTGTCCATTGGATATCCCGAGCCGCAGTTTGAGAAGCAGTTGCTGGAGCAGTATGCCGATGGGCAGCGGCAGGAGCCTCATAAAATCAGGCCAGTGGTCATGCCGGAGGAATGGCTGCGGATGCAGCGGGAAGTGCGGCTGGCTCATGTGCATCCTGGCCTGATTGAATATATGGTTCAAGTGGCAGACGCTTCGCGGAAAATGCCAGAGCTGTCGCTGGCGATGAGCCCGCGTGCCGGCAGGGATTGGCTGCGAGCGGCACAGGCCTCTGCATATTTGGAAGGCAGAGGTTATGTGCTGCCGGATGATTTGCTGGCGACAGGCGAAGCCGTGCTTGCACATCGGCTGGAGGTATATCCGGGGGCACCTCTTCGGATGACAGCAGCACAGCTCGTAGAGCAGCTGCTGCGCACTACACCGCTTCCTGCAGCCGTGCTGCCGCAAGCGGCGGGAGGGCGGCGCTAATGGCGGTTTCCAGTGCGGATAACGAGGCAGTGAAACTAGGGCAAGTGGATGCTGGAGAAGGGCAAGCGAAAGCGGCGGGTACTGAGCGTGAGGCAGAAGCGGAGCAGGAGTTGGGACAGCAGAGGCTGGGCCGGATAAGGTGGGGAGGCTGGCTGCTCCTGCTATCGGGATGGTGCGCTGCTCTTGCTGCTGTCATTCAGCGGGGAATGGCGGTGGAGTGGTTTATGTTCGCAGTGCTTGGCTGCATCATGCTGCTAAGTGCCGGATTGCCTTGGCTTGCTATGCGAGGCATGGAGGTGCGCCGCCAGCTTGACGAAGGCACAATTCGCGATGGGGGAGAGGTTGAGGTGCAGCTGATGCTGGGCCGCGCTTTCCCTATTCCGTTCATTTGGCTGGCGCTTGAAGATACGATGGTCAATGGGAGTACGGCAAAGCAGGAGCGAGTTTCTTATCGCTATGCGGCACAGCTTCATTTCGCAACGAGACTCGCGCTTAGCTATCGGGCGCAGCTTATTCGGCGCGGGGAACATAGCTTTGAGGCGGTTACCGTTACGGTAAGCGATTATTTAGGATTAACGGCTGTTAGCCGAACCTTTGCTTGCCGCAGCGGGCTGCTTGCGGTTCCCGCATTGCCGGAGGCTGTAGCAGCTCCGGGTGCGGCGGCGCTTCGGGGAAGCGGCTTAGCGACTATCATTAGGCTGCATCCGGGCAAGATGGATGCTCAGGAGGCGGGATCAGGGCGTGAGCCGTCTGAAGGCCAGCATTCCGGCAGACAGGGAGGAATTGGTCCTGAGATGCGGCCGTACCGGGATGGGGATTCGCTGCGCCATGTCAATTGGAAGGCCGCCGCGCGCGGGCGGGGGCTGCACACGAAGGAGCATGGCACAGCGCTTCATCGCCCATTGGTGCTTTTGGCCATTGATAACACGGTGAGCGCTTATGATGGTGACGAAAGGTTTTTTGATGCCTGCGCCGGGTGGGCTGCCGGCGTGCTGGAACAGGATTATTTAGCGGGAAATCGGGTGCAGCTCATTGCTGGCCAGGCGGTTCTAGACGATGGTGCCACCGATGCGTGTGTGAAGACGGAATCCATACAGCCTTCGTTGTCAGCACAGCAAGCTGGCGGCTCAGGAAAGCTTTTGGGAGCGGAAGCGAATGAGCAGCAGTCTAGCGAAGCGGGAAGCTCGGCTAACACGGAGGGAAATGTATGGATGGAACCGGGTGCATACGAGGACAACAGCGCAGCCGCAAGTATGCAAGAGCTGCTGGAACAGCTCGCACGGCTGAAGCTGGTACAGCATGGCCGATTTGTTGCAAGGGTAATTGGCGAGCTTGACCAGATGCCTAGAGGAGGCATATTGCGCTGTTTTACCGCCGATTGGCGCAATAGCGCAAGCTGGGGGCAGCTGGCCTCGCGGGCGGCGGAGCAGGGCTACCAAGTGCTGCTGTATATGCTGATCAAGCAAAGCACGCCTTCTTTTGCGATGCGCGAGCAGCAGAAATGGCTGGAGAGCTTCGGTGTCCGCACATATTGGCTGACGTATCCGGAGCGGATGAATGAACAGCCGCAATTAACGAAGGGAAGGATTCGTTATGGCGATATTTAATGCGCAAGGGGAGCCGGCATTCGGCTACCGCCTATGGACGAGCTTGCTGCTGCTTGGCTTGCTTGCCGAGTGGATGCTTCCATGGTCGGAGGCTGGCAGCCGTTATTATATTGATGTGGCTCAGCCTCTAATTGTATTTGTAGGCTGTATTGCTATAGCGGGCTTACTGCGAGCACCTTGGTATATCATGCTTGTCGTTTATTCCGCCATCGGCATTACAGGCTTGATGCGTCTTTACAGAGGCCCAGATGTGGGACCGCTGGAATGGGCAGCTGGTTTTGCCAGCCGCTTTGCCGAGGAAGCTGGCGGGCTGTTCAGCATAGGAGCAGTAGCGTGGGGGATGTCAACAGAGCTGCAGGCGCTGCTTCTGTTTACCGGCTTTGCGCTGCTTGTGCCTGCGCTGCAGGCTTTAATTTGGCTGCGCCAGCTGGGGCTGGCTTTGGCCGGCATAACGGAAGGGTATTTGATTTTACTGCATGCATGGCTTGGCATGGATGTGCTGAATGCGCTGCTGCGTGTGACGGCGGAAGGCCTGCTGCTTGGGGCGATTGTCATGTTTGCACGCATGAGAACGCTGCAGGGAGAAGAAAGCAAGGAGGAAGCGCAGACGGCTTCTTATCGCTGGTCGGCTTCTACTTTCATCGTTGTGGGGCTGTGCCTGGGCGCCGGACTTCTATTCTCTGGAGGAAAATCCGCCGCAAATAGCCCCGCAGCTTGGACAAAGCCGCTAACTGCAAGTCTGGAGCAGTATGTGCTTGGTTTGGAGCACGGCAATCCGAAGGCTGCGCTGGCCTCGGCTGGCGCGAGCGGAAGCTACGCTTCCACAGGCTATGGATTTGATGACAGCACATTAGGCGCTCCCCTAAAGCAGGATGAACGGCTTGTTTTTACGGGTCTGTCTCCTGTTCGCACGTATTGGCGCGGGGAGACGAAAGCTTTTTATACCGGTAAAGGCTGGCAGGAAACGGAGCAGCGTACGACGCTGCTGCCCATTACAAATGGCGGGGAACGGATTGCGTCCGCTAGTGGAGAGGGAAGTGTGGAGGTAGAGGCGGTAGAAGCTCTTGCAGAGGTAGAATCGGAGACAGGTACAGAGATAGTGAAAGAGACAGAGAAAGAAACAAATACAGATACAGATACAGATACAGATACAGATACAGAGACTGGCCAAGAGACTGGCAAAGAGAGGGAAATAAAAAGTCAAGGGACAGGTGCGGAGACAACCGTCAGCCCGGATCGAATCGTCGTTCAGACGGTGCTGCTTGAACAGGCGGAGCGCGGCTTCCCTCTTTTTATGGGCGGAACCTCCGGTACTTTGCTGGATTTAACCTCTTCGCAGCCAAGAAGCAAGCTGAACACTTATTTGAAAAATGAAGCGACGGGCACGCTGTACGCTCCTTCGGATAAGGTACTTATAGACCAGTACACTGTCCAGACGCTGCTTCCCGTGATGGATGAAGCTGCCTTGCGCAGTGGCGGTATTCAAGCGGGAGAGAAGGAAGCGCTGGCCGAATATTTGCAGCTGCCGGAATCGCTGCCGAGCCGTGTTGCTGCACTGGCAGCAGAGGTATCGGGAGGCGGAGTAACAAGCCGCTATGATCAGGTGAAGGCGGTTGAAGCTTATTTGCGAAGCAGCTACACTTATTCTGCTGAAAATAGTGCGGTTCCTGAGGCAGGAGCAGATTTCGTGGACGATTTTTTGTTTAAGCAGCATGAAGGGTATTGCGTGCATTTCTCCAGTGCAATGGTCATTATGCTTCGTACACAAGGCATTCCGGCTAGATGGGTGAAAGGCTTTGCGCCCGGAGCCGTGTCCGCGGAGCAGCCGGATGCACGAAATGATGCCGCACATGCAGGCTTGAAGCTGACCGGCTATGAAGTAAAGGGCAAGGATGCCCATGCCTGGGTGGAGGTGTACTTCCCAGGCGCTGGGTGGGTGCCCTTTGATCCGACGCCGGGGTATGGCGGCGAAGGGACAGCCGCGGGAGCAGCGCTCGCGGGCTTGGCCGGCACAGCCGGCAGTGCGGCGGCAGGCGGCGAAGGGGCCGCCGGTGCGTTTGCCAGCGCCGCTGCGCGCCCGATGGGGCAGCGCGCGCAAGCGCTGGCTGTGGCGGCGGCTGAGCAGGCCGCCACAGCTCTCGCGCAAGGGGCGGATGCTCTTGCGCGTGCGGCGCTTGGCGCCGCCGAGGCAGCGGCGGGGGCGACGCCCGCCGCTAAAGGCGCCGCAGGCGCGGCTGCGCTGGCGCTGGCAGCCGTGCTCTGCGCTGCGGCGCAGCACAGGCGGCTGCGCCTGTGGCTGGCGCTGCGCCGCTACAGCGCCGCCTCCCGCGGCGGGACGCCGGCCCGGGGCAGCGGCGGCGTCCAAAAGCAGTTTGCCGCAGTATCGGCGGCAATCTGGCCACAGCTGGACCGCTGCGTAGCCAAAAGGCAGCCGCAGCAAACAGCAAGGCAATACGCAGCAGCGCAAGCCGCTCTGCTGCCTGCCTCCCAGGCCGAAGCCTTGCAGCGCTTCGTCACATGGGATGACGCCGCCCGCTATGAGCAGCGGCGTGCCTGGCAAGCGCCGCTGCCGGAGGAGCTGTCGGCAGCGGCCGCCCTATTATGTGTCCGCAGGCATTCCGCGCGGCGCACATAACCATCCAGGGGCAAGCTAAGCTTCACCAGCTTGCTCCGCATCCCAAAGAAGCAAGCAGTCCACTAACCATGCGGCTGCTTGCTTCTTTTTTTCCTATCCAATCCTGCCAGTCCCTACCAATCCCATGCATCCCGCGCGCTCCTTAAGCTCAAACGACGCACAGACAAAAAAGCTAGTGATGAGAACCATTTTCAAATATAATAAAATGGTGTTTGATAGGACAGATAACGTTTATCTGTAACGGGATGTGAATCGAATGAGTCGTATAAATTGGAATGACCAACTGCTGCTGTGGCATGAAGCGACGGTTAAAGTGCTTGATATCCGGCATATAGCTCTGGGGAAAAATGAAGAGCTGCGCGGCTATCTACTGCCATCCAGCGGTTTCATATGGGTAACACGCGGACAAGCGCAGGTGACGCTGGATGGGAAGAATTATGCTGCCCAGCGCTTTCATCTCCTGCATGGCGGCAAGGGGATGTGCTTAAACATTATTCCTTCGGCGGATGTACTTGAATACGATATGATCTTTTATAAAGGGAATCTGGCGGGGCAAGGCAATCGAAAGCTTCAGCAGCTCATGGAGCATAGCAACCCGTTTCAAATCCAATATGGCTTTGCTCCTCAAAACCCGCTTGCGATACATGCGATTGTACGGAAAATGGAAGAAAGCTGGGGCAAGCTAAGCATGCTGGACAGGCTGGGTGCTAAGGGTCAGCTTTATCAGTTTGTGCATGAGCTGATGGGCCAGCTTTCAGATCAGGAAATTGCTCCAATTGTGCCGGATCTGGTGCGGCAAGCCATGCGCTATATTGAAAACAACTACCCGGAGCCGATATCGGTTGAAGGTTTGGCCGGACTGCTAGGATGCAGCGCCAGCTATTTGTCGCGTTTATTCAAAAAACAGTTGGCAACGACGCCGAACGACTATTTGATTAAAGTCCGCATGGATCATGCCAGCCACCTGCTTTCGGAGACGCAAGCTACGCTGCAGGAAATTGCGGCGAGCATCGGGTATCCGGATGTGTATTATTTTAGCCGAGTGTTCAAAAAGCATACCGGACTGCCGCCGCTTCGCTTCCGCTCCCGAGCCGCAAGCGGCAAATCAGTTCAGAATAATCCATTCCATCGTTCAGGGCAAGCCATTGTCCCCCATCCAACGCAAAGCTACAATTACAGTGATAATAGTTATCAACTAGTTGGAGAGGGAGATTTAACGATGTATAAGGAATTAAAGTTGTCGGTGGCTGCTGTTATGCTGCTCTGCATGGCTCTATTGTTCAGCGGCTGTGCAGGCTCCGCAGCGGTAAATGATCGCTCCATAACGGCAGAAGCGGCGGCAACAGGGGAAAACAGCGCGGTTCAGCAGGCACTGCAAACCAAGGTTGTGCAGCATATGTTGGGCGAGACGGAAATTCCGGTTAACCCGCAGCGAATTGCGGTAAGCGGCCTAGAGGATATTTTGTTGGCTTTGGATGCACCTATTGTGCAGGCCCAGGCGATGAAGGGCCAATATTTATATGAAACGCTGCAAGAGAGAAATATTCCGGCCATCTACACGCCAGACAGCTTGAACTACGAAGCTATTTTGGATGCGAAGCCAGATCTAATTATGGCGCATTTGCTGCCGACCGATAAAGAAAGCTATGAAAAATTGAGCAAAATTGCTCCAACGATCGTTTACGATCGCGGTGACTGGAAAACCTCCATAGCAGCTATCGGCAAAGCCATTGATCGGGAGGAGCAAGCCCAGGCGGTCATTAAAGCGTACAATGAGAAGCTGGAGCAAACGAAAGAAGCCGTTGCGAAGGCTGTAGGCGCCAACCATTCCGTCGCGTTTATTCGCCCGTCCCAAAGCGATGTGCAAGTCTTTTTCCCAGCGTTCGTCTATACTAGCCTTGTCTACAAGGATGTTGGTTTGGCTATGGATGCATCTGTCGCGGAATTGGAGCAGAAGGAAGAAGAGGGCATTTGGGGAGTAGGTGAGTCGCTGGAGAAGCTGCCCGAATTAACGGCTGACCATTTATTTGTGACGGTTGGCGGATCGTTTGATTCGGAGGAGGAAGCCCAGATGGCTCTGGCTGAATTGGATGAAATCGAGAAAATGAAAGTGTGGCAGGAAATTCCTGCGGTTAAAAAAGGGAATGTGCACAAAGTATCAGCGAGACATTGGATGCTGAATGGTCCAACAGCTGATAGCATGAAGCTGGACGATGTGCTCAAGGCGCTCGTTAAATCTTAAAGCAACGCAAAATGTTTAAAGGGTGGCCTTCCGGCATGGAAGGTCCTTTTTAATGGCATTTAAATTCCTATTTTATCCATATGAGGCGTATCTCCTTTAAAAAAAGTGGATTATCGTCACTCAGCCTTGACTCGCTCAAAGCGCCTTATATATAATTACTACATTAATTGAGGGAGGCTCGGTAATGAACAAGCCAAATGAAATCATCATTGTTCTGGACTTCGGAGGACAATACAACCAGCTAATCGCACGCCGCATTCGTGATTTGGGCGTATACAGCGAGTTGCTGCCATTTAATACATCGGTTGAGCGCATTCGTGAAATTCAGCCGAAAGGGATTGTATTCTCAGGAGGTCCAGCTAGCGTATACGAAACGAACTCGCCGCTTGTTGACCCGGCAATCTACGATCTGGGAGTTCCGATCTTTGGCATTTGCTACGGCATGCAGCTGATGTCGCATCAATTGCAAGGCAAAGTAGAGCGCGCAGGCAAACGGGAATACGGTAAAGCAGAGGTTGATTTTACGCCGGACAGCCGTTTGACGCAAGGCCTCGACGCTCGCCAGACCGTATGGATGAGCCACAGCGACCTCGTAGTAGAGCCGCCAGCAGGCTTCAATGTTGACGCAAGCACGGAGCATGCTCCAATTGCGGCAATGAGCAACCCGGACAAGCACTTCTATGCGGTGCAATTCCATCCGGAAGTTCGTCACTCTGTATTCGGCAATGAAATGATTCGCAACTTCCTCTATAACATTTGCGATTGTGACGGCAATTGGTCGATGGAGACATTTATTGAGGATACAATCCGCGATATTCGCGACCAGGTTGGCGACAAGAAGGTGCTATGCGCCCTTTCCGGCGGTGTAGATTCCTCTGTTGTTGCGATTTTGCTGCACAAGGCGATCGGCGATCAGCTTACTTGTATGTTTATTGACCACGGCTTGCTCCGCAAGGGCGAAGCAGAAGGCGTTATGGAAACGTTCGTGGGCAAATTCGATATGAAAGTGGTCAAAATCGATGCACAAGAGCGTTTCATGAGCAAGCTTGCGGGCGTTGACGATCCGGAGCAAAAACGTAAAATTATCGGCAACGAATTCATTTACGTTTTCCAAGAAGAGTCGGATAAATTCGATGACTTTGAATTTTTGGCGCAAGGCACGCTGTATACGGATATCGTTGAGAGCGGTACAGCTACAGCCCAAACAATCAAGTCCCACCACAATGTCGGCGGCCTGCCGGACGACATTAAGTTCAAGCTTGTAGAGCCGCTTAAAGCGCTATTCAAGGATGAGGTTCGTAAAGTCGGTTCCGAGTGCGGCTTGCCAGATGCCATCGTATGGCGTCAGCCATTCCCAGGTCCAGGTCTTGCGATTCGCGTGCTTGGCGAAGTAACCGAAGAGAAGCTGACGATCGTACGCGAGTCAGATGCGATTCTCCGCGATGAAATTGCCAAGGCTGGCCTTGACCGTGAAATTTGGCAATACTTCACTGCGCTTCCGAACATGAAGAGCGTAGGCGTTATGGGCGATGCCCGCACGTATTCCTACACCGTAGGTATCCGCGCCGTTACGTCAATTGACGGAATGACAGCGGACTGGGCTCGTATTCCTTGGGATGTGCTTGAGAAAATTTCGGTACGTATCGTAAACGAAGTGGACAACGTTAACCGTATCGTCTATGACGTTACGTCGAAACCGCCAGCTACGATCGAATGGGAATAATGAAAAGAAACTCCGAAATCCCTCTACATTTGAGGGTTTTCGGAGTTCTTTTTTTATAATCGCTAGATATAGTGTTCGAATAGCTTACTCATATAAGGACGAGGATAAAGTCACCCCTGTGCAGAAATGGTTTTTATTTCATAGATTTTTTGGAGCGTATGGAGAAGCTGCGTCTTCTTGTCATCGTCCTCTGCGTGGAGATACCACTCCACAAGCCTGTACCCGAATACGAGAAGGATCAGCTCGTAGACGCAATTAACGGCGATAGGAGATACATCTCCATATTCCGAAAATCCTTTGTAATACGCGGGGACACATCGCTGGTAGTATTCGACCATATGATCAATATCCGCCTCATCCGCAATCAGGCTTGCAAGATCCTCGCCCAGGTAGCCCCATCCGCTAGTATCCCAGTCTAGGAGAATTATTTTTCCTTCTGCGCAGATCAGGTTGGTTACCCAGAAGTCCCGGTGGCATAGCACGAGGGGCAATTTTTCAATGCGGGTGAATATCTCATCTGCGTTCTCATCAATGTCAATGAGCATTTCCCGCACGTGCATCGGAAATTCGCAGTCCTCCGAGCGTATATAATTGTAGACGACAGGCCATGACCTGTAATGCAGATACGTATTTTTCATCAAATCAGCATGGCTCAGGTTGGTCAGACTCTGAAGCACGGCTGGCTGCTCCGCATAAAGCTTGCCTTGATAGCGTCCTAATTCCAGCGCGGCCTGTTCATACATATCACCGGTCAAGTCTAGGCCGGACACGCCGTCTACATATTCCAACCACAGTTGGAATTCATTTTCATCGTCATTGATTTCGGCGTGATAACATATCGGCCAGCGAAAGGAATCCGAGAACGTCGCTCCCAAATCAGAAGCATAGAGATCAAATTCCCGACGCCATGAACTAGGATCGCCGTAACGCTCCCATTTCTTCTGAATTTTTAGAACAATACGGTACGGCAATTTCTTTCCATCAGCAGTTACGGCTATCCCTGTTACCTGGTACACAGCTCCCACAGTCCCGCCATGTAACGGCACGGTTTGGCATTCGGCGGAGATGATATTCGTTTTGAACAATTGGCTTAAAGCATAGTTCAGCGTTTCGAGTTTGATATTCATTTCTTCACGCTCCCGTTTTTTTCGTTTGCTTGCTCCACATGGCGATCGATTTGTTTTGAGCCCTCTTGTCGATAGCTCGTTTTGTCTTGGACAAACTTGTTCTCATGCTGCTGGGCAACATAACTCTCCCGCCTGGAATTTCTTCTATTTTTGTATATCCATAGGTTTCTAAATCAATCATGTTTTTTTGTTAGCTCCTCATAATGTTGTTTTTTTGGACGCAAAATGCCGCGGACAAGCAGCCTCTAAAGAAGCTGCTGTCGCGCGGCATCAGGACATAGAAAAGATACGACCTTCATCGTATCCCGCAAACAGCAATATTCACGAAAGGTTACTTTAGATGGCATACCAAATAATACGGGCATTCTTCCCGCTTTTTTCATGTATGCCTTCTATTCTGTTTTAGGACGAAACCACCATATAAGTCGTCGCCATTAAAATCATCTCCCTTCGTGTAAGGAACTTGCTTATCAATAAGCTACTATAGGATAGCATGTTATGGGAGAAACATCCATATCGGGTTTTATTTGAACGCACTGCAAATACGCTATCAACCTATCTATGCCATGTCGTCAACGCTTTCCATCCGACCAGAATATGGCCAGATGGAGAACAGCGCTTTGAACCGTTCCTTGAAAATCTGTTGCTTCGCTTGCATCAACGCCTTCCAGGGCGCGTATCTCTGTGCTGCATCAATAAAAAACTCTCATTCATTTGCTTTTAATAGCAATTGAAAGAGAGTTTTTTTTAATCATAACTAAAACCAATTAAACGCTTGTCACATGCTCCTCGCATTCCATAGAACAGAAGCCGTGATGGGTTTCCTCGCAGTCCGGGCATACAATATGCTGACGGTGGCAGGTATCATCCGCGCAGTTGATGTAGGTTTCCGCTGGCGCTTCACAGTGATAGCATTTTCCGACGACGACAGCTTCATCCGTGCGGTTAATGGTCACCGAAATCCGCTCATCGAATACATAACATTTGCCGTCGAAAAGCTTTCCTTGAACTTCCTCGTCTTTGCCATAGGTGACAATGCCGCCATCGAGCTGATAGACATCCTTGAAGCCTTCGCTTAGCATGACGCCAGTCAGCTTCTCGCAGCGGATACCGCCAGTACAGTAAGTAATGATCGGCTTGTCTTTCATATCCGCCATATTTTCACGAAGCCATTCTGGAAATTCCTTGAAGGTTTTAAGATCAGGCCTGATCGCATTGCGGAAATGTCCAAGATCGTATTCGTAATCGCTTCGGCCATCAAGCACAATAACGTCTTCCCTTTGCAAATAGTCGTGGAACTCTTTAGGAGACAGATGCGTGCCGGTTAGCGTATTGGGATCAAGCGGTTTGTCGTAGCGGAGAGTAACGAGCTCCTTTTTGTAACGGACGAACATTTTTGGAAAAGCATGCTGATCGGCTTCATCGATCTTAAATACGATATCGGCAAATAACGGATTGGAGCGCAGGTCACGCATATATTGCTCCGTTTGCTCAATCGTTCCGGAAACTGTGCCATTGATGCCCTCGTCCGCAATAAGAATGCGGCCTCGCACGTTTAACTCCTTGCAGTAAGCCAAATGTTCGGCTGCGAATAGCTCCGCATCGGGAATCGCAACAAATTTATAATACAATAAGACCTGATAGTTGGAAGGGTTGTTCATTGCCAAATTCCTTTCTGTAACTAAGTTGAGAACATATTAGAGAACATATTATATTGTAATAGACATAGGACATGTTCACAACACCAACTGTGCTTATAATTTCTTTAGGATGACATCAATTTTCAAAATATAGGAAAGGATATGATTTTCCCATCCTTTCTCTATATTTCTCGGAATGAAACGTGCCGCGCCGCCAGAGGACGGCGAAAGCCGTTTCACCTTGACCCAATCGAGTCATTTTCTGCTATTTGATACCAAAGGGAGTGCATTTAAAATGAGCGTTGTTTGGACCAAAGACAACATTACAGATGTGTCAGATCAAGTAGTCATTATTACAGGCGCGAATAGCGGGCTGGGTTTTGAAACAGCAGCAGCACTAGCTGAAAGAAAGGCAAAGGTTATACTAGCTGTTCGGAACATGGAGAAGGGAAGCGCGGCTGCCGGCAAAATAAAGTCGGTCTATCCGGGTGCACATGTGACACCGATGCAGCTTGACCTTGGTGATTTGAATAGCATCAGGGCATTCGCATCCGATTTTATGAATCAATACGACTCCTTATCTATTCTTATCAATAATGCTGGAATTATGATTCCCCCGCATCGTTTGACCAAGGATGGCTTTGAATCACAGTTTGGCGGAAACCATTTGGGCCATTTTGCCCTGACGGGCTTACTTTTGCCAAAGCTTATTTCTACCCCAAATTCGAGAGTAGTTACCGTAAGCAGTATAGCTGCTCATAACGCTGCTATCCATTTTGACAATTTAGACGGTTCCAAGGGATATAGCGCTATAAAATTTTATGGACAAAGCAAGCTGGCCAATCTCATGTTCGCCAAAGAGCTTCAAAACAAGTTTCTTTCCAATCACGTAGATGCCGTAAGCGTAGCCTGCCATCCTGGAATATCGAATACCAACTTATTTTCCTTCGATTCAGGAAAACAGGCCAATACATTCATGCGTATGCTTACAGGATTATTAAGTCAGCCAGCCCATATGGGGGCTCTGCCTACCTTGTATGCTGCTACAGAACCGTCAATCAAGGGCGGGGAGTATATTGGTCCAGATGGGAGAGGCGGCAGGAGAGGCTACCCTAAGAGTGACGAGATCATTAATAAATTATACGCTGCTGATATTTCAAACCGGCTATGGAATATTTCAGAAAGCTTAACGGGTGTTTCTTACAAGTTCAACTAGGATTTGAATGCAAATCGGTATCGTGCTGCTACCTCATTTTTTGACGGACTGAGGTTCCGCTATTGTGGCATTTGAAGGGATTTTAGGCCGCAAGCGGACAGGAAAGCCGTTATAGCTCACATTATCCCATCAAACTAACGAATTGCAGCGCATTAGCGTCTTCTGAGTCCGCAACCTATGCCGTTTCCTCTGTTCTGGTTGAAATAGCTGCGGCTGTGTCCGCCAAGTCATTGCACGAAGACGCCTTTCGTTATGTGCGTTCAAATTCATATTCGAGGAATTCATAAGCGAGGACATTTTAAGGTAGGAGCGGTAGCACGTTTGACGTGAAATTCGATCTGCATCCAGCTTACTCACGTTTGCATACACGTCCTAAGTAATAAACCATCTGTAACAAAAAACTCCCTTCGTATGAGCTATACAGCAAACTGAAGGGAGTTTATTATTATTTTTTTGCTCTATGATGAGCTTACTTAGGTAATTGCAAAGGGATAAAATGGTTGAATATTCCCGCTGCTTTGATTTTTTCGGGTCCGCTAATTTTGGTAGTGCACACACTTAAAACGACATAGCTTTGGCAAGTCGTTACTTTCTCAATAATCGTTGTGCCAAGCAGGTTCACGCCCAAATCGATAATTAAACTGTTGCTTTCCTCTTTAATGTGCCCTTTCAGCCATTCAGCGTATTGCTGCTTGCTAGGTACTGTTAAAGCAGCTGCTACAAGTAGGAATAGAATGATGATAACCGTATATTTTTTCACACCCAACCATCCTTTTAGAGCATAGTCATATTTCGAATCAGTCTCGATTTCCCTAGCAGCCTCGAGCCATTACGATGTCTATATTGTATTGGATTATGTTAGCATGTCTACAAGCATTATAGCTATTATAGCTAGTAAGCAACTTAAGAGGAATACATTTTTGGAATTTATTTGATGAGAGAGAAAGGGTGGTAAAGATGAACAAGTATGGAGTTGTGGCTGTTCATGCTGCGCGGCTTATTTTAGATGACAATAATGTGAAGCCCGTAACAGCCTGGAATTCAGCTGCTACCAATGTATTTGGCGAAGGTACTTCTCAACAGAAAAAAGGATGTCCTAAAAATTCCTTTCTTGGCTTGTGTGAGGAGGGGCTAGTGAATGGTATTCATAAAGGTAAATATACGTTTACTGATGGGCCGCAGTTAAATAAGCAATATGCTGTTCGTGCTGTTCAAATATTAAGGAGCAAGCCTGAACTGATTGAGGATAAGTCTGCATTATGGCGGGAAGTTTTGAATGGTGTTCAGAAACAGCACAATTCACAAATGGATGTTGTACTCGCATTATGGAACAGCAAGTTAATCGTAGAGGAGTAAAGGGGTATGCAGATTTTCCTAGGTGCGAATACATAACGTCATAAAATCCTTAACGCATTCGCACCTTAAGAAACTGTCTAACTATAATTTAACCACCATCATTTTGATTGCTTTGCCAGCCATTCCATAAGGGTGACGGCTTTGCCTTCAACCTTTACAGGTTTGCCATTATAGTCGTTTGACACTTCATTGTTCAGGACATAAATCCATGACCAGTGCCCATTATATTCATAAGGACTGTTATTTCCTTTGCCTTTGACATACTGGCCGCTCAAATCGAGCACAGTGTCAAAATAAGAATAATGGACATTAGGTGCACCAGCAGCAATGAGCCTCTTATAAGTTGGCGTTGTGTTTTTTGCAGTTTCCACGGTTTGATCCGCTCCGGCGGCCGTAAACCAGATAGGGATATTTTTAAGCTTGGCGATATCTTTATTGGTTAACCAAGTGTCCAAATAGGCCTCTGCCGACGGATAAGCTGCTGCAAAATAATTAGGATTCTCAAGAAGCATTTTAAGGGACATAAAGCCGCCGTTTGAACAGCCGCCAATATATATTCGCTTCGGATCAATATTCGCTTTATTGTCTTTGACATATTGTTTGATTAAAGCCGTCAAGGCGTTCGTATACATGCTGCTGCCATCTTGCGTATATTGCCCCGTGCCGTTATTCATCCAGAAGGTAGGGGTTTGTGGTACGAGAACAGCCGCATCGCCAAAAAATTTCTGTACAGCGTCTTCAGCTAACGCCGTTACCCGGTTGCCCAAAAGAGCAATTCGGGGATCGGTTCCCCCTTCTCCAGCCCCGTGCAGCCAGATGATCAGCGGGAGCTTCTTCCCGTCGGTGTCAGGCAAATAAGACGCATAGGTAAGCGCAATGTCGCCATATTTAGCGTCTTTATAATCAAATTTTCCTGTTAGATCAAATTTGTCGACGAATTGCTCGATGACCGTATACGGGGTCTCCTGCGTTGTCGTCAAATCGTTGATTACATTACCAGCGGCGTCCTTGAGCGCCTTCTGCTGAATAATCGTATATTGAAGGTCTACATATTGATTCGTAAAGGTCTGCAGATCAAAGTTAAACGTGCTTGCAGTAGCCAGATCAGGGTGGACGCTCATCTCAATCGTAATGTATTGGCCTGTTTGCTGGTCTAGCTTGTTGCCTTCCTCGTCTGAAAGGTAGGTGTTATTTATGCTTCTGCTGCCGCTATCGAAGCCTTCATAGGAGCTTTGGGTATCGAAGTTAAACATGGGATAATTTCGCTCTACTAAAATTTTGAAGCTGTCTTTAGCCAGCGAATTTCCTTGAATGGTGCTTCCTGTGCTCAAGACGATTTTATGCACGCTGGGACCCCAGTCAAAGCCTTTCACAACTAAGGAGTACGAGGGCTGCTTAGATTCGGAGCTTGAATTGTTTGCGCTTACATTTGTAAATGCAAAATGGGTTGAAGTAACCGCCAAAACAAGAAGGCTGGAAAATAACCCTTTATTCATCTTCATCATCATTCTCCTCCAGTTCAATAGCCTGCTGTAAGTAAGCGTATCACCTCAACCATAAAATGACAATATGATTTAAGGACTAAGCGCGACCCATTCTTTTACGAGCCAGCCTATTTGAAAGGATTCATAAAAATTGTCCGAAAATTCATATCCATTTAAGGTTGTATGTCTATAATTAATATTGTTCACATCCATATGGGACAGAAATGAGAGGCTACCACTATGAAAAAGACATTAGCAGCAAGCATGCTGATGATCAGTATTATGTTCAGCAGCACATTGGCGTCAAACGCAGCAGCAGCGGACAACTTGAATCGACTACAAGGCAACCAAAGTTCAATCGCGAGCGCACAACCAGATGGAGCGGACAACCCTGCTTCCAAATAGTCGAGCATACCTTAACGATTGCAAAATAGCCAAAAAAGACTGATGAACACTCATCAGTCTTTTTTGTACGTGTTTCCAGATGGAGCGGGGCGGAGCAACAACTTGCTGCTAACCCCGATAAATCCGCTCAAGATAGATGAACATAAAAGCTTGTAGACTCGCCTACTGTGCTTTTCGCGTAAATTTTCCCTTTATGCTGGTCGATAATGGACTTCGCAATCGCCAGGCCAAGGCCGTAACCGCCTTGCTTGCGCGCCCGGGAGGAATCGGTACGGTAAAACCGGTCAAAAATGCGGGTCAGATGCTCGGCGGCAATTCCTTCACCGGTGTTGGTGACCGCCAGCACAATATCGTTCTGCTGCTTCTGGAGCGACATGGTGACCGTTCCTTTGGCACTCGTATATTTGACAGCATTGTCCAGCAAAATCATCACGACTTGCTTAATCTGCTCACTGCTGCCCTGCACCATTAAATCGGGTTCAATGTCGTAGTCCAGAGACACATTTTTCTCAAAGATAACAGCTTCCATCGTTAAAATAATATTTTCAACCGCATCACTCATATTGAACTTGCTGTGGACCATGCTTGTTCGGGCATCATCCATTTCCGTTAAATACAGCAGGTCATTGGTCAGCTTCGTCATTCTTTCCGTTTCTGATTTGATGTAGTGCAGCCACTTCGCTTGGTTGTGAATGGTATCTTCACTGTTGGAGAGCAGCACATCCGTATTGGTGTTAATGATCGTAAGCGGTGTTTTCATTTCATGCGAAGCATCGGCAATAAATTGCTTTTGTTTATCGAACGCTTCTCTCACGGGTCTGATCGACTGATTGGCGAAGAAACGGCTGGTGAAAAACAAGATGATCAGCATCGCGAGCCCAACGACAGAAAACGTATAAATTAAATTGGTCAAAATATCTTGCTGGGCAGTGACGTCAAGGAAAACCAGATTATAGCCTTCATTCGTCTGCTGCTTGAGAAAAGCCCAGTGGCCCCCATCCAAGCTGAACTGTCCGGTATTTTTAGTGACCGTCGAAGCCTCCTGCACCGCAGCTGCATAAAATTCACTGTCCATTTCGAATGGAGAAGTCGTGCTTGTAATGTTCCACTCAGCATCTGTTTTAAGCGAAAAAGCAACTGAACGCTCTGGACGTGAATCCCCATTATCCATAGGCCCGCTATCCATAGAACCTTTATCTATTGCCCCGTTATCTAGAGGTGCAGAAGGAGATTCGCCCTTGTGTCTGCCGGAGGGGGAAGCATCAGAACCGCCTGAGGGCTTCTGATAAAAATCGGCTACCCGGTGAATCTCATCATTAATATCTGCCTGCACATTCCGGTACGTAATGACGTAAATGGAAGCGAAGGCGATCAACATGACTACCGAAATGATGACCAAATTCACGATCAGGAACCGATTTCTGAGCTTCGTGAACATTAGGCAGTCACCTCTAATACATACCCTACGTTTCGAATCGTGTTAATGCGTACGGACGAATGCAGGAATGTAAACTTTTTCCGTAAAAAAGAGATATAAACCTCCACATTGTTGTGCTCCGCTTCTGAATCAAAGCCCCAAAGCTTCTCAATAATCAACTCCTTGGAGGTAATCGCCTGCTTCCTGACGATCAGCAGCTCGAGTAGAGCACTTTCCTTTAAATTGAGCTTTATTTCTTTATCTTTAACGGAAAGCTTCAAATTCGACGTGTTTAATTCGATATCCCCGAACTTTAAGGCATCCTCCGGCAGCACCTCGCCTTTGCGTCTTAGTGCAGCCCGTATTCGGGCAAGCAGCTCCTCGGATGAAAAAGGCTTGGCGATATAGTCATCCGCCCCATGATCAAGTCCAGCCACCATATCGGTAATTTCTCCTTTTGCGGTCAGCAGAATGACGGGGGTGGATACGCCCTCTTTACGGAGCTGCGTCAATACGCTGATTCCGTCCATTTCAGGCATCATAATATCAAGCAGCAGCAAATCATAAATGCCGCTCCGCGCATAATCGAGCCCAGAAACGCCATCATGGACCGCATCAACGGAGTAATTATGCTTCTTTAATATTTGGCTTAAAGCTTCAGCTAAATGAAGCTCATCTTCTACAATTAAAATTCTCATGGCCAGTCATCCTTTATATATAGGTTGTGTATGAAGGTGAAACGGCTGTCGCCGTCCTTGGCGGCTCGGCGCATTTCATTCTGAGAAATATAGAGAAAGGATAACGAAATGATATCCTTTCCTATATTTTTAATAAGGCCATTATATCAGGATTACCTTTAGTCAACCTTAATGTTTGCAGCGGAAAGGGGAATGGCGATCGGAAGCCGATCTTTTCATGAAGTGAAGCCCCATTCGCACCACTTTTTTTAAAATTAAAATTTTGTAAATTCATTTAAGTTTCGTTAAAGGTTTGGGGACTAAGATACGAATATAGCAAGCGAGAACAGGGCGCAAACAACGAACCAGATCGCCAAGCGAATAACATGCGAGACCAAATAGAGAGGATTTGAACGATATGGCCATTGAGGTTTTCAATCGATACGAGAACAAATATTTGCTCGATAGTGTTGCCTACCGCAATTTTTACCTTCAACTGCTGGAATACATGGAACTGGATGATTACAACAAGCAGCATGAATTTTACTCCATCACCAACTTGTATTATGACACTGAGCATGATGCCTTGATTCGCAACAGCCTGTCCAAGCCGAAGTATAAGGAAAAGCTTCGCCTGAGAGCTTACGGCACTCCTAAGGAGGATGCGAAGGTTTATCTGGAAATTAAGAAAAAGGTGTTCGGGCTCGTTAACAAAAGAAGAACGGGACTGAAGCTGAACGAAGCCTATGAATTTGTCCGTACGGGACTTCAGCCAGAGCTGCAGGGGTACATGAACAAGCAGGTGCTGCAGGAAATTACATATTTTCTTCAGCAATATGAATTGCAGCCTAAAGTGTATCTGGGCTATGACCGCAAGGCGCTGTTCAGCAAAGAGAATCGCGACCTCCGCATTACCTTCGATACGAATATTAATTGCCGGCGATATGATCTGAGGCTTGAGAGCGGCAATTATGGCGAACCGCTGCTGGAGCCTGGACAATGGCTCATGGAAGTGAAGGCAGAGAAGACGATCCCAATGTGGCTGTCGAGAATGCTGTCCGAGCATCAGATGTATCGCACAAGCTTTTCGAAATACGGCAATGAATACAAAAAAATGCTGAAAAACAGCAAGCTAGAAATGGAGAGTGTCCTTTATGCTTGATTCTCTTTTTTCCACAACGCTCACGACAACGGATTTGACCTTTAGCTCAGCCGTTATCACGATTTTGTTATCCCTTGTTCTTGGCGGAATGATCAGCTACACCTATATGAAAACGAATCCGAATGGCTACTCGCAAAGCTTTACACTAACAATGGTGCTGCTGCCCGTCATCGTGGCCATTATCATTTTGCTTATCGGCAGCAATATCGCTAGAGCGTTCAGCCTTGCAGGAGCGTTCTCGATTATCCGGTTTAGAAGCGCGCCGGGCGATCCTAAAGATATCACCTTTGTATTGTTCACCATGGCAGCAGGGCTTGCCTGCGGAGTTGGCTCGTTCGGTTACGCGATATTGTTCACGATTATCCTCTGTGTACTCATGGTTATCCTTAACCGCGTTAAGTTTGGAGTAAGAAAGACGCTGCAAAAAGTGCTGAAAGTAACAATCCCGGAAAATCTGGGGTATGAAGAAGCATTTGCTGAAGTTTTTGCCCAATTCAAAGTAGGTTACGCGCTTAGCAAGATTCGAACGACTGAGCTAGGCAGCTTATACGAGCTGGTTTACACCGTGACCATTGATGAGCAGACGAATCAAAAGGAATTCCTCGATGCGATTCGCTGCAGAAACGGCAATCTGGACATTTCATTAACGATGAGCCCTACCACGTATGATTTTTAAGCAAACCAAACCCGAGAGGATGATTCATATGAAAAAGAATAAATTTCGCGAGATGCTAGGTGTTTTGCTCATTTGCTCGGTCGTATTATCGGCCTGTAGTACTTCATCGCAAGCAGCAACAACATCAGCGGTTACTGCAACAGCCACTACCGCAGCAGCTGCGGCGAGTTCACAAAGCGGCGAGACCACTGCTGCCGCGCCAGCAAGCGTTGCCGTATCGGATGTAGTAACGTTCGATGAGGCGGACAAGGCGGTGGATTGGAGTGCCGAGACGTCGACGGCCATTAAGCTGAACGGAACAAGCGCAGCGGTTACCGGCTCAGGTGCAAAAGCTTCGGGCAGCACCGTAACGATTTCGGCAGCCGGCACCTACGTTCTAAGCGGAACGCTGAGCGACGGGCAAGTTGTCGTGGATGTACAGGATGATGGGGACGTTCATCTCGTGCTTAATGGAGCTAACATTCATGATAACGACAGCGCTGGAATCTACATCAAGGAAGCGGGTAATGTAGTCATTACGCTGCAAGAAGGTACGGAAAACACGATCTCCGATGGTGAAACCTACGTATTCGCGGATGCTGCTACGGATGAGCCAAGCGCAGCTATTTTCAGCAAAGCGGATCTGACGATTAATGGCACAGGCAAGCTGACGGTAGTCGCAAGCTACAATGATGGAATTACAAGCAAAGACGATTTGAAAATCGTATCTGGAACCATCGATATCACGGCTGCGGATGACGGTATTGTCGGTAAGGATATGGTTGCTATTGAGGAGGGCACGGTAACGATTAAAGCCGAAGGAGACGGCATTAAATCGACCAATGACACCGATGAGGGCCGTGGATTTATCGCCATTGCAGGTGGAACGTTCACCATTGAAGCGGGCAATGACGGCATTCAAGCTGAAACGGCGCTGATTGTGGATGGCGGCACCTTCAATCTCGTAACAGGGGGAGGCAGCGTGAACGGTGAAGTGAAGCAGGAGGAAGGACCAGGCGGCATGGGCATGCAAAGAGGCGGTATGAATGCCACTTCGGCAACCGGCACATCCCAAGGCGCAGCGGCGACAGCAACTACGGAAACGACAGAAACCGAATCAACGAGTGCTAAAGGGCTGAAGGCAGGCGGAGATATGACGGTCAACGGCGGTACCTTTACGGTTGATTCCGCAGATGATGCCTTGCACAGCAACAGCAATGTGACGGTAACAGGCGGCGAAATGGAAATCGCGACTGGTGATGACGGCATCCATGCTGACGCACTGACAACGATTGCCGGAGGCAGCATTAACATCACGAAAAGTTACGAAGGCATTGAAGGAGCAAACATTACGATCTCCGGCGGCGAGACGCATGTCGTTGCTTCCGATGACGGCATCAATGTAGCGGGCGGCAGTGATGAAACGAGCGAGGCGGCAGGAGGCCGGGCAGATCAGTTCAGCGCATCCTCCAGCAACATGCTTACCATTAGCGGCGGATATGTGACTGTGGATGCTGCAGGCGATGGACTTGACTCCAACGGCTCGATTACGATGACGGGCGGTACGGTTATTGTGAATGGACCAACGGGCAACGGCAATGGTTCATTGGATTACGACGGCAGCTTTGACATTAGCGGAGGAACGCTTGTGGCAGCAGGAAGCTCAGGCATGCTTCAGGCCACAGCTGATGATTCCAGTCAAGCCACAATCGCTATGACGTTCTCCCAAGCTCAGCAGGCAGGTACGCTAGTCCATCTTCAAGATAGCGAAGGCAACACGATTATGACCTTTGCCCCATCGAAAAACTATCAAGCTGTAGTCATTAGCTCACCGGAGCTTGCGCAAGGCGGTTCCTACACTCTCTACACAGGTGGAAGCTCGACCGGCAGTAATACAGATGGCATGTATACGGATGGTGCCTATACAGGCGGAACGAAAGTGACCGATTTCGAAGTCTCAAGCAGTGTAACTTGGCTGAATGAATCCGGAGTAACGACTGCCAGCAGCGGAGGCGGCTTCGGCGGCGGCGGTGGAGGCGGAAGACCTCAAGGCGGAGGCCGATAATAACGGAAATAGATAAAAAAATGCCCTTTCGGACATCTTATCCGAAGGGGCATTTTTTGCCGTTAGCCGCATTTTCTTCAAACGCTTTCATTTTCGGAAGGTTGCGATTAAAGGGACGGAATTAAGGTCGTTATCAGAAAATTCGCAATGAAACCCGAATGATTAAAGAGCGCTTATTGTAAATGTTCGTTTTAAATCATTGACAAACAAGGAAGCAATTGATTAAAATGAGTTTCTAAAAATAGATGCATCAGTGCGCAGTATAATTTGACTTGGGGAGGCTAGTGAATAGCGATGGAACGATTTTTTCGCTTGAAAGAGCATGGTACGAACATTCGTACAGAGATTATGGCAGGACTGACGACCTTCATGACCATGGCGTACATACTGGCTGTAAATCCGATTGTGCTCACACCAGCCGGATTTGACTGGGGAGCCGTATTTTTGGCCACGGCACTGTCAGCAGGTATTTTCACGATTGCCATGGGGCTGTTCGTTAATTTCCCCGTAGCTCTCGCGCCCGGAATGGGGCTTAATGCGTATTTTGCAGCTACGGTTATTTCTTCACAGGCGACTGGAAAACCGATTTCCATCGCGATGGGACTTACAGCGGTTTTTATTTCGGGTATTATTTTTATTATATTGACCGTGACTCAAATCAGGCAAATGCTGATTACAGCCGTACCAGACAGCCTTAAGCATGCGATTACTGTCGGTATCGGCTTGTTTATTGCGATTATCGGCCTGAAGGGCAGCGGCATTATGACGATTGCCGTATCCAGCTTCACGGATATTAAGCAGGGCGCTTATACCGACGTATCGGGCTCGGAGACGGTTATTCACCTTGGCAGCCTGCACAATGGTACGGTAGCACTCACGGTTGTGGCGCTGTTCATTATCGGGATTATGATGGTGCTTCGCATTCCTGGGGCGATTTTGTGGGGAATTTTGCTCACGACGGCCATTGCGATTGTTATCGGTCAGGTGAACGTCAGCGAGAAACTGAGCGGACAAACATGGGTGCCTGATTTTTCAAAAATGAATTTATTCCACTTTGATTTCCCTGGTGTATTGGAAGTTGGCCTCGTGACCGTCATTCTGACGTTTACGTTCGTCGAGCTGTTCGATACCTTCGGAACGCTTGTCGGCACGGCGAACCGCGCTGGCTACATGAAAGATCCGGTGGAAGGCAAGAAGCGCATCGGCAAAGCGATGTTCGTCGATGCTATCGGCGTTAGCGGCGGCGCAATGCTCGGAACGAGCACAGTGACAGCGTTTGTGGAAAGCTCCTCCGGTATCGCTCAGGGCGGACGTACAGGCCTCACCTCGGTTACGACAGGTATCTGCTTCCTGCTGGCTGTGTTCCTCTCGCCGCTCGTTGCACTTGTGCCTCCAGCAGCTACGAATGCGGCTCTCATTATTGTCGGCGTGCTGATGATGCAGTCGATCAAGGAAATTGATTTTTCGGATATGGTTTATGCGATTCCGTCATTTTTGACGCTCGCCTTGATGCCATTTACGTACAATATTGCGAACGGCATTTCGTTCGGTATCGTATCGTACGTTGTATTGGCCTCGGTTGCCAACCTGTCAGGCAAAGCAAAGGAAAAATACCATATTCACTGGCTCATGTGGATACTCGCCGTGCTCGTCATCGGGCGCTACGTATTCATGGGCGGCGAATAAACAACAAAAAGCGTTCAACCCGCTCATGCAGCAGGGTTGAACGCTTTTTTTACGTTTAATAAGGATAAAGAAATTCGTACAAGCCATTACTTGAAAAACAGGAAGCTCGTTGGCAGCTTGCGGAGCTGGCGATCGGAAGGGCTATTAATGACGCTGCCGTTCCAGATCAGCGACGAGGAGCCGCCGCCATCGAGATTAAAGCCATTAACGGCGCCGTAGCGCTTAAGTAAAATTTGCAGTTCTTCCAGCGTCGCGCCGGAGCTGCCATTCTCGTTATAGCCATCGGCGACGAGAAGTAGCAGCTGATTGTCCTTGTAGTTCGCGATGACCGTGCGAGGTGCGCGCTTGGGGCTATTTTTCCACTTATCGGGAATCGGCATGGCGGCACCATTTTGCAGCAGAACAGGCACGAACGAAGCGCCAAACTTCATGTGCTGGCTATCGAGCTGCGCCTTGCTCGTGAACTTACCGCCGACGAGCTCGTTATCCTCGTTCAAGCCGACAAAAAATAAATCGGCAAACGATGGCTCAAAGCCATTCACATATTCGCCGTCAATCATCGTCGTGCTTAGGGGGTAGCGAACGCCCTGAGCGTCTGCGAAGCCTCCGGCATTGATACCGATATACGCGCCGAGGCGCTTCACCGCTGCGAGCGTCGTCTCCGCGCCGCCATACTTGTCTCCGCCGAGCGACATTTTCATTGCATCGTCTGATTTCAGCTCGATTTTCACCGCGTAGCTTTGAAAGTTTTGCGTCTTGATTTGGAAGAGCTGGGCGCGAAGCTTGTCCGTATTAACGGTAGCCGACGGTGCTCCAAGCTTGCTCGTGATGAGCTGGTCGTAAATTTCAAGCGGTATGCGGGCTTGGGCAGCTGCGGTGCTGGCGATTTGCTTCATTTCCGCATTGGTCCGGTTATACAGCGTAATTTCCTTCTTAATCAGCTTTCCCGTCTGCTCGGCTGTTGTACGAGCCTGCTCCAGTCCCGCCGCTGTCTTCGAGGTGAAGGCTGCGGGCTCTTGCCGCTGCGCTTCAGCCTCGTGAACGGGAAAAGCAGTGGTGGACAGCTCAACGGCCACCTCCGACAGCAGCAGCCAAAGCAGCATGCCGAGAAAAGGGGTACACGCGAGCAGCATCGTCCTATTGAGTGCTTTTACGGATACATTCATTTCAACACATCCAGATTTTTTTGCAGTTCGTTCAGCTTCTTCTTCACTTCATTAAGCTGGGTATACAGCTTGTTGCTGTTGTCGGTCTTGGAGTCGGCATTATCCTTCGTAAAGGTCAACAGCTCATTCAAGGCATCCACCTTGGCATCGAGCTGGGCCAGCTCTTCCTTATAGGAAGCTTCCAGCTTGTCCATCCGCTGCGTGTAGTCCTGCTGCATCGCCGCGATTTGCGCGGACGTCTGGCGCTCCAGATCAGCTGCGACGTCGCGCTGGATTTTGTCGCTGTACCATTTGGCGCCCATAATGCCGCCGGAAATGAGAATGATCCAGACGATAACGAATACGAAAAAAGCGCGATTGCTCCGTTTGCGCCGCCGCAGCGGCTCATGGTGGCTGGAGAGCTCAGCTTCTTGCAAGTTGCTCATATTTTAACGTTCACCTCATTTTGAAAGTCATATTGTGTGCTGCAACGAGGCTGAACGAACTGCAATCGTAACCTGACTTATACGGCTATAGTATTGGACGGAAAAAAAGCCATTTTGTTGCGCGTGTCACTACATTGTAACAAAGAATAGGGCGCAGGTCTTGTTGTCCTTTTGCGGAGGCTGGCAGTTGAGGTATAATAAGGGTCAGGCGATTGTATAGCAGCAGCGGCTGCAGCAAGCCTGTAAAGGAGGCTGTATAGACATGTCAGTTGAGTTTAATGAAACCCAGAATGAGTCACCATCCTATGAAAAGGCGATATTCGCCGGAGGCTGTTTCTGGTGCATGGTTTCTCCATTCGAGGAGATGCCCGGCATTATCGAGGTAGTATCGGGCTATACAGGCGGTCATGTGCCGAATCCAACCTATGAACAAGTCTGCTCGGAGACGACAGGCCATACTGAAGCGGTGCAAATTACATTTGATCCGGCGATTTTCCCCTATGAGAAGCTGCTTGATGTTTTTTGGCAGCAGATCGATCCGACCGATCTGGCTGGCCAGTTCGCGGATCGCGGCAACTCGTACCGTCCCGGCATCTTTTATTATAGCGAGGAACAACGGGAGAAGGCGGAAGCCTCGAAGAAGGCGCTTGATGCAAGCGGCCGATTCGATAAGCCTGTCGTAACGCCGATTGAACCGGCGCAGCCTTTTTATTTGGCGGAAGATTATCATCAGGGCTTCTACCGTTCAAATCCGCAGCGCTACAAATCTTACCGCAAAGGCTCTGGACGTGAGGATTTCCTCGCAAACCATTGGCAATATAAGAAGAGTCTGGGAGAGCTGAAAGAGCGACTGACGCCTATTCAGTTCGAAGTGACGCAAAACAGCGGCACGGAGCGGGCATTTACCGGCGAATATTGGGATCATAAAGAAGAAGGCATCTATGTGGATATCGTGTCGGGAGAGCCGCTGTTCAGCTCGCGCGACAAGTTTGATTCAAGCTGCGGCTGGCCAAGCTTTACGAAGCCGATTCAGGAATCGAAAGTAACGGAGCACCGCGATATTAGCCATTTTATGATCCGTACGGAGGTCCGCAGCAAGGCGGCTGATTCGCATCTGGGGCATGTTTTTAATGATGGCCCTGGACCAAATGGCTTGCGCTACTGCATTAATTCCGCAGCTCTTCGTTTTATTCCAAAGGATCAACTTGAGGCAGAGGGCTATGGCGAGTATGCGGCCTGGTTGAAAGCTTAATTTGAGGAATGGGGGAATGGACATGCAAGTGGAAGAGGCTATAAGGGGAAGACGTACAATCGGAAGGGTCAAACAGGACCCGATTGATCGCCGTCTCATTGAAAAGCTGCTGGAGGCGGCTAGCTGGGCGCCGAGCCACCATAATACGCAGCCATGGAAATTTATCGTCATGACAGGAGAGGGCCGCGCCAAGCTGGGCGAAGGCTACGCGCGCGTTGCGCTGGCTTCACTGGAGACCGGCATAGGTACCGCTCTTGAGGACCGCCTGGCGAAGGAGCGCTCTAAAGCCTACCGTGCCCCTGTCGTCATTGGCGTCGTATGCTCGCCGGCAGAGGACCCGCGCGCTGTCTATGCGGAAGAGCTGGCGGCCGCGCATGCCGCTGTGCAAAACCTGCTGCTCGCGGCCCATGCCAATGGACTGGGCGCCATCTGGCGCTCAGGCGAGCCCATGTACCATCCGCTGATGAAGGACACATTTGGCCTTGATGCGGAGGAGCAGTTTGTTGCCCTTATTTATCTCGGATATCCCGATATGCAGCCATTGGAAGCGAAACGGACATCCGTCTCCGATAAGACGGTATGGCTGGAAGGGTAAAATGAATTATAGATTTTAATAGCCGAAGTCCCAAGCCTTCCTGAACCGCATTAGCATGCGGGGATGGGAGGCTTTTTGGCGTGGAATAGCAGCTTCAGGACACTTAAGCCGATAAAAAAGTCGTGAAACTGGCAGTGATAGGTCGTCCAAGCGGCGGCACATCGAGGGAAGGCCAGACTACAATGAAGAAAAACAGATGAGCAGCCTGGTGAATAACCGAGAGCTTGGTCACTGCCCTTCCAGAGGAGGAACTGAATATGCTATTTTCTAATCCTATATTAAGCGGTTTTTATCCTGATCCGAGCGTGTGCCGTGTCGGGGACGATTATTACTTGGTGACGAGCTCGTTTGAATATTTTCCAGGCGTTCCGATTTTTCATAGTACGGATTTGGTCAACTGGCGGCAAATCGGGCACTGCCTGACGAGAGAAAGCCAAGTACCCCTGCACGGAAGCCCAAGCTCCAGAGGGATTTTTGCGCCGACACTAAGGCATCACAATGGGCGCTTCTATATGATTACGACGAATGTATCGGTAGTCAAAAATTTTTACGTATGGGCGGACAGCCCTGAGGGCCCTTGGTCGGAGCCGGTATGGCTTGAGGATTGGCCGGGTATCGATCCGTCGCTGCTCTTCGATACGGATGGGAAAGTCTATATTACCGGAACGAGCGTCATGTTTGGCGGTGAGCTTCCGGGCATTTACCAGGCAGAGCTGGATTTGCAGTCGGGCCATCTGCTTAGCGAGCGGAAGCTGATCTGGGAAGGAACAGGCGGTTCCTTTCCTGAAGGGCCGCATCTTTACCGAATCGGCACGTGGTACTACCTCATCATTGCCGAAGGCGGTACCGAATACGGGCATATGGTCACTGCGGCGAGGAGCAAGGAGCCGTTTGGACCGTTTGAAAGCTGCCCGCATAATCCGATTTTGACGCAGCGCAGCACGGATAACCCGATACAGGCGACCGGACATGCCGAGCTTATCCAAATTTCCGAGCAGCAATGGTGGGCGGTGTTTCTTGGCATCCGCCCGATAGGCTACCCGGCGGCGCATCATTTGGGCCGCGAAACGTTTGGCGCGCCAGTGACTTGGACTGCGGACGGCTGGCCGATCATTGGCAACCATGGCCGGGCGGCATTAGAGCTGGAGTCACCGTCATTGCCGCTCTGCGAGCGGGAAGCGTGGCAGGAGCTGGATCATTTCAATCAACCGCAGCTCGCGCTCAGTTGGAATTTTTTGCGGAATCCGAGCGAGTCAAGCTGGTCGCTTGCGGAGCGTCCGGGCTGGCTGGCGCTGCACGGCAGCGCCTATACGCTGGACGATACGGAGTCGCCTGCATTTGTTGGCCGGAGGCAGCAGCATTTTAAGGCAAAATGGTCGACTTTAATGGCATTTCAGCCGCAGCAGGACGGAGAGGAAGCGGGGATGACGGTGCTCATGAATGAGCGCTACCATTATGAAATTGCACTCGCCAGGCTGGAGGGCAAAAATCGGGTGATTTTGCGCCGCCGGATCGGAAGCCTTTGGAAAATTGAGCATTCGGCGGATTACAACGACTCACTTATCGAGCTTGGCATTGCAGCAAATGAAACCCATTATACGTTTACCTACTCAGTACCGGATGGGCAGACGCATGTATTAGGAACGGGAGAATGTGCCATGTTATCCAAAGAGGTAGCTGGCGGCTTTACAGGGGTGTATGCCGGACTTTATGCAACGGGAAATGGAGAAAACAGTACAGCGCCAGCGTATTTCGACTGGTTCAAATATGAAATAGAGGCATAGCAGGAAGCGTATGGCAGCTGGGAGCGATTTTCGACAAAGGTTTCGACAAATTTCCCGATAAAGATTGATCTTCCTTCCTAGAGCGTGCTAAGTTTCATGATAATGGCATTGAAATTTTGGCTCATTATCGCGGAGAACGGGGGGCTTGTGGATGAACAGTCGATTGAAAATTTTATCGTGGAGCTCGATCCGAACGAGATTGATTACCAGCGTTTTACTATTTACTTTGCCGCTCATCGTATTGCTGCTGTATAACAGCTTTTATTCGATTGATGTCGTGCGCAATCAGGTGGCCAACTCGAACCGGAATATGATGACCTTGTATATGGATCAGATTGACCAGAGCCTCGAGGATGTTGATCAATATGTGAACAGCATCGCCGCTGTTGATCCGGATTTGCTCGTAATGGGCACGACAAGGCAGCCGGATGAATATTATATGGCGAAAATCAGCCTGTCCAACAAGCTGTCGCAAGCGCTGGCGATTTATAAAAGCATGGATGCTTTTTTCGTCTATTCGGATCAGGAGAAGGAATTAATGCTTAGTCCGCAAGTAGGCAGGCCCTTCGGAGAACGGGAAAGAATGCGGGGGTTTTTGAACCAGGTGATGCTCGACAAGAACAGCAACGGAAGCTTGCTGAATACCGCTCATTGGAAAATTACGCAGTTGAATAATCAATATTATATTTATCATATCGTGGAATCGGGCGGCAGCTATATTGGTGCCTGGGTAAATGCCAATCGATTAATTGGCGCGCTGGGATTGATTGATCTGGGTGAAAAGGGACAGTCGCTGCTGACGACGAGCGATGGAATCCCGCTAACGACGTCCAGTCTGTTTCAGGAACATGGTATTGAGCTCAATCATAGCTTGGCTGATTATTATATGACCGGGGATAAAACCCGGTTTCTTGTCGTAGGCTCCCCTTCGCTTCGAGGGGATTTTAATCTAGTTGCGGTCATACCAGATGAAAAAATACTTGAAAATCTCCCTTATTTGCGGAGTCTGATCACCTTTGTCGCGCTGGGCTCGCTGATCATTTTACCGCTTGGACTGCTTATGCTGCGCCGGGAAATATTGATCCCGCTGAACCGGATTTTGGCGGCGATGAAGCGGATACGTGAAGGCAATCTGGACGTCCGAATCAAGGCCGCTCCAAGCGCCGAGGAATTCAAGCTAGTTAACGAAACATTCAATACGATGATGGCGGATATTCAGCAGCTGCGTATTGATGTATACGAGGAGCAGCTGAGCAAGCAAAAGGCGGAATTGCAGCATTTGCAGCTGCAAATCAATCCCCATTTTTTCATGAATTCTCTGAATATGATGTACAGCCTTGCCCAGGTGCGCAATTATGAGCTGATTCAAGAGCTGACGCTGTGTTTGGTAGGCTATTTCCGCTATATGTTTCGCAGCAATCTCAGCTTCGTTTCCTTGAAGCAGGAGCTGGATCATGTAAGCAACTATGTCCGCATTCAGGAGCTGCGTTATCCGGACAGCCTGACAAGCAGCATCGAGGCGCCTGATTATATGATGAATGCCAGCCTGCCGCCGCTCATTATTCAGTCCCTTGTTGAAAATGCCGTAAAATATGCCGTAACGCTGGATGAAGCGGTGCATATTCATATTCGCATCGAGCTTCTGGATACGACCGATGAACCCAAAATGCGAATTGTCGTGCAGGACACCGGCAAAGGCTTCGAGGAAGAGGTATTGAAGGAGCTTCAGGAAGGAAGAAAATTAATGAGGGAACAAGGCGGTCAGGTCGGCATTTGGAACATTTGCGAACGGCTGCGGCTGCTTTATGAAGGCCGGGGGCAAATATCATTCGCCAACGCTCACGGTGGAGGGGCGATTGTTGAAATCATCCTGCCGATGAATGCGGAAGCGGAGCATAGCTAGCGAAGGGGGAGTTTACATGTATTCGGTACTCATTGTCGATGATGAAGTGCATGCGGTCAAGGCGATTGAATCGGCCATCGATTGGGACAAGCTTCAAGTGAGCGAAGTGTATACCGCCTATAATATCCGCCAAGCGAAGGAAATATTCGATCAGCAGGCCATCGATCTGATGCTGTGCGATATTGAAATGCCGCAGGGCAGCGGATTGGAGCTGCTGGGGTGGGTGCGTGAGAAATACCCGAAGACGGAGTCGGTGTTTCTGACCTGCCACGCCGATTTTGAATTCGCGAAGCAGGCGATGAAGCTCGGCAGCCTTGATTATATTCTCAAGCCGATTCCCTATGCGGAGCTGGAGAAGGTTATTGTCAAAGCGACCAACAAAATCAATAAGGACAGCGAGCTCGCCCAGTTCAGCGAATACGGGCAATATTGGTTTAAGCAGCAGCCGATTATGACGGAGCGGTTTTGGCTGGACATTTTGAACCAGACGATTCCAGCTTATGAAATCTCGATTAAAGAGGCGGCAACTGAGCGTTATTTGCCCTATATGGAGCATTTGCGGCATTTGCCGATTCTGATCTCGGTTCAGCGCTGGCGCAAAAAGCTGTCGGTACGCGATGAAAAAATTATGGAAATCGCCCTGCGCAATGCGGCGGAGGAGACGATTTTGAACCATGGCGCTAGCGGACATTTGGTGCAATGGGAAAAAGACAAGCTCGTTGCGCTGCTGCCGATGGAGATCAATAATCAGCCGGAGCTTGCGGCTTTGCGAGACGCCTGCTCCTTGTTTATTTCGGCTTGCAATGCCTATTTCTATTGCGATCTTTCCTGCTACATTGGCGAGCCCGTGCCTAGCTACCAGCTGTCGGCGATGGCAAGGCGGCTAGCCGGCCTCGATCAGAACAATGTTGCGCTTAGCAATATCGTTTTGCATACTAGCGGCAGATCAAGCCTGACGCCAGAGATGAAGCTGCCCGATTTAAGCCTGTGGGCCGTGCTGCTGAAGGAAGGCTCCAAGGACAAGCTGCTCGCGGCAATAGACGCTCATCTTAAGGAGTGCATTCGGCTGGGAACGCTTGATGCGAAGCGGCTGCATACGTTTCATCAGGATTTTCTGCAAATGATGTATTATATGCTCCAGTTGAAGGGTATTGGGGCCCATCAATTGTTTGGCGATGATGAGTCTATTGAGCTGTCGAGCCGGGCGAGCCGTTCGGTGACGGACATGTATGCCTGGATCGATCATATTGTGACCAAAGCGGCGGATTATGCGAAGTCTGTTGAAGAGACTCAGACGGTAGTCGAGCGGGTCATTGCTTATATTAAGCTGAATCAGAACAAGGAAATTACGCGCGAGGAGCTGGCGAATCATGTGTTTTTGAACCCAGACTACTTAACGCGTATTTTCAAAAAGAAAACAGGCTTGTCCATTTCCGATTATTTGCTCAATGAGCGTCTGCTTGTAGCGAAGGAGCTGCTGATGCAGACGGATATGCCGGTCAGCGCGATAGCGGTTCACGTAGGCTATGCGAACTTCTCGCATTTTTCAAGGATGTTTAAGAAGTACGCAGGCGTCAATCCGCTGGAATTCAGGCAAAACTATGAGCTCGAGCAGCAGGGCCGTTGAAATGGTCGGAAAACGCTTACCAAAAAGTCGTCTGCGGGGCAGTAGCGGGTATGGGGATTCTCTACAATGAGGATAGATTCACTCGTTAGAGACGAGCCGAATCTCGATACTATAAAGCATCGGGGGAATTACGAATGAGAAGGATAACAACAATGATTAGCTTGGTCCTCGTGCTGGGCATGGTGCTGAGCGCATGCGGCGGCGGCAACAAAGGCAGCAATGGAGAAGCGGGCACAGGCACAGCAGGAGCAACCAATTCGGGCGGCAAAACAGATGCGGCAGCAGAGCTTACCGTTGCGTATGTGACGTTCGGCAATACGCCTACTGACCTGCAGGCGGTTCAAGATGAGCTGAACAAGCTGACTAAAGAGAAAATCAATGCAACGGTGAAGCTTCTCCCAATCGGTATCGGCGCTTGGAACCAGCAAATGAATCTCATGCTTACGAGCAACGAGAAGCTGGATCTGATCGTAACGGGCAGCAGCGCGACGTTTGGTTATGCGCCGCAAGTAGCGAAGGGCCAGCTGCTTCCGATTGACGATCTGCTAGAGCAGTATGGACAAGGCATTAAATCGGCAGTAGGCGAAGATTTTATTAAAGCAAGCAGCATTGGCGGCAAAATTTATGCTGTGCCTTCGATTCGTGATTTGGCGGTCAATTATGGCGTGCTGGTCCGGAAGGATCTTGCTGATAAATACGGCATCGACGCCTCCAAGATCAACTCTCTTGACGCGTTGGAAGGAATGATGAAAACGCTGAAAGAGAACGAGCCGAGCATGGCGGCTATCTCTCCGGGAGCGGCTGGGCAATCGATTGCTGACTACCTGCTCAAGCTTGATAAATTAGGTGACGGCTTTGGCGTTCTGATTAACAACGGGCAGGATGATTTAAAAGTAGTCAACTACTTTGAGACGCCAGAATATGCGGAGCTGCTCAAGCGTATTCGCGGCTGGTATCAAGCCGGTTATATTTTGAAGGATGCGGCGACGAACAAAGAAGGCATCGCGGATTTGATTAAAGCGGGACGTACCGCTGCTTATGTGGCTAACCTGAAGCCTGGCATCGAAATGCAGGAATCGCGCATTGTGGGTACGACAATTGTGAAGGGTGAAATTACGGCTCCAGTTTCCAAAACAGAAACGGTAACTAACATTATGTGGGGCATTCCGCGTAATGCGACGAATCCTGAAGCATCCATGAAGTTCTTGAACCTGATGTACAGCGACAAAGATATTATTAACTTGATGGACTGGGGCATTGAAGGCAAGCATTATGTGAAAACCGATCAAGAGAACGTTATTAAATATGCAGATGGCGTAGATGCCAACAACAGTGGCTACAACCCGAATACAGGCTGGTTATTCGGCAACCAGTTCATGTCCTATTCTTTTGAAGGGGACAACCCGGATATTTGGAAAGAAACAGATGAATTTAACAAAAACGCAACAAAATCCAAGGCACTAGGCTTTACCTTCGATTCCGCGTCGGTAAAAACCGAGTTTGCTTCGGTAACGAATGTTCTGAATCAATACAAGCTGGGTCTGGAAACAGGTACGCTTGATCCGGACAAAACACTGCCAGAATTTATCTCCAAGCTGAAAGCAGCAGGCATCGACAAAATCGTAGCCGAAAAACAGAAGCAGCTTGATGCATGGGCGGCAGCGAAATAAAATAGGCAAAGCAATCTGGCACAAACACAGCAACCGCCAATCCTCCTCGTGAGGGTTGGCGGTTGCTTGTATTTTACCGATTACGCTTCGATTTCCAGACCAATGCCGAGCTCCCGAGCCTTTTGCACCCAATAGTTCGCTGTTGCAATATCAAAGACGGCCATTCCCATCGGGCAAAATAGAACGGGCTCAGCCGGATCGAATCCAGCAAGCGCGCTGCGGCATACGACATCGGCGAGCGAGCGGGTACCTTCTTTCTCCAGCCCCCGCTCCTTATGGAGCATTTCAATGTCGGTGTTTTCCCGGCATACCTCATCCCAATCATCGACGATGATGGCGTTTACGCTGCTCAAGGCTGCCGCGGTGTAGTCGCGCAGCGAAACGTCCAGCAGCAGGCTGCCTGGAAGGGGCGGAAGATCAATGTAGCGCTTGTCGCTTACCGTACAAGTAATAATGACGTTGCAGCGGCTGTATAGCTCTTGCCAGCTGCCTGCCACCTTCGTTCGTCCACGTAGTCCGACTTTCTTACCAGCGGCGGCATCGGTGACAGCAGTGCTGACAACATCGGCAGCAGTAGTTGCGGCAAGGTTGATATCGTCCAGCTCAACTCCGCGAATGTCATAAACATAAGCTTCATCGATTGTTTCGCCGAACAGCTGCCCGCACATGTCGTAATGCAGCTGGCCGACTGGGCCGAAGCCGATAATGCCGAGCGTTATGCGATGCGGCTTGCTTGGCTGCTGCGCGCTGCGCGCACGCAAATATTGGCGAAGCAGCACAGCGCTAACGGCAGCTGTCCTTGCTGCGCTCGGCAGCGGTGCATGGACAATCGCATACGGCTTGCCCGTGTCTGCATCATTCAGCACCAGCAGGCTGTGCGCTCTGGGCAGTCCGGCATGAAGGTTGCCAGGAAAGCTGGCAATCCACTTTATGCCGGCTGTATGCATGCTGCCACCGACATAGGCGGGCATGGCAATGATTCGGTTTGCCGCATGGCCGCCGTATCGCAAATATGGCTTTACCGGCTGGGCATAATCGCCGCTATCCATTACATGCACCGCATCTTCAATCTGATCCGCCAGCTCCTGCCAATGGAGTCCAACGGCACGGATATGTTTTTCCCCAAGGTAAATCAAGCTCGTTCCCCTTCCTCATGGTGGAATTGCTGCTGAACCCAATCATCATTGTAGACCGTATCCATATAGCGTTCGCCGCGATCATGTAAAATAACGGTGCAAACAGAGCCATCTGGCAGCTCATGCATCATCGATTGAAGGGCAAAAATAACGGCGCCGGACGATGGCCCGGCCAAAATCGCCTCCTGCTTCACCAGCATCTGGCAGCCAGCAACTATATCGGCATCGTTCACTTTTATCGCATAGTCCATAAATCGGCTTTGCCCGAACGGAGGAACGATGCCGGCTCCGAGGCCCGGAAACAATCTGCTCCCGCTGACACCGCCAAAAATAACGCTGCCCGCCGCATCGACCGCCACAATTTTCGTATCCAGCTTATGGTCGCGGGCATACAGCGCGCACCCGAGCATAGTGCCGCAGGTGCTGACGCCGCCAACGACATAATCAACCCGGCCCAGCGCCTGGACAATTTCCTGCATGGTGCCCTCATAATGCGACAAATAATTATGCTCATTGTTGTATTGATTCGGCCAGTAGCTGCCCGGAATGTCGGCAAGCAGCTGCTGAACGCGGTTCAGCCTGGCAGGCAGAAACTCGCCCGTGTCTGGGTCTGGCTCCTCAACGAGCTCAATGTCGGCGCCATAAGCGCGCATAATGCGGATGTTTTGCTGCGTCGTTCTAGGGTCTACGACGCTAATAAACCGCATTCCGAGATAGGAACAGATCGCGGCGAGGCTGATTGCCATATTGCCCGAGCTGGATTCGACGATGACAGAGCCGGGCCCGATGCGGCCCTGCTCCAAGGCCGCAGCAATAATGCGAGCGGCGGAGCGGTCCTTCGCGCTGCCATTCGGGTTAAGCATTTCCAGCTTGGCATGCACGGTAATTCCGCGATCATTCGCAAACAGCTTTGACAGTTGGACGAGCGGCGTCTGACCGATACAAGAAAGCCAATCTTTTCTCATGGGCGATTACCGCCTCCTAAAAATAAAGTTTTTTCGACTTGACCGCTCCCCGCTCAAGCGTCTCATCCTCCGCTGCCCGCGTCACCACGATGCCGGACAGCATGCGCCCCCGAATCATTTGGCCAATCGCTTCAATTTTTTGCTCAATGGCTTGCTGAATAACGGCAAGCATGCTATCTTCCAAAATTTTGCTGCGAATATGGATGGACAGTTTATTGCCCTGCAGCCGGACGCGCAGCTCGGCGTCATTGACGAATTGCTGGACGACGCTTTCGATGTCGTAGAGGCTTATTTTTTCCCCGTGCTTCAGATCGGTTCCGATCCGTTTCGAGATACAGCTGAATGTTTGCCTTACCTGTCCATCAATCGTGACAGTGCCGAAATCCCTAACCACATCGTAGGTGACATAACGGACGGCGGGAAACAGGGTACGCTTAAATGACGTAAGCACAAGCACCGTTTCATTGTCATCGAGCGTATCAAAGCGTGGATCTACTTCGTCTGCGCGGAGCGCTTCGGCATGAATGCCAGCATCTAGCACATAAACGCTATGCTCGTGAGAGTAGGAAGCAATGGCGCCGATCTCTATGGAGCCGTAGGTGTCGAGAATATCGCTTGCGCCGATGCCGAACCGTGCAGCCATATTGGCCTGCCAGGCTGGCGGCGCAATTTCGCCGACAATAATGATTTTTTGTATGCCGAAGGCCTTCGGATCTGGTGCGGCGGCAGCGATGGCATCGAGAATGGAAGGCATCGTATACAGCAGCTGCGGGCGAAAAGTGGCGAGGCGCTTGATATGCTCCTCTATCGGCAAGGCGAAGGAAAGCGAGTCTGCTTGGAAGCCAAGCTGCTGAAAAATCGTAATGGCGGTGCTAGCCGCATGTCCCGTTCCCATATCGGCGAGCGCCCTTGTGACAACTGCCGGGCCCCTTGCCAGCCACTCCCGGAAGCAGGCCGCTTTGCTGGCGATATATTGCTCGTCATCCTCCGGAGAATAATAAATCGCTTTACGTATGCCGGAGGACGTTCCCGACGTACGGTACACGGAGAGCCCGGGTTCCGTACGCAGCTCCTGCGTGAAATAATGCGCCTCCAACCTGTCTGCCGTCATCAGCGGCAGTTCTGGCAGTATGGCGGCGTTTGGATCAATGCCTCGCTCTGCAAGCAGCTCTCCATACCAAGGATGAAAATGGCAAATAAGAGCAAGCTGCTGCTGAATCGTCTGTTTTGGCTCCATCTATGCATATGCCTCCTAACTAATGGACCGCTGGCGGTCACGTATTGGGAATCGAAGCAAAAACGACTTTGTCGTCCTTCTGGGACGAGCGAAGAGCTTTGCCCTAGAATTCTAAGCGGATATAAGGATGAAACTTATAAATTCTTAGAATCGAACAAACATTCTGACAGGCTGCCTTAATTAAGCATATGAAGCCGCAGCATGATGGTTCGTTCTATGCCGACAGCGGCCTACAACCATTTTTGAAAAGGTTCGTATGCTAATAGAGAATTGGAATGGAGGGGTAAAGTGACGAGGAACAGAAAGTTAGCGAAGGGTTTGCGAGCAAGGAGCCATAGTGGCAAGGGAAGCAAAAGTGTACGTACTAAAGGTGGAATTATTGGGGGTAAGTGGAGCAAAACGATTGCGATGCGGAAGGATCTAATGCTGAAGAAGCACATCCCGCGGACAAAGTTGGCGACGAAGGACAGCTTGCGCAGCATGCTGAAGCAATACGGAATGGTCTATGTGAAGCCGTCACATGGCTCACAGGGGCGCGGGGTCATGAAGATGCAGAAGCTGGGGGCGAAGTACACGTATCAATTAGGTTCGAAAAAATCGACCTTCACCACTTACGAGGCAGCTTACCGTTCGATTCATAAGGAAATGAAGGGGAAGCGATATTTGGTGCAGAAGGGCATTCGCCTGCTAAAGCATAAAGGACGCCGTTTCGATATTCGGCTTATGGTGCAGCGCGCACCGCAGGGCGGCTGGGCAGCGACCGGGACGCTTGGCAGAGCGGCCCATCCGGGCAAAATTGTAACAAATGGCAGCCAAGGCGGCTCGATCTATTCGACCGTGCAAGTGCTTAAGTCACATGCTGGGCCAGCAGGGCGCTGGAAATTGCTGAAAAGCATGGATCGGCTTGGCCTTCGTACAGCGCGGCTGCTGCGCGGCATTTCTCCCGGCATCAAGGAACTGGGCCTCGACTTTGCCATCGATGCGAAGCTAAAGCCATGGATTCTAGAGGTGAATACCGTGCCGGCCGTTTGCCCGTTCTCGCTGCTTGCCGATAAGTCCATGCTGCGCCGTATCGTCCGGTATGGCAAAGCCTACGGAAAAACCTACCAGCTGAAATGCACCAAGGCGAAGCGCGGAAAATAAGCGAGGAGGCCGTGTCTATCGCGAACGGGTGACCTTATGTTTGGCCTGCCAAGGAGGCAGGCCAGGCGTAAGGCCTTTTTTTCAGCCTGCTTGTTTCCCACGGCAGTGGCCTACTTGAACGTATATTCGTGCTCAAAGCGATTGATAAAATAATCCATCACCGGCGCATTCGGCCGGTTTTGCGCCCGAACCCAGCCAAAGTGGACAGGCTGCTGAAAAAAATCTTCAATTTCCAGCATCGCAAATTGCCGGATCGTTTCGTTGGCGTTTTGCCTAAAGGAATAGTCGTGGCCGATCGAGACGGCCAGCCCCTCCAGCAAAGCGCTTTGAATGGCGACATCGTAATCGGTTCGAAACAGCACCTCCACGGGCCCGTGCTGCCTGGTAAAATCATGGATGAACTGGTCGACGTGGTCGTCCTTGTACAGGACGAATGGGTATTGCCGCAATTCCTCCGGCGATATGGTAGCTCGGGAGGCAAGCGGAGATTGGGCGCCAATGAGTGCGACCATTTTTCCCTTGCACAGTGAATGAAACGAGAGACCGTCTATCGGCAGCTTGTCTTCCCGCATGGCAATCATGCCGAGATCAGCCATCCCCTCCCGCACGCTGCCAAGCGTATTCAATGAGCCATCCTCCGTTACCTCGATGCGGAGAGCGGGATGCTCCTTTTTCAGCCAGGCGATCACTTTAACCATCGTCTTCATTTGGGCGGGCATCGTGGACAAGCGAAGCTCGCCGCTTAGGCTGCTCAGATTGCTAGCGGCTTCGAGGCGGATTTCCTCGATTATTTTGGCTGCTTCATGCACTTTTTTTATAATGGCTGCACCCTCAGCAGTAGGCAAGGTTCCGGTTCGGGCACGTTTGAACAGCTTCAGCCCGAGTTCTTTTTCAAGACTAGTGAGGGATTGGCTGAGGGCAGATTGGGAAATATGAAGATTCGCCGCTGCTTCGGATAAGGATTTGGATTTGCTTAGTTCGACGACATACATCAACTGCTCAAGGTTCATAGGTCGCTTCCTTTACATAAGTTTTGCTTAATTAAATGTAAGTATAATTAAATATATTTAATTTAACAACAGGAGTACAATAGCGGTAAGGCAATATAAGCGCTATCATTTTGTTGCTAAAGGAGATGCTGTTTATGAAAGCTGCTGTTATTTATGGAGCTAAAGATGTCCGTATCGAAAATGTGAACGAGCCTGCAGCTGCGGCAGGCCAAGTGAAAATAAAGGTGGAATGGGCCGGGATTTGCGGAAGCGACCTGCATGCCTACCATCATGGGTTTGGCGTATCGGCCGAGCCTCATCCCGTTACAGGACGCGGCCTTCCGCTTGTGCTAGGCCATGAGTTTGCGGGCGTTGTGACCGAGCTTGGCGAAGGAGTAACCAATCTGGCTGTTGGGGACCGCGTAGCTGTAGAGCCGATCGTGTATGCCGAAGATGATTATTATGTACAGCGAGGCAAATACAATCTGGCTAGTCCGTTTGCTTTCCTTGGTTTGCAGGACGACGGCGGATTTGCTCAATATGCAGTCGCAAATGCCAGCAAAGCTCATAAGCTTCCGGATAATGTAACACTTGAAGAAGGGGCATTGATGGAGCCAACTGCCGTAACGGTTCATGCCGTTAAGGAGAGCCAGTTGAAGATCGGTGATTCGGTCGTCGTTTACGGGGCGGGCCCAATTGGGCTGTTAACGATTATGGCAGCGAAGGCGGCTGGAGCTGCGAGCATTATGGCTGTAGATATTTCGCCGGAACGTTTAAGCAAAGCGCTTGAAGTTGGCGCAACCTCGGTTGTGAACAGCTTGGAAGCAGATGCAACGACAGAAATATTGGCCCAGCATGTGAACGGCGTCGATGTGGCCTTTGAAGCAGCAGGCGCACAAGCGACATTTACCAGTGCTCTTGAGGTCATCAAAAAAGGCGGGCAGCTGCTCATTATTGCCGGTTATGCCAGCCCGGTTACTTTGGATGTGAACAGCATCTTGGTGAAAGAGATATCGATTAAAACGTCACTGGCCTACCATCATATTTTCCCAGAGGTCATCGCCATGGTTTCTTCGGGCCGCCTTGATGTGAAGAAGGTCATTACGAAAAAAATCAAGCTGGACAACCTCGTTGAGGAAGGTCTGGAGCTGCTCATCAAAGACAAAGCGCAGGCTAAAATTTTGATTCATACCCAATCCTGATTCTATTATTAAAAACAAATAGGCTGTTCCAAAGGTCATGCAAATGGGCCTTGGAACAGCCTATTTGTTTTTTTGGCTGGCACGAGGCTCTCAATGGTGGAGCAGGAGCGTCGTAATAGTGCAAATGAGAAGTCGTCTGAGCGGTAGAGGGCGCAAGGGTGCATGCACTATCATCAAAGTATAAGACAGCGACAAGCTCATGCTGAAGAAAGAAGGGGTTCACCTATGGAACAAACGACGGGAAATAAAGGGACAGTGGCAGCGGCAGCTCCCCAGCAGGCAAAGCAGGTTGCCAAATCAAACGTGAAAAAGAAACAGTTCAAGCGCTATTTGCCTTTGTTTCTGATGATGCTTCCGGGGCTGGCGTATTTGATCATTAACAATTATGCACCGATGTTCGGCCTCATTATCGCCTTCAAAAACATCAATTTTGCACAAGGGATTTGGGGCAGCGAATGGATCGGGCTGCAAAACTTCGAATATTTGTTCAAAACGACAGATGCCTACATCATTACGCGGAACACGATTTTGTATAACGGCGGCTTTATCATTTTGAATTTGGTCATAGCGGTAGGAATAGCGATTTTGCTCAATGAGATTCGCAGTAAAATTATGGCCCGCTTTTATCAAAGCGTCGTGCTGCTGCCCTTTCTCATATCCATGGTTATTGTCAGCTATTTGGTTTATGCGGTGCTTAGCATTGAAACGGGCTTTATGAACAAGACGGTTCTGCCGTTTCTGGGACTCGACGCTATTTCCTGGTACAGCGAGGCGCAATACTGGCCCTATATTTTAACCATTGTGCATGTGTGGAAAAGCGTTGGCTTCTACTGCGTCGTTTATTTGGCGGCGATTATTGGAATCGATCAGGAATATTATGAAGCGGCAACGCTCGATGGCGCATCCAAATGGCAGCAAATTAAATCGATTACGCTGCCGCTCATATCGCCAGTGATTACGATGATGACGCTGCTTGCGATCGGCCGGATTTTTTACTCCGACTTCGGCTTGTTTTATCAAGTTCCTATGGACGCAGGTGCGCTCAGTGATACGACAAACGTTATCGACACTTATGTATATCGCGGCTTGATGCAGCTCGGTGATATCGGGATGTCCTCTGCGGCAGGCTTGTATCAATCGTTGGTCGGATTCCTTCTGGTTCTGCTAGCCAACTACATTGTACGCAAAATCAACAAAGACAACGCATTATTCTAAGGAGTGAATGACATGACGCATGAAAATAAATTATGGCAGTGGTCAGCCAACCTGTTTATGATGGCCGTATCGATTGCCTGCCTGCTGCCCTTCGCCTTGCTGGTTATATCTTCTTTCACCGATGAGCAGGCAATTATCAGCAATGGCTATTCCTTTTTTCCAGAACAATTCAGCTTGACGGCTTACCGTTATTTGCTTGATCAATCGCAGGAGCTGCTGCGGGCTTATGGCATTACGATACTGGTTACCGTTCTAGGTACATCGGTCAGCTTAATTATTACATCTATGCTGGCTTACCCGCTGTCGAGAAGAGATATTCCGCTGCGCAACCCACTGGCGTTTTTCGTCTTTTTCACGATGCTGTTCAACGGCGGGCTTGTGCCGACTTACCTCATTTACACCCAATATCTCGATATTAAAAATACGATCTGGGCGCTCATTATTCCGGGCCTCCTGATGAATGGCTTTAACGTTATGCTCATGCGCACGTTTTTCATTACGTCCATTCCTGTCCCGATTTTGGAATCGGCTTACATTGACGGGGCAACTGAATTCAGAACGTTCCGTTCGATCGTGCTGCCGCTGTCGCTGCCGATTTTGGCAACGATTGGCCTGTTCCAGACGATTGGCTATTGGAATGACTGGTTCAACGGGCTCGTTTATTTAACAGATCCGAAGCTGTTCAGCATTCAGAACATTTTGAACCGGATACTGACGGACATTCAATTTCTGTCGAACAGCGGCCTTGGCTCCAATGCAGGTCAAAGCATGGCCAAAATGCCAAGCGGCACCGTGCGGATGGCGATTGCAGTAGTCGGCGTTATTCCAATCCTTATCGCGTATCCTTTTTTCCAAAAATATTTTGTTAAAGGCATTACAATCGGGGCGGTAAAAGGATAGGGGGACGACGGCGATGGCGGAACGTTTACGGCATGTGCTTGCAAGAGAGGAAGAAAACTACATTATGCCTCTTCTGTGGCAGCGCGGCGAGGAGGAAGGGCAGATCCGCGAGGAAATGGAGCGAATATATGCTTCAGGCATTAAGGCGGTCATCGTGGAATCGCGCCCGCATCCAGATATGCTTGGTCCCGGCTGGTGGCGGGATATCGATATCATTATGGACGAGGCGCGCAGCCGCGGCATGAAGGTGTGGTTTTTCGATGACGACCATTTTCCAACGGGACATGCAGCAGGCAAGCTGAAGGAAGCTCCGGCTGAGCTGCGCAGAACGTATTTGGCGGAGCGGCATATCGACGCTGTCGGGCCGGCTCCGCAAGCCTCCTTCCTGCTCAATACGCTGCTCCATCCAGGCGATAAGCTGGTCGCGGTTGTGGCGGTTAAGCGTGGAGGGAAACTAGGCGTTACTGGCGCTGAGCAGCTTAGCGGATTTATCGAGCTGACATCCAGCGTGCAAAATAGCGTGCTTTACTGGGATATTCCCGAAGGCTTCTGGCGCATTTTCGTCCTGATTGAGACGGCGGAAGGCGCGGAGGAAGCGAAGCGGAACTATATTAATCCGATTGTGCCGGAGTCTACGCAGGTGTTAATCGACGCGATTTATGAGGGCTATTACGAGCGGTATCGGGATGATTTCGGCAAGACGCTGGCAGGCTTTTTCTCCGATGAGCCGGGCTTCTACAACGATAAAACGACGTTTGACTTCAATTCCCGATTAGGCAAAAAGGGTATCGTCCTGCCGTGGCGCCACGACATGCTGGAGCTGCTGTCCGCCGAATTCGGGCAGCCTGCTGCGGCGCTGCTGCCGCTGCTTTGGTACGAGGGCGGCGAGCAGACGGAGGCGCTGCGCTATACGTTCATGAATACGGTCAGCAAGCTGTATGCCGAGCATTTCAGCGGCAAGCTGGGCGACTGGTGCCGCGAGCGCGGCGTCGAATATATCGGTCATATCATTGAAGACAACAATGTGCATGCGCGGCTCGGCTGCGGGCCGGGACATTTCTTCCGCTCGATGTGGGGCCAGGATATGGCGGGCATTGACGTTGTGCTGCATCAAATTATGCCGGGTTTTGACGAGGTGCCGTTTACATGGATCGCCGGGGAAACGGACAGCGAGTTTTTCCATTATGCCCTTGCGAAGCTTGGCTCGTCACTGGCGCATATCGATCCGAAGAAAAAGGGCCGGGCGATGTGCGAAGTATTCGGCGCCTACGGCTGGAGCGAAGGCCTCAAGCTGATGAAATGGCTGACCGACCATATGCTCGTTCGCGGCATTAACTATTTCGTACCCCATGCTTTTTCGCAAAAAGAGTTCCCGGATGCCGACTGCCCGCCGCATCTGTATGCACGCGGCGAAAATCCGCAATATCGCTATTATCGCCAGCTGAACGATTATACGAACCGCATCAGCCATTTGCTGAACGGAGGACGCCATTATGCGACGGCGGCGGTGCTATACCATGCGGATGCGGAGTGGTCAGGCGCTGAGGCGATGCTGATTCAGAAGCCGATTAAGGCACTGATGCAGGCGCAAATCGATTGCGATGTCATTCCGTTTGATGTTCTGGCAGCAGGAGCTGCCATGGTGAGCGGCGGCGAGCTGCTTGTGGGAAATGAGGCGTATCAATGCCTCATCGTGCCTTATGCTGAAGCGCTGCCGGCAGTGCTCGTGGAGCAGCTGGCAGAGCTGGCTGAAGCAGGGCTGAAGCTGCTGTTTGTAGATGGGCTGCCTGCCCGCACCATTGAGGGAGGCGGAGAAGCGGCGGAGCTTAAGCGCCTGAAAGCGCTGGAACACGCAGCAATTGTTCCGCTTGCAGAGCTTGCGGCGACGCTGCGCGATGAAGGTTTGTACGATATTGAGACGGCGGATGCCGCGCCGTACTTGCGTTATTACCATTATGGACATCAGGACAGCGATGTTTATTTCTTTTTCAACGAGCATCCTTATGAGGTTGTGGATACGGTTGTCAGCTTTCAAACTTCTGCGCGGATGATGGTTTATAACGCCTTTGACAATCAACTGAGCGATGCGAATGTGGAACATATAGATGGTGTGAACCGCCTGAGAATTAGGCTGAGTGCTTACGAGACTTTGATCGTGCTGTCTGGCGAAGAGCTGCCGCAAGCGACGGTGCAGACGCTGCCCAATTATACAGCATGTGTGCCGATAGAGTTGTATGGCGAATGGACGGTTTCAACCTCCGGCTCATTTCAATATCCGGTATTTGAAAGCTATGGGAAGCTGAGCGAGCTGGAAAATATCAACGGCCCGCAACGGCTGCCGGATTTCACCGGAACGATCCGTTATGAGCTTGCATTCGATTGGGATGGCGAGGGCGAGCCGTTGTACTTGGATTTGGGTGCGGCGTTTGAAACGGCGGAGGCAGCGGTGAATGGCGTGAAGCTGGGTACGGCGATTGCCCCGCCTTATCGCTTTGCAGCTGGAATGGCCATTAAGCCGGGAACGAACCGGCTTGTCATTGAAGTGACTAATACGCTGGGCAAGCAGCAGAAGGATTTCTTCTCGCGTTTTATGCAGCAGGAGCCCGGTGGCCTGATTGGGCCCGTACAGCTGCTTGTAGCGCCGAAGGTCTAAGGGGTAAGGACTAAGGGCCAAGGCAGCAGCGAAATTTGTAGAGCAGTAAACCGAAGCGTGGTGAAAACGATGGAGTAAGGCTCCTTTTTCGCCGCGTTCTATACTTAGATGGTTAAACCGAAAGGAGCTAGACACTATGGAGCAAATCCCTCATTTAGTGAGCGAGAATGGAACATCCACTTTGTACGTAAATGGTGAGCCTTACCTTGCGCTTGGCGGGGAAATTCATAATTCCAGCGCTTCAAATCTTGCCTATATGCAGGAGAAAGTGTGGCCAGAAGTTCGCAAGCTGAATTTAAATACGATTATTGCCCCGGTCTATTGGGAATTAATCGAGCCAGAGCAGGGCACGTTTGATTTTTCGCTCGTTGAGGGGTTAATTGAGCAGGCTCGTGCGGAAAATATTCGTTTAGTGCTCCTTTGGTTCGGCTTATGGAAAAATGGCAAGTCCAGCTATGTGCCGAGCTGGGTGAAACGGGATTATGCGACGTATTTCCGTGCCTGTTATGCCGATGGCTCGCCTTCGGATACGATTTCTCCGCTGTGCGAAGCGGCGGTAACGGCTGATGCGGCAGCTTTCAAGCGTCTGATGGCGTTTCTTAAAGCGTTTGATGAGGGAACCCACACCGTAATAATGATTCAGGTGGAAAATGAAATCGGCTTTCTAGGCAGTGAACGCGATTATTCAGCAGCGGCGAACGCTGGATTTGAAGCGGCTGTGCCTACGCAGGTAGCTGAGGGTTATGGCGTGCAGGGAAGCTGGGAGCAGGCTTTTGGAACGGATGCAGGCGAATGGTTCATGGCGTACCATTACGCGCTTGCGGTTGAACGCATTGCGAGCGCAGGCAGTGAGTCATATCCGCTGCCGATGTTCGTCAACGCATGGCTGGAGCAATATCCATGGCGGGCAGGCACGTATCCGAGCGGCGGGCCAGTCGCCAAAGTGATGAAAATGTGGAAGCTTGCGGCACCAACCCTTTGCCTGTATGCCCCGGATATTTATTTGTCCAGCTTTGCGGACGTATGCCAAGAGTACACGCAGGATGGCAATCCGCTGTTCATCCCTGAAGCGCGGCGCGATGTTTCCTCAGCTGCCAATGTGTTTTACGCTATGGGCAAGCACGATGCACTAGGCTTTGCGCCGTTCGGCATAGAAGGCTTTTTTCCTGAGGAAGCTGCAAGCGGCGGGCCTGATTTCAGCATTATGATGGCGCTGAATATTGATTTTTCCGGGTTTGTCGTTAATGGGACAGGGCCTTATCTTGCCCAAAGCTACAAGCTGCTTGGCGGCATGCTCGGGCTAATTCAGCAAAATCGCGGCACGGGAAAAATGACCGGCTTTCTCCAGCAAAACGATGGCGGCTGCATTCTTCCCTTTTCCCGCTACGATGTGAAGCTGTCCTATAAACGGCCGGCAGAAGGGACGCCTCCAGCGGGCGGGCTCATCATTGAGCTGTCCGAGGATCGTTTTATTTTCGCGGGGATCGGTTTTTCGGTGGAGCTTCTACCCAAACAGGGCGAACGCGCGAAGGTCGGCTTGATCCGCGTGGAGGAAGGAGCATTCGAGCAAAATGAGTGGGTTCGAGGCAGAGTGCTGAACGGTGATGAGTCTGCGTATCGCATTGCGGTAGGCGATTATGCCTCGGCGCTATATATTGAGGCTTATACGTATAAATAAGGCTTATACGTACAAATAAAGCTTGATATGTACAAACAAAATCGTCGCTGTACCTAGGGCATCTATGCAAACGTAAGAAAGCCAACTGCTGATCGAATTTAGCGCCAAACGTATTTCCGTTACCGGGAGTGCTACTCCTTATCAAAGCGGGCATACTTACTTCAAGATAGCTTCGTTCTCTTCATCAGTGCGAGCATACGTGTCGAAAGATTGCTCGTTCTTTTCACCAATGACCATACGTGCAGAAAGATAGCTTCGTCCTTTTTGTTTCAGGGATTTAAATCGTGCGTAAGGGAGTGGCTTGGCGGACACAGCAGCCGCTATTTCAACAGAATCCAGGGTATGGCACCGTTTGCGGACTCAGGAGCAGCTAATGCGCTTGAAATAGCCATTTTGACGGGAAAATGAGGGCAATAACGGATTTCCTGTCCGCGTAGAACCTGAAATCGGGTCAAAAGCCTGAATAGCGGAACCTGAGTCCTCGCAAAAAGGTCTGAGCATTTCGACCGGAACTGCGTGAGCTCAGCATCAATCGTAGGCTGCGTTTCCACACCATTGAATCGTGAGATGAGATCGACCTCAGTAGGCTATAAGCTTGCAGCATTAGGTAGACTATGTTTTGCATACACACCTCAGTTGATCTAAACAAGCGCTGCTTAATCATGCATATGCAAAATAATATAAAAAAAATAGCCCTCCTGGCTTCCGCTCAACGCGTTCCTGGAAGGGCTATTCGTCATCGATAGGATGGCGCGCTGGATGAATGGCGGACGATAAATTGCGTGTCGACGGCAATTTTAGTTTTGACCGCATGGTCCTGTTCGATGGCTTCAATGGCTAAATCGACGGCGAGATGGGCCATGCGCTCTTTTTCTACATGTACGGTCGTGAGCTCTGGCGAAACAATTCGCGCCTCAGAAATGTTGTCGAAGCCAACGACAGAGGTGTCCTCGGGAACGCGGAACCCAAGGTCAGTCAGCGTCTTAATGGCGCTGATCGCGATGTAGTCGCATTCGCAGAAAAAGGCGGTTGGCAGCTGGCGTCCGGCCGCTTGATAGGCCGCGAGCTGATTTTTCAGCTCCTCCTGAAATGAGGTTATCGTCGGGGCGACGGAAAAAATGTCTTTCTCGTCGATCGACAGTCCCCGCTCCTCTAATGCGGACATAAACCCAATGCGCCGATCATCAAAATTGCTGATCCGCACATTGGATGCCAAATAACCGATATGCTCGTGGCCAAGCTGGCATAGATGCTCACCCGCCTGATAGCCGCCCATCACATTGTTGATCGTAATGAAATGGACGGGAAGCGTCTCAAAGCAGGTATCAAGCACGACGAGCTGTGCGGGCAAGCGGTCAGCCAAACTGGCAATTTGCTCTCTATCGAGGTTCGTGCCGAGCAAAATGACGCCATCGCTGCGGATATCCTCCGCCAAGGCATGGCTGTCACTGGAAAAAGCGTTGACGTCAATTGACGTAAACAGCAGTGAATAGCCCTTGGCCCGGCAGCGTACCTCTATGTAATGAATGAGCTCACGGAAAAAAGGCTGCTGATAATATTGCTCCAGTACGATGCCAGAATTGGCTAAAACGAGAAAGGTCAGCGTTTTGCTGGCGGCTTCCGGCTGTGCGGCTCGTGTTTTAGGCAGATAGCCATTGTCCTTGGCAACCTGCAAAATGCGCTCGCGGGTTTCTTGTCCGATTCCCGGCTTGCCGCTGAAGGCAAGCGAAACTGCTGATTTCGAAACGCCGGCAAGGGCGGCGATGTCTTCCATTTTCACAATAAGTGATTCTCCCTTCGAGCTTTAAGCCGTTTGTTTAGTAAGTTTAGTGTATATCCAGCGGGCATTAAATGCAATGGACATTCGTAGTTTAGCTAAATAATTTAGTTAATACACTAAATTAAAGCGTTTTATTTATATAAACTTATTGACTAGTCGCAGCTTTGCTGCTAAATTGGGAATATGAATGCAGGAAAAGTCCATCACAAGTTTCGTTTTAGTTTAGTTTGTTTCGCTAAACTTATAATAGGCTAGAAGCAGCAGCCAATAGGAGGATGCGAGGATGATTTTTAGTGAGGAAACGAAGATCGGATACATTTGGGCGAGCCCCGAGGGACGGAAGGTTTTGCTGAAGCATGCTCCTGAGCTTGCGCATTCGCCATATCTTTCTTTTATAAAAATGAACACACTGCCGCGCTTCGCAACCTCAAACCAAGCGTTAATGCGCTCACCGGAATGGGTGGCGGAGGTGCTGGCTGAGCTTGCTGGCATTGAATACGTAATTGAGGATGAAACGGCGCAGGAGGCTGCTTCTGCTTTAGATACGGTGAGCAAGGAAGCTTCAGCAGCACAGCTGCCGAACGAGGCACCGCTAGAGGCTGAGGGGTCGGCGAAGCTGCTCGCGCAGAGCGAAGTCGCGCGCTGGGCCGTTTATGAGCTGGAGCTGCATGGCCCCGCTCATGGCAACCCTTTCACGGACGCGACTCTCAGCGCCGTGTTCAGCCAAGGAAACAGAAGCCTGACCGCACAAGGCTTCTACGACGGAGACGGCATCTATCGCGTGCGCTTCATGCCCGATGCCGAAGGCGAGTGGCGCTACCGCACGAGCAGCAGCGTCCGCGCCATGAACGGCATTGCCGGCAGCTTCGCCTGCCGCAGCGCCGAAACCGGCAACCACGGTCCGGTGCGGGTAGCGGACACGTATCATTTTTCCTACGAGGACGGCAGCCGTTATTTGCCTGTAGGAACTACCTGCTATGCGTGGACGCATCAGGGGCAGGAGCTGGAGGAGCAGACGCTCGCCACGCTCGCGCAGACGCCGTTCAACAAGCTGCGGATGTGCGTATTCCCCAAAGCCTACCTATTTAATGATAATGAACCGCCGCTTTATCCGTATGAGCGTTTGGCAGATGGGCAATGGGATTTCACGCGCTTTAATCCGGCGTATTTCCGCCATTTGGAACAGCGGATCGCTGATTTAGGAAAGCTGGGCATCGAGGCGGATTTGATTTTGTTCCATGCGTATGATCGCTGGGGCTTCTCCGAAATGTCGAAAGCGGCAGATGACCGCTACCTGCGCTACATTACAGCGCGTTTAGCGGCTTACCGCAACGTTTGGTGGTCGCTCGCCAATGAATATGACCTGATGTGGGCGAAGGAGGAGCCGGATTGGGAGCGTTTTGCCCAGATCGTTACGGATAATGATCCATACGGGCATCTCATTTCCATCCATAATTGCTTCGGTTTTTATGACTATACCCGACCTTGGGTGACGCATTGCAGCGTTCAGCGAGTGGATGTGTACCGGACAGCGGAGAACACCGACCAGTGGCGCAAGGACTGGAATAAGCCGATTGTCATTGACGAATGTGCCTATGAAGGCGATATCGATATGGGCTGGGGCAATATTTCGGGCGAAGAAATGGTGCGCCGCTTCTGGGAAGGTGCGGTTCGCGGCGGCTATGTCGGCCATGGAGAGACTTATTTGCACCCGGAGGACATTTTGTGGTGGTCGAAGGGCGGCAAGCTGCATGGCACAAGCCCAGAGCGGATTGCCTTTCTGAAAAAAGTGCAGGAGGAAGGGCCGGAGCAGGGCCTAAATCCATTGCGATCCGAGTGGGACGCACCATCGGCTGGCATTGCCGACACTTATTATTTGTTTTATTACGGCTTCAATCAGCCGCGCTATCGGAACTTTACGATGAAGCCGGGCATCGCGTATGAGGTGGAAGTGCTGGATACGTGGAACATGACGGTGACCAAGCAGGCTGGTATTTATGAAGGAACGTTTCGCATTGAGCTGCCGGGCAGGCCATATATGGCGATTCGAATGCAGCGTGCAAATACGAATGGATAATAGCTTGGCCTAATCGTTCATTATGAGTCAACAAGGGGGAGTCAGCGGTGAAAAAGTTGAAGCTTGGCTACGCGCCAACAAGGCGGTTTGTTTTTAGTGCAGAGGATGCGTTTCGGTATAAGGTGCTCATTAAGGAAAAAATCGAAAGCTTCGGCATGGATATTGACATTGTCGATCTGGAGGGTCTCAACAGCGAGGGGCTGCTCTATGATGATCATATTAATGCGGAGGAGATTGCAGAGCATTTCCGGCGTGAAAATGTCGATGCGGTTTTTTTCCCGCATTGCAACTTCGGCACGGAGGATACCGTTGCCCGCGTAGGCAAGGCGCTCGGCAAGCCGGTGCTGCTGTGGGGCCCGCGCGATGAGTCGCCGCTTGAGGACGGCATGCGCCTGCGCGATACGCAGTGCGGACTATTCGCTTCCGGCAAGGTGCTGCGCCGCTTCAACGTGCCGTTCACCTATGTAACGAACACAAGGGTCGATGATCCGGTGTTTGAGCGCGGGTTCACGAACTTTATCGCCGCGGCCAATGTGGTCCGTAAGTTTCGTTCTTTAAGAATTTTGCAAATCGGGCCGCGCCCTGCTTCCTTTTGGACGATGATGTGCAATGAAGGCGAGCTGCTTGAGCGGTTCGGCATTGAAATTCATCCGATTACGCTCGTCGATATTCAGCGCGCTTCGCAGCGCATTGAGAAAGGCAATAGCTCCGAGCTGGCGCAAGCGATCGACTACATTAAAGCGAAGCTCGACTGGTCGGAAGTGACGGAAGCCGATGTGCGCCGTATTGCTGCGCTTAAGGTAGCGATGAAGCAATATGCGGTGCAGACAGGCAGCACAGCGATTGCAATCCAATGCTGGTCTTCGCTTCAGGATGCGATGGGCATTATGCCTTGCCTAGCCAATGCAATCCTCACCGATGAGCAAATTCCGGTTACCTGTGAGACAGATATTCACGGCGCTATTACGTCAGTCATGGTGCAAGCTGCAACGATGAATCAGCATCCAACCTTCTTCGCGGATTTGACTGTGCGCCACCCGGAAAACGCCAATGGCGAGCTGCTTTTCCATTGCGGCAACTTCCCGGTTTCCTTGTCTGTCGAGAACAAGCCAAAGCTGCGCAAGCATTTTCTGTTTGACGATCATGCGCCGGGAACACATGAAGGAGAGATTAAAGGCGGCGGCATGACGCTTGCCCGCTTCGACGGCGACCACGGCGAATACCAGCTGTTTTTGGGCAAAGCACGCGGGATTCAGGGACCTTATACGCGCGGTTCGTATGTATGGGTCGAGGTTAACGATTGGCCGCTATGGGAAGAAAAGCTGGTTAAAGGCCCTTACGTTCACCACTCCGTCGGCATTCACGCCAATGCGATTCCAGCGCTGTATGAAGCGTGCCAATATATTCCTGGCTTGAAGCCAGATGCGGTTGATCCGACAGAGCGGGAAATTCAGGCATGGCTGCGCGGCTCAGGCTTGTAATCGGGATAGAAGGCAACGCGGAGGAAAACAACGAGGAGGGCTAGCGATGGGGAGCAACGCAAGCATGAGCAGCAAGGAGCTCAAAAGCAAAGCAGCACAAATCCGGATGGATTTGCTGCGCATGATTCATGGCGCAAAGACGGGACATACGGGCGGTTCATTGAGCAATACGGATATTTTAACGGCCTTATATTATAAAATTATGACGATTGATCCGGCCCGTCCAAAATGGCAGGAGCGCGACCGTTTTATTGCAAGCAAAGGGCATTCTGTCGAATCATTATGGTGCATTTTGGCTGACCGCGGTTTTTTCCCGAAGGAGGAGCTTGCGACGTTCAGCCAGTTTGGAACAAGGCTCATCGGCCATCCGAACAATAAAGTGCCAGGCATTGAGATGAATACGGGAGCGCTTGGGCACGGGCTGGCGATATCGGTAGGCATGGCGCTTGCTGCGAAGAAGGATGCGAGAGCGAGCCGCGTATTTTGCCTAATGGGCGACGGCGAGCAGGCGGAAGGCTCGGTCTGGGAAGCGGCGATGGCTGGCGCTCATTACAAGCTCGACAATTTGGTTGGCATTATCGACCGCAACCGGCTGCAAATTAGCGGTTCGACGGAAGAGGTTATGGGACTGGAGCCATTGGAGGAAAAATGGGCCGCTTTCGGCTGGCATGTCGTCTCCATCGATGGCAATGATATAGACGCGCTTGTAGAAGCTTTCGAGTCTGCCCCGGCTGTGGCTGGCAAACCTACGCTCGTTATGGCGAATACGGTGAAGGGCAAAGGAGTGTCATTTGCTGAAAATGTTCCGCATTGGCATCATCATGTGCCTAACGATGAGGAGCTGGCAAAGGCGCTAGCTGAGCTTGAAGCCGTCATCAACAGCTACTCACAGGAAGGGCAGGTGCAATAAGCGATGGCGAATAAAATACCGAATCGGCAAGTCATTTGCGAGACGCTGGTGACGCTGGCGCAGGAAGACAAAGATATTATGGTGCTGGCGAGCGACTCGCGCGGCTCGGCGGCAATGGCGCCTTTCGCCAATGCTTATCCCGAGCAGTTTGTAGAGGTCGGCATCGCGGAGCAAAATATTGTCGGCATCTCAGCAGGCCTTGCCCACAGCGGCAAAAAGCCATTCGTGACGTCGCCGGCTTGCTTCCTGAGCATGCGCAGCATCGAACAAATAAAAGTCGATGTCGCGTATTCTGGCACAAATGTGAAGCTCGTTGGCATTAGCGGCGGCATTAGCTACGGCGCACTCGGCATGTCGCACCATTCGGTGCAGGATATCGCTGTGGCACGGGCGATTCCGGGGCTAGCGATTATATTGCCGGCGGATCGCCATGAGACGAAGCGGATGACCGAAGCGCTTGCCGTACATGAGGGCGGCGTGTACGTCCGTATCGGCCGCAATCCGGTCGAAGACAGCTACGAGTCGGATGACTACGAATTTGTCATTGGCAAAGCGGTTACGATGCGTGAAGGCAGCGATATTACGATCATTGCGACGGGAGAGACGGTACGCATCGCCTTGGATGCGCAGGCAGAGCTGGCGGAAGCAGGCGTGTCGGCACGTGTGCTGAACATGCATACGATCAAGCCGCTTGACGAGGAAGCCATTGTGCGGGCTGCGCAGGAAACGGGCGGCATCATTACCGTTGAGGAGCACAGCATTCATGGCGGGCTGGGCGCAGCGGTTGCCGAGGTAGTCGTGCAGCAGCATCCGGTACCGATGCGGATTTTGGGCATTCCCGATGAGCCGGCGATAGCTGGGAAATCGTCCGAAGTGTTTGACCATTATGGCATTAGCAGCAGCAATATAAAAGCGGTTGCTCTAGGCATGCTGAGAAAGTAGAGGGCCTTGGCGATGGACAAAAGCTATCTGCTGACGATTGATCAAAGCACGTCCGGCACGAAGGCGCTCGTCATTAATCGCGCGGGCGAGGTTGTGTCCCGCAGTGCTGCGGAGCATAAGCAGTATTATCCGCAAGCAGGCTGGGTGGAGCATGACCCGCTGGAAATTTATGAGCAGGTGAAGCGGACAGCGAAGGAAGCACTGGAGGCGGCAGGCATAGCAGCGGGCGAGCTTGCGGCCCTTACCATTACGAATCAGCGGGAGACCGCTGTAATGTGGGATAAGGAGACGGGCGAGCCCGTTCATCGCGCCATTGTGTGGCAGTGCCAGCGTACTGCTGAGCGCTGCGATGCGCTAAAGGCAGAGGGCTTGGAGCCGCTTGTACAGGCGAAGACAGGCCTGCTGCTTGATCCGTATTTCTCGGCGGCAAAATGGGGCTGGCTGCTGGAGCATGCCGCCGGCGCCAAGGAGCTGCTCGCAGCAGGCAGGCTGCTCGTCGGTACGATCGACAGCTGGCTGCTATGGAAGCTGACGGGCGGGGACGTGCATGCAACCGACTATACGAATGCGAGCCGAACGTCGCTGTTTAATATTCATACGCTCGAGTGGGATGCGGAATTATGTGGGCTGTTCGGCCTTCCACCTGCGCTGCTGCCCGAGGTGAAATGCTCGGATGAGCGGTTCGGTTACACGAACGACTCGGATTTATTCGCTGAGCCCGTCGCGATAGCGGGCGTCGTTGGCGATTCGCAAGCTGCGCTTTATGGGCAGCTGTGCTTGGAGCCCGGCATGGCGAAGGCAACCTACGGCACCGGGACGTCGGTGCTGATGAATGTGGGGAGCAAGCCAGTCGCTTCCAGCAATGGGCTGGTGCTCGCCATTGCTTGGGGGCTCAGCGGCAAAATGACCTATGCGCTGGAAGCGGTCATTCGCACCTCCGGCGACAGCATGCGCTGGGTGCGGGATAATCTGGGGCTGTTCAGCTCGTTTAGCGAGCTTGCGCAGCTGCTTGAGGAGACGCCAGACAATGATGGCGTCTATCTAGTCCCAGCCTTCGTTGGGCTGGGCGCGCCCTATTGGAAGCCGCATGCCCGGGCGGCGATTACCGGCATGAGCCGGGGAACGGGCAAGGCGCATATTGTGCGCGCCGCCCTGGAAAGCATCGCCTATCAGGTGCGCGATGCGGCCGAGCTGATGCAGGCGGAGACCGGCATCGCTCTGAAGGGTCTGCGGGCCGATGGCGGAGCGTCGGATAATGCCGTGCTCATGCAGTTCCAGGCGGATATGCTCGGGCAAACCGTCGCTAAATCCGGCGTAGCGGAGCTTTCCGCAATGGGCTCTGCCTATATGGGCGGCGTAGGTGCAGGCTTTTGGGCGAATGAGGAGCAACTGGTTCAGCTATTGAGCACTAAGGAGAACGCTTATCGCTCGTATGCGCCTGCGATGAAGCAGCAAGAGAGAGACCGCTTGTACAAAGGCTGGAAGCAAGCGGTTGCCTCTGTATTGCATGACGGCTAGTTAAGTCAACAATTAAACGACTTTTTGTATGACTTTAGGCAACGAAGCATGTTATAATGCTTATAGATTATGCGTACAATGCAAAGAGAGCCGTGCGTCAACACGACTCTCTGCGCAATAGCCGCTTTTAAGGGCGGTAGGCTCCGCAATGAATGAGATACACGAATAGACCGCATTCCTTTGCTAGAGGGCGGTCTATTTGCGTTTATTGGACAGCAGCGCTACGATAAGCGTACCAAAGGTAAGCATAAGCATGAGTGCTTCGAAAACTGTCACAGGGCATCCCTCCCTTCTTGAGGAGGTAGCCGACCGCGCCTTTAAGCCTATTCTATTACTTTGCGATTATACCATGGAGTAGGATGAAATGGATAGATATGTATATTTAGAATAAGCTTTAGCAGCGCAAAATAGCCAACATTGACGCAGGTACAAGCTTTAAGGTATAAAAAGAGTGTAAACGCTTTTATTTTCACATCGAGAGGAGAATTACCTTTATGACATTGGAAATTGGATTGCAGCTGTTTTCTGCCAAAACCGAATTTGCACGCGATCGCGCCGGCACTTTAAATAAAATTGCGGAGATTGGCTACAAAAACATCGAAATCCCACTCGATTTTACAGGCCAGGATATGTTTAAGCTGGGGGACTTAAAGGCTGCTGATTTGAAGCAAATGGTAGATCAAGCAGGCTTGAATGTGATTGCCACGCACATTTTCGTCTCGGACGATGCGCAAATCGCTGATGTCATTGCCTTCAATCAAGAGCTGGGCAGTACGAAAGCGATTATTCCGATTTCATTTTTCACCAATTACGAGGATGTCCTTGCCTTCAGCGAGAAGCTGAACCGCTATGGCAGCCAAATGCGCGAGCAGGGCATCAGCCTGCTTTATCATAACCATTTCCATGAGTTCCAGAAGTTTAATGGAAGCTATGCGCTCGATATTATTTTGGAGCATACTTCTCCTGAAAATGTCGGTTTCGAGCTTGATACCTACTGGGCGCTTCGCGGCGGCGTTGATGCTGTAAGCTATATCGAGAAGCTGGGCAGCCGCTGCGAATTTATTCATCAGAAGGATTTGCCGGCGAGCGTTAACCCGGTTAACCTTTTTGAAACGCTTGATGAAAATGAGCCTGTGACGATGGGAACGTTCATGTCGATTGGCAGCCCAGATGCATTCACCGAAATTGGAGAAGGCACGATTGATATTGCGGGCATTTTGCGGGCGACCCAAAAGCATACAAGCACTAAATACATCATTGTAGAGCAGGACGCAACAAACAAAGGCGAGCTGGAAAGCATTGAGATTAGCTATAAAGCTTTGACTAAGCTGTTGGCTGAGCTGTAGAATACAGCAATTATAAACGACTGCTATCATAGTTGAAAAAGTAAGAGCCGAGATCTGTTTTGCAGATTTCGGCTCTTTTTGATTTTGCCCAAGTAATTCCCAGCCGACCCAAAATCGAATGGGCTAAAGCATTGACTAATTTCCTGAAAAGATTTATAGTGATAAATAGTTTAGTGATGAAATATTTATTAATTGCGCTTTATGGCTAAGCGCTGGAATGATTGTTCGAGGAAAGCAATTACGATGAAAGCAATCAAGAAAGGAGTGAATACATGCCAAGCAGGGAAGACGTCGTCGAGCTCTCCACTATGTTCAAATTGATCATGAGAAATGCAAATACAGAGTGGAACAAGCGGATGCAAGGGAATATGTCGTTGTCCCAGTTCAAGCTGCTTTATTGGCTCAAGCAGGGTGGTCAGCAAAGAGTGTCCGATCTGGCGGAGAAAATGTGCATTTCCGCTGCCGCCATAACGGGATTGGCTGATAAGCTGTCTGCTGACGGCAACATTGATCGGGTTCGGGATGAGGAAGACCGCCGTGTCGTATACATCGATATTACCGATAAAGGGAAAGCTACACTCGACCAAATATCGGATGATCAAAAAGAGACGCTGAGCATGATGTTGGATTGTTTGGACCCAGAGGACATCGCGCATTTAAAACGGATTTTCAAAAAGCTAAGCGTTCAATTTCATACTTAATTCACACCGGATGAGAGGAAGAGATTTTATTTATGGAACATTTATCACAAAAAAGAAAGCTGACCATTATGGTGGCAATTATGTTCGCTATGTTTTTTGCAGCGATCAACCAAACCATCGTCAGTACGGCGATGCCAAGAATTATTGCGGAGCTGCACGGTATGGAGCTGTATACATGGTCGATTTCGATCTACATGCTCACTTCAACCATTGCGACCGTTCTTGTCGGCAAGCTGTCGGATATTTACGGACGTAAGCCATTTATATTGGCTGGTATTTTATTTTTTATCATCGGCGCTTTTCTTGCAGGGACGTCGACTGACGTTTATCAAATGATTTTCTATCGTGCGATACAAGGTGTGGGCGCGGGTATTATTATGGCAACAGCCTTTACCGCAGTAGGCGACTTATTCCCGCCAAGGGAACGCGGCAAATGGACCGGAATTATGACAGCCGTTTTTGGTTTTTCCAGCGTTCTTGGCCCAACCTTCGGCGGTTATATCGTTGACCACATGGCGTGGCACTGGGTGTTCTGGATTTTCCTGCCGATCGGCATTATCGCCTTCATTATGATTTTGATGCTGTTTCCGAAGACGGAACGCAAGCAATCCGAGTCGATTGACTACTTGGGCTCGCTGTTTCTGACAACAACGCTTGTGCCGTTGCTGCTTGCTTTTACATGGGCTGGTACGAAATATGCTTGGGGCTCTGCCCAAACCATTGGTTTATTCGCAGTAACGATCGTATCAGCGATCATTTTTGTAGCCGTTGAATCCAAGGCGAAAAGCCCTGTGCTTCCGCTTCATTTTTTCAAAAATGGAATTGTAACGCTCTCTAATGTGATTGGCTTCCTGATGAACTTCGGGATGATGGGCGCTTTGATTTACCTCAGCTTCTTCGTGCAAGGCGTGCTGGCGATTTCGCCAACCTATGCCGGATATGTAACGATGCCCATGTCGATTGGTATGGTCATTACGAGCGCGATTGGCGGCCAATTGATCAGCAAATCGGGCAAATACAAAAAATTCGCCTTAATCGGCATGCCGCTCATGGTGGCAGGCATGGTGATGATGGTGTTCATGAACAGCGTGTGGATGGCGGTTCTGGCGATGACTGTTTTCGGCCTGGGCCTCGGCCTTGGGATGCCGGTATTCTCGCTGGCCATTCAAAATGCGGTTCCATTCAAGGAGCTTGGCGCCGTTACGGCGGCAATGCAGCTGTTCCGTAATATGGGCGGCACGATCGGGATTGCCGTAATGGGCACCGTGCTTTCAACCAGCTTGAAAAATAATCTGACCGAGCTTGCCCAGTCGGGAGAAGCGGTTGACCTAAGCAAGCTTGATCCGAAAGTAGCCCAAGAGTTTGCCGTATTTGCCAATCCGCAAATGCTGACGAACCAGCCGGAGCTGGAAAAGCTGCATCAAAGCTTGCCAGCCGACCTTCAACCGTTATTTACTAAAATGGTTGAAATGCTTCGCGAGGCGCTCGCTTCGTCGCTTTCTACCGTGTTTCTGGCAGGTACGCTCATTTTGGTGGGCGCGGTTATTCTGACCTTCTTCCTGAAAGAAATTCCGCTCCGAACCTCGAATGCAACGCCACAGCCGGCAAATCCGGATGCAGCGTCGGATACGGATGCAGGCAGCAAGCTGCGCGGCAAGCTTGTCGGTCAGACGACAGAATAAGCAAATTCAAATCTGTACGCTTCTATATCAAAATGAATGCCATTAATAAAAAAGCTCTCCTGCATGAGGTTCGGCTTCACGAATGCCGACTACACGCAGGAGAGCTTTTTTTATAGCGGAAAACCAGAAGTGATTGATGTGCAATCAGGCATCTCTTGCGCAGCGGAATCCCATATTGCCGGAAGCGCTGTCGGGCGTATTGGAGCTGCGGGCGGCAACCCGATAACGATTGCAGTAGGAGCGATGGCACAGGTAGGAGCCGCCCTTCATCACCTTGCTTTGTCCTCTTGGAGGTCCTTGGGGATTTTGGAGCGAAGCTGATTGATGATAATCCACACTAAACCAGTCTGCACAGAACTCCCATACATTACCGACGATATTGTAAAGGCCATATCCATTCGGCAAATAAGCATCCACAGGAGCGGTCCCTGCATAACCATCCTTGCTGGTATTCACTGTCGGAAATTTTCCCTGCCAGATGTTGCAGCGATATTGTCCGTCAGGCTTTAATTCATCTCCCCAAGGATAACGCTTTTGATCCAGTCCGCCACGAGCAGCATACTCCCATTCCGCCTCCGTTGGAAGCCGTTTCCCCGACCATTTGCAATAGGCTAAGGCATCGTTAAAGGAAACCTGTACGACAGGATGATCCATCCGGTCTTCAATGCTGGAATCCGGCCCATCCGGATGCTTCCAGTCGGCGCCCTCCACGACCCACCACCAAGGTGTGCGTTGAACAGATCGGGTAACCGTCCGCGCACATGCCTCTGAAACAAAAAGATGGAATACGTAAGACCAGCCATATTGCTCGGATTCGGTTGCGTAGCCAGTATCATCAACAAATTGTTTGAATTCCCGGTTGCTGACCGCATAGGCATCTATATAAAACGGAGATAGCTCAACCTCGCGAACTGGTCCTTCCCCGTCGCTGGGAAACCCTTCTAAATCGTCAGTTCCCATCTGAAAAGTGCCACCTGGCAATAATATCATAGAAGGCTGAGGCGGATTTTCGGAGGGTTTGCTTGCTCTCAGCGGTTTATGGAAGCAAGTAGATGAAGATAATGGAGCTGTGCTGCTGTCTTGGCGTCTTGCTGCACAACAAGACTTGTCAGGCTGATGATTCATTTCATCACTCATTAATCGATATCCCTCTTTTTATATGATTTCTTATCTACGGATCACGGATACGCAAGCTTACTCGTGCTTGATACCATGTTGCAGCAGTCGGCGTCTATACGCCATTGGCGACATGCCCTCAGATTGCTGAAAAGCCCGGGAGAAATGGTGCTGGTCTTCAAAGCCTATTTGACTTGCAATATCTTTAATCGGGTAGGAGGTCAGCATTAGCAAATCTCTAGCCCGCTGGAGTCGGGCATGGCGAACGTATTTCATGGGAGACAAACCATAAGTCGTTTGAAACAGCGTCCGCAGCTGCTCCTTGCTAAGCGATACATAGGTGGCAAGATCTTCAAGTGATGGCGGCTTATCCAAGCGTTTTTCTACATAATCACAAATCTCGAATACACGGTCATCATAAGAGACGGGGTGTTCAGGAAGCCGGTAACGGATCGTTTGAAACAGCTGCTGTACCCACAACATGCCCTTTGCGCGAATTTTTAAATGCTGAATCGTTTGGTCTGTATTTAATTTGAATAAAGGAAATGGTTTGTCGTAGCCCTTTTCGCTCGATTTAATGTCCTTTTCGTCAAATGGCTGCAGAAAAGCATTATAATCGTCTGCCAGCCTTCTCCATTCTTCAATTAAAGCGTGTATGTCTTCGGAAGGAGCATCAGAGACGACATGGGGAAATCTGTAGGAATGAATAAAATCCATCGCTCCGACCTTGGCTTCACAGGCCAATGACAAATAATGAAACGGCTGATCGGCGCTAACCTCTCCCCAGGCTAGAGCTGTTTTGGGAGCAATGGAGACGATGTCTCCTTTCTTAAGGGGATAACGAATGTGATTAAGCTCAATGACAGCTGTCCCAGACAAGACGATCCAGAAGGTTGTGTAAGGGAAAATATACATATGCTCACGCCTCTTCGATAACTTCCATTCCTTTAACCAGCGGATATTAATGTTCAAGTGATCCAAAGAGCTTTGATTGCTAAACTCAATGAGATTTTTCATGGTGAACGACCTTTCCTGGCGGCAGTCTGTATTTTTGAAACATATTAGCTTGCTTGTGATAAATACGAGCGACAGTCATGATGCTATAATTGTAAGCATTAACGAGCTTTAATACAAGTAAGTTAATAGGAATAATAAGTTTGTGTTTCAAATATAGGAAAGTCTATCCTTTCTCTATATTTCTCGGAATGAAACGCGCCGCGCCGCCAAAAGGACGGAGACAGCCGTTTCACCTTCAGACCAGATAACTGGATGACATTTTGCTTGTATACTCGATATGAAAGAATCCAGGGGGAAATGGTATGAAGAAGATTACGGCTCTATCGCTTGCAATGATGCTGACATTAACAGCCCTTTTAACCGCATGCTCGTCGGGCCTGCCCAATAAAGAGGGGGCGTCCGCAGCTGGCTCTTCTAATGAAGAGGTGACATTGAAATTGTGGTATCCGGGAACGGATCAAATTGTAACGGATGCTGTTAACGCAACGATTCAAGGGTTTGAAGCGAAAAACCCGGGAATAAAGGTAGAGGCTACCTTTATTCCATGGGCTGATTATTTTCAAAAGCTGACCGTTGCTTATTCCGGGGGACTGCAGCCAGACGTGCAGGGCTTAGGATTCGGGCAGCTGATATCTACGGTAAGCCAAGGCAAATACTTGAATTTAACGCCATATATTGAAGCGGATAAATGGGAGGGGCAAGCCGACTTCTTCCCTGATATTTTGAAAGCCGGCCAATATGAAGGAGGTCAATACGGGCTGCTGCTGCCAGAAATACGTCCCCTCGCTTGGCGCAAGGACTTCTTTAAGGAGGCAGGCTTAGATCCGGACAGTCCGCCGAAGACGTTTGATGAAATATTTGAATATGCCGAAAAGCTCAAGGTCGTCGAAGGCGGCAAAACGGTTCGCGGCGGTATCGACATCCAGACCAGCAATGGGGAGCAATCTTATTTATCCCTGCTTCTGCTGCTTGGGGAAGATTTTTATGATGCGGAAGGGAATCCGACGTTTGACTCCCCGGTATCCGTTCAGCTTGTGCAGAAGCAGGTTGATTTGTACAATTCGGGAGCCATTATTCCGTCCAATCAGCAGCAAGTCTCGGGAACGCCGTTTCAAAACAGTCAGGCAGCGATGGCATTTACTTCAACGCAAGGCGCGGCGTCGCTGCAAAAGTCGGTAGGCCAAGGCAAACTTGGCTGGGCGCTGCCGCCAGCAGGGCCGGATGGGGAAAGAACCGCGCTCATGTTAGGGACGTTTCTGTCCGCTGCCGGTCAGACGAAGCATCCGCAGGAAGCATGGGCATTTATAAAGTATTGGTTTGAAAAGGACAATGTGCTGGAGTTTACCTCCAAGACGGGATCGATTCCGCCGCTTCAATCGCTTAAAGGTGAATATGTGAAGCTAGGGGAAGGAAATGAGATTGCCTTCGAGGCGCTTAAAGATGCAAGGGGCTACGGCGCCTCAGGCAACTGGTCAATTAACGTAAAGTATTTGCGTATTGCGCTCGAAGAAGCTTTTAACGGGATAAGACCTGCCGAGGAAGCCTTGAAAGAGAATGCCAAAAAGGCTAGAGAGGAGATTGCAAACGCCAAATAAATTTGCAATCGAGGACAGGGACGGATTACAAGCCATCCCATCGATCTCAGGAGGGTGTTATGCAAAGAGGCTGGAACCGTTTCATACCTTATTTTTTAATATTACCGAATGTCCTGTTGTTTACGGTGTTTATTTTGGTGCCGCTGCTCTGGATATTTTATTTAAGCTTAAACGACTATACGATGCTGAACGCCCCGAAATGGGTAGGTCTGAAAAATTATTCGCTTTTGTTGAAAGACAGCATTTTTCATCAGGCCGTTAAAAATACAGCCTTGTATTGGATGGGCACTGTCGTCCCTAGCATGCTGCTGGGCCTAGTGCTCGCTAATTTGCTTTCAACGCGGCTGAAGGCTTTATCTGCGTTCCGTGCGCTCATCTATTTGCCGGGCGTCATTTCGTCGGTAGCGGTTGCGATGACATGGCTATGGATGCTCGACCCGCTGCAGGGACCTGTTAACAGTCTACTTGGGCTTATCGGAATCGATGGGCGGAACTGGTTGCAAGATCCCGCAACCTCGCTGCCGACCGTCATCGTCATTGGTATTTGGACCGGAATAGGCTACGCCATGATTATTTTTTTGGCAGGCATTCAAAATATTTCTGAAAGTCTTTATGAGGCTGCCAGCTTGGATGGAGCTTCTGTACTGAAAAAATTCTGGTACATTACGGTACCGCTGCTGAAGCCGATGACATTATTTCTTTTCGTTACGTCAACGATTCGATCATTTCAGGTGTTCGATTTGGTATTTGTATTAACGGGCGGTGGCCCTGCGAATTCAAGCACGACGATCGTTACGCAAATCGTGGGTGCCAGCTTCCAAGAGTATCGGATGGGGTATGCCTCGGCAATGGCCGTATTCCTTCTTGCATTAACGCTGTTTATCACCTTGATTCAGTATGCCATAGGCAGCCGGAATCAGGCAGGCGAGTAGAGGTGAACAATGAGATTATCTAAAGCAGAACAAGGATTGGCTTACACGGCCTTGCTTTTATTTTCGCTCGTAACGATATTGCCATTATTGCTGGCCTTCTTTACTTCCATGAAGGGAGATGAAGAATTTTCACTTCAAGCGATGCGGCTGCTGCCTTTAGAGTGGCATCCCGGCAATTATGTGAGGGCGCTTGAAATGGGGGACTGGCTAACCTATTTAAAAAATTCCGTGTGGGTAACGTCGATTGCGCTGGCGGGGAGCCTTTTGTTTAACTCCATTGCTGGATTTGCTTTTGCGCGTATAGCATTTAGAGGCAATTTGCCGATTTTTCTAACGCTGCTGGCTGGAATGATGGTGCCTGCGCAGGTTATTATTATTCCGCAATTTCTAATTATGAAGTCGATTCCTTTATTTGGGGGAAATGATTGGCTTGGAGCGGGCGGTAGCGGATGGCTGGACAGCTATTATGCTTTAATCGTTCCGGAGCTTGCAGGAGCGTTTGGCGTATTTATGGCGCGTCAATTTTATTTGCAATTTCCTAAGGCGCTCGATGAGGCTGCTTATATCGACGGTGCCGGGTATCTTCGCTTATTCCTTCGCATTTATGTGCCGCTGAGCGGTCCATTGTTTGCGACGCTTGGCATTTTTAAATTCGTAGGCGTTTGGAACGATTTTTTCCATCCGCTCATTTATACGAATAGTGCTTCTATGCGCACGCTCCAGCTGGGTCTGCAAACCTTTCGCGGCGAGCACCAGGTTCAATACAATTTATTGATGGCAGCATCGCTTCTTATATCTGTGCCCATTATTGCGATGTTTTTCATATTCCAAAAGCAATTTATTCGCAGTATGGTCGCGTCAAGCGTGAAAGGATGATTACTATTGAAAGCCATTATGATTATGTTCGATACGTTGAATCGTCATATGCTCTCCGCCTATGGAGGGCCTGATTGGATTAAAACGCCTAATTTCAAACGGCTTGCCGAGCGGACAGCTGTGTTCGACAACAGTTATGTGGGAAGCATGCCTTGCATGCCCGCCCGGAGGGAGCTGCACACCGGCAGATACAACTTCTTGCACCGAAGCTGGGGACCATTGGAACCATTCGATGATTCTGCCATCGAGAGGCTTGGAGAAGCTGGCATATACACGCATCTGATTACCGATCATCAGCATTATTGGGAGGATGGCGGGGGGACGTATCATACCCGTTTTAACTCCTTCGAATTGATTCGCGGACAGGAAGGCGATCCTTGGAAGGCCGAAGTGAACAGCGCTGATATTAATCTTGGCAAGGACTTTCCTCCTCAGGTAAAAAGAATGCTGGTGCAGGATCGCACGAACAGGAAGTTCATTAAGGAGCAGGAGCAATTTCCGCAGGCGCAAACGTTTGCGAGCGGGCTTGATTTTATCGAACGGAATCATGGGGAGAGCCATTGGTTTTTGCAAATGGAAACATTCGATCCTCATGAGCCATTTTATAGTCCCGAGCAATTCAAGCAATTGTATGCCCATGAGTACGAAGGCGGTCTGGGCGATTGGCCGATGTACGGACCGGTGACCGAAACCCCAGAGGACGTCCAGCATATGAGGTATGAATATGCCGCATTGTTAACGATGTGCGACCACTACTTGGGGAAAGTGCTTGATATGATGGACAAGCATAACTTATGGGAAAGCACGCTGCTGATCGTCAATACCGATCATGGTTTCCTTCTGGGCGAGCATGACCAATGGGCAAAATGTGTGCAGCCATTTTATAATGAGGTTGCTCACACACCGCTTTTTATTTGGGACCCTCGAACAGGCGTGCAGGGGGAGCGCAGGCAAAGCCTTGTACAATCCATTGATATACCGGCCACGCTTTTAGAATTTTTCCAAGTACAGCTGCCTCCTGACATGCAGGGCGTTCCGCTGCGCCAGACGGTTGAGTCAGATAAGCCAGTCCGCAAAGCGGCATTATTTGGCATTCATGGCGGACATGTGAATGTCACCGATGGACAGTATGTGTATATGAGGGCGTCCATATCTGAGGAGAACCAACCTCTGTATAACTATACGTTAATGCCAACGCATATGCGCAGCCGGTTTCATCCCTCTGAATTGCAAAAGCTGGAGCTTGCCGAGCCCTTTTCTTTCACGAAAAATGTTAAGACGCTTCGCATTCCAGCGGAGATGAGAGGCAACCTCCATGCATTCGGAACGCTATTGTATGATGTAACGGCAGACCCTGAGCAGGCCCATCCGTTAAAGGATCTAGAGGTAGAGTCAAAAATGGTCGAGCTGATGACGAAGCTGATGCGGGATAATGACGCTCCTCCAGAGCAATTTGAACGTATGGGGCTGAACAGCCCGCCGGTTGACCGATGAGAGCGAGTGGATGCTTCTTTATGGTAAAATAGCTGTATTTCCTGCCTATTTATAAAGGATTGAATGGAGGACAGCTCATGGTACAGAAAAGAGAGGCGGCGGTCGTAGCATTACCGCTCTTTCATGTCGTCGGTTATAAAGTGGAAGCGAGCGTTCAAGAGTTTGAGTCGGGACTTGGGAAGAAGACTTATCTTTCTTTAATCGAAAGAAAAGCAGAAATTCAGCACAGGAAAAATGACCATATTCTTTTAATCCAAATATATCCGATGGCTGCTGATTTTAATCCCCAGACAGATCGGTTCACAAATATCGTTTGCTGCGAAGTAAGCGAGCTGGGCAATGTGCCCTTGCAAATGGCAAGCCATACGGTTGCTGAAAGCAAGTATGCCGCCTACACGCATATTGGGCCCGAATCGGAGCTTAGCCTGTCGTATAACTATCTTTATGGCGAGTGGATGGAAGAAACGGGACATGTGACGCAGCATTATGATTTCGAAGTTTGGGATGAACGATATCAGCCGGAAAGTCCGGATAACGAGATTGATATATTTGTCGCGTTGAAGGGATAGCCGAGGTATGACATACGAATGTAATAACGAACGAAGAACATAACAAAAAGCGAAAGCCCTCCGGCTGCGGAGGGCTTTTTTGGCAAGGCAGCAATCGGGCTGCTACACGAGCTTGCGGACGGTGAAATTATGCTGCAGGACGTACCAGTTTTGGGGAAAGGGTACGCCGAGCACCCAGTAGCTGACGCCTCTGAGCTTATAGTCTTTCACAATATTGAATTTGGCTTGTACGCTGCGGGCGTCCTCATACCAGACTGTATGCTGTGCGCCTTGTTCATCATAATAAGTATAATGAGGCGACTCGGCTATTGGATCATATTGAATCGTTGCCCCATATTTAGCGGCCCGAGCGACGGCTTGCGGCGGATTAACTGTAGGTGCCCATTTGCCGCCTTTCACGTAGGGCAGCGTCCAGTCATAGCCGTAGAGCGGCATGCCCATGACAATTTTGGAGGCGGGAATAACGGACAGCGCATAATTCAGCACCTTAACGACTTCGTTGAGTGGAGCGACAGCGAGCGGAGGTCCGCCAGACCAGCCCCATTCATACGTCATCAAAATAACGAAATCGACAATCCGTCCATGGGCCTCATAATCATGCCCCTCGTATAACGTGCCTTTCTGTTCCGCGCTTTGCTTCGGGGCAAGACAAGTAGATACGAGCAGATGATAGGGATGCAGCGTATCCACCAGCTTTTGCAAAAAGGCATTATAAGCTTCGCGATCCGCTGCCCGAACATATTCGAAGTCTACATTCAGCGCTATATAGCGCTTCTGCTGCATCACGGACAAGACGCTTGCAATGACCGCATTTTGAATCGCAGCATCCGTCAGCACAGCATGGGCAATATCACTGCTGAAGGTGCCGTTCTCGAAGTTGGTCAGCACCATCATCGGTGCTGCTTTCTCTTGAAAGGCCGCTTCAATAATAGCGCTGTCGTCGAGTGGCACGAGTGTACCGTCCAACTGGACACGATAACTGAAGGGGCTTAGGTAAGTAAGATTGGCACCAATTTCATGTACGAGCGCTACGCCGTTTGCGCCGAATTTTTCCGTATAGCCGTTCACTTCAATGATAGGCTTCTCCTGCTGCGGAATGACGAGTATTTGTCCTGTCTTAATGAGGGTGGGGTTTTTGAGCTCGTTGGCGCGCATGAGTTGTTCGATTGTAACGCCATATTTCAGGCCAATCGACCATAGGCTTTCTCCCGGAAGCACCTTATGATTGCCAGCCTCTGAAGGTATAATGATTGCCTGGCCTATGACGAGCGGAACATCAGCGGATATGCCATTTGCTGAAGCGATAGCATCCGTGCTGACGCCGAAGCGCTGTCCGAGCTGCCACAGCGTATCGCCTTTTTTAATGGTATGGATAAACATATCGTGTCCAACCTCCCCCAAGCATAAGTTCTTTATCTACTTATATTCGACCGTTCTATGAAAAAAGACTTCGGCTTCGCTTTTTCGACTTGTGTGGTGAGGGTGGGCTACTACCACTATTCACTCGTAAATAAAAAGGCCCCCAAAATAAAAATGGGGGCCAAAAGCGGCATTGTAGCTTTTCTGATTTGTTTTGTTTTAAAAGTATGGTGAAGGGGGCGTAGTGGAATGAAAGGCTTGAACTGGAGAAGCGTCAGCGTTCGCTTTTACCCTTGAATTTCCCCATTTAGAGGGGTGGTTATAGAAATTCAAGGGTAATGGCGATCGGAAGTCAAGCTTTTCATGCAGCGCAGCCATCTTTCACCAAGGTTTTACGACGATAACCGAATCGAAAAGCGGAAATCGATTGGGGCCACCAGATTAACAATAACGCTTTGACACCCAGCCGGGTGGCTATCGTCGCGAACGGAAGGCATCCAGTGCTCGAAGGCGCCGGACGTCAGCTCAATTGCTGAGCCATCGGCGGTTTCATAGCGGCAGGAGCCCTGCTTCAAGAAGTAGTTGCTGCTGCCCGCAATGGCTTCGAGACCTTCGCCGCTAAGCTTGCCGTCTTTGGCAAAAATAAACGTCAGCTGCGTCATCACATCCTCCTGCACCTTGTCGGAATACAGATGAATGTCCCAGCCGTCTGCTGTTTGCGTTAGCTCGGATTCAATAAAATGCTCCTGCAAATGGGTCGCTTTCCGTTCCCCATGGGGAAGCAGGTACCAAGGAGTGGCTGCTGTTACGCCGTCTGCTTTCAGCGGCGGAAGCAAACCCTTTGGAATGGGCCCGTTGTAGCCTTTATACATGCGTTTGCCGAGCTTGTAATGTCCGTCCTCCGCTTGAAACTGGTCGAAGCTGACGACGCCTGGTGTAAAGGCGGTCGATACTTTAACGGCAAGCAGATTTGCCGAGCCATGACGGAGTGAGAAGAAGGATGGCGCATTCGTCATGACCGTTGCGCTTGTCTGTCCATTGCGGACACGGACTAGCGGCGCGCCGAAGGCGGTATGCGCAGAGCTGTGTGTAATGTGGAGCTGATGCCCTAGCTTTTTCATCTGCTGCAAATCTTCATGAATCGGGTGCTGCCCGTTGATCACTTTTACATATTGGTCTGGAAGTGAAGCCCGCTCAATATGGCTGATGTCCATTTGCTCAGGATAGAGCAGGTAGCCAATGAGCGGATGGTCTGTCACCGAGAAAAACTGCTTATAGAAAGGACCTGCATAATCGGATAATGCGGCAAATAGCGGATCGCGGTCATAAGCAGCCATCAAGCGGTAGGTGAGAAAATAGCCGGACATATCCGAAGGGTGTCCATAATCCTGCCTGCCGGAATAGTCGGTTACGACCTCGCCGGATGGGTGGACCAAATATTGCATCATTCGCAAATTGCTGCGTACGCTCTCCAGCAGCTCGGGGCGATCAAGCGATATCGCCGCATGGTACAGTGCAATATCGCTGACGGCATTGTAGATGCCATTGCTGCGCTCAGTCCATTCGCCATCAGCCGTAATATCAATGCCTTCCGCAAGCCAAGCATCCGCACGAGCGACGAGCGCCGGATCAGGGAACGACTTGTTCAGCAGACCTAGCGCCGCTGTCAAAATCCAGCGGTGGTTTGGCGTATGGCAGCCGCCTTCAAGCATGGCTGGCGTTGCCCGCTTCAGGAACAGCGCAAGCAGGGAAGCGGCCTTTTCAAAAGCAGGATGGTCCACACTTTGCTGCACCAGTAGCTCATAAAGCTGTGCAAAGCCAATAACGACAAAACCGGTGTCCGGCGGCGAATGGTAGTTGGTTGATCCTAGCGTAATCGTTCCGTCGCTATGCTGGCGGTTCAGCATATATTGCAGGGCAAGCTCAAGGTTGGCAAGCAGCTGGTTGTCGCGGTAGAACGCCGATTCCGGACTGCACAAGGCAGCTGTCCACTTTGCGATAACAGCGCCTGTTCCGACATGGCTTGGATGGGGCAGGCCTGTAAAAGAGTCGATGATGCCTCCGACATTGCGGCTTGCGGAGTCCTTAATTTGAAGGTTAAGAGATGGAGTGACAAGCTGATCATTCAATTGCACCAAGCGCTGATAGATGGAGTCCATGTTGTTGCTCCTTTTTAGGTTTGTGGTTGTTTTGAATGCTTGCGGTATTGAGCGGGAGTGCAGCCGTATTTCTTGCGAAAGACACGGTGCAGATAGCTTGCGCTGGAAAAGCCATGCTGCTGGGCCAGCAACTCGACCGTCTCGCTGCTTTCAAGCAGCTGCGTGCACACATGGGTCAGCCTGACCTGTTCTACGTAGCTGCTGAATGTTTGGTCGGAATGCGTTTTGAAAATGCGCTGCAGCTGGCGCGCGCTAATCTGGACGCGCTCTGCCACAAGCTCCAGCGTGAAGGGCTCCTGGAATTGTCTTTAATAAACTGCTCCGCCGGCCTCCACAAGGCCAAGCGCTCCGCTCGCATAACGCAGCGTGACGGCTGCGTTGTCCTCGACTTCTTTGCCGGTCACATAACCGAAGCTTGCGCTCACGCTGCTTGGCATGCCCAGAAACAGCCGCACCAAGTACATTGGATGGCAGCCGAGATCAGTTAGTGCGCCGCCGCCGCTTTGAGCCTGCTTGAAGAATGCCTCCGGCAAATAGCCGAGCGGTTCAAGCTCGGTGGGCAAAGCGCCGCTATGGGACAGGCGAGCGCGCACAAGCGTTAACTCGCCAAGCAAGCCATCGCGAGCCAGCTGCTGTGCGGCTTGCGTGAACGGCGTATTCAGCCGGGGCAGCGATACGGTCATCGCAACGTCAGCTTGCCGCACACTCTCCAAAATGTCGTCGCACTCCGCATGCGTCAAGGCGATGACCTTTTCGGTAAAAATATGCTTGCCCGCCGCTGCTGCTGCTTTTATGATTTCCGGATGGTCGACCGTTGGCGCAGTCACAATAACAGCGTCGATGGAGGCATCCGCCAGCAGCTCGTCAAGCTGCTCATAGAAACGGATTCCCCGGGCTTCAGCTTCCGCCCGGCCGCGCTCCGGCTGCTCGTCCCAGATAGCGGCGAGCTCGGTCTCCGGATGCTGCTGTGCCTGCAAAGCGTAGTCCTTCGCATGCACATGCCAGAAGCTTAATACAGCTGTGCGAATCGGTTTTTGCATGAAGAGAAGCCTCGCTTTCAGTCGAAGTATACCGCTTTACCTGACGCAGCGGATTCATAAATGGCCTCTAGTATCTCCGAAACAACGCAAGCCTGCTCTGGCGTGACGACCGGCTCCGTATCATTCAGCAGCGCATCAAACCACAGCCTCATCTCCACATCCTGCATCGATTCCTTCTTGCCTTCGTAGAAATCGACGCCCTTCGGATCGAGCTTGATTTGATTCTCGTACAGTTTACCATATTTCTCGCCGTTTAGGCGCAGTCCATCTGTCATATCTGCGCCGCCTTCTGTACCGCTAAGCGTCGTGCGGGCTTCCTTCGTATCCAGCGTATTCAGCGCCCAGCTGGCTTCGAGCATAATGGTCGCACCGTTTGGCGGCTCTGGCGGTGAGCATTTCAACCAACTGGCGCATTTGCCGAGCGGCCAGCGGCTGACCTCGCTCAGCATCCGCAGCGGCTCGCGTCTGGATGGCATCCAGCTGGGGTTTGGAAGCGGCGTGGTGCTGAGTGCTGGCGGAACGTCAGCTGCACAGAGCAGCATTCAGCTCGCTTCCGATGAGTATGTGAAGAGTGTAGTGCTGAACCAAGGCAGCCGCAACGGCGGCATGCGCATCTTCTATGCCAAGATTACGACTAACAAAGGGCGAGTGCTGTCTGGCGGCACAACGACGTCCGATGCGGTAACCTTTACGGCGCCGGAGGGCTGGTATATTGCTGGTTTTTATGGCAAGGCGGATAGTGAGATGGATCGGCTGGGTGTCATTTATAAGAAGCTGTAGATGTATTTCTTGAATATGCTTAATGCTTCCTAACAAAACAGGGCATTCTCTCACTAGTCAAAGACTAATGCGAGAATGCCCTGCATTTTTAGCGGAAATTAGTTTAGAACGTGTATGGAAAGGTAGCTTCATGCTATTTATTTCTCGTTTTAGGGGCTCATGCCCCGTGCAAAGATGGATTTGGCGGACACAGCAGCAGCTATTTTAATCAGATCACGGGTTATGGCACGGGCTGCGGACTCAGAAGCCGCTAATACGCTGCCAAAAGCCATTTTGACGGGATAATGAGGGCAATAACGGATTTCCTGTCCGCGTGCGGCCAGAAATCAGAGCAAAAGCCAGAATAGCGGAATCTCAGTCCTTCAAAAAGAAGGGAGCGTCCCGAGTTGCGTAGCCTCAGCAGTATTCGCATGCTGCGGGTACCCAACATTGAATAGTCAGATGAGACTGGCCCCTACTGAGCGCAAAGCAAGCAACAGTCCGACTCAGGTCTGCATACATACCCTAATATACAGAAATATTAACGAGGCTTCCTTTAATAAATAGCGTCTGCAACGATTCATTATTGAGGGTTCCAAGCGTTAAAAGTTGAGATGGAGTCGAAGCAGATTGAAGAGGAGCGATTTCACCCGATTTCGTCAAAAACCATGAACCTTGATTTTCTGTAATATAATATTTAACATTTTCAAACGTAAAGGATACTTCATGCCCCGTATTCAAATCCTCTACTAATTGGTTATAAGAATAATCGGAGTCGGTTTCAACTATATACCAAGGGCCTCTCTGCGGTTTGCTGTTATAATGCCAGTCGTGCCTGTGTGGAACATTTGGGTTAATTTGCGTGTTGCCATGGTTGGTATAGTCAATATCCAGCTCAGCCCTGCCATCGGAGCCGTAATACCTTCTTTGTTCTAGTTGGCCTTGTTTAATATTATCCTTCGAACTATATGGTATTCCGGTAACTGGCAAGCTCCGCGCATTTTCTACAATAGAATGATAAGGTGCTGGACTGCCATTACGCTTCGCATTGTCATAAGAGAGAAAAGTATAATTGCTGGCATTTGCTTTTGTTAAGGCAGCGAAGTTGCCCGTTACACTCGGAAAGCCAATAACGATTTGTCCAGTTATTACGCCGCCCGCACGTCCAATAGTTGGTGTTTTATATTGTTTAACTGTATAATCGGCATTCAGTACACCTTGTGGAGCAGGCATAACGATGGAATTCGGGAATACGGTGCTTGAAGGGAATACGACTTCTACGTAACGACTTTTGGTGCGTCCATCTACAAAGATAGGTTTCGTCGTATAGGTGCCCTTCTCAATTTTAAATCGGGTAACAAATTCATTATAGGCATCGCGGGCATTGGCGAAAGGCTTATTATTTAAATCTAATAACCCACTGTAGCTAGGATTTACTCCTGATCTGAATTCAATGGTTGCTTTTCCAGATATATCAACATAAATCGCACGTATTTGAACGTTAGCTATGTATCCTATATTTCCCTCGCCAACAGCATTACTTTGAGCGATAACAGAGCTCGGACGTATAATCGCCCCTGGCCCCATAATATCCGCTATGACTTTGTTGTCATAATAAGTAGCTCCGCCTCCAAAATGGTCATACCATTTGTCCTGCAAGTAAGCGAGTGTCTGAGGCGTCCAGGATACGACATAAGAATTAGGTGTATTCCAGCCATCTCGCATACCATATGTACTTTCTGTGATGGAAGTTTTAATAGAAGCAGGGGCATCATCCCACATCGATTTTGCAAAAATCTGAATATCCTCTTGCAGCTCAGGCTTAACTCCGATTGCCCCATCTACTGAAGCGACATAAACCGCGCCGCTCCAATAGGCTAATGCTGCGGCTTCAATGCCACCTTCTGCAACGGGAAGCGAGCTTGCCTCTGTCTTTTTCACAGGAATTGCGATAGTAGCTACTAGTGAAACTAGCAATAAAGCTGCTAAGATTTTTCTTGAAACATTGAACATCCAAATAAACCTCCATTTTTTTGTGATTCCTAAGTATTAGGTCTATTTTACTGATTTAAAGTAAAATTATTATTAATATACTACAAAAGTTGGGTTTTTGCGATATTTGGAATGATATATTTGGAATTTTTCGTTTTAGATGATCTTTTTTACTTTATATAGGGGAAAGGAGAAGGGGATGTTGTTTTCTGTTTAAAAGAAGCCATCGGTTAAATGCGTGCAGCTACATGGGCTGCACGCATTTAACCGATGGCTTTTCCATGCCTGATTAAGCTTGCTGATTGGAGAGAAAGAAATCCCGTCAGCTATAGCTCAAACTGTCCATCATACTCCATTGATCTAGCCGTATTTCTAGCCGCCTGTGGGCCTAAAATACGATCCACCATATGCAGCGACATCTCGATGCCTGCGGAAATGCCAGCCGAGGTGATGACATTACCTTCATCTACATACTTTACATTTTCGACGACTGTCGTCTGAGGGAACTGCGTCCGCATGCGTTCGATGCTTGCCCAGTGTGTCGTCGCCCGCTTGCCATCCAGCAAACCGATTTCTGCAAGCAGAAACGCTCCCGTACAGACAGAGGTCAACCACGTCACCTGGCTGCTCTGCTGTGTGATCCACGCAAGCAGCACTTTATTATGAATCTCGTGGCGTGTGCCCATACCGCCAGGAATAACGAGTACATCAAATACAGGAGCATCAGCGAAGCTGTAATCGGGCGTCACCTTAAGGCCATTCTTCGCCGTCACGAGCGCCCCATTTTCAGAAATTGTCGATACTTGGAACGGGTGATAGGCATTCTCCTGCCCCCAGTTCAGCGCAGTTACTGCAAAAACCTCGAAAGGACCGGCAAAATCAAGCAGCTCTACATCATTAAATAAAAGAATGCCTACTTTGTAATTTTCCATAGCTGTGTTTCCTCCGCTTCTTCCTATATTATTGCAGCAGCTCATCTGGAACATCAATTACTCTAATTTCATTTCCATTTGGCTGTGCGACAGTCGAGTAGACGATTTGATTTTGCGTAGGCGACCATGCCATATCAGAAGCGTTGCCTGGCAATGGCAGCATGACGGGATCGGCGCTGCTGTCTATTTTATAAATATATAGATTAGGAAGCTGCTCAGGGTATTGTGCGGCAAGTGCAATATGGCGTCCATCCGGTGACCAGCAATAGCTATAAATAACCTCAAAAGGCTTGGGAAGCTGCACTTGCTTCGTTACACGTTTGTTTATGTCATATATATTTATTTGATCTAAGGCAATTCCGTTGATACTATGCGCCTCTGTTTTTTCTAAGAAAAGCAGCTTATTGCCATCCGGCGAAAGCACAAACTCTCTGCCTTTAGTTAAGGCTGGATCGAGCGTATCTGGCGCGGTAGAGCTCTCGGATAGATCAAGTTTGCGAACGCCTTGTTTTGAAGTTCCAAGATAGGCAATTTGATGATGAATGTAGAGGACATTAAACCAAGCGATATTTTTGTGCAAAATCATTTTTTTACGAGAATCAAGAGTGACTGCTCCAAGCTCTCCTTGGAGGCTATTTGAATCTGTTACTGAAAAATAGGCGATTTGCTCGGCGTTCATCCAAGCGGCATGAGAGACAGAGGCTTCAGAAACGAGTTTTTTGCTTTTTCCCGTTTTCATGTGTTTGACCCATAAATTCCGATCTTGAATATAGGAGATTTGCTCTCCATCAGGCGACCATTTTACATATGAGTAATGGGTTCCATTATGGTCAGGGCGGGCAACGACTCCATCTCCATCAGTAAATGCTACTCCTTTAGAGGAACATCCCGCTGTCAGCAAAATGAGAAACAGCAGCATTATAAGGTAGGGACGTTTCGTTTGCTGGTAATTCGCTGGTACATCTGCGATTTTGTTCACTTCCTTTCCCATAATATCAAAATTCAATCTTATACTGCGTTATTCAGCGATCTCTATGAAAACCCTCTAGACAAATAGGCAGGGCCCTGCGAATATTCCTCCCATAAATCCACTTCTCTTATAGCTGTCTGTGCGTAATCCCGAGTAAATTCCTGTCATATTATGATATTTTACCTGCCAAAAACGAACTTTAATAAAAGCTACTCTTTTCAACGTTCGTATTTTGTTGACAGCCCCGTGGGGATTAGATAAACTGGAAGAGGTCAGAAGCGGAGCAATCCGTTCATTATAGTGTTGGTCTCGTATAATCTCGGGGATTGGCCCGAAAGTTTCTACCCGAAAACCACAATTTTCGGACTACGAGCAAGCTTGAAGCGGCTAACTTCAGGCATAAAGAGCGCCATGCGGTTCCCGGAAGACGGGAGGCTGCGCTGTGCGCTTGGCTCGGGTCCCGCAGCATACGTATGATTAATACTCTTACGGTAGCTGTCGGGATTTTTCTGTTGGAATCGGGCAGTTTAGAGGATAAGGAAAGCTTCGGGTTACGGTTTTATATGGTTTTCATATTATATAGATGAAAGAAGGTTTGAACGCATGTCTGCGAAGGTAGGCGTCATCATGGGCAGCAAGTCGGATTGGGATACAATGAAACTGGCTTGCGATGTGCTGGAAGAGCTTCAAATTCCTTATGAGAAAAAGGTTGTATCGGCGCACAGAACGCCCGATTTAATGTTTGAATATGCGGAAACGGCAGCGGAGCGCGGACTTAAGGTCATTATCGCGGGGGCTGGCGGAGCTGCACATCTTCCCGGCATGGTCGCCGCCAAAACGGTGCTGCCGGTTATTGGCGTTCCTGTCAAATCGTCGAATCTCAGCGGCCTAGACTCGCTGCTGTCCATCGTGCAAATGCCAGGCGGTATTCCGGTTGCGACTGTCGCGATCGGCAATGCAGGCGGCACGAATGCCGGACTGCTGGCTGCTCAGATGCTCGGGGCATTCGATCCGGACATTCAGGCACGCGTGATCGCAAGACGCGAGCGCGTTAAGCAGGAAGTGCTGGAAAGCAGTGAGACGCTATGATGGCTGAGGCGGACAAGCAGCGGCCGGATAACAACCGCACGCTGCTGCCAGGCAGCACAATCGGCGTACTCGGCGGCGGGCAATTGGGCCGGATGATGGCGCTCGCAGGCAGCGCAATGGGCTACAAATTCGTCGCGCTTGATCCTGCGGTGGATTCGCCTTGCGGACAAGTCGCAGACCAAGTAGTCGGCGCTTATGACAATCATGAGGCAGCGCGCGAGCTGGCGCAGCGTTCGGATGTCATTACGTATGAATTTGAAAATGTGAATGCGGAAGTTGCTGCGATGCTGATGAAGGAGTCTTACGTGCCGCAAGGCAGCAAGCTGCTTTATACGACGCAGCATCGGCTGCGGGAGAAGCGGGCGATTGAGGCGGCGGGCGTAAAGGTTGCGCCTTACAGCGAAATTCGCAGCAGCACGGAGCTTCATATAGAAGCTGAACGATTAGGCTTGCCATGCGTATTAAAAACAGCGACGGGCGGCTACGACGGCAAGGGGCAATGGGTCATCCGCGCCGCGGAGGAGATCGACGAGGCGTACGAAACGCTTAGCCGCGCTGGAACTGAGCTGGTACTGGAGAAATTCATCTCCTTTGAAAAAGAGTTGTCGGTCATTGCAGCGCGCAGCCCGCAGGGCGAGGTGAAAGCATTCCCCGCGTCGGAAAATATTCATATCGACAACATTCTACATCTGTCGATTGTACCGGCGCGGATCGATGAGGGCATTCAGCGCAGAGCGGAGCAGCTGGCAATGCAAATCGCCGAAGGGCTGGGCGCTGTCGGATTAATCGCCGTTGAGCTGTTTTTGACGGCTGACGGTGAGCTGTATGTGAATGAGCTGGCGCCAAGGCCGCATAACAGCGGACATTACACGATGGAAGCGGCGCATACGTCGCAGTTTGAGCAGCATGTACGGGCGGTATGCAATTTGCCGCTTGGGCGTACGGAGCTGCTGACGCCAGTCGTAATGGTGAATGTGCTCGGCCAGCATGTAGAGCCGATCATTCAGCGTTTTGGCGCTCGGGATGAAGCGGCAGAGCGCCTCGGTGTAACGCCGAAGCTGCATCTGTACGGCAAGAAGGACGCCGTTCACAAAAGAAAAATGGGCCACATTAACGTGCTTGCTCCAGATGTGGAAGCAGCGCTGCAATGGATAGATGAAACAACAATTTGGAAGGTGGAGTAGCTACATGTTAGAGCGTTACAGCAGACCGGAAATGAGAGCGATTTGGACCGAGGAGAATAAGTTCCAAGCATGGCTGGAGGTTGAGCTTTGCGCATGCGAGGCTTGGTCGGAGCTGGGCATTATTCCGAAGGAGGACGTGGAAGAGCTTCGTAAAAACGCGAGCTTCAACATCGACCGCATTTATGAAATCGAGCAGGATACGCGCCATGACGTTATCGCCTTTACGCGCGCTGTATCCGAAACGGTTGGCCCTGAGCGCAAATGGGTGCACTACGGCCTGACATCGACGGATGTTGTAGATACGGCTACGGGCTACCTACTGCTGCAAGCCAATGCGATTTTGCAAAAGGATATTGAGCGTTTCATCTCGATATTGCGCGAGAAGGCGATTCAGTACAAAGATACGCCGATGATGGGACGTACGCATGGCGTTCATGCTGAGCCAACTACCTTCGGCCTCAAAATGGCATTGTGGCACGAAGAGATGAAGCGCAACCTGGAGCGTTTCCTGCATGCAGCTGATGGCGTGCAATACGGCAAAATTTCCGGTGCTGTCGGTACTTACGCGAACATCGATCCTTTCGTAGAAGAGTTCGTCTGCAACAAGCTGGGCACGAAAGCTGCACCAATTTCGACGCAAACGCTGCAGCGTGACCGCCATGCGGAGTACATGGGCACACTGGCGCTCGTTGCTTCGTCGCTGGACAAGTTCGCTACGGAAATCCGCGCTTTGCAGAAGAGCGAATTCCGCGAGGTGGAAGAGCCTTTCGCCAAAGGTCAAAAAGGTTCATCGGCTATGCCGCACAAACGCAACCCAATCGGCTGCGAGAACATTTCCGGCTTGTCGAGAGTTATTCGCGGACATATGCTGACGGCTTACGAGAACATTCCGCTGTGGCATGAGCGCGATATTAGCCATTCGTCCGCAGAGCGCGTTATTTTGCCGGATGCTACGATGCTGCTGAACTACATGCTGAATCGTCTGGGCAACATCATCAACAATCTGCAAGTATTCCCTGAAAATATGAAGCGCAACATGCAGCGTACGTTCGGCGTGCCGTTCTCCGGCCGCGTCATGACGAAGCTGATCGACAAAGGCTTCAGCCGCGAGCAGGCTTATGACACCGTTCAACCGCGTGCAATGCAGGCTTGGGAAGAGCAGCGCCAATTCCGCGACATTATTGAATCGACGAAGGAAATTACCGAGCTTCTGTCGACGGAAGAGATCGACGATTGCTTTAACCCAACATGGCATTTGAAGCATGTGGATACGATTTTCACCCGTCTTGGATTGAACTAAGGAGGCTTACTGGCGTATGACTGCAATCTCTCAAAGCTTGTCCACTGCTGAGCCGTATGTGAAAGCGCCCCTGCTGTACAAGGGGAAGGTTAGAGAGCTTTACGATCTGGGCGAGCATTTTCTGATCGTTGTAACGGATCGCATTTCGGCATTTGATTATGTGCTTGACCCGGCAGTGCCGGAGAAAGGCAATGTGCTTAACCGCCTGTCGGCTTTCTGGTTTGAGCAGACCGCTTCGATCCAGACGAACCACGTCGTGCATACCGATGTGGACAAGCTGGGCGAGCTTATTACGGAGCCTGAGCTGCTTCGCAACCGGATTATGGTAACTCGCAAAGCGGAGCGCATCGATATTGAATGTGTCGTGCGCGGCTATATCACAGGCGGCGGCTGGAGACAATATCAGCAAACGTCTGCGATTAATGGCATCGAGCTTCCGGCAGGCATGCGCAAAAATGAGCGTTTTCCGCAGCCGATCTTTACGCCAGCGGCGAAAAACGACGTCGGCCACGACGAGGATATCCCGTTTGAGCGGATGCAGGAGCTGGTTGGCGCCGAGCTTTCCGAAGAGCTGCGCGACCGCAGCATCAAGCTTTACGAGTTCGCTCACGCTTATTGCGCCGAGCGCGGCATCATTCTTGCCGATTGCAAATTCGAATTCGGCCTGATTGACGGCAAAGTGATTCTCATTGACGAGATTTTCACGCCAGATTCCTCGCGCTTCTGGGCAGAGGGCAATTACGCCTATGACATCGAGATCGACAGCATGGACAAGGAGCCGGTGCGCACCTATTTGCTGGGCTCGGATTGGGACAAGAACAGCAAGCCGGATCCGCTGCCGGAAGCGGTTGTCGAAGAGACGACGAAGCGGTATCAGGATATTTACCGCCGCTTGACAGGTGCGGAAAGCTACTAGCTTTTCCGCGCAGGCAGCAGCGTTGAAGCCAGCAAGAGCAAGCTAAAGAAATAGATCAACAGCGATACAAGCAAAACGATAAAAGCAAAGCGATTTTGCTGGAGGGAGCCTGTGGGGTGCTCGCCTAAAGCAGAAGAAAAGCGAAGCAGCGTTAGCGCTACATTATTATTTTCATTATCAGGAGGCCAACAATGAAAGCAACCGTCTACGTAACAATCAAGGAAAATGTACTTGATCCGCAAGGAACAGCTGTACAAGGAGCATTGCATTCGATGGGTTTTGCCGAAGTGGAAAAAGTGCGGATCGGCAAATATTTGGAGCTAGAGCTGGGCGCAATCGACCGCAGCGAAGCGGAGAAGCGCATCAAGGAAATGTGCGAGAAGCTGCTTGCGAACACGGTCGTTGAAGATTACCGTTTTGAGCTGGAGGGATAGGCGATGAAGTTTGCGGTTCTGGTTTTTCCAGGTTCCAACTGTGATATCGATTGTTACAAGGCGGTAGAGGAAGCGATTGGCCAAAAGGTAGAGTATGTATGGCATACATCGACGGATCTTTCCGGTTTTGACGCGATTTTGGTGCCAGGAGGCTTCTCCTACGGCGATTACCTGCGCTGCGGCGCGATTTCGCGTTTTGCTCCTGTCATGAATGAAGTGAAGAAAGCAGCGGAGGAAGGCAAATTCATCCTCGGCATTTGCAACGGGTTCCAAATCCTTACGGAAGCAGGCTTGCTGCCAGGCGCTTTGATTCGCAACAGCGGCCTCAAATTCCGCTGCCATCAGACGCCGCTGGAAGTTGTGAACAATGGCAACCCGTTCACGAACCAGTATGCGGAAGGCGATATTATCAACATTCCGATCGCCCACGGCGAAGGCAACTACTATTGCGACGACGCGACGCTGGCACAGCTGGAAGCGAACAAGCAAATTATTTTCCGCTATGCGGGCGACACCAATCCGAACGGATCGGTATCGAACATCGCGGGCGTGAGCAACGAGCGCGGCAACGTAGTCGGCATGATGCCGCATCCAGAGCGTGCAATCAACCAATTGTTCGGCTCTGAGGACGGCAAAAAAATGTTTACATCGATTTTGAATGCATGGAGGGAACAGCATGGCGCAGCAGTTAACAGCTAAGGAACCGACAGCGGAACAAATCGCGGATCAGCGGATTTATACGCAGTTCGGCGTAACGGATTATGAATATGAGCTGATTTGCGGATTTCTTGGCCGCCAGCCAAACTATACGGAGATCGGCGTATTCAGCGTCATGTGGTCGGAGCATTGCTCTTACAAAAACTCCAAGCCGATTTTGAAAAAATTCCCGATTACCGGACCTAAAGTTCTAATGGGACCAGGCGAAGGCGCGGGTATCGTTGATATTGGCGACAATCAAGCGGTCGTATTCAAAATCGAATCGCATAACCACCCATCCGCGGTTGAGCCTTACCAAGGCGCAGCTACAGGTGTAGGCGGCATTATCCGCGACATTTTCTCGATGGGCGCACGTCCTGTTGCTTTGATGAACAGCTTGCGTTTTGGCCGTCTTGAAAATGAGCGCGTTAAATATTTGTTTGAAAATGTCGTTAGCGGCATTGCTGGCTACGGCAACTGTATCGGCATCCCGACTGTCGGCGGCGAAGTGATGTTCGACGAAAGCTACGAGGGCAATCCGCTCGTTAACGCCATGTGCGTAGGTCTTATTGATCATGATAAAATCCAACGCGGCGTCGCTAAAGGTGTAGGCAACCCGGTATTTTATGTCGGTCCGGCAACTGGCCGCGACGGCATCCACGGCGCAACCTTCGCTTCGGTCGAACTGTCCGAGGAATCCGAGGAGAAGCGTACGGCGGTTCAAGTCGGCGATCCATTCATGGAGAAGCTGGTTATGGAAGCGACGCTTGAGCTGATCGATTCCGGCATCGTGCTTGGTATTCAAGATATGGGCGCAGCTGGCCTAACTTGCTCCAGCGCCGAGATGGCTTCGAAAGCCGGCAACGGCCTTGAGCTGTACCTCGATGAAGTGCCGCAGCGCGAAACAGGCATGACGCCTTACGAAATGATGCTGTCCGAATCGCAAGAGCGCATGCTCTTCGTTGTAGAGCCGCAGCATGAAGCGCAGGCGAAAGAGATTTTCGACCGTTGGGGCATCATTTGCGCCAAAGTCGGCAAAGTAACCGATGACGGACGTCTCCGCTTGTTCCACCAAGGCGAGCAAGTGGCAGATATGCCAGTAACAGCGCTCGTTGACGAGTGCCCGGTTTATGACAAGCCTTCGCAGGAGCCTGCTTATTACAGCGCAAATGCGGCAATCGACACAACAGCTTATCCGGAAGTAACGGATTTGACGGCTGCGCTTGAGAAAGTTCTCGCTTCGCCAACGGTGGCAAGCAAAGAGTGGGTTTACAATCAATATGACTATATGGTGCGTACGTCGACCGCGGTTCAACCGGGTTCGGACGCAGCAGTCGTGACAATCAACGGTACACGTAAAGCACTTGCGATGACAACGGATTGCAACAGCCGTTATGTATACCTTGATCCAGAAGTGGGCGGACGCATTGCCGTAGCGGAAGCTGCGCGCAACATCGTATGCTCCGGCGCAGAGCCGCTGGCGATTACGGACAACCTGAACTTCGGCAGCCCAGAGAAGCCGGATGTATTCTGGCAGATCGAGAAATCGGCAGACGGCATGTCCGAAGCTTGCCGCGTATTGGAAACGCCAGTTATCGGCGGCAACGTCAGCTTGTACAATGAAAATGCAAAAGGCGCGATTTACCCAACGCCGGTTATCGGCATGGTAGGTCTCGTTCATGATATCGATCATATTACGACTCAAGGCTTCAAAAACGAAGGCGACGTCATCATTCTCGTCGGCGAAACGAAAGCTGAAATGGGCGGAAGCGAGCTTCAATACGTGCTGCAAGGCGTGAACGAAGGACGTCCTCCGGTGATTGATCTAGCTGTTGAGAAAAAGATGCTCGGCGCTGTGCTGAGCGCGATTCAAAGCGGCTTGGTCGCTTCGGCGCATGACTTGTCTGAAGGCGGTATTGCGGCTGCGCTGGCAGAATCCTGCATAAGCGGCAAGCTCGGTGCAGAAGTTAATGTAAATACAGAGCTGCGCGCTGATCATGTATTGTTCAGCGAATCGCAATCACGTATTTTGCTGTCGGCGAAGCCGGAGCAAGCAGCAGCGCTGCAAGCATTGCTGTCTGAGCAAGGCGTTGCCCATACGGCAATTGGTTCGGTTAAAGGAGCTGCTCTTTCGATCAGCATCAATGGCAAATCCGGCATTCAGGCGCCGGTACAACAACTGGAGAAGGTCTGGAAGGATGCGATTCCATGTCTGATGAAATAAAGCAGCCTAAGCTTTGGTCAGGCGATTATTATAATCAAGGCGGCGGTCGGGAAGATTTCTTCGACAAGCTGCGCGAGGAATGCGGCGTCTTCGGTGTCTTTAACCATGCAGACGCAGCATCGCTTTCTTACTATGGCCTTCATGCTTTGCAGCATCGCGGCGAGGAGTCGGCCGGCATTTGCACCGTCGATACGACGGACCGCAATCGGTTCAGCTATCACCGCGGCATGGGCTTGGTCAAGGAAGTATTCGACAAGGAGCGCCTAGCGGGGCTCCCTGGCGATCGCTCGATCGGCCACGTGCGCTATTCGACGGCGGGAGAGAGCAAGCTGGCGAATGCGCAGCCGCTGATCTTCCGCTATCGCGATGGCGATCTTGCGGTAGCGACGAACGGCAATATCGTAAATGCGCCGGAAATTCGCAAGGAGCTGGAGAACCTTGGTTCTATTTTCCAGACGACGAGCGATACCGAGGTTATTGCGCATTTGATCGCCCGCTCGCCGAAGGATTTTGTGACGGCAGCGAAAGAAGCGCTCCAACGTATTGTTGGAGGCTTCGCTTTCCTGATTATGACGAACGACAAGCTATTGGTCGCTTCTGATCCGAACGGACTTCGTCCGCTCGTGGTAGGCCGCATTGGCGACGGTTATGTGTTTTCCTCCGAGTCGTGCGCGTTTGAATCGATTGGTGCCCAATATTTGCGTGACGTTCAGCCGGGCGAACTGCTTATTTTTGATCAGGATGGCATGAAAGAGGATCGTTATGCGGAAGTGACGCGCCGGGCGACCTGCGCGATGGAATATATTTATTTTGCCCGTCCCGACAGCGACATTCATGAAATCAATATTCATTCCGCGCGCAAGCGGATGGGCAAGCAGCTCGCGATGGAATCGTTCGTCGATGCTGATATCGTAACGGGTGTGCCGGATTCCAGTATTTCCGCAGCAATCGGTTATGCGGAGCAGACGGGCATTCCTTATGAGCTTGGACTTATCAAAAATAAATACACCGGACGTACGTTCATCCAGCCTTCGCAGGAATTGCGCGAGCAGGGCGTGAAGATGAAGCTGTCCGCCGTGCGTAAAGTCGTAGAAGGCAAACGCGTCGTTATGATTGACGACTCGATCGTTCGCGGCACGACGTCGCGCCGGATCGTCAATATGCTGCGTGAAGCAGGAGCGACGGAAGTGCATGTGCGAATTACATCGCCGCCTTTCAAGAACCCTTGCTACTACGGCATTGATACGCCAAGCCGCGATGAGCTTATTGCTTCTTCCCGCACCGTGCAGGAAATTTGCGAGTTGATCAATGCGGATTCGCTGTCCTTCCTTAGCGACAGCGGCTTTATCGATTCGGTTGGCGGCAATGACGGTGCTTATAACCGCGGCATGTGCCTCGGCTGCTTTGATAATGATTACCCGACGCCTGTTGATGAGGAATCGGACAAAAGCTGCAGCTGCTAAACTTAAGGCAGTCTGGCTGCAGCATGAAGCATTGCTTGTGTAATTAGGATTAATAGTGCTGCATGCGTGCACGCCTGGTTCAGGCGTGCCGGCTTGGCGGCTACGATAAAGGGGTTGAACGATGTGGCAGAAGCGTATAAAAAAGCTGGCGTCGATATAGCGGCTGGCAACGAAGCGGTCGAAAGAATGAAGAAGCATGTCAAGAAGACGTTCCGTCCTGAGGTGCTGACGGATCTTGGCGGCTTTGGCGGCCTGTTCGGCCTAAACAAGGATAAATATGAGGAGCCGGTGCTCGTATCGGGAACAGATGGTGTTGGCACAAAGCTGAAGCTGGCTTTTGCAATGGACAAGCATGATACGATCGGTATCGATGCGGTTGCCATGTGCGTCAACGACATCATTGTACAAGGCGCTGAGCCCTTGTTCTTCCTCGATTACCTCGCTTGCGGCAAAGTTGTGCCGGAGAAAATCGAAGCGGTAGTCAAAGGCATTGCAGACGGCTGCGTACAGGCAGGCTGCGCGCTGATTGGCGGCGAGACGGCGGAAATGCCAGGCATGTACCAAGGCGACGAATACGATATCGCGGGCTTTACGGTCGGCGTTGTCGATAAGAAAAAAATCATCGACGGCACGACCATTGCGCCCGGAGACGCAGTCATTGGCCTTGCGTCAAGCGGCATTCACAGCAATGGCTATTCGCTCGTTCGCAGATTGCTGCTGGAAGAAAGCGGTTATGCGCTTGATCAGGAGCTGGCAGAGCTTGATGGCGCGAAGCTTGGCGATGTATTGATCGAGCCAACGCGCATTTATGTGAAATCGGCGCTTAAGCTGATTGAGCAAGTGAAGGTGAAAGGCATGGCGCATATTACAGGCGGCGGCTTCATCGAGAACATTCCGCGTGTATTGCCGGAAGGCGTAAACGTAAATGTGGAATACGGCTCTTGGCCGATCCACAACATTTTTGGCTTAATGCAGGAAAAAGGTTCGATTACGAATCGTGACATGTTCACGACGTTTAATATGGGAATTGGCCTCGTAGTTGTTGTACCGGCTGATGAAGCGGAAGAAGCGCTTCGCGTAGCAAATGAGCTTGGCGAGAAAGCTTACCGCATTGGAACAGTAACGGAAGGCAGCCGCATCGTCACGTTTACAGGAGCGACGGTGTAATGGCAGCAAAGCGTATAGCCGTATTTGCATCTGGTCAAGGCACAAATTTTCAAGCCTTGGCCGATGCGGCATGGCAGGGGGAGCTCGATGCAACTATCGAGCTTCTTGTTTGTGATAAGCCGTCTGCGCCGGTTATCGAGCGGGCGCGCAAGGCTGGCGTAGAAACGTTCGTTTTTAAGCCGAAGGACTATCCGTCCCGCGAAGCGCATGACAGCGTGATTTTGGCGGAGCTTGTGCGCAGTGGCATTGAGCTTATTGTACTGGCAGGCTATATGCGCATCATTACGCCAGTGCTGGTGGAGCCTTTCTATGGGCGGATGATCAATATCCATCCTTCACTGCTGCCAGCGTTTCCCGGCATTAATGCGATTCGCCAGGCGCTTGATTACGGCGTGAAGCTGACGGGCGTCACCGTGCATTATGTGGACGGCGGCCTCGACAGCGGCCCGATTATTGCCCAGCAGGCAGTCGGCATTGCGGACGGCGAGTCGGAGGATGAGCTTGCGGTACGCATTCATGCGGCCGAGCAGCAGCTGCTCCCGCAGGTTGTGCGGCAAATTGCTGGCGGACGGGTTCATTTGGACGGACGTTTGGTGCGGATCGATGTGAACAAGCAAGCTGAGTGATTGGGCATTCATAGTGATAAAAGTGGTTAGAGCGTAACCGGGTTAAGACAAAAAGGAGGGCTTTGTGGAATGGCTATTCGTAGAGCATTAATCAGCGTATCTGATAAGACGGGTATTGTGGAGTTTTCGCGTGAGCTGGCAAGCCAAGGCGTAGAAATTATTTCGACAGGCGGAACGTTCAGCTTGCTGGAAAAAGAGGGCATTCCGGTCATCGGCATTTCCGATGTAACGGGCTTCCCGGAAATTTTGGATGGACGCGTCAAAACGCTGCATCCTGCTGTTCATAGCGGCCTGCTCGCTGTTCGCGACGATGCAGAGCACCAAAAGGTGATGGAGGAGCTAGGTCTCAGCTACATCGACCTCGTTGTCGTGAATCTGTACCCGTTCAAGCAGACGATTGCGAAGCCCGATGTGGAATATGCGGATGCGATTGAAAACATCGATATCGGCGGTCCAACGATGCTGCGTTCTGCTGCGAAAAACCATGCATTCGTTACCGTTGTCGTAGACGCTGCGGATTATGCGGCTGTGCTGGAAGAAGTCAAAGCAGGCGGCGACACGACGCTTGAAACGCGCAAGCGCTTGACGGCGAAAGTATTCCGCCATACGGCTGCTTACGATACGCTGATTGCTGAATATTTGTCCAAGCAGACAGGCGAAGAGCTTCCAGAAAGCTATACCGTTACTTACGAAAAAGTACAGGATCTCCGCTACGGCGAGAACCCGCACCAGAAGGCTGCTTTCTACAGCAAGCCGCTCGCTTCGGCAGGCAACATTACGACAGCTGAGCAATTGCACGGCAAAGAGCTGTCCTACAATAACATTAATGATGCAAACGCTGCGCTTGCGATTGTAAAGGAATTTGATGAGCCGGCTGTAGTTGCCGTTAAGCATATGAATCCTTGCGGCGTAGGTACTGGCGCTGACATTCATGAAGCATATCAAAAAGCGTATGCGGCTGATCCGACTTCCATCTTTGGCGGCATCGTTGCGGCGAACCGCGTGATCGGCGCAGACACAGCTGAGCTGCTGGGCCAAATTTTCCTTGAAATTATTATTGCCCCGGACTTTACGCCGGAAGCGCTTGATATTTTGACAAAAAAGAAAAACATTCGCCTCATGAAGCTCGGCGAGCTTTCCGTTGCTGCAGCTGACCGCAAGCCTGAGCTGCTCGTGACGACGGTTGACGGCGGCATGCTCGTACAGGAAAGCGATGTTCGCAGCCTGACGGAAGCAGACCTGCAATTCGTAACCGACCGCAAGCCGACTGAGGAAGAGCTCAAGCAATTGCTGTTCGGCTGGAAAGTCGTGAAGCATGTGAAATCGAATGCGATTTTGCTGGCGAAAAATAATATGACGATTGGCGTAGGCGCAGGCCAAATGAACCGCGTAGGCGCTGCTCGCATCGCAATCGAGCAGGCTGGTGCGCAGTCCGCTGGCGCTGTACTGGCATCGGATGCCTTTTTCCCAATGGGCGATACGGTTGAGCTCGCAGCTAAAGCTGGCATTACGGCGATTATCCAAACGGGCGGCTCTATTAAAGATGCCGAATCGATTGCCGCAGCAAATGCCAACAACATTGCCATGGTACTGACTGGCGTTCGTCATTTCAAGCATTAAGGGGGAGCTGACAAGATGCGAATTTTAGTAGTAGGCGGCGGCGGCCGCGAGCATGCGATCGTATGGGCGCTGAAAAAAAGCGAGAAGGTCCGGCACATTTATTGTGCGCCGGGCAATGCAGGCATCGCGCAGCTGGCAGAATGCGTGCCGCTGGCTGTCAATCAATTTGACGAGCTGGTGGAGTTTGCGAAAGATGCGGCTATCGATCTCGTATTCATCGGTCCGGATGATCCGCTAGCTGACGGCATCGTCGATGCGTTCGAAGCGCATCAAATTCCGGTATATGGACCGAATAAAGCGGCAGCGGAAATTGAAGGCAGCAAAATTTTCATGAAAAATTTGCTCAAGAAATATAATATTCCGACGGCTAAATATGAGACGTTTACCGAATATGAGGCGGCTTCTGCTTATTTGCAGGCACAGCAGACGCCAATCGTCATTAAGGCGGACGGACTTGCGGCAGGCAAGGGCGTAACGGTGGCCTTTACGATGGAAGAAGCACAGCAGGCGCTGAAAGAAGCGATGCTGGATAAAGTGTTTGGCGATGCGGGCAACCAAATCGTGATCGAGGAGTTTTTGGAAGGACAGGAAATGTCCATCCTTGCTTTCGTAGATGGCGAGACGGTGCGGGCGATGGTGCCGGCACAGGATCACAAGCCGATTTTCGACGGCGATAAAGGCCCGAATACGGGCGGTATGGGCACATATACGCCGCTGCCGCATATTGATCAGGCGATTATCGACGAGTCGATTGCGAACATTATTATTCCAACGGCGAAAGCGATGGTCAGCGAAGGCCGCCCGTTCCGCGGCGTATTGTTCGCCGGTCTGATGATTACGAAGGATGGCCCGAAAACGATCGAGTTTAATGCACGCATGGGCGATCCGGAAACACAGGTTGTGCTTCCGCGTCTGGAAACCGATCTTGTCGACATCGTTTTGGCCTCGCTGAACGGCAGGCTGGAGCAGTTGGATATTACTTGGAGCGATGAGGCAGCGGTCTGCGTCATTATGGCTTCCGAGGGTTATCCGGCTTCGTATCCGAAAGGCCGCGTTATTGAAGGGCTGGCGAAAGCCGAAGCGCAAGGCGCGCTTGTGTTCCATGCTGGAACAGCTGAGAAGGACGGCCAGTTCGTAACGAGTGGCGGACGCGTGCTAGGCGTTGTCGGACGCGGCCGTGACATCGCAGAAGCGCGTGCTCGTGCTTATGATGCGGTGGGCGTTATTCATTTCGAAGGCATGCAGAGCCGTTCGGATATTGCGGCGAAAGCGCTGGTTTAATGTTCATTCTCAAACGTAGTCATTCCTATATGAAATAAATTTATTAAGCTTGAAGCCGCCTATGTGCGGCTTTTTTTATTCAATCATAGTTTTACTAGGATGTGTATGCAAACCGAAGTCGGCTTTCAGCTCTTTGTTTAGCGTTTATTCCAGGGCAATTTTCTCTGCCGAATTAAAGGCTTATAGAACCCCATTATGCGAATGTTGCTGAGTCCGCTGTGGGTAAAAGCACTGTTGCAGAGACTGCTGTGGCTGAGGCCATCAGCTCGGAAGCTCACTGCTTTTTTTGAAGGACTGAGGTTCCACTATTCTGGCTTTCCATCCGATTTGAGGCCACACGCGGACAGGAGCGCCGTTATTCCCCTCATTATCTCGTCAAAAAGGCTTTTGAAAACGCATTAGCGGCTTCTGAGTCCGCAGCCGATGCCATAACCCTTGATTTGGTTGAAATAGCGGCTGCTGTGTCCGCCAAGTCTAACTTTGTTCAAGGGGCCAGCCCCTGAAACCAAGAGTATGACGGTGGCTATAATCAGGAACTGAATCGCTTACTTTTGCATTCACACCCTAGTAACACGAGAGCCGAAGTCGTTTCATTTTTTACTTGTATAGTGCTATTTGCTACGATAGCAACGGGGATATCCAATACTAGCTTATTTGATAATCTTATTTTCACAGCCCTCTCCTATCCATATTCTAGCAGTTCATTATAGCATGCAATGGGGAGGTTTTTTTGCTGTCAAATGCGGGCGAAAGGTGTAACTAATTTGTAACGCACTGCGTCTATGAATGCGATAAGATAAATCTATCAGCAGGGAATAGAAGGGTGAATCGGATGAAGTATAACACACGAACTAGAGTAAGCAGCATGAAGACGCGAAAGAGAACAAAACGAAAACTAGCAATTGCAAGCTTTCTGCTTGTAGCACTAGCCTTATGGCTTGGCGGCTGCGGGACTAAGGCTTCATCGAGCCTGGAGGTTCTTGTGCCTGGCAAAGAGGGCAGCGCCAACATCCAGCAGGGTACTTCATCCGAGGATACCATCCATATTAACCATCCGACGTTGTCGGAAGGGACAAGCAGCGGTACGGACACGGCAAGCCATCCGGCGAGCACCGATGATTCCCATTCCCCTCAGAAAGGAACGGACGGCGCATCCGGTGCTTCGAATGGTTCCGGTACATCGGGTACATCCAGTGGCACTGGCGGAAAAACGCAAGGTGAAGGTTCCAAACCGGGAAAGAGCGTAACGTCCAGTACATATACAACTAAGCCTTCAAGCTCGGCTACACCAACGAGCAAGCCGGCTCCCACGCCAACGCCTTCGGCGTCTCCGCAAGGAGAGAAGGAAACGGGCAAGCCGGATAAGGAGCAGAAGCTTGTCGCCTTAACCTTTGATGATGGGCCAGATAACCGTTATACACCAGCGATTTTGGATATCCTGAAAAAGAAGGGCATTAAAGCAACTTTCTTCGTAGTCGGCGTTCAAGTGAAGAAGGACCCCGAGGTGCTTCAGCGCATAGTGGACGAAGGCCATACGATTGGCAATCATACAACCCATCATAAAGATTTGACGAAGCTGACCAAGAATCAAATATGGGACGAAATCACCACGACGGATAAGCTGATCAAAGATGTAGTCGGCTTTACTCCAAATCTGGTGCGCGCCCCGTATGGAGCTGTGAATAGCACCGTTAAGCAGCTAATGAAGGACAAAGGAAGAGAATTGGTAAGCTGGAATGTAGATACCCGTGACTGGGCGGGAACGTCTGTCGCTGTGATGAAGAAGAACATTAGCGAGCATACGAAACCGGGTGGTATAATACTGATGCATTCTTTTGGAGGCAAAGGGATTAAAAACACGGTAGACATGCTGCCAGACGTCATTGATAGCTTGCAGAAGAAAGGCTATACATTTGTTACGATTGACGATATGCCTTGATTCCGGTCTGCTTTCGGGCCGTAAGTTTAAGGGGGCTTAAGCAATTGTTTATATTCAAAAAAAGCGGGGCGCTGCTTGCAGCCGCCTTGCTTTGTTTATTAACCGGCTGCCGTTATACGGCGGCTCCTGCGGATTTGCTTGAAAAGCCTACTATCGCCTCGGATAAGCAGGCGCTCGTTCAGGCTGTGCAGAAGGCTTTGCCGCCTCATGCCCAGCTTGCGCTTCCGATGCGGGATGACAATCTTGGCGCCGTGCGCCTGCTCGATGTAGATGGCGATGGCATAGACGAGGCGCTCGTTTCTTTTAACAATGAATACAGCTCTCCTGAGCTAATGCTGCTCCGCTATCGGGGCAACACCTGGAAGCCCTATTATACGATTCAGCAGCCTTTATCGATGCGCATGGACTGGATGAAAGTAAGCGATTATGACAAAGATGGCAAGCTCGATTTGGCCGTCGGCTGGATCGGTTCCTATGATGGCTCCAATATGGTCGAGCTGTATTCGCTTAGCCAAACGCCAGTGCGCAATGAGGAAGGCAAGCTTGTGCTTGAGCCGGAGGATTCCTTGCCTTATTTGTACGCGGAAGCAGGCGATCTGAACGGAGATGGAAAGCTGGAGCTGGCGGTCGTCACGGGGGATTGGGCGAATCAGGAAGTGCAGCTGCCGAACTATAAGCTGACGGTATATGAATGGACAAAGGGCAAGCTTCATGCGCTCCAGCAGCTCGATCTTAGCAATGATGTCATTAATTATGACCGGCTGTTGATTGGCAAAATTTCTGAGCGGCATACGGGCATCGTATTGGAAGCTGCGGTAGGCGCCCATTCGATGTATACATTTATGTATGTGTGGGAAAAAGGCAAGCTGCGGCCAGTTGCGTTATCCGGGCAGGGCGAATATGGAAATGCGCTCGTGTCGGGAACGCCGACGCAAAATGAAGATATTAACGGTGATGGCATTATTGAGCTGTCCCGGCCCAAAGAGCCTGCAGGCTATCCGGATCTCCCTTATGCCGGGATGCTGTGGGTGAACGAGTGGCTGCAATGGGATGGAGATAAGGGCTTCAAGTCGATCAAGGAAGAGTTTACGAGTAACAGCTACCAAATCAGCTTTACGATTCCGAATCAGTGGAAGGGCCGCTATACGCTGAGAAGCCCGGAAGTCCACCGGGAATATGGCCTCGTCACCTTTGAATATTGGAATGAAAAAACCGGCTACAAGTCCGAGCTTGGCACATTATATGCGGTTCCATTAACGAAGTGGGGCAGCGTTCAGGAAGAGTGGAAAGAGACAGACCGCTCTTACAATGTCGTGTTCAATTATGCGGGCTTGGTGTACATTTTTGCACAGCAGCTTGCTCCTCCAGGAACGATGGATATCAGTGATCGCCAGCTGTTTTATGCAATGCAGCTGAATAAGGATCAACTGCCTGAATTGCTGGTACCGAGGCCGGACTAATGGAAAAAGTGGGTGGACCTATGCGTATTTTGCTGCTGGAAGATGAAGAAGCGATTCGCGGCTTTGTCCGCATTAATCTAAAACGCAATGAGATGGAAGTGACGGAAGCAGGCGACGGTGAAACGGCGCTCGCTTTGGCTGATTCGGAGGGACCATTTGATATTGCGCTGCTTGATGTGATGCTGCCGACTATTAGCGGCTTCGAAGTATGCGAGCAGCTGCGCAGCAAATTCCCCAGCATGGGCATTATTATGCTGACCGCGAAGTCGCAGGAAGAGGATAAAATTCACGGGCTGGAGCTTGGCGCCGACGATTATGTGCAGAAGCCATTCAGCCCAGGCGAGCTGATTGCCCGCATCAAGTCGCTCTACCGCAGAATGCAGCCGAGTGCTGCACTGCTTCAGGCGGTGGTTAGCCAAGAGCTGGCGGCTGCTGCTCCCGTGCAGGAGGTAATGGATGATGAGCTGACCATTGGGCCATTCCGCCTGTCGGTATCTGCGCGCAAGCTATGGAAAAACGATGAGGAAATTATTTTGACCCCGACCGAATGGACGCTGGTGCGGCTATTAATGGAGCGGGAAGGCAAAAGCGTCAGCCGCGATGATATTTTGAGCGAGGTTTGGGGCCGTTATTATGTGGGCGACCTTAAGGTCGTTGACGTAAACATTAGGCGGGTGCGCCAAAAAATTGAAGACAATTCCTCTGAGCCTGCATTCATCGAAACGGTATGGGGCTTCGGCTACCGCTGGAGAAGGGGCAGCAGCGGATGAACAGTCTCAAGACGAGAATCGTGTGGAGCTATTTGCTGCTGATTGCGCTCGTTGTCGTCGTGCTCGGCGGACTTTTTGCTACACTGATTACCAACTATTATTATGGCAGCGCACAAAGCTCGGTTAAGCAGCGGGCTGTATCCGCCCTTGCCACGCATAACCGGACGATGGCTTCGCTGAAAATGCATGATCAAGCCGATTACATGCTGCAATATATGGTGGAGGGCGATACCCGGCTTCAGCTGCTTGATGTGTATGGCAACGTACGCATGGACTCCGACGGGCTGGTGGAAGATATTCATTACAGCACGCTGGACGTGCAGGCAGCGATGAACGGGAATACGGATATTTGGCAGGGCAATGATCCTTATTACAAGGAACGGGTCACGTCGATTACGATACCGGTCTGGAACGATACGCATGTTGTATCCCTGCTGCGTTATTCGGCCTCCATCAGCGCTGTGGACGATATGGTAAGCCAGCTGCTGCGCATGACGGCATTCGTGGGGCTGGCAGTTATTTTGCTGTTTCTGGGCTTAAGCCTGTGGCTGGCGCAGCGTATTGTACGGCCTATTCGCGAGCTGACACGTGCGGCAAGATATATGGCCGATGGTGACTGGACGAGGCGTGCGACAAAGCGAAGCAATGATGAAATTGGACAGCTGGCGGAAACGTTCAATTCGATGGTCGTGGAGCTGAATCACCGCGAGAAGCTCAAAAATGATTTTATCTCCTCCATTTCCCACGAGCTGCGAACGCCGCTTACGTCGATTAGAGGCTGGAGCGAGACGCTGAAGGAAGGCGATCCGGCCGACAATGAGGAAATGAAGCTGGGGCTGCAAATAATTAGCCATGAAACGCTGCGCTTGTCGGGGCTTGTGGAGGATTTGCTCGATTTCTCCAAGCTGTCGGCAGGAAGCATGGAGCTTCATGCCGAGCTGCTGGATCTCAACAGCCCAGTGAAGGAGACGGCGGCCCAGCTTGGTGTCCGGCAGGATCAGACGAGCGTGAAGCTGCTCGTCACGCTAGGCAAATCGCCAGTGATGGTGTATGCGGATGCGAATCGCTTGAAGCAGGTTATCATTAATTTGATTGACAATGCGTTCAAATTCACGCCAGCAGGAGGCACCATTCGCGTGTCGATCTCCATTACTCCTGACGAGAACTTTGCGCTGCTGACAGTTGCCGATACCGGCTGCGGCATCGAAGCCGAGGACATTCCTCATGTGACGGAGAAGTTTTATAAGGCGAATACGGGGCAGGGCGGAAGCGGGCTTGGGCTCGCGATCTGCAAGGAAATTACCGAGCTGCATGCTGGCGAGATGAAAATAGACAGCGAGCGTGGTGCTGGAACGGTAATCACGATCAAGCTGCCGATCAGCCATCAGGACAAACCAGCAACATAACCAGAATTTATCAGCCGCCCGGAAGGGCGGCTAATTTTTGTTAAACAGCAGATTGCGGTTGAACAATACCCAGACGATAGCAACGACGACACCAAACGTTAGCATAACGGAAAGCCAGTGTTCAGTTAGCCATACGATCCATGCAGGCATATAAGCTCCACTCCTTTTTTTTTGGCGGCCTCGAAAGCTGCCTAATTGAATAATAACTTGCTGCTTTTCATTAATATGTCCGAAGCACAGTTAGACCATCAGAAAAAGCTTTGCCTAATTGTGGTACAATATAGGGGATGGTCATTTCATACTGGGAGGGATTTATATGTCTTTCACTGTTCAGATTGGTCAGCAAGCACCAGATTTTACGCTTCCGGCGACGGATGGCAAAAGCTATTCGCTGCAGAATTTTGCCGATGCGGACACGCTGGTCGTATTTTTCACCTGTAATCATTGTCCTTATGTCGTTGGATCGGACGAGCTCACGCGCAAGACGGCCATCAAGTTCAAGGAGAAGGGCGTTGCTTTCGTCGGCATTAATGCGAACAGCATTGCTACGAAGCCGCATGATTCCTTCGAGCATATGGTGGAGCGAATGAAAGAGCTGGAGTTTCCTTGGACGTATTTGCGCGATGATACGCAAGAGGTAGCCAAAGCTTATGGGGCGCTGCGTACGCCGCATTTTTATGTTTTTGATAAAGAGCGCAAGCTGGTTTATACGGGCCGGGGAGTTGACCAGCCTAAGGATTCGAGCAAAGTGACGGTTTATGATTTGGAGCGTGCGCTTACCGAGCATACGCTGGGCAAGGAGGTGTCGGTGCCGTACACCAATCCGATTGGCTGCAACGTCAAATGGGATGGACAGGATGAGCACTGGATGCCGGTTGAAGCTTGCGATCTAGTATAAAATAACGGATTGACAGCAGCATCTGCGGGTGCTATTATGACTTTAACAAATTCAAAGTATTCGGGTAGGAATTAACATAATTAAGACGCTGTATGGAAACGGCAGGAGGTTTTGGACATGGAGAAGCATCTGGTATTGCGCCATGAAGGATTGGAGCTGGCAGCTACGCTGCATTATCCGACGGATGAGAAGAAGAACGACGACTGCAAACGGCAGGCGATCATTATTTGCCATGGCTTTGTTGGAAGCCGCATCGGTGTGGACCGCTTGTTTGTCAAAGCAGCCCGCGCCCTTGCAGCCCAAGGCTCGTATGTGCTGCGCTTCGATTATGGCGGCTGCGGCGAGAGCAATGGCGATTACGGCTCGCTTGGCTTCGACAGCATGGTCGATCAGACGCGCACAGCGCTTGACTACATCACGAGCATGGAATGCGTCGACCCGCGCCGGATTGTATTGCTTGGACATAGCCTAGGCGGAGCCGTCTCCATTATGACAGCCGTCAAGGATAGACGGGTCAAGCGCCTCCTTCTATGGTCGCCAGTTGCTTATCCCTTCAATGATATTGTCCGAATTGTCGGCAGAAAGGGCTATGATGAAGCGGTTGAATCCGGCTTTGTTGATTATTCCGGCTTTACGCTGAAGCCCGTCTTCTTCGACTCTCTGCTTGAGCATCAGCCGTTCCAGGCAGCAACGCGCTTCTCCGGCGATGTCCTGCTCGTCCATGGCACGAGCGATGAACTCATTCCCGTCGATTACAGCTTCCTCTATCAGAAGGTGTTCTGGACCCGCAGCGAGGGGCTATGCGACAAGGAAATTATTTTTCAGGCGTCGCATACGTACTCCAACCGCCAGCATCAGGAGGAAGCGATTCGCATCAGCTCGGAATGGCTGGAGGGGCTGGATAAGAAGCAGCAGGAATGGCATCACTGGAGCATTTAAATTGGAAAAAAAGGTAGTGCCGCTTACAGCGGCATCCGGCTTTATGGCAGGACCTGTCACGTGGGACTAACGCGTGAGCAGGTCCTGTTTTTGCTTAATTTGTTACTCCTTCTATCATCCTGTGGTATAGTAGAAAGGTAGAAAAGGCAGCTAAGCTGCTTTTGCGAGCTTTTTGCTGCGTAAATTGTCATGTTATCTATCACGCTAGAGGATAGATTTGAAATTATAAAAATATAAGCATTTATAAGTTTCAACTTATAAATGCTTATATTTCTCGGATTGAAACGCGCCGCGCCCCAATTGGCAACAGCCGTTTCACCTTGGATCATTCGGATAAAGGCGGGTATCATTTATGAAATTGGGAAAAAGAATCGGTTTATCGTCCAGCATTCTGCTGCTGCTTGTACTGCTTGCAGCTTGTGCGGGAGGCAGTAAAGGGGAAGCGGTTCCATCCACTTCGCCAGAGCCAAGCGCTTTGCCAAGCCCTAGCGTCTCACCGGGGGCACTGCCGTATCAAGCGCCATTAACGGGAGTTGGTCGGCAGACAGAAGCATTGGAGCGGCCAATTGCTGTCATGATCAACAACTTGAAGCCGGCTCGCCCGCAATCGGGATTGTCGAATGCCGATGTGGTGTGGGAGGTGCTGGCGGAAGGCGGCATTACGAGGCTCGTTGCGCTGTTCCAAAGCACGGATGCGGTAACCGATTCAATAGGTCCGATTCGCAGCATCCGCCCTTATTTGATTAATATTGGCGAAAGCTACGGCGCTGTTCTTGCCCATGCAGGCGGCAGCAATGACGCTTATGCGATTTTGCAGCAGCAGAAGAAGCCGTATTTGGATGAAATTTCGAACGCGGGCGCTTATTTCTGGCGCAGCAAGGAGCGCAAGGCGCCGCATAATCTATATTCGGATTTAGAGAAGCTGCGTTCCGGCGCGGAGAAGAAAAATTACAAGCAGGATACAGCAGTGCCTGCCTACGTGTTTGCAGAGAACGGCGCAGCGGAGGCAACGACTCCTGCGACGGCGGTAACGATCCATTTTACGCTGAAGGATTATAAGGTTTCTTACGCCTACGATGAGGCGAGCAAGCTATATAAACGTTCCATCAACGATGAAGCGCATATTGACCTTAACAATAATGAGCAGCTTGCGGCTTCGAATCTGGTCGTACTGGCAGCAAGCCACAAGACGCTGGATAATGAAGGCAGGCTCGCGGTTGATTTGCAATCGGGCGGCGATGCGATGCTGTTCCAGCAGGGGCGCATGACGGAGGCATCGTGGGTACGGGCGCCGGACAATATGATCCGGATCGTGAAGGATGGCAAGGAGCTTGCTCTTGTGCCGGGCAAAACCTTTTTCCACATTGTCCCAAATACAAAATCGATTGCTGATCATGTGATGTATGGGTAAAAAAAGCACGGTTCGGAAACACTTTTAGCAGGTGAAGAGTGCTTCTGTGCCCGTGGCAATATAAGCTTAGGCGCTGTCTCTTTACGAGGCGGCGCCTTTGTTTTGGAAGCGGAGGAAATGAACGTTATGACTGCATAGAGTGAAAAAAAGAAATTTTTTTTCATGAACGTTAATATTCCGTTAACAATTTTAAAGTAAACTGTGTTAAGATATTCTGGGCTTATCCACCAAAGGTCACCAATGGTCGACAAAATGCTCAAACAAAACATCCAGCCGGTAAAGGGGATTACGATGTTCAAGAAAAAAGATATTTTCTTTAAAACGTTTGAAGAAATGGCCGATGCGCTCGTTGTCGCTGTTGAGTATTTCTCAAACGGATTGTCGGATTTGTCCGATGTCTCTGCTTTCGCCAAGACGATGAAGGAATACGAAAGCCAGTGCGACAAGTATGTGCACACGATTTTGAAGGAATTGAACAAAACGTTCATCACTCCGATTGAACGAGAAGATATTATGGCGCTGACGACCTCGCTTGACGATGTGCTTGATGGAATCGAGGCTTGCGCTTCGCGTTTCGAAATGTACAACATCAAGGAGAAGGATGAGTACATCCAGCTGTTTGGCGACATTTTGCTGCGCTGCGCGCATCAGATCAAGAAAGCTATTTATTTGCTGACGCAGAAGAAGCTGCTGGCTATTCGTGAGCCGAACATTGCGCTGAACGAGCTGGAAAATCAAGCCGATGATCTGCTTCGCGTATGTATTACAAGCTTGTTCGCGAACGTAAGCGATCCGATTGAGCTGATGAAACGCAAGGAAATTTATGAAATGCTGGAGCAAACGACCGACTATTGCGAGGATGTTGCCAATACGCTGGAATCGATTATTATGCGCAATAGCTAACGCGGAAAGTGGGAGTCAACTCTAATGGATTCATATATTTTATGGACGGTTGTCATTCTGGCACTCGGTTTTGATTTTATTAACGGCTTCCATGATACCGCAAATGCGATTGCGACGTCGGTATCGACCCGTGCGCTCAAGCCTCGTGTAGCGATTTTGATGGCTGCGGTGATGAACTTCCTCGGTGCAATTATGTTTACCGGGGTAGCCAAAACGATCGGAAGCGGCGTTGCGAATCCGGCTGATTTGCCGAATGGTGTCGAAGTCGTTATCGCTGCGCTCATATCGGCTATTATCTGGAACCTGGTTACGTGGTGGTTCGGTATTCCGTCCTCCTCATCCCATGCGCTCATCGGCTCGCTGGCTGGTGCGGTTATTGCAGGTTCAGGCATTGGCACGATTAATGCTTCTGGTTTTACAGATATTGTTAAAGCTCTCATTTTATCGCCGCTGATTGCTTTCTCGGCTGGTTTCATCATTATGTGGCTGCTCAAGCGGATTTTCGCCAAATCGAGCCCGCATCAGGTGAACAAGGGGTTCCGTTTCAGCCAAATCGTAACGGCAGCCTTCCAATCGTTCTCGCATGGTACGAATGATGCGCAGAAGGCGATGGGAATTATCACGTTCGCGCTCGTTGCGGCGGGTGTTCAAGATAGTTTGGACGTTCCGCTGTGGGTTAAGCTGTCCGCTGCTCTGGCGATGGCGCTTGGCACGTCCGTCGGCGGCTACAAAATCATTAAAACGATGGGGACGAAGATTTTCAAAATCGAACCTATCAATGGTTTTGCTGCCGATGTAGGCTCGGCTGTCGTTATTTTGACGGCTACGGTGCTGCATTTGCCAGTAAGTACAACACATGTTATTACGTCCTCGATTCTCGGTGTAGGCAGCGCGAAGCGTTTCTCCAGCGTGAAATGGTCGATGGCGGGCCGTATTTTGGTCGCGTGGGTCATTACGATTCCGATCACTGTCCTGATGGCAATGGCCGTTTACTGGGCAATGGATTTGTTGTTCATTTAAGCTTGCATAGCGTTTAGAAGCCCGGTCCGTTAATGGATGCGGGCTTTTTTGTTGGGCGGGGAGGGCTGGACGGTGAAAAATAAAGCTTCTGCCAGCAGCGCTTGCTGCTGGCAGGAGGGGCGCGCCATGCTGGGCTGTTCGCTTCGCATGGCGACAGAGGAGAGACGCCGCCCAACGCTGCTCGCGCTGGCGGCGGGAAGTAACGCTCTCCGGCTTCTGCGCTTTGTTGCGGACTCAGGCTGAGTTCGCTGCGCTACTCTCTGCTGCCGAGGGCTTAGCGCCGGCGTTTTCTTCTGCGTCTACGGGCGGCGGGACTTGAGCCTGAGCCGCTGCCGGACTTGCGGCGCTTGCGCTTAGGGACGAACTCTTCCACATCATCGGTGGCGTCGTCCTCTGCCCCTTTTTTCCCAAAGGAGCCCATAATCACCTTCACGAGCGGAGCCATCTGGGATACGCTGCTCATCACCTTCTGAACCTTCGTCACCGTGGTCAAAATGCCGTCAATGCCGCCTATGCGGTCGACAAAGCCTTTGATCTCTCCCAAATTAGCGAGCGAGAATCCGCCGCCTTTGGCAGGGGCTACGGTTTCAGCAAGCTCGGCTGCTGTAGCTGGAACGACGGTTTGGGACTCTGGCTGTACAGCTTGAACCGATTGAAGCGGAGGCTGAAACTCTGGGATCGCATTTTCATTCAGTAGGCCGGATACGCTGGCGTTATGGTTAACGGCGGGGCTGAGCTGGCTCTGCCCCTGGCGGCTGCTGCGATGCTGGAAATGCTGCGGCTGCTGAGCATGCGGGTAGCGGGGATATTGGGGATAGCCGCCGGGATTATTGCGATAATTCACGCTGATCACCCTTTTAAATTTTATAGTCGAATCGCCGTGCCTCATGGTGGAATGCTCTGCCTGTGGAAGACGAGGCGCGTTGTGCAGAGTGGTCATGTTGAAGCGCGGGCTCCCTCGCCAGAGCGGCGGTGAAGCGGTGTACACTTGGTATTAGTCTATGGCATAGGCAAACGTAAGGATTGGACGAATGTCACGGGTATTGAAGAAAAATAACGGCAGATGCCCCACGTTAGCTCTTCTGTTCTGTAAAGCGTGAATACGGTAATGCTTGAAAAAAACGGGTAAAAAAGCTACAATGTGAGCATTGGAAGTCCGGTTTAAAGACTAGAGGAGTGAAGAATATGCAGCTCAAAAAGCTGAACGATAAAGCGGTAGATCAATTGTTTGAGGCCATCTTAACTTTAAAGTCCGTTGAGGAATGTTATGTGTTTTTTGATGATTTGTGCACGGTCAATGAAATTCAGTCGCTGTCGCAGCGTCTGGAAGTAGCTCGCATGCTCGGCAAGGGCAGCACGTACAATCAGATTGAAGCGGAGACAGGGGCGAGCACGGCTACGATCTCGCGGGTGAAGCGCTGTTTGAATTATGGCAACGACGGGTATAAAATGGCTTTAGAACGTTTAGGACGGTAGGTGCACATAGCCATGCAAAAACCCGGCATTCTCGTTATAAGCCACGGCTCGCGCGATGCGCAGTGGGTGCAGCTTGTAGATGAAGCAGTAGAACGGGCAACAGAGACGATGCAGCGGGCCGAGGTGCCCGTGTATTCGTCTTTTCTTGAAATTATAGAAGGTCGGCTTATTCAGGACGGCATTGATGCGCTGGAGGCACAGGGCGTAACCGAGCTGTATGTGCTGCCGCTGTTCATTTCATCAGGAAGTACGCATATCGATGAGATTGGGCAGGCTTTTGGCTTTGCGCCGATATCGGATTTTGAGGGCGATCTGGGTACTTTTCGGGTGAACGCGCATGTTCATATGGGCATCCCGATTAATGATGATCGAGAAATCGCCGAGCTGCTGCTGCAAAATATGAAGCCGCTCAGCTCAGAGCCGAGCCGTGAAGCGCTGCTATTAATTGGCCACGGCAGCAAGGAGCCGGTGTTTCATGAGCGCTGGCAGCAGGGATTGAATGCGCTAGCTGGCCGTATACGCGAGCTAGGCGGTTTCGCGCGCGCGGAAACGGCTATGCTGCTGCCTGATCAGGCCGCTGAGCGCCTGCAAGGAATGCTTGTGGCGAGACCGGAGGAAGCGGTTATCGTCGTGCCGTTATTTTTGAGCAACGGCTATTTCACGAATGAGGTCATACCGGAGCGGTTGTCGGGACTTGACTATCGCTATAACGGCAGGCCGATGTTGCCTGACCCGGCGATTGAGCGCTGGCTGGTGCGGAATATGGCGGATTGGCTGGCGGGGCTGGAAGCCGTATAATAGGGGAAAGTGGAAGGAACGCACGGGACGATAGGGACGAAGGATGAAAGGCACGAAAGACGAGAGGCACGAAGGGTAAGAAAGGCAAGAATTACGCATGCGCGAAGGCGATAGGTAGGCCTGCCGACACATGGGAAAATGGAAAAGGGCTGGAGGTCACGCTGATGTCAGCATATAAAAGAGCAAGATTGATCTATAATCCTTCTTCCGGCAGGGAAGAAATGAAGCGCAGGCTTCCAGATATTTTGCAGCGGCTGGAGCGCGGCGGCATTGAGACGAGCTGCCACGCCACGATAGGCGAAGGCGATGCGACGCTTGCTGCGGCCGAAGCCGCGGAGCGCGGCTATGATCTAATTATAGCGGCGGGCGGCGACGGTACGCTGTATGAGGTTATTAATGGGCTGGCGGAAAAGCCGAATTTGCCGCCGCTGGGCATTTTGCCGCTGGGGACGACGAATGATTTTGCTCGTGCGCTTGGCATTCCGAAGCATTGGGAATATGCGGTCGATCTAATTATTCAGCAGTATACGCGTCCGATTGATGTCGGCAAGGCGAATGAGCGTTATTTTATTAATATTGCTGGTGGCGGTTCGATGACGGAGCTGACGTATGATGTGCCGAGCAAGCTCAAGACGATGATTGGGCAGCTGGCGTATTATATGAAGGGCATGGAGAAAATGACGCGCCTCAGCCCGACGGAGCTGAAAATCCAGGCCGCAGGCGTTGGCGATTTTCATGAGGAATTTATGCTTTTTCTCATCTGCAACAGCAACTCGGTTGGCGGGTTTGAGAAGCTGGCTCCAGACTCGAAGCTCGACGATGGATTGTTTGACGTTATTTTGCTGCGAAAATGCAATTTGCCGGAGTTTATCCGCCTCGTGTCGCTCGCGCTGCGCGGGGAGCATATGAATGATCCGCATATTATCCATTTCCGCACGAATGAGATGAAGGTCACGACGCCAGACTACGTGCAGATTAATCTCGACGGCGAGTACGGCGGCAAGCTGCCGTTTACGTTCTCGGTGCTGCCCTCGCATTTGCGAATTTTTGCCGATGAGATGGGCGAGTCGACCTATCGGTAGTATAATGGATTTATGTGAGCGGAAGAGTGAAGCAAGTTTAGTGCTGGTTGCGTTGAACTGGATAGGATAGATCAGGGATTCGTGTATGATGGCGAGTTATTTTGTGAAAAAGAATAAGAGCAGAAAGTTGGCCGCTAAGCGGCCTGCTTGCGTTAATGGCGATATAGAGCGGAGCGGGTAGAGCAATGAACAGAAGGAATAAAAGAAGTAGCGGCGGACGTGGGCGCAGCAATTCCCAGTCGAAGCCGCCGGAAAATGTGCCGGTAAGCAAAAATGAAGAGGTCGTCCTCGATATTATCGGACTGACGCATGACGGGGAAGGGGTAGGCCGCGCTGAAGGCTATACCCTTTTTGTGCAGGGCGCACTCCCTGGTGAGCGCGTGCGCGCGAAGGTCATGAAGACGAAGAAGCAGTATGGCTATGCGCGCTTGCAGGAGCTGCTGGTCGCGAGCGACGACCGCGTCGAGCCGCCATGCGATATTTACAAGCAATGCGGCGGCTGCCAGCTTCAGCATATGGAGTATGACGCCCAGCTGAACTGGAAACGCCAGCATGTGGTGGACAATCTGGTGCGGATCGGCAAGCTGAGCGTGGCTGGGGAAGCGGAGAAGGCACAGGCAGGCGGATCAGCGGAAAATAAAGCGGCGGAAGCAGCCGTTATTGTGCATCCGACCATTGGGATGGACGAGCCTTGGCGCTATCGGAATAAGGCGCAGGTACCGATTGGCATGACGACAGGCGGTCATGCTAATGACGGTGATGGTGCGGAGAGTAAGCTGATTGCTGGTTTTTATGCGCGTGGCAGCCATAGGATCATCGATATGGATGATTGCCTGATTCAGCATGACCGCAATGATGAAATCGTGCGGGCAGTGAAGGCGATTGGCCGCGAGCTAGGCGTAACTGGCTATGATGAGGAGAGCGGACGCGGCGTGCTGCGTCATGTGATGGCGCGTACGGGCTTTGTAACGGGCGAAATGATGGTCGTGCTCGTGACGAACGGCCGCAAGCTGCCGCAGGCAGAGCGCTGGGTGGAGCGCATCCGTGAGGAGCTGCCAGGTGTGACGAGCATCGTTCAAAATGTGAATGAGCGGAACACGAATGTAATTTTTGGCGATGAGACGAAGGTGCTGTGGGGCAGCGATGTTATCTATGATGAGCTGGACGGTATTCGCTTCGCGATATCGGCGAGATCGTTTTATCAGGTGAATCCGCTGCAGACGGTGGCCTTGTACCGCAAAGCGGTGGAGTATGCGGCGCTGACCGGGACGGAGTCGGTCATTGACGCTTATTGCGGGATTGGGACGATATCGCTGTTTCTGGCGCGGCAGGCGGGGCGCGTGTACGGCGTAGAGATCGTGCCGGAGGCGATTGAGGATGCGAAGCGTAATGCGGAGCTGAATGGGATCGGGAATGCGACGTTCGAGGCAGGGCCTGCCGAGGTCGTCATTCCGCGCTGGCGCGAGGAGGGCGGAATTGTGCCCGACGTCATCGTTGTCGATCCGCCGCGCAAAGGCTGCGATCCTGAGCTGCTGGAGACGATTCTGGCGATGCAGCCGGAGAGAGTTGTATATGTGAGCTGTAATCCTTCGACTTTGGCGAGGGATTTACGGGTGTTGGAGGATGGCGGGTATCGGACGGTTGAGGTGCAGCCGGTGGATATGTTTCCGTGGACTACGCATGTGGAGTGCTGTGTGTTGTTGGTTAGGAAGTAATGGGAGGAATATTTATAAGCCACATTTACCTGCTTATAGAAGCCCGAATGCCCGAACTTTTCTGAGTTCGGGCTGTTGTTTATGCAGCACACCGTAGCACATCCCGAAATGGCGCAAGGTGTTTAATCAGGATTCAGTCTATCAAAAGAAAAGCTACTGGAGTAAGGAAACTCTATTGGTAAAGCAGTACATGGAAACGACTTGATAGAGTGAGTTTTATAATATCAAAAAGTCTCTTGATAATAAAATTCACCCATCTGTTTGGATGCACGAGAACATTCAATTTTATGAGAGTGTTGTTGAAAAATATATGGGCGATATAGGAAAAACGTTTAGTATGATTTCTGAAGATGATTTATCACTGCTAAATGATGAAGTTGATAGAGAATATAAAAGTGATTTTTGGGAGCTATTTGAAAATTTAAGGTGTATGCCAAAATCTCTGCTCCTCAATTTAAGGAATTTATATACACATCAAAAATTTACATCCGTAAACTATTAATGCATCAGAAACTTGATCGTGGTGGCAGTCAAGCGTGTGGAATCGCTAGACGTGAGGGCGATTCGTTTTCGTCGTTCTCTCCTTTCGATTCAGACGCTCTCGACCGATAAATTCTATTGTGTGACGGACTATATGCAAGCGTTGGACGGGTATGGGGAGGAGAGCCCCCTTGTTCAGCTTGCGTATGCTCCATTCCAGCCACTGGAGACACAGAGGTGGCCATCTACTCTTCTAGAAGACACTTGGTTTTGAGAAATCTTTTTTAAGAGAGGTCCTTAAAAGGGGATATTTGTATGTCGATGCTCGATTTACAGGAGACTTTTAATGAAGTAAAAGTGCTGTTATAAAGCAGTAACAGATAACAATTATTCTTCGGAAAATGATATTATAGAATTAGTGTCTAAAGAGGAGTTCCTACAGTACAGAAATATACGGAGTTAAGGTTTGTTACGTTGGTATAACGAGACCGATAAGACCGCGTAAATTGCTAGTGCTTGCTGTTTCTTATGAAGATGACAGAAAAACCCTGGGAAGGTAAATTTAGTGAGATCAAGAACGGAGTGAATCGCAGCATGAACGAAAGAATAGAAACGACATCATTAGATATTGTATCAGAACGTAAAAACCAATTAAAGCAACTGTTCCCCGAAGTTTTTCGTGAAGGAAGGATTGACTTTGAACATTTCAAGGAAGCTCTTGGCGAACTCGTTGATACTCGCAAAGAACGTTATGGAATAACATGGACTGGTAAAAGTGAGGCTATCCAAAATATGCAGATTCCCAGTGTTGGAACCTTGCTTCCTCTCCCGGAAGAGTCTATTAATTTTGACACTACTGGTAACGCAATTATTGAAGGGGATAACCTAGAAGTTTTGAAATTGCTACAAAAAAGCTACTATGGCAAGATCAAAATGATTTATATTGATCCTCCGTATAATACTGGAAATGAATTTATATATCCCGATAATTTTCGCGAAGGTCTTGAGGAATATTTGCGATTCTCAGGTCAAACCGATGAAAATGGCATAAAATTGGGCACAAACACTGAAACGAATGGGCGATACCATTCGAATTGGTTGAGTATGATGTACCCGCGGCTCTTTTTGGCTCGAAATTTGCTTAACGAAGATGGCGTGATATGTATTTCTATTGACGATCACGAAATTAAAAATTTGAAGGCCTTACTTGATGAAATCTTTGGTGAAGAGAATCATGTAATTACTACCGTATGGCATAGACGACAAAATGCTGATAATAGAAATCTTACAAATGCATCGACTGATCATGAGTACATTGTAGTCTATCAAAAAACTCAAAATGGAATACTAAGAGGGAGAGACATTGATTCTTCGAAATATAAAAATCCTGATAATGATCCAAGAGGGTCTTGGGCTAGTATAGACTTATCAGGATTAGCTACTAAGGAACAACGTCCTAATCTACATTATGACATTGTTGACCCGTCAACGGGTATAACTTATCCTCCTAATCCCACGAGAGGATGGTCTAAATCTAGAGAAACTATAGATAATATGATTAAAAATAATGAAATTTTATTTCCAAAGAATCCTACCGGAAGACCAAGACAAAAAAAGTTTTTAAAAGATCTACAGAGTAATACAACAGGGTTTTCTTCTATATTAAAGAATGTTGGGTTCACAACTGATGGAACAAGAGAAGTGACTGAGTTATTTGATGAAAGAATTTTTGCCTATCCTAAACCTAAAGAATTAATAAAAACGTTCATAGATCAGTGTATGGGTTCAAATGATATAATTCTTGATTTTTTTGCTGGTTCAGGAACAACAGCCCATGCCGTATTTGATGCGAATGCTCAGGATGACGGGAATAGAAAATTTATTCTCGTACAGCTTCCAGAACCTACTGATAGACAGGACTATTCTACAATTGCTGATATCACCAAAGAGCGTGTACGCCGCGTGATTGCTAAACTAAATAAGCAAGAAGAAAACGAATTAGATTTGTCAGAAAACATAGGCAAAGATCGCGGTTTTAAAGCCTTTAAACTGTCCTCAAGCAATTTTAAAATCTGGGAAGGTTCAACTGAAAAGATTACGAACGCTGAAATGTTAGCTGAGCAACTTGCCTGGTTCGCTGAAAACATTCGCTCTGATCGCACCAAGTTAGACATGCTTTATGAAATTATGCTTAAATCGGGTGTTCAGCTTGCAGAAGCTATTCATCCAGTTAATATACAAGATGGAATAATTTATTCTATTTTGACAGGGGAACTTTTCATTTGTCTCGCTGATGTGGTAACAATTGAACTCGTCCGCGGAATTATTGAATTGAAACCGAGATCAGTAATATGTCTCGACTCTGCTTTTCATGGAAATGATCCCCTGAAAACAAATACGGTGCTCGAGATGAAATCTAACGGCATCGAATTTAGGACGATATAGGGGTGAATACATGATTATTAAATTCGACAATCAGCAGCCGCACCAGTTGGAAGCCGTGCAGACGGTGGTTGATTTATTTAAAGGCCAACCATTAAAACGCGGAGAATTTGAGATTAATTTAACTGGAGTATCAGGAGATTTACTTAATGAATTGGGAACAGGAAATTGTTTGCAAGTTAATGAAGAAACGGTTTTGTCCAATGTGCGTCAAATCCAACGTGAGCACCGAATTGATGAGGTTCCAGAATTGAAAGGCCTTCATTTCTCTATTGAAATGGAAACTGGAACGGGAAAAACATATGTTTACTTACGGACGATACATGAATTACATGCAAAATACGGATTCAAAAAATTTATAATTGTTGTCCCCAGTGTAGCAATACGAGAAGGCGTTCTAAAAAACCTTCAAATGACTCATGATCATTTCACTAAGGAATATGGAAACACACCGATGGACTATTGGGTCTACGATTCAAAGCGGATTTCCTCCTTGCGTCAATTTGCTACTGCGAATCAGTTGCAAATCATGGTTATAAACATTGATTCTTTTAACAAAAAGGATAATAACGTTATCCATAAAGAACATGATCGCATGTCAGGTCATTTGCCAATTGAGTTCATTCAGGCAACACATCCGATAGTTATTATGGATGAGCCACAAAATATGGAAAGTGAACAGGCACAAGCTGCTATTCAAAGTATGAATCCATTGTGTACACTTCGTTATTCTGCAACTCATCGTAATGTATATAATCTTTTATATCAACTTAATCCTGTTAAAGCTTATGAAATGAAATTGGTAAAGCGTATTGAAGTAGCTTCTGTCATGGAACAGTCAGATTTTAATCATCCCTATATCTTTGTAGAGTCCATTGAAGCTACTAAGTCCAAGGTAACAGCCAAATTAATTATTGAGAAGCAGCAAGCCCAAGGGCCTATCCGAACGAAAATATCTGTCAGTAAAAACGGAGAAGATTTATTTAAAATATCAGGAAATAGGGAAGCTTATCGGGATTTTATTGTTGATAGCATTGATGCAGGGAGCGGCATCATTAATTTTGCAAACGGTACGACACTAAGAACAGGACAGATATTAGGGGCGCAAACGGATGACTTAATGCGTGTTCAAATTTATGAAACTGTCAAGGCCCATTTTGAAAAAGAACTGCGTATTGCTGGACTCTTTACGGCAGGTAAGCGTCTAAAAGTTTTATCACTTTTTTTTATTGATCGTGTATCTAATTACTCTGAGCCTGATGGGAAAATACGTCTTTGGTTTAGGGAAGCATATAAAGAGTTATCGGCTAAACCATTGTACCGTGTATTAGATTTGCCTGATGTCGACCTTGTTCATAACGGGTACTTTGCCAGTGATGGTAAAGGTAGAGCCAAGGATACATCTGGTAACACAAAAGCAGACAATGATGCTTATGAATTAATTATGAAAGATAAAGAGCGTCTTCTTTCGTTAAATGAACCACTCCGTTTCATATTCAGTCATTCTGCTCTGCGGGAAGGCTGGGACAATCCGAACGTATTTCAGATATGTACGCTAAATGAAACCAAATCTATGGTGAAAAAACGCCAGGAAATTGGCCGCGGGTTACGATTGCCGGTAGACGAAGAAGGGAATAGAGTATTTGATACCAGCATCAATAGATTGACCGTGGTAGCAAATGAAAGTTACGAAGATTTTGCGCGTGGATTACAGACAGAAATAGAGAGTGACTGTGGTATTGAATTTCCGAAGGAATATATTGATCAAGCAAGCAAACGTAAAAAAGTTGAGTTGGTTAGTAAATGGAAAGAAAATCGGGATTTTTTGGAACTTTGGAATCATATAAAGCATAAGACTCGGTACTCTGTACAATATAGCATTGCTAAATTGATAGCAACAGCGACTGAAGCTGTGAGTCAGATGCCTGTCATCTCCCAGTCCAATATTATTACTCAAAAACGTGGAGTTGATATTACCCATCAGGGTGTAACGACTTCCTTGTTCTCAATTCATGAATCACAAATCACCTATAAAATTCAGCAAATACCTGATTTGGTTGGATATATTCAGAAGGAAACTGAATTAACTCGCGGAGCAATTACAGAAATCCTAGTATCATCAGGAAGGCTCTCGGATGTATGGACAAATCCTCAACAGTTTCTTGATTTGGCAGTCAGATCAATAAAAGAAGTCATGGAAAAATTGATGGTAGATGGAATTAAGTATGAACGAGTTGCTGATGCGGAGTATGAAATGCTCATTTGAGCAGAAAGAAATGATTAGTTATACGAACCGCATATTACCAGTAACTAACTCTATTTATGAGGAAATCGAGTTTGATTCCGAGATTGAGCGGAAATTTGCCCAAGAAATGGATACTCGGACAGACGTTAAAGTGTTTTTGAAACTACCCAGGTGGTTTCAAATTGACACGCCTCTGGGAAAGTATAATCCCGATTGGGCAATTGTGCTTCAACCTGAAGGAGAAGAGGCAAGACTGTACTTTGTTGCTGAAACAAAATCCACTCATGATGAGACCAAACGCCGGATTAGTGAGAATGCAAAAATTCGTTGCGGTGAGGCTCATTTTAAAATACTACCAGACATCACCTTTAAAACTGTAACAAGTGCTTTAGAAATATAAACTTGGAATTCAAAAGATTCTTGAATAAATTTTATTGCTGAATGAGCCGCATTTTCTAAGATTTTTAGAATGCGGCTCTTATTGCATATAAAATTTAAGGAGTGGGTTTATAAAGCACTGGGGGAACCTAAATTAGAGCATTCCATTTTTCTTGCGTCCACACATAACAAGGAGGTGTAAGTCCGTATAAATACTGGAAGCAAATTGTGAGCGGTTCCTATCCATGCGGCGGGATAATGATACTTTCGTTCAGCCACAGCTTATCGTAATGGGGGTGGCTTCCAGAGAACAGGGGAGAGGTGAAATATCTATGAAAACGGTTAACCACCATTCGCCGAATAAGTCATAAAGCAGTTAGACCAATAAGGAGGTGAAAAGGGCATTCTGACGCCCATTTCAATTTATAATGCGACAAGTATATTACTGATTGTTAATCATTTATCTTGAATGGATGCTTCCGAGATAAGTCAAAATAGTGCTTTATGTAAATGAAGCTTGTTTATGAAGCAGAGAGTATATGATCGGAGATAGGAGCATGAAGCGAAATCTGGTCCGATATAGTATGCAAGTTGGCATGCTAAAGCACTTATTAGCAATATCCCTCAGTACAGAGAAAGAGTACAGCATACTCAAATCAAAATCATACAAGATTATGGGGGCCTTTCAGACCTGAGATCATGATTCGCACAATTGTTGATCTGCTCCAATCTTATTGTACTGATGCCGAGATTCCGAGGACGGTGCATGTAAAGTGTTGTATGTTGCTGGTGAAGGAATGACTTTAGGGAGTCACATTTACCTAAACTGCTCCTCTTGATTCAAATTTTGCAGTGAGGTTCCATTAAAAAGCAAAAAGAACCGAGACGGTAAACTGTACCCTATAGAGTAGACACTTAAAAAAAGTCTCTCTATGGGGTATTTTTTATGTATACCGCAAAAGAAACAGGGATGGGGATACAGATGAGTAAAAAAATGTTCACAGCAGAAGAAATAAAACAGCTTTCCGAAAACCCATATGTGAAATCCGTATCTACTAAAGGAATTACATATACCGAAGAATTCAAACAGCTTTTTATCGAATCTAATCAACAGGGCAAACTACCGAGAGATATCTTCGAAGCTTGTGGATTTGACGTTCAGATTGTGGGAATGAAGCGAATTAAATCTTCTGGGAATAGGTGGAGGGCTACTTATAGAGAAGAGGGTGCCCTAGGTTTACTAGATGCGAGAGGTAAGCATGCAGGGAGACCGTTGAAGCGGGAGCTCACCCTGGAAGAAAAGAACGCAAGACTTGAAGCACAAATTCATCTACTGAAAGCAGAAAACGAACTGCTAAAAAAGATTCGTCTGGCAGAACGGAGGCTGGGAAACAAGGGGTAAAACAAGCGCCTTGCCACAAATACATCTTGATTCAACAGGTGATTCAAACCTACAAACTGAGGCGGATGGTAAGCCATCTCTGTCGGATCGCAGCCGTCTCCAAGAGTGGCTATTATCGCTATTGGTCCTCTACATCCATCAACCTGCGTCATCAAAGAGAACAACACGATGAAGCGGTTAAACATACGATAGCCAAGGCATTCCACTTCAAAAAACGTAAGCGAGGAGCTCGTTCCATCAAGATGATTTTAGAGGGACAATTTCAGGTGGTTTACAATCTGAAAAGAATACGGAGGATCATGAAACAATATGGCATGGTCTGTCCATTTCGAAGAGCTAACCCCTACAAACGTATGATGAAGGCAACTCAGGAGCATCGGGCCCTGCCTAACTTGTTGAATCGCAACTTCAAACAGGAAGTGCCCGGCAAGGTGCTGCTAACCGATATTACCTACTTAAACTATGGGAAAGGTAAGCGGGCTTATTTATCCACGATTAAAGATAGTTCCACGAACGAAATTCTGGCTTACCATGTGTCTGAGCGGATCACCATGGATCTGGCGACAGAAACGTTACTCCAATTAAAGAAGAATAAAGGTTTTAAGAAGACTCCAGAAACGTTGATTCATTCTGATCAAGGAACCCACTATACGCATCCGGATTTTCAAAAGATGGTGAAAGGTATGGGGTTCAAACAGTCCATGTCCAGACGGGGAAACTGCTGGGATAACGCCCCACAAGAATCATTCTTTGGTCATTTGAAAGACGAGGTATTTCTGAAACCATGTACCACACTGGACCAAGTCAAACGAGAAATCAAATCATATATGACCTACTACAACCATTACAGATATCAATGGAACTTAAAAAGGATGACCCCTGCACAATACAGAGATCATCTCCTTCAAGCAATCTAGTCTTTTTTAGAATGGTCCTTTACATAGGGTACATATTAGTATAGGAGGTTCTTTTTTCTACATTCTTCGACTCACTGATATACTATTTTGGTGGATATTGGTATGATTATTATAAAGCTCGGATTTTATTGATAGCGGAGGATAAAGTGGAGAAAAAATATGAATTTTTATATAAAATTAAAGATGTATTGACAGATAGGGCGTTCCAAGGGGTTCCACTAGGCAGTAAATTTGATGAATCCAGATTTGAAGATATTAGAAAAGTAGACAATACGGGGTATCCTATTTATTCATTTAATAATATAGAACTTGAAATTGTAGATGATTTAATTTATAGAATCGGAATATGTTGTGATGAATCGGTGCTTATTGATGATGTAGTGAAAATATTTGGAGATACTGAGTTTAAAACGTATGAGCAGTTTACATTTGTATCATACATGTATGATTTTTGTGTAATAAATTTTAAATTTGTAGGGTTAGACGCACCTGCCATAGACATATCTATATGTTCAACTATGTTCATGGACTAATTTAGTTTTTAGCTGAAATCCTTAAGAAATACAAGAAAGAAAATCTAAATACTGATGAGTTTCTAAATGACATGACGACATGGCTGAAAGAAATCGGCTGGTTAAAAACAGAAGCATATGCAGATGAATATGAAGCATTTTAAACACACAGAGGTGTTCCATGAAGCAAGGTCTTTATGAACAGATCATCAATAACGGAACGTTGAGGCAGCTGGGAGCATTAGATCCGTCGGCCTACGATATTGGCAAGGAGCCGCTTGATCCGGAGGAAGCTCGGAAGCTGCTTTCCAATTATATCGCGACTGTCATTCGCCGAGCCTTAAAGCTGGTGCGTGAGAGTTCGAGCAGCGACGAGGAAGCGGTACTAGCGCAGGTTCGAGCCTGCAATGAGATGATAGCCTCGCTCAGGAATAGTCTCGATCATCAGGATTATGAGGAGCTGGAGCTGCACGAGCAAGGGGAAATCCTTACCTACGTATATGCCAAGCTAAATTCTCATCGCGCGATCAAAAATGATAAGGTCGTACGTCCAACTACGCCACTATCCCAAAGCTCGCTTTTCACAGGCTCACATGCCGAGCCCAATATGTTAAACGAATTAAAGCAGGAAATTGTAACGGCGGACCGCATTGAATTTCTCGTTTCTTTTATCAAGTGGAGTGGGCTTCGTTGTCTCATGGAGCAGCTTGAGCAATTTACCTCACGAGGCGGACAGCTGCGGGTGATCACGACTACCTATATGGAAGCGACAGATTTCAAAGCGGTTATGGAGCTAAGCAAGCTGCCTAATACGGAAATTAAAATCTCCTATGATAGCAGTCGTACAAGATTGCATGCCAAAGCTTATGTTTTCAAAAGAGATACGGGATTTACGACCGCTTATGTCGGCTCATCCAATCTTTCGAATCCCGCGCTTACAAGTGGGCTAGAGTGGAATTTGAAGGTAACGGAGAAGGATTCCTACGACGTTCTGAAAAAAATCGAAGCGACCTTCGAGAGCTATTGGAATGATCGTGAGTTTACCAGCTATTCAGCTAACGATCCGGAGCATGAAGACCGACTGAAGCAAGCACTTGGAAAACGGGATAAAAATGCTTCGAATCAAGAAACGATGTATTTTGCCTTCAATATTATGCCTTACGATTATCAGAAGGAAATCCTTGAGAAGCTGGAAGCGGAGAGAATGTTATACGGCAGGTCGAAAAATTTACTCGTTGCCGCTACAGGTGTAGGCAAAACGGTCATTTCCGCTTTTGACTACCGACGTTTTACTCAGCGGAACACCCGAGCCAGGCTGTTATTCGTGGCCCATCGGGAAGAGATTTTGAAGCAAAGCCTGGACACGTTTCGCTTTGTTTTGAAGGACTTGAACTTTGGTGAGCTGCATGTCGGGAGTCATCAGGCCCAGTCTATTGATCACCTTTTTATCAGTATTCAAAGCTTTAATACGCTTAAGTTAACGGAGCATACAACAGCGGACTACTACGATTTTATTATTGTGGATGAGTTTCATCACGCTGCGGCGCCAACCTATCAGAAGCTGTTAAACCATTACCGACCGAGTATCTTACTGGGCCTAACGGCAACGCCTGAGCGGATGGATGGCAAGGATGTGCTTCATTATTTTGACGATACGATTGCTGCGGAAATTCGTCTGACGGATGCGATTGATCGAAAGCTGCTTAGTCCCTTTCAATATTTTGGGGTGAGCGATCATGTGGATCTGTCTCAGGTGAAATGGTCAAGACGTGGCTATGATCTGCAGGAGCTTGAGAACCTATATACGAACAACAAAATTCGAGCCACACAAATCATTAACAGCTTGAAAAAATACGTGACCGATGTGGACGATGTGAAGGGACTTGGGTTTTGTGTAGGGGTTAACCATGCGCTTTATATGGCTAAAGTGTTTAATGAAGCCGGTATTCCAGCGCAAGCGTTGCATGGCGGTTCAAGTGAACAGGACCGGAATCAAGTTAAGCATAAGCTTGTTAATGGCGAGCTGAAAATGATTTTTGTCGTAGACCTCTATAATGAGGGTGTCGATATACCGGAAGTGAATACGGTGTTGTTCCTGCGTCCAACGGAAAGTCTGACGGTGTTTTTGCAGCAGTTAGGCCGGGGCCTCCGCTTGGCGGAAGGGAAGGAATGCTTGACGGTCCTCGATTTTATTGGCCAATCGCATAAGGACTACAATTTTCAAGATAAGTTTCGAGCGATTTTGGGCAAAACGAAGCATTCGGTTCAGCATTATGTCGAGCATGGTTTTTCGAGTCTTCCGAAGGGCAGCTTTATTCAGCTAGAGAAGCTCGCCAAAACCTTCATTCTACATAATTTGAAGCAGGCAGCGATAAATAGACGAAGCCTGATTTATAAGCTGAAATATTTTGAAGGGGATACCGGACTTGAGCTGAGCCTTGAGAATTTTGTCCGTTATCATGAAATGACCTTGCAGGAGCTTTATGGCGGGAGAACAGGAAAACGTTCCTTTCGAGGCTTGATGGTGGAAGCTGAGGTTCTAGATGCTTTCGAAATGGAGCAGGAGGATTATTTAGTCAAACGATTGCCTGCCTTGCTAAGCCTAAACTCACGCAGGCTATTAAAATTCCTCATTGCTTACCTATCTGGTGAAAAAATCGCGGCTACAGACGAAGAGCAGCTCATGCTGAATCTGTTCTACTACACGTTCTATTCATCTGATCCGAGTAAGCAAGGCTTTACAAGTATGGAACAGGGCATTCAATTCATTATTTCCTGCCCAGCGTTCCGGGAAGAGATCATTGATATTTTATCCTATAATGAGAAGCATATAAACTTTGTTGACGAGTCCAATGCTTTTCCATACGCGTGTCCATTGGATTTGCATTGCAGGTATTCGACCAATCAAATATTAGCCGCTTTTGGCGTATGGAACGAGCATAAGGCGCCAAGCTTCCGTGAAGGCGTGAAGTATTTGGAGGACAAGGACACGGATATTTTCTTTATTATGCTCAATAAATCAGATAAGGATTTCTCGCCGTCCACCCTGTACGAAGACTATGCGATCAACGAGCGATTGTTCCATTGGCAGACACAGAGCCGCATCTCGGAGGAGACGAAAACCGCTCAAAGATATATTCATCATAAGCAGCTTGGCCATCGCATTGCCTTATTCGTTCGGGAATACAAGGAAGAGCATAACTTTACGTCGCCGTTTATGTTTCTAGGGGAAGTGGAGTATGTTAGACATGAAGGAAATAAGCCGATGAGCTTTGTGTGGCGCTTGAAGAAGGAAATGCCTCCTGCCTTAGTGCCGGCAGCGAATAAAGCCATTGTTTAGGAGGAGGGGATTGGAATGCTCGAGGTGGCAGCGGCAATTATAAGCAATGAAAAGAATCAGCTTTTAATCGCTCGGCGCAAAAAAGGAAAATCACAGGAAGGTCTATGGGAGTTTCCTGGCGGGAAAATCGAGCAGGGAGAATCGGCGCAGTCCTGTCTCCACAGAGAGCTGCTGGAAGAGATGCAGATTGAAATCCTTCCTCAGGAATGGTTTGGTGTGAATGATCATTATTATGGCGCTACTCATATCCGGCTAATCGCGTATAAAGCCAAATACGTGAGCGGTGAAATTATTTTAGTCGATCATGATGACTATCGTTGGGTGATTCGTGAGGAGCTAAAAGAATATAGCTTCGCGCCAGCCGATATTAAGTTTGTTGAGATGCTGGAGCAAGAGATGAATGGAATGGCTTAATGTTGATTCTTGAACAAAAATGTGACCGCTATATAGGTATAGGCGGTCATATTTTTGTTGCTGTATAAGAAGCTACTCCTACAAGCTCGAAGGCAAACCATGTAGATACATAGCCGTACAATCTGAATGTTGAAGTAATGAGTGGATTGTTTTTGTGTTGGGCTTCGTGTAAATTACCGGATAATCGATTTCATCGTATATTTCACGTATTGGAAAAGCCAATTTCTCTTCTTCTAGTGAGAACTGAGCATCTACCCCCGATTTATTTCCACGCGCATCTAAACGAATCCATTTTCCAATTGACCTAAAATAAACAGCGTTTAACGCATGGATAACGTGACCCGTATCAGGTGTATCTCCCAAGGTTAGACGTTGGTAACAGAATCCACCCGGTATTCCTTGGCACCTTAATAATGCACACAAAAGGTTCGATTTTGCATAACAAATTCCTTCTTTGAAGAAAAGGACTTCGGATGCTCTGCATGTAATGCGAGAACTTTGAATATCCACTGAATGAGAGATGTGATCACGAACAAATTCAAAGGCCGTTTTAACATAATCCATTTCATTTAATGATTGACTATATAGTTCCGCCGCTAAATCTTTTATCGAAAAATGACCATAATCAACCTCTGTAGTTTCTTCTAAATAATCATCCAGATTACTGGATTCGCATGTAAATGTCATTCTATTTCCCCTCAAATGTTTATTTGTATTGCAATTTTATAATTATGCATTATATTGAATGTTTATTCAATATAAGTTTTGGTTTGAAGTTAGGTAAATTGAATAAAAGACGACTTCCCAACCCCCGGAAGTCGTCTTTTTCCATGTCACCCCCCGTAAATTCGGGAAATGGTCAATCCGTTTCAAATTGTAAATCGTCCATTTTCCGTAATTGGGCATCCTTTTTGGTTATTGAACATTGATGATCGGGGGCGGTTTCGATAAATTGATGGAGTGACCGAACGGGGAGCACATAAGCTTCGGAGGTTCATAATGTGCAGGTGAAGATAGCGAGCTGCAAGGTACACTCGCCATCCGTTATTGCTCCAATTAGTGAAAGCGGTTACGAAGCTGAAAAGATCATTCGAACGGTTCGCCGAATAACGTTTCGGGGGTTTGCGTTTAGGGAGGGCAGATAGACGATCAGCATCAAGCTGTATAAAGATTCATTTTCATAATATACAAAGTAGAAATTCTCATAAGGAAGGGATGACGCTAGTGGCAGCTCATGCACGAGCCAAGGCTGTAGATCCAACTCCGCTTTGGAAACATGTGAAAAAGGAATGGAAGCTGTATTCGTTCCTTATTATACCGGTAATCTACTTCCTCATTTTCAAGTATGCGCCGATGCTTGGGAACATTATTGCCTTCCGGAAGTATAGGGGCGGGCCGAATATTTTGGGCTCGGAATGGGTGGGGTTCACTTATTTCGAAATGTTTATGAAGGACCCAACGTTCTGGAGAGCCTTCTTCAATGACTTGAATCTCAGCGTGAGCTATCTGCTCGTCAAATTTCCGATTACGTTGATATTCGCGCTGCTGCTGAACGAATTGCGGAGGGTCAAGTGGAAGAAGTTTGTGCAGACGGTATCGTATCTTCCCCATTTTATATCGATGGTCATCGTGGCGGGGATGGTGAAGGAGATCGTTTCCTTAACGGGACCGATCAACAGCGTGTTGAACTCATTTGGCTTTGAGCAAATTTCATTTATCTCCTTGCCCGAATGGTTTCCGGCGATCTACGTCACCTCTGGCGTCTGGCAAAGTCTAGGCTGGGGAACGATCCTGTATTTGGCGGCAATGACGGGCATTAATCCGGCACTTTACGAAGCGGCGAAAATCGATGGCGCGAGCCGATTAAGACTCGCAATGCACGTCACGATTCCCGGCATTTTGCCGACGATCATGGTGCTCTTGATTTTGGATATCGGCAGCATTCTAGGCTCGAATTTCGAGAAAATCTTGCTTTTGTACAATCCGCTAACCTATGAAACAGCTGACGTTATCTCCACCTATGTTTACCGCATGGGTATTACCGGCGGCAACTTTAGTTATGCGACGGCGGTAGGGTTGTTCGAAGGCATTATTGGTTTAATTTTAGTGACGACCGCAAATGCAGTATCGAAGCGGACGACGAAATCCAGCTTGTGGTAGAAAGGAGCCGTTCAAGTGAAACGAACCTCGGGCTTTAGCACCTTTAACATCTTAAACGGACTATTTATGATTCTGGTTGTCATTTTTACCTTATATCCATTCGTCTATCTCGTGGCCCAGTCCTTCAGCTCGGAAGCCGCCATTTATGCGGGTAAGGTGACGATCTTTCCGGTGGAATTTACGACCAAAACCTATGAGGTCATCTTAAGCAAGCCTGACTTCTTCCGTTACTACTGGAATACGATTGTTTATTCGGTCATTGGAACGTTTATCGCGGTGGCTGCGACGGCTGTTATGTCTTATCCGCTTTCCAAAGAAAAGCTGCGCCTCAATAAATTTTTTATACCGTTCGTGCTGTTTACGATGTATTTTGGCGGCGGTCTCATCCCTAACTATATTCTGATTGCAAAAACGTTAGAAATGAGAGATACGATCTGGGCCATCGTCATTCCAGGGGCGATCAGCGCGTTCAATGTGATTTTGATGAAGACATTTTTCGCTGGCTTGCCCAGTGAGTTGGAGGAGGCGGGGCGCGTCGATGGCTTAGGCGTGTTCGGCATTTTCACAAGAATTATTCTTCCATTATCCAAGCCGATTCTCGTTACGATTATGCTGTTCGTTATCGTCGGCATGTGGAACAACTGGTTTGGACCATCGCTCTATTTGCAGTCGAAGGAAAAATGGCCGGTTGCCTTGTATTTGAAGCAAATTATCGACAACGCGGTCAGTCCGACTGAAATCGGGGCTACGTCCGAGCAGACAAGCCAAATCGCGGCAAGCGTCAAATCAACAGCTATGGTTCTGACCTCGCTGCCTATTATTTGCATCTATCCGTTTGTACAGCGGTATTTTGTGCAGGGGATGATGATTGGGGCTGTTAAAGGTTAAGCGATATAATGGGGAGCGCTTCAGGCGTTTCCGTTATATATAAAAAAAAGCTCGAACCAATAAGGGGAGGCAAAACGATGAAATTTGGTAAATCAGTTGTAATGGGATTGCTGGCGCTGCTGCTCGTGTTTATGACGGCATGCACGTCTGGAAGCGAAGGGACTTCGGGCGGCAATAACAAGCCCGCAGCCTCGAACGCGGCAGGCACGACCGAATCAGCAGCAGGCGAAGCTAAGGATTATACCTTTGGGGAAGACCAGACGTTCCACTCCAATGAAGCGGTGTCCTACTCCATGATGTACAGCGACCATGAGAATTACCCTTATAAAAAGGACTGGAGACTGTGGAGCGCGATTCAGGAAAAAACGAATGTGACCTTCGATTTGTCGATTACAGCTAGAACCGAATATGAAAATCAGAAGTCTTTGCTGGTAAATAGTGGCGATGCGCCTTATATTATTCCTAAGACGTATGATGAATCCGCTTTCGTGGCAACAGGCCAAATTGTACCCGTCAGCGATTGGGTGCAATACATGCCGAACTATATGAAAGCCGTGAAAGACTGGGGAATGGAAGAGGATTTGAAAGCCAAGCTGAAGGAAGACGGAAAATATTACGTCCTTCCAGGCATGTGGGAGATCGCTGGCGGCGGTTATTCCTATATTATACGTAAAGACGTGTTCGAAGCGGCGGGAGTTGACGTCGAGGGCCAGCAAGGAAATTGGACGTACGAGGATTTCTACGCAGCAATGAAGAAGGTTAAAGAGCATACGGGTGCAAAATACGTCATCTCCGATCAATTCAAGGGCGAATCGGCTCTGGGCATTACCGGCGTGCAATATGGCGTTACTGGAGGATGGGCATTGTCTAACGGTCTGAGCTATGACCACGACAAGCAGCAGTTCTCATTTGCCGATAGCTCGGATGACTTTAAAGAGTATCTTGGTTATTTTAATAAGCTGGTTACCGAGGGCATTATGGACCCTGAAACCTTTACACAAGAAGACGATGTGGCAAAAGCGAAATTTTTCAAAGGCGACACTTACGTAATAAGCGGGATCTATCAGGTATTGGCTGATTTCAAGAGCAAAATGCAGGATCCGAACAGCGAATTATATATGATTACCCAGCCCGGCGGGCCAAAAGGACAGCTCCAGGTCGAGACCTCCCGTTTGGAAAACGGCATTATGATCAGCCAGAACGCGCTTGATGATTTGGGCGAGGAAGGTTTTATTAAAATGCTTCGTTTCATAGACTGGTTCTGGTACTCCAATGAAGGACAAATGCTCAGCCTATGGGGCGTAGAAGGCGAGACGTATACGCTTGATGCGGAAGGAAATGTCGTGCTGAATCCGGAAATTTATTACAACGGGATGAATGAAGGCGCAGCTAAGCAGCTGAACGTGGATTACGGCTTTGCTGGTGGGATGTTCGCCTATGGCGGCTCTGAGAAGCTGAGAATGTCCAAGATGACCGAAGGTGAGCAGGACTTCGTGAAGCGTGTTCAGGATACACGAGAGCAGCGCAAGCTGGCACCACCGATCATGGCCACTACGGAGGAAAATGAGCAAATGAAATTAATCTCGACGCCGCTTATGGATTACGTCAAGACGATGACATTAAAGTTTATCCTTGGCCAAGAAAGCTTCGACAAGTGGGACAATTATAAGGCTCAGGTTGAAGCGAATGGCAGCACGCGTTATACGGATATGGCAAATGATATTTTCCAGAAGACGAAAAGCGTATTAGGTTATTAATTGCTAAAAATAAAGGGCTCGGTGTGCAGTCTTCCTAAGGAGGCTGCACCTAGCCCTTTTTGAAAATATAGGAAAGGGTATCAATTTCGTTATCCTATCGCTATATTTCTCGGAATGAAACGCGCCGCTCCTCCAAGGACGGCGACAGCCGTTTCGCCTTGAGCTATTAGCATGTTTTTTTCAAAACCTATGAAAGTGAGCTGTTGGACCATGAATACGAAAATACTTTTCAACGATGGATGGGAATTTGCCAAAAGCGCTCTGGACGTTGCCGAGCATGCTGGACTTCGCTTTGAACCGGTGGATCTTCCTCATGATTGGTTGATATATAATACATTGGCGCTTTACGAGAATAGTATGGGCTGGTATCGCAAGACGTTTATAAGGTCGCGGAGTGATCGTGAGCTCTTGCTCTGCTTTGACGGCGTGTACATGGATTCTACCGTATACGTAAACGGCCAGCCTGTAGGCGAATGGAAAAATGGCTATGCTTCCTTCGAACACAATATCACAGCTGCGGTCATCGATGGGGAAAATGAAATTGTTGTGAAAGTGGTGCACCAGAGCCCGAACAGCCGCTGGTATTCGGGAGCGGGCATTTACCGCAACGTCTGGCTCAAGGAGCGGGACAACAATCACATTGTGACGGGCGGTGTTTATGTTGCAACCAAGCTGCAAGATGGCGGCAGCGGTGGCAGCTGGCTGGTGGAAGTGGACACAGACGTACATATTGAAGAAGATGTGCTGCTGTCGCATGATATCCTCTTCCAAGGAAGGACGGTCGCAGCCACTTCGGAGCGGATAGAAGCTGGACGCGGCGTTGTTACGAAAAATAGCCAAACGTTAACCGTAAATGATCCTCTCTTATGGAGCACGGACGAACCGAATTTGTATCAGATCGTCACGCGAATGCAGCGACAATTGCCGGAATTGGGCGGGGAAGAGCGCTGCGAAGACGAAGATGAATATGAAGTATTGGAGACGCTCACGCAGCCTCTGGGCTTCCGGAGCATCGTTCTTGATTCACAGCAGGGGCTTCAGGTCAACGGGAAAAAGCTGAAATTGAATGGGGTTTGCGAGCATCATGACTTTGGTGCTTTAGGAGCAGCGTTCAACATCTATGCGCTGCGAAGAAGATTTGAGCTGCTGAAGGAGATGGGCGTGAACGCCATTCGCACAGCGCATAATATGCCAGCTCCAGAACTGATGGATTTGGCGGATGAGATGGGATTATTCGTCGTAACGGAAGCGTTCGATATGTGGGAGCGATCCAAGACGGCTTACGATAACGCAAGATTTTTCAAGGATTGGGCGTATGCTGATGTGAAAAGCTGGGTGCTCCGGGACCGGAATCATCCAAGCCTTCTCATGTGGAGCATTGGGAACGAGATTTACGATACGCATGCGGACGAGCGAGGGCAGGAAATGACCAGAATGCTCATGGACTATGTATTGGAGTTCGATCCGAAGCAGAATGCCCGGGTTACGATTGGCTCGAATTATATGCCTTGGGAAAATGCGCAGAAATGCGCCGATATCGTAAAGGTTGCTGGCTATAATTATGCGGAAAAATATTATCACAAGCATCATGAGGAGCATCCGGATTGGATCATCTACGGCAGCGAGACCGCATCGGTCGTCCAGAGCAGGGGGATTTATCATTTCCCATTCGAAAAATCAATCCTTGCCGACGATGATGAGCAATGCTCGGCCCTGGGGAACAGCTCGACAAGCTGGGGAGCCAAGTCGGCGGAGGCTTGTATTTTGGCGGAGCGGGATACGCCGTTTTCGCTTGGCCAGTTTTTGTGGACTGGATTCGATTATATCGGGGAGCCAACACCTTATCATACGAAAAACGCTTATTTCGGCCAGATCGATACGGCTACCTTCCCGAAGGATTCCTATTATATCTATCAGGCCGCTTGGACAGATTATAAAACGAAGCCGATGGTGCATCTCTTCCCCTATTGGGATTTTAATGCGGGGCAAATGATTGATGTCAGGGTTTGTTCGAATGCCCCGAAGATTGAATTGCAGTTTAATGGGGATACGATTGGAGCTTACGATATTGATCACGAGCATGGAACGGAGCTTGTTGGCTGGTGGAAGGTGCCTTATGCGGAAGGGGAAATGAAGGCCATCGCTTATGACGAGCAGGGCAACGTGATCGCGACCGATGTTCGGACATCGTTTGGGGATGCGACAAAGCTTCGTCTTGAGGCTGATAAAGCGGTGCTGACGGCGAACGGTACAGATTTGGTTTTTGTGGAAATTGGTATGCTGGATGATCAGGGGCATTCGGTAGACAATGCGAACAATCGTGTTCACGTAGAGGTGACTGGCGCAGGCCGCCTGCTGGGGCTTGATAATGGCGACAGCACGGATTTTGATCCGTATAAGGGAACAAGCAGAAGATTATTCAGCGGCAAGCTGATGGCAATCATCGGGTCGACGCTTGAGCCAGGGAAAATCCGAATCGAGGTGTCCTCCAAGGGGATGCAAGCTCAGGTGGCGGAATTCGAGTCGTACCCTGCAAGCGAGATGAACGATGTGAACGATGTAAGCTTGAAAGGTATTTCAGCAAATACGAGCAATCAAGAGCTAGCATGCGTGACGGGAACGGATGAAGAAACGCCGCTTCGTAAAATCGAAATGATTAGCGACTCTGGTCAAATTATAGATGAATCGACCAAGGAAATTGTTGTTCGAGCTAAGCTATGGCCGGAAAATACGTCGTATCGAGACGTGGAATGGCGTGCCGTAACGGACGAAGGGATTGATTCAAATATTGCCAAGGTCGAAGCGAATGGGCTTGAGGCGAAAATATCCGCTATCGGCGACGGTGCCTTCCGTCTTCGTTGTACGAGTAAGAACGGCACGGACAAGACGAAGCTGATTTCCCAGCTGGAGTTTAAGGCAGCAGGTCTCGGAACTGCTTACAAGGATCCATATGGCTTCATCTCGGCTGGGCTTTACGATTACAGTAAAGGCGAGGTTGGGAACGGCAACGAAAGAGGTGTAGCGACAAGCCGGGATGGCGAGACGCAAGTAGGCTTCCACGATATCGACTTCGGCCCTTATGGCTCCGATACCATTACGATGCCGATCTTCGCCTTGTCCAGCGAGGAGTATGCGCTGCAAATTTGGGAAGGGATGCCCGGTGTGGAGGGAAGCAGCTTAGTTGCCGACGTCATTTATCAGAAGCCGTCCAAGTGGAACGTCTATCAGGAAGAAACCTATCGTCTGACCAAGAGGCTTCGCGGCATTACGTCGATTTGCTTCGTGCTTCGCCAGAAGGTGCATATTAAAGGATTTTCTTTTGAACGCCAGAATAGGGCTTTCGAACAAAATGCGGCAGCCTCCTGCGATCGGATTTATGGCGATACCTTTACCTTCGCAGATGAGTGTGTGGAAGGCATCGGCAATAATGTTTCACTCGAATTTGCACATATGGATTTTGCGGGTGAAGGCGCTTCGAAGCTAGTCATCAATGGGAGCTCGCCAATTGACAAAAATACGATCCATATTCGATTCGCTGGCGAGAACGGCGAAAGCAATCAGCTCGTCGAATTCGAGAAATCGGAGGGATACGAAGAGCGGACATTTGAATTGGAGCAGATAACAGGGCTGCAAAAAGTGACCTTCATCTTCCTGCCGGGCAGCAACTTCGACTTTGGCTGGTTTCGCTTTTTGCATCTATAATAGAGGAAGCACGAATAAAACTTCATTTCAGTCATTGGACTAGCTGCGTTCCATATTAAAACAGGGGTATAGCGGGGATGCTGAATAGGAAGAGACGATAGCGTAGCAAACTTTACTATAGAGCAGAAGGCAGGGATTCGGATGAATGTAGAAGAGGTTATGCAGGAGCTTGAAACTCTCGGCAAGGAGCGCACCAAAAAAATATATGTTTCCAATGGAGCTCATGAGCCGTTGTTTGGCGTGGCGACAGGTGCGATGAAGCCGATTGCCCGGAAAACGAAAAAAAATCAGCCGCTGGCCGAGCAGCTTTATGCGACCGGAAATTACGACGCAATGTATTTTGCCGGCGTTATTGCGGAGCCTAAGGCGATGACGGAGGCTGACTTCGATCGCTGGCTGGACGCTGCCTATTTCTTTATGCTGTCTGATTACGTCGTAGCGGTAACGCTGGCGGAAACGGATATTGCACAAGAGGTGGCCGATAAATGGATTTCAAGCGGCGAGGAGCTACGCATGTCGGCAGGCTGGAGCTGCTATTGCTGGCTGCTTGGCAGCCGCCCGGACAGTGAATTCTCCGAGAACAAGCTGGCTGGGATGCTGGCAACGGTCCGCGATACGATTCACGATGCTCCTGAGCGCACCAAATATGCCATGAATTATTTCGTCTATACGACAGCGGTATCCTATGAGCCGCTGCATGCCAAGGCGGTCGAAACCGCCGCAGCTATCGGGCCTGTGGAGGTGACGGATGCGAAGTCCAAGAGCAAGCAGCTCGACGCAGCTGGCAATATTCAGAAGGCTGTCGATAAAGGGCAGATCGGCTTCAAGCGCAAATACGTAAGGTGCTGATAAAGCACGGCTTGTCTCAGGTCTCAACGGAAAAGCGAGAGTTGAGGCCTTGATGCGAAACGGGAGGAGAGGCAGGAAATCGCGCATCGAATGTCAAATGAAAGGAAGAAGCACATGTAAGGGCGGAGGCATAACAACAGGATTGCCCAATTAAAAATTCGCATCCTCCTATTACGAAAATCCTTGATGTCTCGGCCAAAGCTGATGCGCAAGCTCGATATGGGTTGAAGGGAGAAATGAAGATGACAACGAGTCCAAACAGCCCTGCAAAGGAGCTATCTACGGAGCAGCGTGAGGAATTACTTAAAGCCTTGAAAGCCCGTTTTGATAAAAATAGGGATCGGCATAAAGTTCTTGAATGGGCTAATGTACAAGCAAAGCTTGAAGCTCAAACCGAAAAGCTATGGTCGCTTCATGAAATGGAGAGGACCGGTGGTGAACCGGATGTTGTTGATTATGACAAAGAGACGGGCGAGTTCATTTTTTATGATTGTTCGGCGGAAAGTCCTAAAGGTCGAAGAAGCATTTGCTACGATCGTGAAGCTCTGGAGTCACGCAAAGAGCATAAGCCGCAAAATAGTGCGATGGAAATGGCAGGAGACATGGGTATTGAGCTTCTAACAGAAGAACAGTATCGGCAGCTGCAGGAGCTTGGAAAATTCGATTTAAAAACGTCCAGTTGGGTGAAAACACCCGCTAATATTAGAGAGCTCGGCGGTGCTGTTTTTTGTGATCGTCGCTATAACACGATTTTCTTGTATCACAATGGAGCAGAATCCTATTATGGCGCTAGAGGGTTCCGGGGCTGGTTAAGGGTCTAGCCTTGCAGGTGAAGGGCGATTGTTTTTTACATTAGATAGCAAGGAATAGGTTGACCTCTCCCCACATTTAGCCAGTTGCTTTAAAGGATATCAAGGAAGGGGAAACCCATGGATAAATTTAATGATCTAGAGAAACTTATTAAGCTCACAGGAGATCGCGCTAAGCTGGATGCAAAAGCTAACGACACATATATTGTATATAAAACATCGGAAGGCCAAATTGTTAAGGAATACAACAATGGAGATATTGTCCCGATTGCGAATTTGGATGCCTCTCATGGATGAACAGAAACCGATTAGGTATGTATTTGCCGGTAATAAAAAAAGATACTTAAAGTGAGAAGAACACCTGTACTCTATGGGCTGTTCTTCTTTTAATTTAGTAGGGAAGTGTGAACATTTACTCGCGTATAAATAGATGTCTAAATGATTGCTTGCTATAATGATTAGAGTTGAAAATTAAGTGGCAGGCATCAGGCTTAACTTGCTTTGTAATTTTCTCCTGCCTTGGCAACTTTAAATTCTTCCGTCAACATTAGGATGGTTTGCAAGGCAAACCACGTTGATAGCAAGAATTATGTTAATCTCCTCCCGTAGCAGTGGAGGTTTTTTTATTTGAACATAGAGGATTGAGGATTGCTTATTGTATGATAGATGATAGAAAGACTGCCACTGCCTTAAGAGGCAGTTATTAATAGAGAACATAGGAGGATTACATGTCCTGGAGCAAAATGAAACAAAATCTGGAGAGTTTTCTCTGTCCAGCGTTAAATGGAAGGGTCGAATACCGTTCAACCAGTTATCGATATTTGCCTGATAAAGCAGGTCTTTGCTATATTGCGGTAGATAAAAAGAACGTGCTCAATATGAGTGATACAGCTAACCCAATCAGATGGTATCAGACGGAGCTGGAAATTAAAAATGATTCAGCTATCCAAATTCCGATCAGCCATGAAGAAATGGAAGCAGTCAGAAAAGATACGAAGGGCACCGTCCCGGAGGATCGTATAATCGTAATTGCGAGAAGTAGAAAAATAACAGAATATGCAAAGGAGCTTATGTCGGCACAAGCTTCATTAAGTAAATCCAATTTTATCGTTGCAGCTAATAAGTTTTTATCTACTTCTATAGAGGAAAGCATAGAGAGCCATGATATTTTATTGAATATACTAGCTTTGGTGGACAGACGCGTTGGAAAAAAACGGATGTTAAACATGACCGAGAAAATAAAGCTAAAGCATCCCATTGTGCAGTATTTTTATGAATTAAGGCTTAGTACGTTTTAAAAATATATAACTCATTCAACTCCATCTTTATTGTGCCTATTTGAGTTAGTGTTCTCCGTGCAGAAAAGGATATTTGCAAAAATGTTTAAGGAGACAAGAACCGATGATTCGTGTAATGCTCATTGATGATGAAGAAGATGCGCTGGATTTGTTGGGCATTTTGCTCGGACAAATCGGGAGTGTTCAGGTAGCAGGAAGATATATAAATCCGCTTCAAGCAATTGAGGCTTTAAGTTATACTCCCGTAGATGCCGTCTTCCTAGATAATCAGATGCCTGGAATGAAGGGCACGGAAGCTGCCAGAATAGTCAGGAGCATGTTCCCGCATATGCCGATCGTATTCACAACGGCATATGCAGAATATGCGGTCGAAGCCTTTGAAATTCAATCGACCGACTATCTGCTGAAGCCATTTACAATAGAAAGATTGCAGAACGCGGTTGCGCGCATTAAACAATCTTTATCCGAGTCCGTTTTTCAGGCACGCCAAAGAGCAAGCATGACCCCAACCGTCAAATGTCTAGGAGGCTTCCAGTTAGTATTGCCGGGTGACATGAACAAAGGGCTGACATGGAAAACGAAGAAGGAGCGGGAGCTCTGTGCGTTTTTGATCCATTATGCCGGAAAGACTGTGAATACCGCATCGATCATTGAGGCCATATGGCCGGGCTACGATCTGAATAAGGCGAAAACTTATTTGTATACGTGCCTGTCCTATTTACGGAAAAGCTTGGCGGAACATCATATTCCGATACATATTACGAAAGCGGATCAAGGGTTCGGCGCTGCATTGGACGGGGTAACGGTCGATGTAATCGAATTTGAGCAGTTGCTGAGCAGCACATTGGCTGAAGCGGAAATGGATGAAAGGTCTTACGATAAAATGAACCAGATGTACAAAGGCGAATATATGGAAGCCTGCGATTTCGGTTGGGCCACCGCCAGACAGCTCGAGATCAAGGCCTCGTATGTCCGCGTGCTTCGTAAATGGCATGCGTATTTTCAAAGTCAGGGCAATCGTACGCATGCGGTGGACAGCTTGCAAAACCTATTGTCGCTGGCCCCTGATTCCGAGATTGACGGACGTGAGCTGATCAAGCTGCATCTGAAGATTGGCAATCGGAATGAGGCGTATCGTGTCTGCCTGCAATTGGAACAAGCGGTGCGCCTGCAATTGGGAGCTGAGCTGGAGGAAGAGACATTGCGGTTAATTGAGAAAACGAAAGACAAGACAGAGCGGCAAGCAGAATGAGAAAAAAAGTTTCCGCGGCCCTCATCACCTTATCTCTATTGATTGCAACCTACGTGATGTTGTTGACTTACTCCTCTATGTATCAGAAGCCTATGCCAGCGGCCGTAAATGGGGTCATGGACTTGACCGCATGGAAATTCGAGGAGGATGGGGTCGTTCGGCTGGACGGACAGTGGGGATTTTATCCGAATCAATTGCTCACTCCTCAGCCTGCTCTCCCTTCTGCCGCTACGGGGGATTTGTCACCGGCGCTGATTCAGGTTCCTGGATCATGGTCAAAGCAGATGGACACCCTTGGCATGGCGACCTATCGCTTGCAGCTTCAGATGGATGATGCAGGTGCAGTCTACGGCTTGAAAACAGCGTCGATCCTAATTTCCAGTCGGCTCATTGTTAACGGCGAAATCGTCGGATCAAGCGGGAATCCCGCTGAGCAAGAGCATTACAAAGCACTTAATAAACCATATGTAAGCTATTTCACACTGCAGCCAGGGTGGAATGAAATTCTGGTACAGGTAGCCAACTACGAATTCCGGGTTGGCAGCGGGATCGGTGAATCCCTTCTCTTAGGCAAGGCTGAGCAAATTGCCGAACTTCGCGATCAGGCGACTGCTCATGATTGGGTTTCGTTAACTGCCTTCCTGATTATTGGATTGTATTTTATTGGATTGTTTTCGCAGAGAAGAGGCGATTTGTCACTTGCAGTATTTGGCGCAGTGTGCCTATGTATCGCCATATTTACAAGTATCAGCGGCGAAAGAGTGCTATTCAATGCGGTTGGCCCATTGCCGTTCTGGCTTTATTTCCGTATTCAAATGGTCGCGTCTGTTGGTGGTAGTCTAGGATTTTTCCTTTATATATATATTGCGTTCCGGCCCTACTGCTTTAAATGGCTCAATCAAGGCGGGCTGGTTCTCGGGGTGATCCTTGCCTTGCTTAATATGGGCTTCGCCTCTCAGCTTTCAACAGGACCTTTTCGCCAATTGACGTCGCTTTATGTTACGATTTCGTTGCTGTACGCCACGTATGTATTCGTATATACGGCACTACACAAAGTAGCGGGCAGCGGGTATTTAGCCGTAGCGGCAATGGCATTGAATGCGCTAGTGCTGAACCAGAATATGAATATTTATTTTGGCGTGCCGATCTATTTGCTTCCTCCGATTGAGCCTTTTCTTGTTTTGCTGATGCTCGCCTTGCTGATGTCGCTCCGTTTCTCGAACGCTTTCCAAAAAATTGAGGAGCTGTCCGGGCAATTGCTGCAAGCGGACAAGCAAAAGGATGATTTTCTCGCTCGAACCTCGCATGAATTCAAGACACCGCTTCACGGTGTAATGAATATTTCTCAGTCCATGTTAAGCGATGCCGTGCATCCGCCAAATGCGGAACAACGGGAAAAGCTTCAGTTGATTACCGACATTACAAGGAAGCTTTCGCAGCTCGTTTATGACATCTTGGACTTATCCAAACTGAAGCAGGGTGAAATGAGAGTGGTTCCGGTACCGATCGACGTTCGTTCGGTAGCGGAGGTGCAAGTGCGCTTTTATTCCTATTTGTGCACGGAAAACCAGATTGGGCTTGTGAACCATGTGCCGGCGCAGCTGCCTTCTGCTTTTGCCGATGAAATCCGCTTGAGTCAAATTATCGGAAATTTGCTGGATAATGCGATTAAGCATACAAAAAACGGGGAGATCATCATTACCGGAAGAGAGCGGGGAGGAAGGCTCGAAATTTCGGTGCAGGATACAGGAGAAGGCATTGAGCCGCAAGACCTTCCATTTATTTTTGAACCATTCAAATCACTTGAGGGAGCACAGCATCGCGGCTTTGGATTAGGGCTGCCAATTGCGAAGCAGCTGGTCGAGCTGCAACAAGGAACTATTGCGGTTGTTTCCACGCCGGGAGTCGGTTCGACCTTTACATTCACGCTTCCGATTGCCGAAGAGCGTGGAGAAGCGTCATGGCCCTCATCCGATTCAAATCCCCAGGCTATGCTCAAGGAACCTGATTATTCCTTCGTAACGCCGTACTATTCCAATCTGAGCGGGAAGCATACGGTACTAATCGTCGACGATCAGTATGTGAACTTAAAAGTTTTAATAGACGCACTTCAAGCTCTCGACTATCACGTCGTCGCGGTCAAGAACGGGTATGAGGCGCTGGAACAGCTGGATCAATCGGGCAGAATCGATCTCGTTATTCTTGATTTAATGATGCCAGGCATGTCTGGCTACGAAGTGTGCCAGGAGATTCGCAAACGATATTCGCTGCTGGAGCTGCCCGTTCTAATGGTGACGGCAGCTTATCAGCCTCAAGATAAGGTGGCAGCCTTCCAAGCGGGGGCGAACGATTATTTGCCGAAGCCGTTTGATCTCGAGGAGCTTAAGGCAAGAATCGGCAGCTTGCTCGCCATGAAGGAATCGCTGGGCCGGGCAGTTAACCTGGAAGTGGCGTTTTTACAATCGCAGATCAAACCGCATTTTTTATATAATGTGCTGAATAGTATTGTGGCATCAAGCTATACGGATGTGGAGCGCGCGCGGAAGATGATTGTTGATCTGGCCGATTACTTGCGGGGCAGCTTTCGGTTCAGCAACGCGGAGGAACGCATAGGTTTTTCAGAAGAGTTTAGTCTCATTCGGACGTATGTGGAGATTGAACGAGCTCGCTTCAAAGAGCGTATTCGCTTCGAATATGTAATTGAGGAAGCTGCCTATAGCTTGCAAATGCCGCCGCTTTTGTTGCAGCCGCTTGTAGAAAATGCAATCTGTCATGGCATTGGCGATCGAATTGAAGGCGGCACAGTGACAGTGACGGTGGAAAAGTTGGATGGGAATTGGCACTTTGTTGTAGCCGATGATGGAGCAGGGATCGCGCCTGAACGATTGAAGAGGCTGCTTGAACGAGCCGAGCCGGATGAGCCGCAGGGGGTCGGCTTGCGGAATATTAACAAGCGCTTGAAATATGAATACGGGATTTCGTTAGAACTGGAAAGCGAACTAGGTCGCGGCACGAAAGTCATCATATGCATCCCTGCCTCGCGGGTTTAGCAGGCTGTTCCGCTTAACGCTATAGGATCTCGCAACAGGCTCTCATCGTTTTACGATGAGGCCTGTTTTTTTGAATATAAGCCCAGTATAAATTCTACACTTATACTGGGCTTATTTCATCGCGAAACATCAGCTTTGCCGCCAGAGGACGGCGACAGCCGTTTACGCTTGAAATATAGGAAAGTATATGATTTCCCGATCCTTTCTCTATATTTCTCGGATTGAAACGCGCTGCGCCGCCAGAGGACGGCGACAGCCGTTTCACCTTGATGTAGAAAATTGTCGATTTTTAAGGTTTTTTTAAGGTGATTTCCTATATGCTGAGCTAGATAATGTGGGCTATGTGACAGAATGAAAATGCGGAGAGGAAGATGAAGATTGGTCCCAGTAATGAATAAGCGTAGAAATAACGATAAAATCCGAAAAACGGTACATCTTTTACTTGCCGTTATGCTTTTAATGCCGCTTCTAGCAAGCGGAGGTACGGCTTGGGCAGCAGCCGGCTGGTCGCCGGTGGATGGCGGCGGTACGAATGGCTTGAACGTGAACCCTGTAAGAGATGGCAACTACACGGCATTAGCTGTATTCAATAACGAAGTATATGAAGCATGGCAGGAAACGAATGGAACGGCGAGCCAAATACGTGTTAAGAAATATAACGGCACGAGCTGGACGAGCGTCGACGGTAACGGGGCAAATGGAGTGAATGTAGATCCTTCCAAAGCGGCGATTACCCCTGCTATGGCTGTTTTTGAGGATGAATTATATGTCGCGTGGGTTGAAAGAAACTCAGTCTCCAGCATTAATCAAATAAAGGTGAAGAAATATAATGGCGCGAGCTGGACGAGCGTTGATGATGGCTCAAATGGGATAAACGTCAATGCCTCAAGAGGAGCATCAAACCCTATATTGCTTGTACACGACAATGATTTGTATGCAGCGTGGAGTGAGGTTAACGACAACAACGCAAGTCAAATCCGAATAAAGAAGTATGACGGCACTGCTTGGACAAGCGCTGACGGCGGCGGTATGAACGGTTTGAACGTAAATACTTCAATGAGCGCGGCTGCCCCTAAAATGGCTGAATACAATGGTTCTTTATATTTGGCGTGGTATGAAACCAACGGAAGCGCTGTTCAAGTTCGGGCCAAAAAATATGATGGGGCGAATTGGACGTCCATTGACGGCGGTGGCACGACCGGTTTGAATGTGAATGTGGCAAAAACCGGAGCCAATACTTCATTGGCTGTATTCAACAATGCCTTATATTTGGCGTGGGACGAAATAGCCGAAACGACGGATAATCAAATTCGAGTCAAGAAATACGACGGAAGCACTTGGACGAGTGTGGACGGCAACGGGATGTACGGTATAAACAAGCAGACTGATTACAGAGCAAACTATGTTGTGTTAACGGCACTCGATAACGCTTTATATGCAGTGTGGCAGGAGTACAATGGAACGGCTTTTCAAATCCGGATCAAAAAGTATGACGGTACGAGTTGGACGAGCGCAGATGGAAACGGAGTCAATGGTTTGAACGTAAATGTCTCGAGAGCTGCACAATATCCTGCGGCAGCAGCGTTAAACAATGTTTTATATGTTGGGTGGCAGGAGACGAACGGAACGGCTGTTCAAATTCGGACGTCCAGTTATGTGCCACCTGTGCCTCCGACAATTAATAGCGTAACTGTAAGTCCAAGCACTGCAAGCGTTGTGCAAGGAGGAAGCAGACAGCTCACGGCTACGGTGGATGCAGCAGGTGGAGCAGCGACGACGGTGACTTGGACGAGCAGCGACTCGAGCAAGGTCATGGTGAACAGCACGGGGAATGTAACCGTAGCAGCGGATGCCGCGCCGGGTGATTACACAATCACAGCAACGTCGACGGTGGATAGCAGCAAAAAAGGAACGTCGACGATTACCGTCACAGTGGCGCCGGCTATCAACAACGTAAGCGTGAGTCCAAGCACTGCAAGTGTTGTGCAAGGAGGAAGCAGACAGCTTACGGCTGCGGTGGATGCAGTAGGAGGAGCAGCGACGACGGTGACTTGGACGAGCAGCGATGCGAGCAAGGTGACGGTGAACAGCACGGGGAATGTAACCGTAGCAGCGAATGCAGCGCCCGGTGATTACACAATAACGGCAACGTCGACGGTGAATAGCAGTAAAAAAGGAACGTCGACAATTACCGTAACGGCGGCACCAGCAGTTAACAGCGTAAGCGTGAGTCCAAGCACTGCAAGCGTTGTGCAAGGAGAGAGCAAGCAGCTCACAGCATCAGTAGATGCAGTGGGAGGAGCAGCGATGACGGTCACTTGGACAAGCAATGACTCGAGCAACAAGGTGGAAGTAGACAGTACGGGGAATGTAACCGTAGCAGCGGATGCAACGCCGGGTGATTACACAATCACGGCAACGTCAACGGTAGATAGCAGCAAAACAGGAACGTCGACGATTACGATCACGGCAGCGCCAGCCATCAATAGCGTAAGCGTGAGTCCGAATAGCTCTAGCGTTGAGCGGGGAGGAAGCAAGCAGCTCACAGCATCAGTAGATGCAGTGGGAGGAGCAGCGACGACGGTCACTTGGACAAGCAATGACGCGAGTAACAAGGTGGAAGTAGACAGCACAGGGAATGTAACTGTCGCATTGGATGCCGCGCTAGGCGATTACACGATCACGGCAACGTCAACGATAGATAACAGCAAGACAGGAACATCGACGATTACCGTCACAGTAGCGCAAGCCATCAACAGCGTAACCGTGAGTCCAAGCACCGCAAGCGTCGTACAAGGAGGAAGCGAGCAGCTAACAGCTACGGTAGATGCAGTAGGAGGAGCGGCGACGACGGTCACTTGGATAAGCGATGACGTGAACAACAAGGTGTCGATAGACAGTACGGGGAATGTAACCGTTTCGGCGGATGCCACGCCTGGCGATTACACGATCACGGCAACGTCAACGATAGATAACAGCAAGACAGGAACATCGACGATTACCGTCACAGCAGCAGCTTCCTATTCAATCGCTGCAATCACGGATCAAACGTTAGCTGCACTAGTTCAGGGATACGAATCAGGTACCCAAGAGACTAAAACCATTCCAGTCATGAATACTGGAACTGGAGATTTATTGAACCTGTCGACAGCGCTTAGTGGCGCAAACGCTGATGATTTTGTAGTGACACAGCCAGATTCTACTTTAACAAGCAGCGCATCAACAAGCTTTGACATTCATGCAAAAGATGGCTTACCAGCAGGCACCTACACGGCAACGGTAACCGTAACTGCGGATCATATGACACCTGTAATATTTAACGTCACGCAAGTTGTGAACTTGCCGAATGCTCCCGAAAATCCGCAAAATCTTGTGGCCGTCGGCGGCGACCGTCAAGTTACGTTGAACTGGGGTGCAGTATCGGATGCAGTCCAATACCGTGTTTACATGGCAACGGATCCTAACCCAAATAACCTCGTTGAAGTGGCGATTGTCACATCACCTACTTACAGCGCACAAAATTTGGTCAACGGTACGACCTATTACTTTGTAGTAAAATCAGAAAACGTAGGCGGCTTGAGCGGGGCGTCGAACCAAACAAGCGCGACTTCATCAACCATCCCGGGAGTGCCAGCTAACGTATCCGCAGTGGCGGGCAACGGACAAGCTGTCGTAACCTTTACGGCTCCTACTGATAATGGCGGAAGTGCGATTACAGGATATGAAGTGACCGCTTCACCGGGAAATATCAGCGTGATCGGAGGAGCAAGTCCAATTACGCTCACAGGCTTGACGAATGGAACAAGCTACACCTTTACGGTAAAAGCGATTAATGATGCGGGCAGGAGCGCTGCTTCTGCGGAATCGAATACAGTCATTCCAACAGCATCAAATACGCCATCTCAGCCTTCTGCTCCATCGACATCGGGCAATACGAACACTGCAAACAAAGGTGTGAATATTCTGGTTAACGGGAAAGTTGAGAATGCGGGTACCGCTACGGTTACAAAGCGAAACAATCAAACCGAAATAACGGTGATTGTGGATCAGAAAAAACTGGATGAGAGACTTGCTGCGGAAGGGCAGCATGCCACAGTCACGATTCCGATTGACCAAAAATCCGACATCTTCGTTGGAGAGCTGAATGGCCAAATGGTGAAAAACATGGAGGACAAACAAGCTGTTCTGGTGTTCAAAACCGAAAATGCAACATACACGCTTCCAGCAGGCCAAATCAATATCGATGCTATATCCAAGCAGGTTGGCGAATTAATAGCCTTGCAAGACATTAAAGTGCAGATTGAAATTGCCATCCCTACAACGGATACGTTGAAGCTTGTGGAGAACGCAGCAGCCAAAGGCCAATTCACCCTTGTCGGCCAGCCGCTGAGCTTTACGGTGAGAGCTGCATATGGAGATAAGATCTTCGAAGTAACGAATTTTGACGCTTATGTGGAGAGAACGATTGCGATTCCGGATGGCGTTGATCCGGGCAAGATTACGACAGGAGTTGTCGTTGAGCCGGATGGCTCCGTACGCCATGTGCCGACTAAAATCCGAAATATGAACGGGAAATATGAGGCTCAAATCAATAGCTTGACCAACAGTGAGTATGCGGTCGTATGGCATCCGCTCGAATTTAGCGATATGATAAATCATTGGGCGAAAAATGCCGTTAACGACATGGGGTCCCGGATGGTTGTCGACGGAACGGGCAACGGGATGTTCAGTCCTGATCTGGAAATTACCCGCGCCGAATTTGCAGCGATCATCGTTCGCGGATTAGGACTCAAGCTGGAAAATGGAGCAACACCATTCTCGGATGTGTTGTCGTCCGATTGGTATAGCAGCGCGGTCAATACGGCGTATTCATACCGGCTTATTAGCGGCTTTGAAGACGGCACGTTCCGGCCGAATGGCAAAATTACGAGAGAGCAAGCAATGGTTATTTTATCTAAAGCGATGGCGATAACTGGGCTGAAGGACACGCTGCTTGAGCAATCGGTAGACAATGCCCTTCGTCCGTTTGAAGATGCAGCGAAAGTAGCCGCATGGGCACAAAGCAGCGTTGCGGACAATGTGCAGGCTGGCCTTGTATTTGGAAGAAACGGGGCTTTACTTGCTCCGAAGGGGAACATGACCCGAGCCGAGGTTGCAACTATCATCCAGAGATTATTGCAAAAATCGGATCTGATTTAAGCAGCCATTCCTTAGAATATCCTGCCATCTATCAAGCTTCCTGCTGGATGATGGCAGGATTTCTTATTTTTCTGGAGCAAATACAAGTCATTCTGCCAATAAACTATGTTAGGAATCATGGTATGATTACGGGATGTAGACAAATAAATGGGAGATGTATGAGCGGATGATCCCTCTTTTTTCATGCACTTGATTCCTATACAATAAATATGTTTAGTTCTAAGCACTTTGTTTCAGGGTGTTATGAAGTTCGGTTAAAAAGCGTAAAAGCGAGGAGAATACGATGCAGATCCATGTCTCCTACGAGCATCGAAGTAAGGGAATAGGAAAGAAGCTGTTTGAGCGATGCGCTGACAAGGCTAGAGCAATGGGAGCGCGGAAACTGTATATTTCGGCGCATTCATCAGAGGAGTCCCAATTGTTCTACACGAATGTCGGATGCATCGATGCCGTAGAGATTGATAAGAAGTTAGCCGAATACGAGCCTTATGACCGTCAAATGGAATATGTCCTCTAGCAAACCAGATATCAATCGCGAACTAAGGTACAGTGACTGACACTCAAGTCATGTGGAGTGCTGTGTGTTGTTGGTAAGAATTTAGCAGCTAAGAGCCACATTTTCCTGCAAGTTGAAGCCCGGCAGTATACTGTCTGGGCTACATGTACTGTATAAACTATTATTATGTGGTTTATTGCTTTAATGGTACCTTCTTGAGACAATAACTAGTGTATAAATTTGAATGTTGTCGAAATAGACCGTTATTGAAGGATATAATTATAAATTATTGAATATAGTCTTCAAGTACAAATTTCCAAGAGTTAGAGAGTTGAAATACAGGAGAACGAGATGGTTCAAGTGTCAGAAAGGAAGTGATTCTATGTTTTATATTGTTTTAATCGTCATACTGGCTGCTTTAATCATTCAATCCGTTTACCTTGTGTATTACAAAAACCAAATTAAGGATATCGGCAACCAATTATCTTTTATATCAGACCATCATTCATTCAAAATGATACAAACACAAATTAAGCCAAAAGAAATTCATCGGTTAATCGATTTATGTAATGCAATGCTTCGTGATCAACGAAAGTTGAAGCAAGATTTTATCGAACAAAAGGAAGAAATTCACGCGACCATTATGAGCTTGTCCCACGATATACGAACCCCGCTGACTTCACTTGACGGCTATCTGCAATTGGCGGAACGATCCGAGTATCTTAAAGAAAAAACAGAGTATGTTAGTCTGGCACAGACTAGAATGAAACAGATTATTACACTTGTTGACGAGCTGTTCCTATATACGAAACTGAAAAACCCAGATTACATCTTGGAGCTTGAGCCAGTTGATGTGATAAAAGTGTTAAATAAACGTCTGTTTACCTTTATCGACGATTTTTTGCGATGTGGCTATGAACCAAACATCTGCATGGTGGAAGCACCGCTATTTATAGTGGGAAATGAAAGTGCGTTGGAAAGAGTATTTGAGAATGTGATCAAAAATTACTTTATGCACAGTGAAGGTGCTCTAAGCATTCGTTATGAGGAGAAGCAGGACGAGGTTTTGTTTCATTTTTCCAATGTACTGAAGCGAAATCATCTGCTGAGCCTTGACAACATATTTACTCGCTTTTACAAAGCAGATCCGTCGCGTACGAACCAATCTTCAGGACTGGGACTTTTTATCGTGAAATCACTGATGGAGAAAATGAATGGTTATGTGCAAGCTGACCTGAACGATGAGCAGTTTTGCATCAGCTTAGCTTTTAAGAAAATCGTAAAGGAGAGTTGACGTGTACAATGACACGAACCACCCCAAAATTCTAATTGTCGAGGACGACGTGCATATCAACAATATTATTTATGATGTGCTTCGAAAAGAGAAGTTTCAATGCACGCAAGCGTATTCTGGCAGTGAGGGAATCATGAACGTCACTCATCACGAGTATCAGCTTATTATTTTGGACCTCATGCTTCCTGGCTTCTCGGGGGAAGATTTTATGCATCGGCTAAGAATAGAATTAAGCTCTGACACACCAGTTATAGTTCTATCGGCCAAGGACAAATTGGATAATAAATTAAATCTGTTTAAGTTGGGAGCCGCTGATTATGTCACGAAACCGTTTGAGGTGGAGGAATTGCTTGCCCGAGTCAATGTACATGTCAAACGAACCTCCCGAACGGATTCTGCCACTCGCTATCGACATAAAAATCTACTTTTAGATAGCGGAACGATGAACGCTAGCGTCAATCAAGCTGATTTGAAACTTACAAGACAGGAATACAAGATCCTTGAGCTGCTGCTTAAGAATCCTACCCGAGTGTTTACAAAGCAGGATCTGTATGAGCTTGCATGGGAAGATATATACATAGGTGAGGACAAAACCATTACCGTTCACATTAGCAATATTCGCAATAAAATCAAAAGGGTTGACGAGGAGGCTTATATTGACACCATTTGGGGCATTGGTTTCAGGCTGGCACCATAGGGAGTGCCTTAAACCGGCCCTAATCTTCTTTGAACTTTCTTAATCTTTTATTGACGATATGTTAGCTTCTTTTTGTTATTTTATTGACAAGGAGGTGCGAATATGGCTGAAGCAATTATTGAAGTAAGTCAATTAACCAAACAATTTAAAGGGAAAACAGCAGTGCGTAAGGTAGAGTTTAAAATAGGCAAAGGTGAAATCTTCGGTTTGATAGGCCAAAATGGAGCAGGAAAATCCACCTTGCTAAAGATGATTGCTGGATTGATATCCCCGACTTCAGGAGAAATTAAATTATTTGATCGTCCAGTGAAGGATAATCACCCTTATTTTGAACGAATAGGCGTACTCATTGAAAATCCAGGGTTATATCCCCATCATACTGCCTATGAAAATTTGGAATTAATCGCGATCTCTTATGGATTGACTAATCGGAAAGAGCATATTAACAAGCTGCTGAAGCTTGTCGGATTGGAAGGTTCGAACAAGACCAAGGTGAAAAATTATTCAATGGGCATGAAGCAAAGGCTTGGAATTGCAGCTGCATTAATTGGAAGCCCAGATGTCTTGATTTTGGATGAACCGATCAACGGTTTGGACCCGCAAGGAATTTCTGAGATTAGAAACATGATTTTGGAATTGAATAAAACGGGAATGACCATCATTATTTCAAGTCACATTTTGGAAGAGTTGTCGAAAGTAGCGACGCAATATGCAATCGTACATCAAGGAGAAATCATCGAACACCATTCAAGGGAGCAACTGCTGCTTCAATGCGAAGATCGTATTGAAATAGAAGTGGATAAAGCAAGCTCGGCTGTTCCCATCTTAGAACAAAAATTGCATATTAATCATTACAAAGTCATTAGTGAGCGTGTGGTGTATGTATATGATGCTCATCTTGAGAACCAACATATCATCAAGACCTTAGTTGAAAGCGGCATAACTGTTCATTCGATTATCAAGCATAAACAAAGCCTAGAACAATATTTTTTGGCGCGGATAGAAAGTGAGGGTGGGAGCCGTGATTAATATTCTCAAAATGGACTTTCACCGTTTTAAATCAAATAAAATGATTTATATATTACTGTTAATTTTTTTTGCTTTTCAAATATTCGGTATATTTATGTTGGGAAAATACGAGCAGCCCGGAGAAAGTGGGGTTATGCTGATCAGCTCGATGAACGAAAGTCAGTTCATCCAAGTCATGATGTCTCAAATCCCATTGTGGCCGCTGATTTATATTGCTGTATTCGTTGTTTACTTCTATATGAGTGAACATAACTCTGGGTTTTATAAAAATTACATTTCGATGAAGCGTGCGCGGATGTACACTGTTATTTCAAAAATATTAATTGCAGGCCTATTCACTTTGCTTACATTTATTGTCATGATCGCTGCGGATATGATCGGAAGATCAATTTTCTTTAACCATGCAATGATTGGAGATGGGGGTTATTTTGCGAAATTGTTGATCGGCCAATTTTTACTTCATTGGGCATTTTCAATTGTAATCTTATGCATCTCCATTATTAGTAAAAGCTTGATTGCTAGTATTGTAGTTGGATTTGTTCTATCGTTGAATGTTTTTGGAATGATTGTAACTGTCTTGGAATCCATCATTGATGACGTTCATTTGTCCTCTTTCTTAATAGTTAATACGATCTTAAGCGCAAGAGATTTTGATAATATAAATGATCTTGTTCATGTAGCTAGCGTGTCGATTGTTTTTATAGTTATATTTTCATTTATAGCCATCAGATATAAGATCAAAGAGGATCTGAAATAGTATTTAGGGCTGTGCAACTAACAATGATGGGAGGACGAACTGGTTGGTTGCACTCCCCAAGAAAAAAATGAATACTTGAAGTTAGAATAAGCACGGGGGCTTAGATTAGTTGGCGCTTCGATTCCGCCTAGCTCCACCATACTTTTAATTAAGAAACGGACAGAGGTGCAGTTTTTTGATTGGGTTGTGGTACTCCGCACATGTGGGGTGCATGGTAAGACTATTTTGAGATTTATATAGAAACTGAGGGTTCCTGTTATGCCAAAAAACGATAATATGCTGGCCATTCTCTGGATGCTGAATTCGGGCGTGAAAATGACTGCAAAACAAATATCCGAGAAGCTGGAAATAAATATAAGGACCGTTTATCGGTATATAGATGCATTATGTGCTAGTGGAGTGCCGATCATATCCGACACAGGTCATAATGGCGGGTATCGCTTGCTCAATCAATTTATCAGATCCCCTCTGCTATTTGATATGGAAGAGAAAAAGGCGCTCCTTCATGCGGCTGCTTTTGCCAAAGAAGCCGGATACCCTTTAAGCGAGGCATTAGGCAATGCGACCTCCAAATTGAGAATGTATTCAAATGAGGAGCAGGAAAGTATGCTTAGCCGCCAGTTAGCCGGTTTTGAAGTGATAAACCGCAGCGGATACCCTTCGGTTCAGCCGATATTGGCGGAATTGGAGCAGGCTGTAGCAAATGAATACGCTGTAGAAATCGATTATCGCACAGGCCGTGAAGATCAACCTAAGAACAGGGTGATAGACCCCTATGGAATGGTTAACTGGAACAATAAATGGTATACGGTTGGATTTTGCCATCTAAGGAAGGAGATTCGCAGCTTCCGGGCAGATCGGATTGTGCAAATCAAGCGGACTCCCCTTCTTTTTAAGCGTCCCGAAGCTTTTTCGGCCCGTGAATTTTTTATGCAAAATCTATTGCCGGATTTAGTGGGTAAGGCTGGGTTGATTTCTTTAATGATTGAAGGCAGATCAGAGGCATTGGATGACTTATGCTTGCATTGGTTTTTGGGGCATCATCTGCAAGAGCGGACAGCCAATCAAGCCATCTTCTTACTTGAGGAAACATCCATTCAGACACATGTCCCTTATTTTCTGCTATCCTATGCGAAATCCATTAAAGTCATCGAACCACAGAGTTTGAAGGACAGGCTTGTTGCTGTTGCGTCGGAGTTAATGGAATATTATCGGCTTTAATAGCTTCACTGACAGCAGCTGTCAGTGAAGCTATTTTATAATGAGGATAATCATGGATTGCCGATGCATGGATGGGTGGTATTCCTTGATGACTTGTAAAATAAGGGGAACTTGCAAATGACGAATACGGTCTATCTTTATGTGTTTGACACGATGTCAGACTGGGAAATCGGTTATTTAACTGCCGAACTGAACTCGGGAAGATATTATAAAAAAGGGCTGGCTCCGTCCAAAATCATTACTGTGGGAATGGACAAGACGCCTGTAACGACAATGGGCGGATTGAAAATACGGCCAGACATCAGACTGGATGAGTGCAGCATCGAAAGCACGGATACATTGATTTTGCCCGGTGGAGATACTTGGACAGAAACCTTTCACCAACCCATTTTAGAAACGGCGGAAAGGTGTTTAAAGGCAGGGACATTAGTGGCAGCGATTTGTGGGGCTACAATCGGGCTTGCCCAGACGGGGCTGTTGGATTCACGCTGGCATACAAGCAATGATTTGGAGTATCTTAAAATGATCTGTCCCAATTATACGGGCGAAAAATATTACAATATGGAGCCAGCTGTAACGGATGGAAAACTGATCACAGCATCTGGTATAGCACCATTGGAGTTTTCTGTACATGTCTTGAGAGCGCTCGATGTGTTTTCATCAGAAACATTAGATGCCTGGTATAGTCTAAATAAGACGCAGGAATCCAAGTATTTCTATGAGTTGATGAATGCCATTCTGTGAAGATATAAGAATTGTCTTGTCTCAATTTCAAACTAATTTTAATGATACTATTTTGAGGAAAGAGTGATGATATGAAAACAGCCATTTTTACTGTAACAAAGTGGGAGGAACAACCCATTGAAAATAATCTTAGCAACTTCCCCGTTAATACTGCAAAAGTTGAATACGAAATTAAAGGTATTTTGGAAGGGAAAGCAACTTTAGAATATTTGCTGTATTACTTAGATAGTCATATGGAGGATGCTGAAAAGGCCAAATCCAAAATTGCGGGGTTCCTGCACTTTGAAGGTCATTACGATGGACATTATGGAACGTTTACAGCTTGTGAAAACGGTATGTTTGATAACGGTACTCTTGATAGCCCCGCTCAAATCATTAACGGCACAGGAGAGCTGGAAAAATTAATCGGAAGCTATAACTATCATTTTCTCGGTCACACGAGTGAATTGGTATTAGATTTCGAATTAACAAAATAGTAATCGGGGAACTTCCTGGACAGGAGGTTCTTTTTTTCATTTTCCGACTTATTTATATATTAATTTGGTGGGAATTGGTATGCTTATTTTACAACATGGATTCATAAATAAAACTAATTACGTCATCACCATATTTTAAAAAATAGGAGAGATAGGAAATCGGCATATATTGGACGCTTCAAAGAGAAGAAATTTGGAACATTTTTGAGAATCAAGGGTATTTAGAAGGCTCTGAAAAACATGCCATGTTTCCACAGGAATATCAGTGGATGATGACTAAAATGAAAGAAAGGCTTCCTAATTATGCTGGAGAAAGTCCTATTTGGCTATGGGTAGAAAAGCCGGATATGCGTTCGTCAGGTCATTTTGGAAGCTACACCTCTTGTGTAAGAATTCGTTTAGAGCTCTATGATAAAGAGGTATTAATTTCTGATTTTGATGATTGGCATTTAGTTCTAAATGATAGTTTCTATGCTGATAACGAAAAAGAGTGGGATGACTATTATTTAGGAAAGCTGTCTATGAGCAAGGAAGAAAGCTGGAATCGAATATTCGATTTCAATAGACCGCGTGATCCTGAGTGGCATGGAACGGATAGCAGATGTTTTCAGGGGGTTGTAGGTAGGATTGATATAGGAAGAGTCAATAAGGTTGAGCATTTTGTGACAAGGAAGCAACCTGAAATATGATGAGGTGATCGATAAGGTGAGCAAGATCGAGCTGGTTTTAACCAAACAGGGAAAGACGTTTAAAGACTATCGGCATTTAACGATTACGGAAGGAATAGAAGTTTATATTCTTAATATCATTAAAGGCCGGCTGTATCCCGACAAGAAGACGATGAACCCGACATACGAGCCGTATCCCGTCAAACAGGAAGCGATCGATCGACTGAACGAATTGGCTGATGAACTGAGGGATAAAGGTTTTGTGGAAGAACCGCGAGATATTTTATTTCAGATCGCAGAAAAAGAAAAATACGTCTACGACAAAGCGAAATGGCATTACGATGGCGATTTTCCGCAAGAGTTGGAGCACCACCAAGCATACGTACCGTCGGGCATGTTCATAGCTTGGATAATCAAAAATGATCTGCTCAGCAAACGAAGCCGCAAAGAAGATGCAGCGGAAATTGAGCTTGTCAAAAGGGATGAGATGACCGGAGCTCAATTTTATCGTAAAAACTGGGATGGCGTGCTTAGCTCGAACGAATTGTCGGATGAGGCAGATGCGTTTGCCCGCGAATATCTTAATATCCAAAACGACATCTATACGGCCGTTGATTTCACAAATGGATTGGCGGCCGGCTTGCCGACAATCTACCATGTAGAAGATTCGATTGAAAACTATCACATCATCGAGCCGATCATTACGGAGCGTTATCAGGACTGGAAACGTCGCAAAAAATCGGGAGGCTAGTAATGTAGTTTTACGGTGCAAAAGGAGGGCATAAAAGTGCCGACTCCTTTTTTTTGATACAAAACGCATATAGCCATGGCGACCGAGAAAAGCAAGGCAACGGGCATGGAGGTCAGATCTGTAATCGGCGACACGGCCTGCTCAGTTAATAATAAGCTTAGAAAATGAAGGAAAAACCTATAATTTACAATGTATTAATGTATGCGCTTACTTGCTATAATTTACCTGAAGAAGGAGGTGATAGTAAGATGATGGCGAGACATGACACAGGATAAGTGTTGTGCTGCATAGAGAAGAAACCATAACACATAGGCAAATAACGATAAAAAATGAGGAGGTATCTTATGTTCAAATTAAAGCTGAATAAGAAAATTTTGACGGTATGCCTTGCAGCTTCTATGAGCTTGGGCTTGTTTTCGGCAACCTCAAGTGCAGCGACAGACTATTGGCAAAATTGGACTGATGGCGGCGGAACAGTAAATGCTGTCAATGGATCCGGCGGCAATTATAGTGTTACATGGTCCAATGTCGGGAATTTCGTTGTTGGAAAAGGCTGGATTAACGGATCGCCAAACCGGACAGTTAACTATAATGCCGGCGTCTGGGCGCCGTCTGGCAATGGATATTTGACTCTCTACGGGTGGACAAGAAACTCGCTAATTGAATATTACGTCGTTGACAGTTGGGGCACGTATCGTCCTACCGGAACGTATAAAGGAACCGTGTCCAGCGACGGAGGCACATATGACATTTATACGACTATGCGATACAACGCGCCATCCATCGACGGGACACAAACCTTCCCTCAGTATTGGAGTGTCCGCCAGTCGAAGAGAGCAACTGGGGTCAACTCCGCGATCACGTTCAGCAACCACGTTAATGCATGGCAAAGTAAAGGAATGTATCTGGGGAGCAGCTGGACTTACCAGGTATTTGCGACAGAGGGGTATCAAAGCAGCGGCAGCTCTAATGTAACGGTGTGGTAACAGGCATCATTTCATTATAAATATTGCTTGCTAAGGCCTGCCGGTCTCACAGCTGGCGGCCTTATCTATTTCAACAATAGATATTTGCCTGCATCCTTTTCCTATTCGTTTAAAGGAGAAATAGTAATGAGAAAACGATTTATTTTCCTTTTGCCAGCAATATTATTGGTAGTCATTGCTTGCTCGCAAGAAATGCCTGAAAAGACCGAGAAGGCTGAGAAGACCGAAAACAATGAAAATAATGAAAACAATAAAAACAATGATAATCTTGTCTTTGTAGAAGGTGGGATTTTTGTGAATACGAAGTCCAACTTTTATGGAAAAAGTGTAACTATATCGAGCTTTTATATCGACAAATATGAGGTAACTCAAAAAGAGTGGGTTGAGGTTATGGGAAGCAACCCCTCGGGCTTCAAGGGCGACAATTTACCGGTAGAAATGGTAAGTTGGTATGATGTTGTTGAATACTGTAATAAACGAAGTATAAAAGAGGGCCTGAAACCGTATTACGAGATAGACAAAAATAAAAAAGATCCGAATAATAAGAGTGATCACGATAATCTAAAATGGACAGTAACGATCAATGAGGGAGCGAGTGGTTACCGATTGCCGACGGAAGCGGAGTGGGAATACGCCGCAGGTGGAGGCCAGGTGAGCAACAGTTACACCTACAGCGGGAGCAATAATGTAGATGAAGTAGCTTGGTATTGGAAAAACGCAGGAGACAAATACTTATCAGGAGAATGGAACTGGACTATTATAGAAAGCAACAAAAATAAAACAAAATCTGTCGGTGCCCATAAACCCAATGAGCTAGGCCTTTACGATATGTCAGGTAATGTAAGGGAATGGTGCTGGAACTGGTACGGAGATGGGGACTTGGATAGCGAGAGTGGTTCTTTCCGGGTTGTAAAGGGCGGCGGTTGGATCGGCGACGTCAGAAACAACGAGTTATCTTATCGGGGAAAGTTTGAGGCAAATGGGATTGGCCCGGATCAGGGTTTTCGTGTGAGCCGGGCCCAATAAAATCGGAAAGTGGATACCATATATTAGGCAGAATCAGGCCGAAGTTCGCAAGTGTATAGAGCCTGGCAAGCCACGATTTTTGAAGCAAAGGAAAGCAAAGGAAAGATGACCCTTTGCTTTCCTTTGCTTCTCTTATGTAAAGACTATGTGCTCCTAGTACGCTCTGATATAATAACCCCAGTCTTGCTTTATGTTCTGCTCATTCTGTACATATATGAAAATGTTCCGACCTATAGAGGAAGATTTTGAGCAAGTAGTCGATGGAAAACTCACGATATTCTTTTTGAAAATTATATTCTATAGTTAGTATCTAATTGGAATGAGCTTCAGTAAGGGAGTGAGATTACGATGTACGGAATCATTATTGTCGACGATGAATTATTTGTCCGCAAGGGCTTGATTGAAATGGTGGATTGGGCAAGCAGTGGTTTTGAGGTGATAGGTGAGGCAGACAACGGAGAAGACGCTCTGGATCTTATCTGCAAGAAGCAGCCGCATCTTGTCATTACGGATATCCGTATGCCAATTTTAGACGGAATCGGGCTAATTCAAGCCGTAACGGAGGCGAAGCTTGAAACCGAATTTATTATTATCAGCGGTTATAATGACTTCCGTTACGCCCAGCAGGCGGTTCGGTACGATGTACTGGATTATGTGCTTAAGCCTATTAATGAGAACGAAATCGTGAAAGCGCTTCATAAATATCGCGACAAGTTTTCTGCACAGAAACAGCTAAAAGAGAGGCTTATTATTCACGAGGAAGAGAAACTGATTGAGACGCTCATTCGTGGTGAAGCCAAGGACGATGCTCTTGAGGTCTGGGAAAAGCATTGGACTGGAATGGGAGCGAAGGAGTTTATGTACGTATTGCTGGAAATTAATAATGTGTTTCCGTGGGGAGACAGGCTTATGCCTCCTAAGGCAGAATTCAAAAATGCAATCCAGCAATCGGTTCAGCAGCTTTGTTCGGAAACCCCGATTGTGCACGAGCATCGGCGCGCATTCGGATTTATTATACCTGATCTCTACTTAAGAGGACATAATGGTGATGCCCGGAGCTTCATGGCAGATTGTCTGCTTCAGCTCAGTAATCTGTTCTCCTTAGATATTCAAGCCTATGTGGGCAGAACGGTAAGCTCCTTCATGCTATTGAAGCATTCTTACGTCAGCGCTAAGGAGACCGTGCAATATAAATACTTCAGGCACACCCAGCGAATCCTCCTGCATTCCGATATTGCCGATAAGGATCTCCGTTATGTCCATATCAAGGACGAGGTGTACCGTACAATCATTGAAGCCATTGAAGAGAACAACGAGCAAAAGCTTGTTTTGGTTATCGACCGGATGTTTGCGGAGTTTGCAGAAAAGGCTGTATCGCAGGAAGCTATAAAAGCGGCCACGATTCAATGTGTCCACAGTGTGCTGAATACGGTTAGAAGTATGGAAGGCGATGAAAAGCGGCTGGCAAGTCTTATGCCTATCATGAACTGGCAGGATCATAATATCACATTTAGCGAGCTCCGGGCCTTATTTGAAGCCTTTGCGCTGGAGGCTGCCAGGTTGATTCAGAGTCTCTATCAAAGCTATGGAAGTGGCGGGCTTTATAAGATTAAGTGTTATGTAGATAAAAATTTTCATGAAAATCTCAATCTGAAAAGTATGGCTAATCAGTTTTACATGAGTTCTGCCTATCTCGGACAAATATTCAAAAAAAACTATGGGATTTATTTCAATGACTACTTGCTCCAGCTGCGTATTACGGAAGCCAAGAAGCTTCTAAGACAGACCGACATGCGGATCTATGAAATTGCCGAGCAGGTGGGCTTCAAAAATGCGGATTATTTCGTGACCCAATTTGAAAAGCTGGGACAGATGACCCCTACGGAATATAGAAGCCGAATCGGCAAGCGCTAAAGCGAGGAGGGGGAAGGGGAAGCTATGCATTTTCTGAATAATATCCGGTTGAGGAACAAAATGTTTTTGGTATATTTCCTTGGTGTCATTGCTCCAATCATTCTGACGAATGCGATTTTTTATAATATTATTACCGAGAATGTAAAAGAACAAAGAATCAATGATATTGACCGTGCCGTGGAGCAAATTAAAAATGAGTTCCAGTTAATGGTTGATCAAGGTGTAGGGTTATCCTCTTTTTTTTATGCGGATTACAAAACCAATGAAGTGTTAAATATGAATTTCACGCATACGGAAGACTATGTAGAGGCCTATGATCTCTATTTAAGATCGATTCTGAACAATTACTCTCCGTTCTCTTCTTCTCTTCAGAACAAAACGATATATGTAGACAATCCCACGCTTTTGAATTCAGGAAATATCGGCATATTATCCGATGAGGTTCGTGAAGAAGCATGGTATAAGCTTTGGCTGAAGGATGCGTCATCCCAGCCTGTATTCGTTCGCATCGAAGACCCGGAGGGCCAATTTCAATCTTTTTCGCTGCTCCGGCGAATGGATTATTTTGCGGATCGGATGGCCAAGGAGAAGCTCATTAAACTTGATTTCAAGACGATTGATATCATGGAGATTTTTTCTAATTTGAATGTAAAGGGAGATATGTACCTGCTGAGTCCAGGAGACCGAATAGAATACACAACCAACCGGGCAATCGACTGGCAGGCGAATACCAAGCATCTGTACAGCTCCCTGAAATCGGATAATCTCATTCAATTTGAGAAGGGATATGGCAGCATCAGTTATCTGCGCGGCTGGAAGGTCGTGGGTACCATTAATGAGCATGAGATTATTAAGGAGGAGTTGAAGTCACGCTATTTCATTGTTTGGTCCGGATGCGTGATGATGATTTTTCCTACTATAATCATCTTAATTATTACAAGGTCTATTAACGTACGGATTATTGAAATCCTAAAGCATATGAAGAAAGTAAAAACACAGAATTTTCAGATGATCAATTATGGGGAAGCCCGTGATGAAATCGGTCAGCTGACACTCGAATTCAACAATATGATTATGCAGATTAAGACATTAATTAACGATGTGTATATGACGGCTATCCAGAAAAAATCACTTGAGCTGGAACGGCGGAAGGCGCAGCTGAATGCTCTTCAAAGTCAGATTAATCCCCATTTCCTGTTCAATGCGCTTGAGACGATACGGATGCGAAGTCTGCTTAAGCATGAGAAGGAGACAGCCAAAATGATTCAAAGTATGGCGATGATTTTACGCAGCTCTTTAACCTGGAATAAGGAATGGGTAACGGTGGAGGAGGAACTGGGTTTTATCATGTGTTTTTTAGAAATACAGAAATATCGTTTCGAAGACAAATTGAAATACCATGTCGAGGTGGAGCCTGAAGCCCGTGCCTGTGTAATCCCGAAGATGGTGTTTCTTCCCTTTGTGGAGAACGCTAGCATTCATGGGATTGAACCGCTGAAAAAAGGCGGGGGAATTGATATCCGGATTGGAATTGAGGAGGATTTTGTCGCTTTCTCAGTCAAAGACAACGGAATCGGCATGAACGGGGAGCTGGTCAGCAGGCTGTATGACTACCTTAAGGCGGAAGAACTTATTGGCGACCGGATTGGGATACAGAATGTAATTTACAGGGGCAAAATGCTTTATGGCGACCGAATTGTATTTGAAGTACACAGCCGCCCTGGTGAAGGAACAAGAATCGTGCTGAAAATTCCATCGAATCCATAGTTTTCAAAGAATAAACCATAATTTAAAGGGTAACGATGAAATGAAAACGCTTTTATACTAAGGGAGTAACACACCATTCATATAAAAGGGGGAGTAAAAGCAATGAACAAAATCAATAGAATTTGGCTTCTCTGTTTAACAGCAGTATTATCATTATCTGTGATTACAGCTTGCTCTGGCAACAATAATACGAAGGAGAATACAGGAACGGCGGAGCAGAGTGGCAATGCAACTACAGGAGCCAAGCAGGATAAAGTAACATTTAAAATTTTCAACGGGGTAGCCGGTTCGAAGGATGGCAATACCAATCAAACTACAATCGGCAAGCTCCTTGAGGATCAAACCGGCGTGAATTTCAAGCTGGAGTTTGTAGTCGGCGACTTAAATACAAAGATTGGAACGATGATTGCCGCTAACGATTACCCTGATGTGCTAATCCCGGATGCAGCAATAGAAGAAGTGCTGAATGCAGGCGCTTTTATACCGCTCGATGATCTCATTGAGCAATACGGTCCGAATATCAAGCGGGTTTATGGAAAATCGCTGAATCAAATGAAAGCTAAAGATGGAAAAATCTATTTCCTCCCTATTGCTGCGCAAGTGAACGATTTTATTCCTGAGCCGGAAGCCGGAGCAGCTTTCTGGGTGCAGCGTCGTGTGCTGGAGGAAGCCGGATATCCCAAGATCAAAACTTTGGATCAGTACGTCGAGCTAATCACGAATTACCGAGATAAGCATAAGGACGAAAATTTGACTGGATTAGTATCACTTACACATGACTGGCGTTTTTTTGCCACCTCCAATCCGCCTATGCACCTTATGGGTTACCCGAATGACGGCAACGTTACTGTAGATACCAGCACTTGGGAAGCAAAAACGTATGCTGGTTCTGACGCTACTAAGAGGTGGTTGAAAGAATTAAATAAACTGAATGCAAATGGACTTTTTGACAAAGCGTCCTTTGTGGACAACTACGACCAGTATATCGCCAAATTAACTTCCCATAAGGTACTCGGCTTTTTCGATTACCGCTGGCAGGTAGATAATGCGCTTAATGTCCTGAAGGATGCGGCAAGAAAGGATCCTTCCCTGGACGGATATAATTACTTCCCGCTGCCCATTACCTTTGATGAAAATACCCCGGATGCTTATCTGGACCCTCCGGGCGGACTAGTAACCAACCGCGGAATCGGGATTACGGTCAGCGCCAAGGACCCGGTCCGAATCATCCAGTACTTTGACAATATGCTGACAGAAGAGAATCAGACGCTGTTGTCATGGGGAATCAAGGGCGAAACCTATGAAGTAAATGAAGAAGGCCGCTACTATCGAACTCAAGAGCAAATTGACAAAATTGATGAGACGTTCAGAGAGAGCTTTGGCTTCAAATATTACAGCTGGAACTGGCCAATGTATAATGCTACCTCTACACTGGCTAACGGAAATGCGCGAAATGTTGCCAGCCAGCCAGAGGTTTTCCAAATGACACTGACGGAGAAGGATAAATTCATTCTGGAGAAGTATGGGGTGCAAACCTATAGCCAGTTGTACGCTGAGCCGATCAGCCGTCCTTACTTTCCTGCCTGGGGATTTGCGAAGGAGCAAAACTCACCGGAACAGCTATGGGAAGCAAGCAAGGATGAAATGACGAAGAAATACTTCCCGAAAATGGTAATGGCAACTCCGGATAAATTTGATGCTGTATGGGAGGAGTATATGAAGGAATTCGGCAAGCTGGACACTGCGGGCTATGAGAAATGGACAACGGAGCAAGTGAAGCAGAAGGTTGCGATGGCGAACCAGTAATCCCTTTTATGAGAAAGGCCAGACTGCATCGGTTGAGGCTGGCCTTTCTGAATGTTTGCTTTACCCGTGTGGTTTTGGAAGGAGAGAATACAGGTGGACAAAAATACGGTATTGGCCATTTCCCAATCCAAGGGAAATAAATACGAGAACCGAATCAGGCATTTCTTTAAAAAGCTGTTTCAACAGCGTGCCCTCGCCATCATGTCTGTTCCCTTTTTAATATGGCTGATTATATTTAAATATTTACCGCTATGGGGCTGGACCATCGCTTTCCAGGATTATAAGCCGGCTAAAAAATTTATGGATCAAGCGTGGATTGGGTTTGAGCATTTTAAATTTTTGTTTGGGGATGACCGATTTCTCAGAGTTCTCCGCAATACGCTGGCTATGAGCTCGATTAATTTGATTTTTGGCTTCATCACAGCGATTACACTTGCTTTGCTGCTAAATGAAATACGCAATATCGCCTTTAAACGCGTCGTTCAGACCGTGAGTTATTTGCCACACTTTATATCCTGGGTGGTAGCAGCGAGCATTATCCAAACGACCTTGTCGCCGGACGGAACAATCAACCAATTGTTAGTCGGGTTGGGATTTATTGATCGCGGCAATGAAATTTTGTTCTTAGGCATTCCAGAGTATTTCTGGACCATCTTCGGAGCAAGCTCTATCTGGAAAGACATAGGATGGAATACAATTGTGTATCTGGCGGCAATGACGACGATTGATCCTACGCAATATGAAGCTGCAGAGATTGACGGTGCGAATCGATTCAAGAAAATGATCTATATTACATTGCCTGGTATTAAATCTGTTGTAATCATACTGCTAATTATGAATATCGGTTATTTGCTGGAGTCGGGATTCGAACCACAGTATTTGCTGGGCAACGGCATGAATGTTGACTATTCCGAGAACATAGATATATTCGTGCTGAAATACGGGATTGCGCAGAGCAATTTCTCTCTTTCTATTGCAGCAGGCATGTTCAAAACCGTGGTCAGCTTCATCCTATTGTTTATAGCGAATAACGCCGCGAAACGCATGGGAGAAGCCAGGCTGTATTAGAAAAGGAGGAGCACGAATGGAAATCGTAGCTGTCAAAAAGAATAAACGGATTAAGCATCGAATGAGCTCTTCCACCGGTGACCGCTTGTTTGTCATTTGCAACTACAGCTTCATGATTTTTTTGATGATTATTACTCTCTATCCATTTTTGAACGTACTTGCGGTTTCTCTCAACAGTGCACAGGATTCAATAAAAGGCGGAATATACCTGCTGCCACGAGAGTGGACAATCGCTAACTATAGCTACATTTTTAGAGAGGCGACTATTTTTCATGCGACTCTCATATCAGTCCTGCGAACGGTCATAGGAACTGTCGTAACCGTCTTCTGCTCGGCCATGCTGGCTTTTACGCTCAGCAGACAGGAATATGTGCTCCGCAAATTCATCACGGTGGCCTTTATTATGACTATGTATTTTAACGGCGGCCTAATTCCAAATTATCTCCTAATGAGAGATATGGGGATGATTGGAAGCTTCTGGGTATACATTCTTCCGGGAATCATTGGCGTGTTCAACCTGATCATCATTCGTTCCTTTATTGAGAATCTTCCGGAAAGCATCCTTGAATCGGGAAAAATTGACGGTGCAGGAGATTACAGAACCTTTTTCAGTATTATTTTACCGTTAACGGTACCCGTGCTTGCAACGGTAGCTTTATTTTCCGGGGTATACCAATGGAATTCGTGGTTCGACGTATTTCTATATAATTCATCAGACAGCAATTTAAGCACCTTGCAATATGAACTGCAGAAAATTCTGCAAAACTCCAATACGACCACCGGAACATCGAGCATGGATGGGATGATTCAAGGAGCCAGCGGAGCACAGCAAAATATGGTTACGCCTATGGCCGTTCGTGCTACGATGACGATTGTTGCCTCGGTGCCGATTATTATGGTGTATCCTTTCCTGCAGAAATATTTTGTCAAAGGCATGATGGTAGGCGGGGTAAAAGGGTAAGCTCCCAATTGGAGTCTAAGTGCTTCCGTGCGCCTCAATGCCGGGAGCAACTACTTGAACAAAAAAACACGCCATTTATGGGCGTGTTTTTTTTGTGCTTAGCAGCTTGGACAAGTCTAGGCCATAACCAACGCTTTGGCATACTGTTTGCCTGCCGAGAGAAGGCTGTCGCTCATTTCAGGATTGTGAACAGAACGTGCAAGAGCAAGGGAGCCGACCATAGTGCTCAGCAGGGCGCTGCCTTTGGTTAGGTCGATTTCCGCCAGATTGGAGATAAAAGCAATCATCCGCTCCAATTCAATGGTGAATACTTGCCGAACCTCTTCGGAGGAACGGGATATTTCGCTGGAAAGGGCAGGAAGAATGCAGCCCATCTCCGTTTTGTCGCGATGGTACGGACTTAAATAATAATCAATGACCGTATTGATTTTGGGATTTTGAAGCTCCTGATCAGCGATGTTCTGCAGCAGTGCGATCGTATCGCTAATGGCATACTGGCACGCTTCGGCGACCAGCTGCTCTTTATTGTCAAAATGCGAATAAAACCCTCCATGGGTCAATCCGGCCCCCTTCATAATGAACGGAACACTTACATCGTGGATACCATTGGTGCGAAAAGCCTGGGCAGCACTTTCAACGATCTTATTCCTTACTTTAAGCTTATGGCCTTTGGGATACGGCATTGTAATCACCCCATAACATCATCATTAACTTCATCATGCCATCCTTTAAAATATTATAATCGTCATAATTAAGCCTGTCAATTTAGCGATAAGCTAGCGGTTAGCTCCAAAAAGGCTAAACGCGGCTGTTGACGTTTTTAAAATATGATGATTATAATATATTACGATCATCATATTTAGAGAGGCAACTTCAATAGGAGGTATCACGATATGAGTAAGCTTGAATCGGTAGAAACGTTAGTCATTGGATCAGGTCCGGGAGGTTATGTGGCGGCGCTGCGCTGTTCACAGCTTGGAATGAAGACGGCAATTGTTGAACGCAGTCAGCTTGGGGGAGTATGCACGCATGTTGGCTGCATTCCATCCAAAGCGTTGATCGCAGAATCACATCGCCATGATTTGCTCCAAGAGTTCTATCATGCAGATGCGGCAGCGTCATTTAAGAATGCTCAGCTTTTCAAGCAGGGAATTGTGAACAAGCAGGCAGGCGGAGTTAGTTATCTATTAAAGACTGCCGATGTGAGCATTTTGGAGGGGGAAGCTCGTTTCGTTGATGAACATACAGCACTTATCAAACAAGCTGGACAGGAGCAGCTCATCTCTTTCAAGTACGCCATACTGGCAACGGGGTCTCGTCCGATTGAGCTGCAAGCCTTTCCGTTCGGCGGGCGTATGCTGTCTTCCACAGAGGCTCTTTCACTCCCAGAGGTTCCTGCTAGCTTAGTGGTCATCGGCGGTGGATATATCGGGATTGAGCTTGGGCAGATGTATGCCAAATTTGGCACAAAGGTGACGATTTTGGAGGGAGGAGAACAAGTGCTGCCGGGATTCGAGGCGGAGCTTGCTGCCCCTGTTGTCAAGCAGTTGAAGGCTGATGGGATAAATATCGTAACGGGTGCGACGGCGGGGAAAATGGTACAGAATTCCGCGAGCATTACGCTTCATTATTCTAAAAATCAAGAGCAGCATCAGGTTACAGCGGAATATGCATTAGTCACTGTCGGCAGAAAACCAAATACAGACGGCGAGTTAGGGCTGGATCGCATCGGCCTGCCAGTGACAAGCAGAGGACTGATCAGTACGGATAAACAGTGCAGAACGGCTATCCCGCATATTTTTGCAATTGGAGATATTACGGCTGGTCCGGCGCTCGCACACAAGGCTTCCTATGAAGCGAAAGTTGCGGCCGAAGCGATTGCAGGCTATGCCTCCGAGGTCGATTATAAAGCGATTCCGCTCGTCGTCTTTTCCAATCCAGAGCTGGCTAGTGTGGGCTTAAGTGAAACGGAGGCAAAGGCAAAAGCCATCCCGATTGTTGTCGGTAAAGCCCCTTTCGTAATCAACGGAAGAGCATTGGCATTGAAGGAAACGGAAGGTTTCGTCAAAGTGGTGGCGGACCCGATTTCAGGAATCGTCATTGGTGCGCAAATCGTTGGAGTGGAGGCATCCACCCTTATATCGGAGCTTGCCCTTGCGATCGAGATGGGGGCAGCCGTGGAAGACTTGGCTATGACGATTCACCCCCATCCTACATTGGGAGAAGTGATTATGGAGGCTGCCGAAAACGCGGTCACAAAAATGAGGATGAGGAAAAAAGAGCAGCAGATTTAACCGCATATCGACAATTGGAATGGGAGAGATACAACAATGAAAATAAAAGCAGGTTTTTATATCGGGATTGCGATGGTGCTTATCGTGGGAGGTTCGCTTCTTGCGATGAAAGGAAAGGATGCTGTCAGTCAGGCTGAGAGCAGGAAGCAAGGTGTGCTTGAGGCGGAGCAAACGACCCTATTTTATGACAAGAGTCCAGGGATGATTGTAAAGGTTAATGCAGCTGCAGGCGATTCCGTAAAACAGGGAGATGTGCTCTTTAAGGTTAAATCAGCTGGCGAAGGGGAAATCGATGTGCTTGCGCCGGATGACGGATTGATCAGCAGAGTCGCTGTAAAGCCGGGGGAACAGCTGGCACAAGGCATGCCAGTTGCGATTTTGCAAAAGAATACCTTCTATACAGATCTATACATTCAGGAAAGTGAAATGGATAAGCTTGAGGTCAATAAAAGGGTAGAGGTTCATTTTCCATATGTGGAGCGTCAAGTTCAGATCGATGGTGTTGTAGCTTCCATTGCAGCTGCGCCTCAATTTGCCAACCTGCGTATGAGTCGTGAGAAAGGGCAAGCTGATTTAAGCATGTTCCTTGTTCGAATAGCTATGGAATCAAATGCTGATTTGCTTCCGGGCATGACCGCGGAGGTGAGACTTGATGAATTCGCTGATTGACGAGTGGAAGCACGTAGCGGGCAGCAAGTATGCTCGCATGATCTTTATCGGTCCGATAATTGCGGCCATCTTTTTTGGATTAATGTTTTCGCAGAACCAGATCAGTGAATCGCCTATTGTCGTCATTGATGAGGATCACAGTGCATATTCCCGGCAGATCATTTCCAAAATAAATGCTTCCCCATACATGAAAGTCACTAACGTGTACGCCAGCCGTATGGCCCCAGAAGCATTGCTGGCTAATGAGCAGGCTGTAGCGGTCATCATGCTTCCCAAACAGTTGGAGCAGCGTCAGCTGCAGGGAATATCAACGAATATCGGCATTTTAATGGATAATACGATGCCCTCAGGGCTGACTGGCATCCGAACCGCGATTCAGGAAGTCATCGTAACGGAAAATACGACCGTTTCCATGACCCGTCTGCTGCAAAAAGGGATGGATGCCGAAACGTCCAAAGGGCTCGTCTCACCGTTGTCCCTTCAGCAGCGTATGCTGTTTAATCCGACCACAAGCTATGTCGGCTTTATGGTGCTTGGCTTTGTAAATATAGTCGTTTTAATGATTACAACAAGTGCTGCTGGCTCGATTGTACCTCGCCTGCGTCAGGAGGGAAAGCTCTTCGCCAACGGAAAGTCGCCTTTGCAGCTGTGGATGCGCAGTGTACCTTACGCTGTTCTGAGCTCCCTATCCCTGCTCCTGTGCTATGGATTATTAAAACAGGTGGGGGCCATGCGGTTTGAAGCGGAGCCCTATGTTTTTATCATCCCCTTGCTTGTTTATGCCTTTGCTTTGTCACTCGTGGGAATGTTGATTGGCTATTCTGCCAAAGACCAGTCCAAAATCAGTTTACGAACCAGCTTGGTGCTGTATCCATCGTTTCTTGCTACGGGAATTCAGCTGACTCCGCTTGCGTTTCCAGAGCCTTTTCAAATTTTCGCATGGGCATTGCCTTTGAACTGGCTTAACCGCCTCATCCGCGGGATGGCTTTTCGCGAGGGGGAGCTAGCAGCCTACGGTCAGGAATTGGGGGCGCTGCTGATCATTATCGGCGTTGTGTCCTTGTTAATTGGATTACTTGTAATGCAGGAAGCTGGGAAAACAGATTCCAGCCGGGAATCGAGGATGACTTCAGATGTTGTGCCGAGCAGAGGTTAATCAATTAGGGCGCAGCTAGTGGAGCAGGACAATAAAATAGGGATGTATTGAAGTAAATCGTAAAGAGGGGTATCGAGCCTCTCTTTTTTTGCTCCTAATACAAGCTTGCATCTGAACTCGCTAAAAAGCTTAGACCGCTTCCATGGACATTACGAGTCACTCTAGGCGTTCTCCAGTTTTCTTATTGAGAATCTCTCACAGTATAAGGAGGCAAACAAAACTTTGTATAGGCAAGATGATATAATACATATAAATGGAATTTTAAAAATGGGATTAGCGCTTCGAAATAAAGTGATGTACATATCTTGGATATCGATGATTTAAAGCCTAAAGTCAATTTCCGAGAGTCATATATAAGAGGAGCTGTACAATGTTAAATAAGTTTTTGGCTTTTTTTAAAAAGAAGTCGTCTGAAAAGCCCGTTGTACCTAGAAAATCGTCTAAACCACCGCAGCGAAAAAAGATAGAAGCGACTCGTATTGGCGAATTAGGCGAGCATAAAATAAATATTCAATTGGATCAGTTGCCAAAAGACTGCAAGTATTTAAGTGATTTGCTAATCTCTAATCCTAAGTCACGCTCAGGTTATTCCCAGGTGGATCATCTCGTTATTTCTCCCTATGGACTATTCGTCATTGAAACGAAAAACTATAACGGGGAGATTAAGGGCGGGCGGAATGATACGCACTGGAGCGTGAGCAATCGTTTCAAAATGTATAATCCTCTTAGACAAAACTACGGGCATATGAAAGCATTGGAATCGCATTTAGAGGAATATGGAACATTGAGATATATTTCAGTGATTTCTTTTACCATGAGATGTCGATTCAGCATTGATCCCGAGCTGCGCAAAATTCATTCTGACGAGCTGATTGTATATGATGTGGAATTATCTGAGTTTATTAACCGGAAATTAAATCGACTAAAAGCCGAGAATCCGACAGCGAATGTGACGAAGGAAAGCGTACAAACTATCTACGAGAAAGTAAGAAGGTTAAACATTACCGATTTAAATAGTAGGGCAGAGCATATTGAAAAGGTGAAGAAAAGTACTTAAGAGATTCATTATAAATAATCAGAGGTATTCTATAAAGCAAGGTCTTTATGAGCAAATCATGAATAACAGGAGCGTGATTAATGGGCATTAATAAAAAAGGTAGAAGAAAGATTGTATGTAACGCCAGATTATTTTATTGGTATGTCCAGCCGGACTATGACGATTGTGGGCAAATAAAGCTAAATATCGTTTCAGATGATAAAAAGTGGATCGTTTCATATGAAGTCGGTCAGTCCAAGAATCCCAAAACACCCCACATCGTTATTAAGGGACGGGAATTTGAAGGATTAGATAGATCCGGTTGGCAAGGCTGGATGAGGGTACAGACTCCAATCTGGGAGGATACGATTATCACACCAGAATTAGTAAAGACAATTATTGAATGGTGTTTTCACAAGAAGGAGCGATTAATCGTTGTTGATTGGAAGGGGGAAATCATTTAGAGCCTAAATGATAGACTTGAGTCCAGAGGATACGAGCAACACCTTAAAAAAGGAGAGGTTTGATATAGCTCTATTTACAATGGTATTTAGAGAACATGGAGTGGGAAACAAGAACACGCAGGTACCCAATGGTATCCGCGTGTTCTTGTTCATTTGTATGACTCCATATTTTACAATGACAAAGTCAAGCATAATTAGAAATGATGACGATGTCCAATCCTATTATTTGAAGGTAATGCTATAGGATACGGACGGATAGGCTATTGTCGATCCTGGAACGCGCTCTACTACTGTGATTAGAGTGCCAGGGTTATAGTAGGCCGAACCGCTGTTGTAATAGGTGCTGTTAACGATGGTCGTTCCTAGATCGAGCGTCGTATTATTGTAGCTCCAGTAGTAATGCAGTTGAAGTGCATTAGGAACGGCTGTAGTGACGGTAACACTTGTACCTGTAGTTTTAGCATTAGGGAGGATGTAGGCATAGGATTGAGTAGCAGCAAGTGTATTATAATAGAGACCGCCGTAGCCGACGATAGCAGGATTAGCCGAAGCCGTCATGCTGAACATAAGAGACATTGCCATAACGAGAACAAATAGTTTTGTGCTCCGTTTTTTCATAAATAGTCCGTCCTCTCCCAAAATGGATGGCTAACTTGTGCGATTAGTTGAAAGTAATAGAGTAATATACGGAAGGAATAGCAGTCGTCGATCCTGGAACGCGCTCTACTACTGTTATCAGAGTGCCAGGGCTGTAGTAGCCCGAGCCGCCATTGTAATTTGTGCTGTTTACGATGGATGTGCCAAGGTCCTGTGTTGTATTGTTGTAGCTCCAGTAGTAATGCAATTGAATGGCATTTGCTGCCGTTGCCGTAACCTTAACGCTTGAACCAGATGTTTTAGCATTAGGGAGAATGTAGGTATAGCTTTGACCAGCTGTGAGCGTATAGGAATTGGTAATTCCATAGGCGATGATAGTAGGGTTGGCCGATGCCGTCATGCTGAACATAAGAGACATTGCCAAAACAAGTACGAATAATTTTGCGCTTCGTTTTTTCATAAATGGTCCGTCCTCTCAAAAAATGGATGGTTAACTTATGCGATTAATTGAAAGTAATGGAGTAAGATACGGAAGGTAAAGGAGTCGTTGATCCTGGAACGCGCTCTACTACTGTAGTCAAAGTGCCAGGGCTGTAGTAGGCCGCACCGCCATTGTAATTTGTGCTGTTTACGACGTATGTGCCAAGGTCCAATGTTGTATTGTTGTAGGTCCAGTAGTAATGCAGTTGAATGGCATTTGCTGCCGATGCTGTTACCTTAACGCTTGTACCAGACGTTTTAGCATTAGAAAGAAAATAGGCAGAGGTTTGCCCAGCTGTGAGCGTATCGGAATAGGTCATTCCATAGGCTACGGCATTAGCACTGGCCGATGCCGTCATGCTGAACATAAGAGACATTGCCAAAACAAGTACGAATAATTTTGCGCTTCGTTTTTTCATAAATGGTCCACCCTCTCAAAATGGATTATTTTAAAGCTTAAGTTAGATACAAACTAAACCTTTCGAAGCGGTCCGCATCATTCCCTTCTCACTAAATGTTAGCGCTAACATTTCTAGCCATTCCAATATATCTCATTAAAATACCGTTGTAAATGGTAGAGAAGAAGGAGCAAATGACGGGTTTTGTCGAGTTTTGGGAATGGAAATATCCAAATTTATGCTATGATAGATTTAGTCTGTCTATTGGAGTTTTGGCAGCCACTAATCGACTACATTCATTAGGATTTTGCCTCAAGGAGGAGCGCTATGAATATTACAGAAGATTTTATAGATGAACGATTCAAAACATATATTTTAGAAAATTATTGTGAAAATCGCGAATGGATTCAGACGAGCGATGTGGAGCAAATCGTATCGCTGCAGCTCGCAAGCCAAACATATTCAAGTCTGAAGGGCATTGAACATTTTACGTCTCTTGAAGAGCTGGATTGCTCATACAATAACCTGATGGAGCTAGATATCAGCAGCAATCTAAATCTGAGAAAGCTTAACTGCAACAAAAATGAGATTCATGCCTTGAATTTGACGAGCAATAGGAAGCTGGAAGTTCTGGATTGCGGGTTCAACCGAATTCGGGAGCTGGATATTAGCCGCAACGCCATGCTCGTCAAGCTGGACTGTTATTGGAATATCCTCTCGGAATTGCAAATCAATCAGAACACGAAGCTAGAGGAGCTAAACTGCGGCTACAATGCCCTTTTTAATATAAATTTGGATCAAAATATACAGCTTTCACGCCTTGATTGCGGAAACAATTATTTAATAAGCTTGAACGTAAAGGACTGTCCGAGCCTGCTTGAAATTCGCTGCAACAACAATCATCTTACGGAATTGGATGTAACCCACAATCCAGCGCTGCAAAGCTTAAGATGCTTTAATAATCATATTAAAGACTTGGATATTAGCCATAATGCGCTTTTAGCCGAGCTTTATTGCTCGGAAAATAAAATCTCGAAGCTGGATACGAGCCATAATCCAAAGCTTGCGCGGCTGGATTATTCGAGCAATCTCATTGTCGAGCCCGATCACACGATCAAAGGAGTTGGAACCTTCGTATACGACGTCTCACTTACATCCTATTCCTCCACGCTTCTATATAAGGAGAAAGAGCTTGCCATAAGTGTGGCTGTCGCCACCAAAGCGGACATGAAACGGCTGTCGCCCATTATAAAAAAAGCGTGGGAGCATTTAGAGGAGCTATGTGATAGCACGCTGGGTTTGATTGCCGGCATGCATCCTGATGAGGATGTGAATGAGCTCGTTTTGTCCGGGCTGGAGTTTGCCGGAGACCGCACTTTTCGTTTAGGCTACGATGCTGGCGACAGTCCAGCGGGGCAGCTATACATTTACGCGGCTTTTAATCATAAGCTTGAAATGGAAAGCGAGCTCATCTATGAAGTTTATTAATAACGATTATTCGAATTCGAAACACAAATCAAATTCCATACACCTGCCAAACAAGACGCCCCGGGAGCTTGCCCCTGGAGCGTCTTTATTTTGTCTATTCATGAGATTTTCAGATTAGGGACTTATAATGCTTCTATATTCATGCTGTAAAGGAGGTTGTCCATGGTTAAGGGCATTCAAAAAATATTGTATGTGATGCTTGCTTGTTTTATCGGACTTTTTATCGCGTCGTCGTTTTTTGTGAGGGCGGAATATCATTTTTACGAATACGGCGATACGCCACACTTGGGAAAGCAGCAGCTGGTTTTATTTATTTTGATCATCGGGACAGTCCTCGCCTTAAGCATCTTTCTATACAAGCTTTGCTTGAAGCTGAACAATTACAGCTGGAAAATCGTTATTCCTGCCACGCTGCTGCTTTCGTGTGCGCTCCAAATCGCGATCATTTTCCTGTTTCCCCGCCTGCCTACGGATGATTCCGAGACGGTGCTTTCTCTGGCGATGAATATGCTGTATCAAAAGGATTATTCCACCTTTCAGACCGGCGGATATCTGTATATGTTTCCGTTTAACTTTTCCATCGTCCTATACTTAAAAACACTGCTGCAGCTATTTCCAGATAATTATTTGGTCATCAAAATCTTTAACATTATGTTTACGCTCGTTACTACACTAATGATTTACTTGCTCTATAGAGAGCTGAATAGCAAGTCCAAGGAAAATGACTACGGCGTTCTAGTGTTTGGCGCGACCTATATTCCGGCACTGTTTATGAGCAATTTTATTTATAACGATGTAATCGCTACCGCTTTTCTGACCAGCGCCTTATATTTCTCGGTGAGGTTTATCCGAACAAAATCGCTTAAGACGATCATCCTCGCGGCCATTTTGCTGGCCATTGGCAACTATTTCAGAAGCATCGGCGTCATTTTTCTGATCGCTGTGCTGCTGAGCCTTATTTTCAACATAAGGAAAATCGGAGTGAAGAAGGCTATCGCCTCGCTGATCCTAATGGCGGCGCTGTTTAATGTTCCGGCCTGGACGCAAAATGCGGTATTGCAAGGGGCGAATGTCGTAGATGAATCGGTCAACGAAAATTCTGCGCCAATCTACATGTGGCTGAATATGGGCATTAACAAAAACACATTTGGGTTTTGGGATAGCCGGCAAAGCTACAATATTTATCAAAGAGACGCGGGCTATAATAAGGCGGACAGTGTAGAGCTGTTTAAGGAGTCGATTAGCAATAAGCTCTCCGAGGCGAGTATAGGCGATTTAACAGAAATGTATTTTAAAAAGATCGTTTGGACGTGGACGGAAGGAACGTACCAGATGGAGCGGTACGGCATGGGCAACGATGGCTCGTCCGATACAGGAGGGAGAAGGAGCTTTAATCTGGAGCGCTACAGCTATACGACATGGGCGACGGACTTGTTTAAAGCTGATTCAAATTATAGAACGGTGCTGCTTTGGATGCTGTATGTGATGAGCTTTCTAATGTATGTCGGGATTTTCATCCGATTGCTTGGTGGAATTAAAAGCAAGCGATTCGAAGAAACCTCTTTAATTCTCGTCATTTTAGGATTCATCGGGTTTTATTTGTTATGGGAAATCAAGTCCCGATATATCTACCCCGTGTATCCATTGCTGATTGTGTTATCCTACATGGGTTTTAAAGATTTTTATGAGTATGGGTGGAAAAAATATTTCCTCCGATAACGATTATACGCTGGAAGAGGTGAGCTAAAGATGCGCAGTACAAGATATGGCTTTGCTTTAATTATCGTTATGCTCAGCTGCTCCTTGGTGCTTGCCTCATGCGAGGCCATTACCGCTCAAGCGATAACCCAATCGGACGCAGGCTCAAGGGGAAATGGCGGGCTGGATATGAACAGAGGGCCGGGCAGTAGACGATGAGTAGATTGAAGTTAGAGTAGAGACAAAATTTGAGATAACGTATGATAAAGAAAGAGAGAAGGGGTGAATACGATGAAAACGTTGGACGGTCTCTAGCTTCCCAGAAGGAGGTTAGAGCGTTTGAGCAGAAGTTATAAAAAATCACCCGTCAATAGCGATCATACGACTCCAGAAACGCGTTGGGCAAAACGCCAAGCTGCTAAAGCTGTACGTCGTTATGCAGGTTGTATGAGTAATGGTAAATGGTACAGAAAAGTTTATTGTTCTTGGAACATAAGCGATTACAAATTTTATCAAACAAGAAAACAAGCAATTAGGGAATGGGAAAAAAATGAACGATACCAGTCGAAATTTTCACTCGTAGAAATTATTTACGATTGGGAAAAGTTCTATAGAAGAAAATAATGGGGGAGATTTGGCCTGGGAAGCGCCAATAATAAAATATCCCCCATTAAACAAAAACCGCGAAAGCCTAGTGCTCCGCGGTTTTTCGCATTTTATCCCTAAATTCTTTTATTATTCTTTTATTGGATCTTAGTATAATTATATGGATACGCTAAGGCGTCGCTATTAAGATGCTGATTTCTTGGCGCGTTCATTAACAAACAGAAAAAAGCAATCGGGAGGCCATAAAATGGATAAAAGAGTATGGAACAGAGCGGCGGTTATGCTTATCGTCATCAGTATGCTCTCAGGCATGCTGCTGACGACGGGGATGCCCCAAGTCGTGTATGCGGCCGAAGATACGGTGAATTTCTCAGGGGGAGACGGCACGCTTGCGAATCCCTATAAAGTGTCAAGCGCGGCGGAATTAAGCAACGTCAATATTCCGGGAGCAGGAGCTTATTTTCAGCAGACAGGGGATATTCACTTGACTGGAAATTGGACGCCGCTCGGGGCCTTTCGCGGTATTTATGACGGCAATGGTTTTGGCATTTATAATCTGAATATGAATTCAGCAGATATCTTTGTGGGCTTGTTTTCAGAATTAAGTAGCGGGGCTTTACTGAAAAATATGACGCTGGCCGATTTCAATATTACGGCTACAGGAAATAATGCGCATGTCGGAGGTTTGGTCGGCTACACCGCATCGAGTGCAACCGTTACTGATAGCAAGGCAAGCGGTCTCCTTTCTTTCACCGATCCTACCTCGGTAGGGGGTCTGGTTGGTAATAACGCAGGGACGATCATCAATAGCTCAAGCAACAGCGTCATTACTAGTGGCGCTGATATCTTTAGTGCGGGCGGCCTGGTCGGTGTGAATGCTGGATCAATCATGGGCAGCAGCGCCAGCGGCTCTGTAAATGCAAATCATCTTCAGGCTTATGCTGGCGGTCTCGTTGGCATGAACGCGGGAACCGTTAGCGATAGCGAAAGCAGCAGTACGGTAACGACGGGAGATGCATCTTCAGCAGGCGGTCTGATTGGCTCCAATACATCAAGCGGAACCATTAATAACAGCTTCGGTTCCGGTAATGCCAGCGGCAAAAATAGCTCGGTTGCCGGGGGGTTAGTCGGCAGAAATGCAGGCAATATCAACGGCAGCTACAGTACAGGCAATACAGACACCGATACAGATGGAATGGCTGGAGGTTTGGTTGGCTATAAGTCAGGTGGATCGATTAACAATAGCTACAGCACAGGAAGTGCCAGCGGCGATAACTCGGTCTTTGTAGGCGGACTCGTTGGGATGAATATGGGAGATGTCAGCAACAGCTATAGCGCGGGTATTGCAAGTGGCGGGAGGGATGCCACTGGCGGTCTGATTGGCTACAATCCTAGCGGCAATGTTACAAACAGTTATTACTATAATTTAAGTGCTGCTACATCGGCCGGAGGCTCAGCTAAAAATGACGGAGAGCTTATGCAGCAGGCGACCTACTCCGCTTGGGACTTCAACAATATATGGAGAGTAGTGGAAGGGTACACTTATCCTTCTCTCCAGTGGCAGTCTTATACGCCGAAAGAATCCACAGCTTTGGATTATGTGAATTTAACCTGGGATTTGATTAAGGGAACCAATAGCTCGGAAAATAATGTGACAGCGGATCTAAATCTTCCGACAAATGGCGCCGCGGGTTCAACTATTCTATGGAGCGCATCGGCGAGCGGACTCATTAATCCGGGCACAGGCCAAGTGACAAGGGCAACCGATGATGATCATGCCGTTACTTTGACAGCTACAATCAGCAAATCGGGAGGGCAAACCCGGATAAAGTCCTTCAACTTGACCGTTATAGAGGCGCCTAACAATAAGCCTAATCGCAAGGCGGATGTAAATGCGGCGGACACTGCCAAAGTAGCGCTAAACACGCCTTATACGCTTGATCTCTCGACGATCTTTGAAGATGTGGACAGCGACCCGCTAAGCTATAACGTAGCGGTGAACGGCGCAGCAGCGGTAGCAGCAAGCGCAGCCTACTCCTACACGCCAAATACGGCAGGTCCAGTAACGCTTGTTTTCACGGCAAGTGATGGCGAAGATATTTCGGACGATACGTATACGATGGAGTTGGCGGTGAATCAAGCGCCTGTTCGACAGGCGGCTGTAGCTGCAGCGACAACTGCGACTGTATCATTAAATGCAGCGTATACGCTTGATCTAGCCGCTATTTTTGAAGATGCAGACGCGGATACATTAACCTACGACGTATCCATAGATGGCGCTGCGGCAGTAACAGCAGCAGAGAATTATACGTATACGCCGGCAGCGGCAGGTCAAATTACGCTCGTTTTTACCGCTAATGATGGCATGAGCGATTCATCGGACACGTATACGGTAGAGCTGACGGTGAACACGCTGCCTGTCCGCCAGCCGGATAAGGATGCGACAGTCGAAGCGACGGTGACAGTAAATGCGCCGTTTACGCTCGATCTTGCCACTATTTTTGCAGATGCCGACGGAAATGGATTGACGTACAAGGTATCGGTGGATGGTTCGGCGGCGGTAGCAGCGGCTGAAAATTACACGTACACGCCGACAACAGCAGGCCAAGTAACGCTTCTTTTTACAGCGAACGATGGAACGAACGATTCGGTGGACACCTACACGGTGAAGCTCACGGCTAATACGGTGCCTGTCCGCCAAGCAGATGTAGCTGCAACGACAGCAGCCATTGTGACGGTGAATACGCCGTATACACTTAATCTTGCCAGCATTTTTGAGGATGCGGATGGTGATGGCTTGACGTACAAGGTGTCGGTGGATGGTGCGGCGGCAGTAGCTGCGTCAGAGAATTACATGTATACGCCGACAGCGGGAGGCGAATACACGCTTGTTTTTACGGCGAACGACGGAGTGATAGATTCTGTAGATACCTATACGGTGGAGCTTACAGCTAATACGATGCCAGTACGTCAGTCGAGCGTTGGAGCGACGTCTAATGCCGTTATAACGCTGAACGAGTCCTATACGCTCGATCTAGCTGCTATTTTTGAAGATGCAGACGGCGATGGAATAACGTACAAGGTATCCATAGATGGAGCAGCCGCTGTTGCTGCAACGGAAAATTATATGTACACGCCGACAAAAGCAGGCCAAGTAACGCTTCTCTTTACAGCGAACGATGGAACAATCGATTCGGTGGACACCTATACGGTAGAGCTGACGGTCAACACGGTGCCTGTCCGCCAAGCAGATGTGGATGCGACAGCAACCGCAATTGTGACAGTGAATACGCCATATACACTTGATCTTGCTAACATTTTTGAAGATGCAGATGGCGATGGCTTGACGTACAAGGTGTCGGTGGATGGTACGGCGGCAGTAGCGGCAACCGAGAATTACACGTACACGCCAACATTGGCAGGGACTGTGACGCTGGTCTTCACAGCCAACGATGGATTTACAGATTCAGCGGACACTTATACCGTGACACTGACGGTAAACCAACCAAGCAATGGTAGTGGCGGTAATAGTGGCAATGGTAACGGTGGAGGAAGCGGGAACGGTGGAGGCAGTACGGTGCCACCGGCATACTCTGTAACCGTTACAGGAAGCGGGGGAACGACGCTTCCAACACTGCCGGTCAAGGTTGATACAGCAGCAGGGCGCGCAGTCATTTCCATTGGCGAGCTGGCGAAACAGATATTCACCGGCAGCGAGACGACGGTTATGACTGTGCCCAATATCCCTGCTATACAATCTTACACGCTCGAAGTGCCAGCAGATTCACTGTCCATGGCGCAAGCCGCTGGTGAACTCATTTTCATAACTCGTGTAGGCAGTATAGCCATTCCAGCTAACATGCTGCATGGCATGGCAGAAACGAATGGGAAAATCGCAAGCCTTACGATCGGCGTTGGCGATAAGAAAGGATTGTCCGCTAAAGGGGCTGAAGCGATTGGCGACCGCCCGCTAATTGAGCTTACATTGGCGCTGAATGGCGTAACGACGCCGTGGAACAATCCAGCTGCGCCAGTTAAAATCACGATCCCTTACGCACCAACGGCTGAAGAATTGAAAAATCCAGAGCATATCGTCATTTGGTATATGGATGGCAGTGGCGACGCCATCGCTGTTCCAAGCGGACGCTATGATGCGGTGAGCGGAACGGTAACCTTTGAAACGTCGCATTTTAGCTCCTACGCAGTGGCCTATGTTCACAAAACCTTTGCAGACTTAGGCAAAGTGGAATGGGCTAGGCACTCAATTGAGGTGATGGCCTCCAAGGGGATCATTGGCGGCACATCGGCTGAGACCTATATGCCGGCCGCCAACATCACTCGGGCCGATTACCTAGTTCTGCTGGTGAAGACGTTAGGGCTGACAACCGAGTTTAAAGAAAACTTCGCTGATGCAGATTCGGACGCCTACTATTATGAAGCGCTGGGCATTGCCAAGCAGCTAGGCTTAGCAACAGGATCAGGCAGCAATGAATTCCATCCACAGGATAGCATCTCGCGGCAGGATATGATCGTACTGACGGCCCGGGCGTTGGAGAAGTTCAGAGGGCTGGAAGCTGAAGCAGATGTCTCCGTGCTGGAGCCTTATAGCGACAGAGAGGATATAGCTGCCTATGCGGAATCAAGCCTCACGCTTCTTGTGGAAGAAGGTTTAATCTCCGGTTCTGGACGTAAGCTTAATCCCGGGGCGCTAACAACCCGCGCGGAAGCAGCGGTATTCCTTTACCGGATTTATAACCAATACTAATCGGCTTTGAACTCCATATAAGTGCTTTATCTCCATCCAAACAGTCCGATCACAAGTGACGGGCAGTCCGTTTGTATTGACCTTTGCGAAGGTAGGGATTGTCGCCGCTGCGGGTATTATCAACTTTGTCGTTCTTACAGCGGCTATGTCGGGATGCAACAGCGGGATTTATAGTGCGGGACGAATGCTATATACGTTGTCTCAAAACGGTCAGGCGCCTAAATTTCTCGGCAAAGTGTCCAAGGGCGGAACTCCTCGAAACAGCATTGTTATGACCATCTGCTTGCTGTTGATCGGTGTATTGTTGAACTATTTAATGCCAGATTCCAAAATGTTTTTGTATATTTACAGTGCAAGTGTTCTTCCGGGAATGGTACCGTGGTTTGCGCTGGCATTCAGCCAGTTTAAATTCAGAAAGCGCTGGAAAAATGACATGCATGACCATACGTTCAAATCGAAGTGGTTTCCGGTTATCGTCATTGTGGGCTATTATGTGTTTGGGATAGGAAAGCGGAAAAGCATGGAGGAAATAGAAAGAAGCGACAATCGTAAATAGAATACGCTGTTTAATGGATGAAAATCCCCTCTTAGAGCATGCGAAATGCCATTCTAAGAGGGGATTTATTTTTTTATTGCTTCTTCAAATCAATTTTAAAGGAATCCCCGGCTTTACCACCGAAAACGATGAGTCCGTCTTTTGGCAGCGTCACCGATTTTTCAAGACTGGCGATCGAGAAGTTGACGATCATTCCTGCTGCATCATACACGGCAAAGCCGCTGCCTGCTGGCACATCCACAGTCATCTTTTTATTCGCTGACTTCTTGTCAATTTTATACCATACGGCATGACCGCTGGGTGGGATCGTGCTAACCGACAATTTTCCACTGAAAAGAGGCGCGATCGCATCTTCACGGATAAAGGAGGAGCCGTCGATCATCAAATATTCTTTATTTTTCACCGAATAGAAATTCAGGTCAAAGGCATCTCTTCCGTCCGTAACCGGAATTTCAACAGCATTGACTGCTGTATTTTCATCTACAATTTTAGTGCCTGATGCGTATCCATACTCGGTATTCACAGCTATCTTCTTCACGAAATAGGGCTGCAACAAATAAAAAATAGAAGTGATTTTTTCATTCAAAGGGTAGTAGCTTTTGCCGTTTCTAGTTTCCCAAGCCTGTTTCGTTGCTGGTGTTAAAGGATTAGGGTCCAGCTTCTGATAGCTGTAAACGACCATGAGCGTTTGGCCGATTCCCGGGAAATCCAAATAGGAGCTAAGCTTTAAATACGTTTTGCCATTGCTTTGCTCATCAAAGCTTAGCGTTATGCTGCCCTCTTTGTTTTTGAATTGTCCATTGCCTGTGTATACGTATTTTTGTTCAGGTATAATTCCTCCCATTAAAGCGGGTAAAGCAAGCTCTCCGTCCTCAATCGCAATATCCAACGTTGATCCCACTGTACCGTAAAATCCGGAATACGCAAGTAGATCTGCCGGCATGTCGACTTTCACGGAAGGCTCGAACGTTTTACCCTGCTGAATGTCTGGAATAATGTCCTCTGCCTTTAAATATTCTAGCAAAACATTGGTTGCAAAAACGCTGTTGTAAAGGGAGCTTCCTCCCGAGGAAAGCACGGCGATGGAAATGTTGTGCTCAGGCAGCGCAATCAGGGCAGCGTGATACATCATCGTATCTCCGCCTTTAGAGAGGGCTGTTATTCCATAATCATCAAACGGTGCCAAGCTGACGGCATCCCAGCCAAGACCATAGTTAAAGGTATTGGACTCATCCGAAACCCAGATGCCTTTTTTATACTCATGGCTTTGCATCGCTTCAGCAGATTGTGCGGATAAAATATCAGGATAATTGCCGATTAATACGTCAGCGAATTTACTTAATTCCTCTGCCGTTGAGTAAATGCCTCCTGTCCCAATGACATTGGCGTTTTCGACGGGCATAGCCTGATTCATCGTCGGAAAATACGTTTTAGCCAGTCGAGTCCGATCAAAGGAGTCGAGTGGTGTTTTCGTAGCGCTTAAATTCAGAGGCTTGGCTATACGCTGCGCAATGAATTCGGTATAGCTTAAACCGCTCACTCGTTCAACCAACTGCTCAAGCAGCTGGAAACCGTCATTGCTATATACCGAATATTCGCCGGGAGCTGATTTTAACCGTTCGGATTGCAAGCGGAGCAATAATTTATCATGATTGCTTGTATCATTGTCACCAAACAGCATGCTGCTTTCATAGTGGGAGCCGTAAAGTCCTGCTGAATGATTCATGAGCATGCGCGGCGTTATTTGCTTATAGCGCTCATCGGCCATTTTAAAATCCTTGATATACGTCGTCAGCGGCTTATCGATATCGATTTGCTTAGCATCAGCGAGCATCATCGCTGCCGCTGTAACGTACATTTTGCTTACCGAGCCTATTCCGAGCATCGTGTCCTTCGTAATGGGCGCCTTGGTCGCTTTATCATCTACCCCCGCGCTATCCGATAGGGCAACGGCCCCCTCATCCATAATCGCATATTGCAGCCCGCTGACACCGTAATTGGACACAATCTCCGAGGCGAGCAGCTCTGCCTTTTCCTTAACCGTATCCAGAGCCGCTCCCTTATTCGCCTGAGCAAACGTCTGGGTTACGGGGATAATGAACAGCGCAGCAGCCATTAATCCAGCAATCATTTTTTTCATTTTTAAAATCCTCCTCTTAAGTCCATTGCCAAATTTTACTTCCTGCATGTATCTTACTAGGAGGGAGAGGCATATGGAGCAAATGACCCTGAAACGAAAAAAACAATCCCTAAACAACAAGATTGTTTAAGGATTGTTCGTTCAAAAGGGCAGCATGACCATATTTTGAAAACGTTTCGGCTTCGTCTCGATCGTCATATGACCACCATATTTGTCGCATATTCTAGCAATGTTGGTTAAGCCAATGCCATGGTACTCTGGGTTCGGCTTCTGGCTGTTCAACGAGGCGGCCTCTGTTTCCATATGATTAAGGATATGGATGAACAGTGCCGATTCATTGGCATGGATGTGAATGAGAATGGAGCGATCCTCAGCGATTCGCACCTGTTTAGAAGCTTCGATGGCATTATCCAGCATATTTCCTAGGACGACACATAGGTCATACCGGTCAATGGCAACTTCCTGGGCGTTCAGGTTAAGCTTCGTATCGATTCGTATGCCATTCGCCTGGCCAATCGTAAGCGTATTCGTAACAAGCGCATCAATAACGAGATTCCCCGTATTCACCCTCTGATAGGCGCCTTCGACTTTGTTTAACGTTGTCTTAATATGCTCCATCGCTGCCGCCAGCTCATTTCGTTTAATACATTCCTCGATGTACAAAAACTGCTGGTTCGTATCATGAATGATCCTCTTAATCGATTTGAAGCTATGAACGGTTTTCTCGTAATTGGCATCCTGATAGTCCATCTGCTGCTGCAATTGGGCATTCTCATGCATAAATTGAAATTTTTCAATAATCATATCAAAAATATAAATGATCATCACATTGATGAAAAGAAATCCGATGACCGATATGAAATAGTGAATGTTCTTTTCGCTATAGCTTGTCAGCACATTAAGCTGGTACAGGCTGATTGCAGGGATAATCATGATGAGCAAATAGTAACGGTAATGCAAAGAGAAGCTTCGGTGTTTGGCAATTAGCCGGATCATTTGAATGACTGCAAACATGATGACGCAGGTGAGCAAAGTAGCCTTCGTATAAGCGAGCTGATCCTGAGCATTAATCGAATTAAAGTTGCTGAAGTCAACGGAATCCAGTTTATAAAAAATATAAAGCGAGATGAGATTAACGATGGACATTAGCACGCCATAAAGGATCGTGAAAATGATTTTGGCTTTTAACTCGACCTTATAAGACTGAGCCAAACTAAATATGACAAGCAGCGCAAAAATCGAGGATACAACAGGAGAGATATAAAAAAGTAAATACAGACAATTGAGCACGATAAAAACAATAAAATAAAGGAATCGATAAGGCTTTCTAGTTGGCTTGCCAAAAACCGAATTGAAGAAAAAAGAAATCTGGACGCCCATCACAAGAGCAATGCTAAATACAATAAACAGGTTGTCATGACTCATTTTCATTGACCCTCATGATCATAAATTTGGTATAAAAATCCTTCACTTCTTTAATTTTTGAACGGCCGATCGGCAGCTCCAGGCCACTAGACATGAGAACGACCCCGCTCGCAAACTTCTTCACATGGAGCAGATTAATAATAATGGATCGATGAATTTGCAAGAAGTTGCTGTCCTTCAAGGCTGAAGCATAATCGGCAAGAATGCCTTTGCTTTCATAGGTTCCATGTGAGGTTATAAAATTCAGCTTGCTCTTTACGCTTAAGCTTTTGGCTGCCTCGATGCCAATGATGTCATCATATTTTAAAACAACCTCTTCATAAGCCGACTTGATGACCAGAAACTTTTTGTGAAGCGCTTGAAAGTATTGGCATAGCTTCATTATTTTTTCCTCAAGGATCGCAGGGGCTACCGGCTTTAATAAATATTGAAAGGTCATGACGTCAAAGCTTTCGACCATATATTCCGGGTAGCTTGTCAGGAAGACAATTTGCTCATCGAGGCGATGGAGCCCTCTAATTTTTCGAGCGGTTTGAATCCCGTTTAGCCCGCCCATTTCAACATCCAATATTAAAATGTGGAAAGGCGCTTCTTCCCGCTCGTAATGAGAGAGAAGCTGTTCTCCCGAGCTGAATAATTCGATTTCAAAATCGATATTGGACTTGATCGACAAAGCAATCAGCATGCTTCTAACGAGCTCTCTTTGCTTTTCCTCATCCTCACAAATTGCTACTCGATACATAAAAGGATACCTCCCTCAGTTCCACTTGCGTCATTGTACGACGGTATCTAAATATCATACAATTATTTGGCGATGAAAAAACAGCTTTTGGGTAAAATGCATATTTGAATCCCTCAAATGACGTAAATAGGTAATAGTCGTAAAAATGGGACAGCATATAAGAGCGGTATCCGCTCATCGTTAAGAAAATGTTAAACCATTCATAAGTATTGAGGCCCTTGTTGTTAAACTGTTTCCTTCATAATGCAGGGAGGGTAAACTGTAGGGGACGAGGCAAGGGGCTTGGGAGGAAAGGGGTCACACAATGGCTGCTGCAACAATATTAATGGTCGATGATGAGAAGGAAATATTGAAACTGATTGAGATTTATTTGCTGAATGAAGGCTATCAGCTGCTGCAGGCGTCGAACGGATTAGAGGCGCTTGAGCTGCTGAGTAAACATAGCGTTGATCTGATCATACTTGATGTGATGATGCCGAAGATGGACGGACTGGAAGCCTGCATGAAAATTCGCGAGGATCACAATATCCCGATTATTATGCTGTCAGCGAAGACGCAGGATATCGATAAAATTACGGGTCTTAGCATCGGTGCTGACGAATATGTGTCCAAGCCGTTCAGTCCGCTTGTGCTCGTTGCGCGTATTAAGTCGCATTTGCGCCGTTATAATCGGATGAGTATTCAGAAGTCGGAGCCGAGCAGCGACCAGCAAATTGTAATTGATGATCTTGTCATTAATATTGATGCCCATACCGTTACCGCCGACGGGCAAGAGGTAAAGCTGACGCCGCGTGAATTCGCCGTACTGGAGCTGCTTGCTATTAATCGGGGCATTGTTTTGAGTACGGAGCGAATTTACGAGGTAGCCTGGAATGAGCCTTTCATGGAATCGAAAAATACGGTCATGGTGCATATTCGTAAAATTCGCGAGAAAATCGAAAAGGACCCGCAGCATCCGAAGTTTATTAAAACGGTATGGGGCATCGGCTACAAAATGGAGGCGCTATGAACAGTGAGCAAATGAGACGCCTTATATTTGCTACGCTGGGAAGCTTCGCGATTACGATAATTGGCTTGTTTGTCGCCTATGGGCTGTCAGCCAATGTGCTCATGAATTTTCGGCCATTCCGGGAAACCGTAAGAGGGCTGCAAAATATTGTAGGGACCTTACCGCTTGTCATATTTGCGGCTTTGCTTTTGTTTAGCCTCTGTTTAATCTTCTTCTACAGTCGGGAGACGAATGCGGCAAAGGCTGGTTATCGCGGAAGCCTTGCAGCATTTGGAACGGGAAGCTGGCTGTTTCGAACGATTCGCTGGAAGCTCGTATTCGGGTTTTTAATAAGCCTAGTCATCAGCTTTATTTTATTTATGCTGCTTTATTTTGCAGTCGTATTGCTTGTAGAAATAGCGCCGCTAGGCGAGCTCATACGCGGCATTATTGAAACGATAGGGCGTTTGCCGCTTATTATCGCCACCTGCTTTTTTCTCTTCCTGGTCGTATTTTTCCTAATCAGCAATCAAACGATTCATTATTTAAGGGAAATTACCTTCGGCCTCCAGCAAATTGCTAATGGCAATCTGAACTACGAGATCGCGGTAAAATCCTCGGATGAATTGGGCGAGGTCGCATATAACATCAATCAAATGGGCCACAAGCTGAACATGTTGATTGAGGAGGAGCGTAAGGCGGAGAAGACGAAAAATGATTTGATCACTGGTGTTTCTCATGATTTGCGCACACCTTTGACTTCGGTTCTCGGCTTTCTGGAGCTGATCGAACAGGATCGCTATAAAGATGAGGTCGAGCTTCGGTATTACATTGGCATTGCCTATGAAAAGTCATTAAGCTTGAAAAAATTAATTGATGATTTATTCGAATTTACGCGGGTCAATAACGGCATGCCTTTGGAAAAGCTCGAATTGGATTTGAACGGTTTTATCCAGCAGCTGTTAGAGGAGTTCGTGCCGAATTTGGAAGCGGCAGGAATGAAGGGGCGTGTCTTTCCAGACGCTGCTCCGCTCAAAATTAAGGCCGATGGCGACCGGCTGGTCAGAGCCTTTGAAAATTTGGTCATGAATGCAATTCAATACGGGCAGGAAGGCGGCTATGTCGATGTCCGTTTGCGGCGGGAGCAGGGCTATGCTGTAGTGGAGGTCGTCAATTATGGCGAGTCGATTCCCGAAAAATATTTGCCTTATTTATTTGAACGCTTCTATCGCGGAGACCAATCCCGGTCACAGCAGACGGGCGGGACGGGACTTGGGCTCTCGATTGCGAAGAGCATTGTGGAGCTGCATGATGGAACGATTGCGGTAAAAAGCAGGCGGGGCGAGACGATATTTGAAACGCGCTTTCCTTTATATTAATAACGAAAACACAATGACCTTGTATACGAGGAATTGTGTTTTTTGTTTTTGCTAAACAAATGTTAAGAAGTGTTAAGAAATGTTAAGAAATGATAAGCAAATGTTTCGATTCTACTAAGCTTACGGTTATAGGCTCATAAGAGAAGCCCGCTATGCTAGATTCATACATCTGATAGGGGGATGAAGGAGAACATGAATAAAATACGAGTGGGCGTATTGTTCGGCGGTTGTTCTACGGAATATAAAGTGTCGTTATCCTCAGCAGCCGCTGTTCTGGAGCATTTAAATCGAGATAAATATGATGTCGTCATGATCGGTATTACGAGAGACGGACGCTGGTATAGATATAACGGGGACCTAACAGACATTCGGGAGGATCGCTGGAGCAGCCAGTCTGCCCAGTGCGTCCCGGCTGTTCTATCTCCGAGCAAAGAAACGAGAGGACTCATTGAGCTTGTGCATACGGAATTTCACATCACAACGTTAGATGTCGTATTCCCGGTTTTGCATGGTAAAAATGGCGAGGATGGCACCGTGCAGGGGCTGCTTGAGCTGTCGGGCCTGCCATTCGTAGGCTGCGGCACATTATCCTCTGCCATTTGCATGGATAAAGCGGTGGCCAAAAATGTAGTCCAAGCTGCCGGACTGGAGGTACCGCCATCGATTACCGTCCTGGCTGGCGATTCCATTGCCAAAGCAGTGGGGGCAGCGGCGAAGCTGGGCTTCCCGCTTTATGTGAAGCCTTCCAGATCCGGTTCCTCCATCGGGATAACGAAAGCTTACACAGAGCAAGAGCTGATAAGCGGCATTGAGGAAGCTTTTGCCCATGACGGAAAAGTTGTAATCGAGCAGCATGTGAATGGCTTTGAAGTGGGCTGCGCTATACTTGGCGATGCCTCGCAGCCCATAATCGGTGAAATCGATGAAATTGCGCTGACGGGCGAGTTTTTTGACCATGTAGAAAAATATTCGCTAGGCACAGCAGCCATTCATCTGCCTGCCCACATCGATAAGGATACGGCGGATAAAGTGAAAGCTATGGCACTGCGGATTTATAGCGTGCTGGGGTGCAGCGGTCTAGCAAGGGTTGATTTATTTTATGCGAGCGATGGGCGGCTCTTATTTAATGAAGTCAACACGCTTCCCGGATTCACGGCGCACAGCAGGTATCCGAATATGATGAAGCATGCAGGCATTGACTTTCCTGAGCTGCTGGACCGTCTCATCGAGCTGGAGACAGCAAAGGCGGCATTATGATGGAAGCTATAAGCATAAGCCGCAAGCCCAGCGGGAGGAAGCATGAAAGGCAGCATGAAAGGCAGAGAGAAAGTCAGCTTGATAGGCAGCAAGAAAGCCGTATACAGGTGAACCGAGAAGACGTGCATAAAGGCTGCTTAATTCTAGTGAATCAGGAAAATCCGGTCAAACAAATTGTGCCCAGCCTCCGGTCATTGCCGGCAAGTATACTTAAGGCCAGCCATGTGCAGGAGCAGCGGATTATGCTTGATAAAATGTGCATCCAGCCATTGTCCGCGCTCTTGGAGGCGTGCCAGGCGGCGGACGATATTGCCGCAGTAAGCGGCTATCGTTCCAGAGAAGCGCAAGCCAAAATATATGCGGCTTCGCTAGAGGAAAATGGAGCGGCTTTCACATCGAGATATGTGGCCATTCCGGGGGCAAGCGAGCACCAGACGGGGCTTGCTGTAGATGTGGGGCTGTGCATGGGCGATATCGATTATATTTGTCCGACGTTTCCCGATGATGGCGCGAGCGGCAGGTTCAAAGCGCTTGCGGCAGAGTACGGTTTTATCCAAAGATATGAGGAAAGCAAGGAAGCCATTACGGGCATCGCTTGCGAGCCGTGGCATTACCGTTACGTGGGTTATCCGCATTCTATGCTTATGAAGCAGCTGGATTTGTGCTTGGAGGAGTACACGGCCTATATGAAGAGCTTCTCTTACCACAAGGAGCATCTTTATGTGGAGGGGCGTTCTGCCTTCGCCGAAATTTATTATGTGGAAGCAGAGGAGCAGGTAACAACGGTACCTATTATTAGAGGAGATAGCTATCAACTATCCGGCAATAATCAGGACGGCTTTGTTGTGACAGTATTTCATCAGAAGGGCGATGGGAGCTGTGAGTAAATTTGGCTATGGTGGTATGGACTATTTCAAGCTGGCTGCTGCGACTCGAAAGCCAGCTCTGCATCGAGCATGGACAGAAATCAATCTCGATCATTTAGTGCATAATCTCAGGCAGTTTAAAAAGGTTGCCCAAGCAGGCACTCAAATCATGGCGGTGGTCAAAGCGGACGCATACGGTCATGGCAGCATCCCGATTTCAAGGAAGCTTAATGAAGCGGGCGTTCGCTCCTTCGCTGTTGCAGCAATTGATGAAGGCATAGCCTTGCGCAAAAAAGGGATCAAAGGCGATATCCTCATTTTAGGCTATACGCCGTTGCATCGTCTTCAGGAGCTGCGCCGCTACAAGCTGGTACAGACCGTTATTAATGCGGATGATGCAGAGAGGCTGCAAGCTTTTGGCAAAAAAATAAAGGTGCATATTAAAATCAATACGGGCATGAATCGGCTGGGTGAACATTACAACGACATGGAGCGTATACGGTCGATGTATCAGCATAAAAATTTGCAAGTTATGGGCACATTCAGCCACCTCACGTCTGCGGAAAGCCACCGCAAGGAGGATGTGGATTTTACGAGGCTTCAGTTAGAGCGATTCGACAGCGTGGTCAATCAGCTCCTAGCAGATGGCGTAAATCCGGGCATCACCCATATCCAGAGCAGCTACGGCATTTTAAATTATCCGAATCGAGGTTATGGAATGGTTAGGCCAGGCATCGCCCTGTATGGCATCCTGAGCCAGGATAACGACCGCGTGCATGCTAACGTCGAGCTGCGTCCGGTTTTGTCACTGAAAGCGACCGTTACGTTGGTCAAGAGCATTCATGCAGGCGAGCCCGTCGGATACAATGGCTGCTACACGCCTTCACGAGACAGCAAAATCGCAACGGTATCGATTGGCTATGCCGACGGCATTCCGCGCGAGCTGTCCCAAAAAGGAGGCTGTGTACTCATACATGGCCAGCGGGCTTTAATAGTAGGGAAAATCTGCATGGATCAGTTGATGGTCGATGTGACTTCGATAGCCGGGGTTCAGCAAGGGGATACGGCAACGCTGATCGGACAAGATGGCAAGGAGAGCATAACAGCCGGAGAAATCGCCAAGCGAGTTGGAACGATAACGAATGAAGTGGTTAGCGTACTCAGCAGCAGAGTGGAAAATGTGTATATCTCTAACGCTTTAGGCGTGGAGAGGGCTAAATCATATGCGCAAATAAAGAGAAAGACGAAGCTGCTTTATTAATAATTAATGGACTGTTCACAAGGAGCAGTCTATTTTTTTGTTTTTTCCAAAAAAGGGAATGATATAATCATGATATAGATTTAGTATTCGAGTAGTGCAAGATAGAAAGGTGAATAAGATGAGGGCGTATATTCGGAAAAATAGCGATAATGAAATTGCGAGCCATAATTTTTATGCCGCTTTTGACGGATTCAAGCAAATGGGTTTTGAAATCCATTATTTTGAAACGGTCAGCGAGCTGTCAGGAAATCAAAAAGAAGACATCGTCGTTGGTTATGTGAATGAAGTAAGAAAAGCTCTTTTTAAACATAACATCATAACGCCTGAAATGGATTATCCTGAGGAGCTTGAAGGCTACTTGGGCAGAAAAATATGGACATCTAAATTAAGCGCGATAGCAAACAATCCAGACAGCTGGAACATATTTATAAAGCCAATAGAGGACAAAAAGTTCACTGGCGTCGTTGTTCGCGGGACAAAGGACTTAGTAGGCTGCGGCACATACGGTGAAGATCCTGATATATTATGCTCGGAGGTCGTCCATTTTGTAACGGAATGGAGATGCTTCGTCAGATACGGGGAAATATTAGATATACGCAGGTATAAAGGCGACTGGAGAATGCATTTTGACTATAAAGTCGTTGAAAAGGCGGTTGCACAGTTCACCTCCGCGCCTAAAGGATATGCGATAGATTTTGGCTTAACGGATAAGGGGGAAACCTTGTTAATAGAAGTGAATGATGGATATGCATTAGGGCATTATGGACTATTTTCCGTCGATTATGCGAAGCTTTTGATGGCGAGATGGGCAGAGCTGACCGATACTAGAGATGAATGTGATTTTTAATCCAATAAAGTGCAGGCAACTGAAAAGGAGTGTGCCGAAAATCAGCATCATCTGCTACGTTTCAGGGGGCTCCTTGCACAAAGCTAGAGTTGGCGGACACAGCAGCCGCTATATCAACAGAATCCGGGTTAAGGCACAACTGGCGGACTCAGGAGCCGTTAATGCGTTGCAAAAAGCCATTTTGACGGGAGTATTGGGGCAATAGCGGATTTCCTGTCCCCTTACAGCCTAAAATCGGAGAAAAAGCCAAAATAGCGGATCCTCAGTCCTTGAAAAAATGAGGAAGGTTCCCGAGCGTCCCCAACGGTGCGGTTTCAGCGACGAACGACTGAATATTGCCTGAATCAATAATAAAATTCGTCATCTTTACCAGCGAATCGGCGTTGTTGAAGATGCTTTTTTTGTCCGACATTGGCCCCTGTTACCCTGCTTTCGCCATGAAGAGCTATCATTTATAATCGCTACCTCTGGCAAATCAAGCGTTTCATTGTTATACTGAGTCTGCATCTGTCTATTCCATTGGTTGCACAGCAGGTCTGTCAATTAATGCAGGCGTAGGAGATGCTTTTTCATTTTTTAAAATATAGGAAAGCATATGATTTCGCCATACTTTCTCTATATTTCTCGGAATGAAACGCGCCGCGCCGCCAGAGGACGGCGAGAGCCGTTTCACCTTGGCTGGATTTATGCAGCAAGCAACGGTCTCGATTTTGAGCCAACCATAAAGGAGTGATTTTTTGAGCAAGGCGAAGGGCAAGGGTGGAACAGGCAGAGGAACGGACAAGAAGGGCTGGAATCGGTGGCAGGCTAGTGCCAATAAAGCCAAAAACGCGCCTAAGCCTTATAAAAGCAAAGGGACTAAAAACCAGGATGGAGCCGCTGCTTCAAGTACTCAAAAAGGCGAGAAACCCAGCGTTTAGCCCAAAAATAAAAAACATAAACGTTCTATATATTAACGCATAGCATGAATGATGATATTATAGAAGTAACTGAAATCTTGGTCAGCAAGAAGCAGCGCTTTCCAGAAGGCTTTTTTTGAAAATATAAGACTTTATAAGTTTCACGCTTATAAATGAACTTATATTCCACCTGCGAAACGGAAGCCTTGCCGCCAAAGGATGGCTTCAGCTGTTTACGCTGAGTGTTTAAAAGGTTTTTAAAAAGATCAGACTCCATGTATAGGGATTTTGCATGGGCCTGGAGTCGATCGCACAAATTGAAGGAGTGGTAATCTGAGAAAGCAAAAACCAATGTCATTTGACGACCTGTTGAAGGAACTGCAGGGACAGAAAACAAACCAGGAAGATCCGAACGAGGTATCCTTAAACGAGCTGTTTAACGATGCATTTATGAGCAAGCATTCCAGCAGCAGCAGCTTTGGGCAGTTTTTGGAGAAAGGCAATTTTCAAGCAGAGACGCATGAGGAGATCGACAACATTCCTGATGAGCTGTTTGATCGCCATGTTGCGCGCGAGACCGAGTTTGCAGATTGGAAATCCATGCTCGATACAGCCACGAAGACATATAAAGGCAAAGCTTAGCTTAAGCGGCAACATGAAATAGGCTGTTAATGGATAGATGAGATGAACCCACACGCCATGCTTGGTGAGTTCGTCTCATTAATTTGGCCTATGCTATGGTGCAACAGAGCGGGCAAGGCGAAAGCCAAGGTCGTCTATGCAAAAGGATGGATGACTGCGACGCCTGCACGTAGCCCCACAGCCCCGGGCCTCTTCAGCCCAGCTGCCACCACGGAAAATACGGTACGGACCATATACTTCCGCATCATATAAATCCTCTTCCCTCTATAGATTAATATTTTCAATCCCTCATAAAATTTTGCCCTTCCTATAGGTGCGAGGCGTACAGCCAATTTCCCGTTTAAACATGCTGCAAAATTGCGCATCATTGGCAAAGCCGGCATCGGCGGCAATTTCAGAAATATGCATCTGGGTACCTGTTAGCAGCGATTTTGCATATTCCAGACGTTTTAGCAAAATATACTGGAGAGGCGCGATGTTGTAGCGTTCCTTAAAAAGGTGGCGGAACCGGTCATAGCTGTAACCGGACATGTCCGCAAGCAGCTCAACGGTGAGCTTCTGCTTATAATGGTCATCCATATATTGCAGCACGTATTTGACCCGATCTTCTGATGGATGGGGTGTTTTTCGGTTTCCAAAAATTTGCTGAAGCGGCGGAAGCAGCTCATTGAGGAGAGCATTCAGCGATTCGCTGTCGGTTCTCGGACGGATGAAAAACTCCTCTTTTATGCGCCATAAATGCTTTAAAATCGTATGGCTCGCATCGTCGTCATAAACCCCGCTTAATCCTTTTAATTCCACATCAGGAGCGTTAAAACCAATGAACAGCACCTCGCCCTCCAATTCATGAATCTCGCTATGAATATGCCGAGGAGCGATGAGGGCAATCGTATGCTCTTTAAAGCGATATTTACGGCCTGCAATGACGGTTGGACCCATACCGCGAATGTAATAAACAAGCTCGTAGCACTCATGCTGATGAGGAGGGATGTTAGTATTTCTCTCATGTATGTCATTTGCTAAATACAATAATCGATTCATAACAGCCCTCCTTCGCGTGTATATAGCCGAATCGTATAAAAAGTTGACCGAATCGAGATAATTATTTGATTTCGAATTTGATATGATCGTATCATCCCGAACAAGCTATTCAGAAAGCGTACCTTTATTATAACCTATTTATTTTCTACATTACACTTGGGGTAAGCATTCTTTTCAGGAGAGCAGGCGCGGGCGGCTAGTTTCAAAGGGAACACGTCTTTTAATCGACAGAGAGTGGGGGAACAGAGAATGAAGAAAAATGTGATGGCATTACTCATGGTTTCGGTTCTATTGGTGCTGGCAGCTTGTGGTGGAGGAAATACGGGGACAAGCAGCGGCAATTCAGCTGGCTCAGGCAGTACAGGCGGGGATAAGAAGCTGAAGGTTGTTCTGCTCGTACCGGGTACACTTGGCGATAAATCTTTCTTTGATGCAGCGAACAAGGGATTGACGCTTGTTAAATCCGAATTGGGCGCAGATACGAAAGTGATTGAAATGGGAACAGACAAAACGAAGTGGGAACCTACTTATCAAGATATAGCAGCGCAGGACTGGGATATTATCATCTCCGGCGGCTCTGAAATTACCGAGATGTTTAATGCGACAGCAGAAACGTATCCTGACAAAAAATTCATCAACTACGATACGGATATTGAAGAAACACCGGCTAACGTATATGCGATGTCTTACGCAACGAATGAGGTTTCCTTCCTTGCAGGCGCAGTAGCCGCGATTGCGACGAAATCCGATATTCCAAATGCGAACAAAGATAATGTGATTGGCTTTGTCGGCGGCATGGACATTCCCGGCATTAATGCATTCCTGGTTGGTTATATCCAAGGGGCACAATACGTCGATCCTGCCATTAAGGTAGCCGTGTCCTATGCGGGCGATTTCGTTAACCCGGCGAAAGGCAAGGAGCTGTCGCTCATTCAGTACAATTCCGGTGTCGACGTGATTTTCAACGTGGCTGGCGCGACGGGCCTGGGCATCTTCGATGCAGCGAAAGACAAGAAGCGTTACGCGATTGGCGTTGACTCCGACCAAGGGTCCCTGCTTCAGGAAACGGATAAAGAAAAAGCGAATCTGATCATGACGTCTGCTATTAAAAAAATCGATACCTCTATTCTTGGCGCAGTGAAGAAAACGCAAGAGGGCACGCTCGAATATGGACAACGCCAAGTGCTCAGCTTTGATCAAGATGGCGTAGGCATTGCTGAAAATGACATTTACAAATCGATCTTCACGGCTGATATGCAGAAGCAAGTAGAAGATATCAAGCAAAAGCTGGCTAAACAAGAAATTAAAGTAGACAACGCGATGGGTATGGAAACTTCGCAAATCGAAGCCATCCGCAACGCGGTTAAACCATAATAACGATCCTCAAAGCTTAGTGCAGTTGGTCATTCTTCTCTTTCCATCAGGAAGAAGGCCAACTGCCTCTTTATAATGACCTCCGAAAGGTAAAGGGGTTTTACGATGATGCCGAATCAGCTGCTTGAAATGAAAAATATTACGAAGGTTTACCCGAACGGGGTTGTCGCCAACCAGAAGGTGCAGTTTACGCTGGCCGAGGGCGAGATTCACGCAATCGTCGGTGAAAATGGCGCCGGCAAATCCACGCTGATGAAAATGATGTTCGGCATGGAAGAGCCGAGCGAAGGCGAAATCATTCTTCGGGGCAAGCCGGTAAGGCTGGCTTCGCCGCAGGATGCGATAGATCATGGCATCGGCATGGTCCATCAGCATTTTATGCTGGTGCCGTCGTTCACCGTTGCGGAAAATATGGTGCTGGGCATGGAGCCAAAGAAGGGCGTCAGCATTAATTACAACGAAGCGGTGCGAATGACAGAGGAGATGAGCAAAAAGTACAATCTGCTCGTTAATCCGAAGGCGAAGGTTGAGGACCTTAGTGTCGGCATGAAGCAGAAGGTCGAAATTTTGAAAGCTCTGCTGCGTGGCGCCGAGATTCTGATACTTGATGAGCCGACTGCCGTACTGACCCCGCAGGAAACCGAGGAGCTGTTCCGCGAGCTGACGCAGCTTAAGCAGCAGGGGCATACGATCGTGTTTATTTCCCACAAGCTGAAGGAAGTTAAAGCGATTTGCGACCGAATCACGATTATGCGCGCAGGCAAAAGCGAAGGCGTTTTTTGGACCAAGGACGTTACCGAGCAGGAAATTTCCAAGCTGATGGTCGGCCGCGACGTTGTGCTGAGGTATGACAAGGAGCAGAAGCCTTACGGCGCGCCAATCCTTTCCGTTACTGATTTTTCATTGGCGGATGAAACGGGCAAGGCGCTGCTGGACAAGGTAGCGTTCAAGGTGCGTGGCGGCGAAATCGTCGGTATTGCTGGAGTCGAGGGCAATGGGCAAACTCAGCTTGTTGAAGCTTTAACGGGCAGTTTGGCTGTGCGCAGCGGAAATGTGGCCGTTAAAGGCACGGACATTCAAGGCTATGATATCCGCAAAATTCGCTCGCTCGGCGTTTCCTATATTCCGGAGGATCGCATGCGCCAAGGAGCAGCCAAAGACGCAAGCATTTCCGATAATTTGATTTCTACGCAATACAATACGAAAGCGATGAACAAGGGCCTCTTTTTGAGGAGTAAAAAAATAGCGAAGCTTGCGGCCACTCTCATTCAGGAGTTCCGCGTGCGCTGCTCGGGCCCGAATCAGCCGATAGGCATGCTTTCGGGCGGCAATATGCAGAAGGTCGTCGTCGCTCGTGAATGCTCGACAGCGCCGGATTTGCTCATTGCCGAGCAGCCGACACGCGGCGTCGATATTGGGGCAGCCCAATTTATTCACCAGAAGCTGATTGAGCTTCGGGATGGAGGCAGCGGCGTGCTGCTCATTTCCGCAGATTTGAATGAAATATTGGAGCTGAGCGACAGCCTGCTCGTCATGTATGAAGGACAAATCGTCGCTTATTTGGAAGAGCCGTCAATGGTAAGCGAGGAAGAGCTCGGACTGTACATGCTGGGCCTTAACCGCCAGGACGAGCAGCAAATCAGGAGGGCCGTGGAAGCATGAAGGTAAAATATTTTGAAGTCATCCGAACGACAGCGGTCATTCTGATTGCGCTTGTTCTCGCTTTTATTATTATTTCCATTGTCAGCGAGCAGCCGCTGGAGAGCATTCGCATCTTCCTGTGGGAGCCGCTGAATACGAAGGGGCATATCGGCAACGTCATTGAAATGGCGATTCCGCTCATGTTCACAGGACTTGCGGTATCGCTGCTGTTTAAAGCGAATTTGTTCAATCTCGGAGCGGAAGGGCTGTTTTATTTTTCCGGGGTAGTTGCAGCGTCGCTTGCGATTCATCTTAGTCTGAACAGCTTTGTGCATCCGATTGTGGCCATCCTTGCTGGGGCGCTCGTCGGTGCGGTGTTATCGGCTATTCCGGGTATTCTCAAGGCTAAATGGAATGTAAATGAGCTCGTCAGCTCGCTGATGTTCAACAATATTTTGTTTGGCATCGGGCTTTATATTTTGAACTATAAGCTGCGCGATGCTCAGGCCTTTGCAGCCGTATCCTTCAAGTTCGAGAAAACAGCGATGCTCACCAAGCTGATACCGGGCACGCGTATTCATACGGGACTGATTATCGTGCTGGTGCTGATCGTAGCCGCGCATTATTTTCTATACAAAACCAAATGGGGCTATGAGCTGAGAATGACGGGGGCCAATCGCGAATTTGCGGGTTATTCCGGCATGAAGACGGCCAAGGTCATCATTATCGTACATTTAATTGCTGGCTTTATTGCGGGCATGGGGGGCTCGGTCGAGGTACTCGGCATGTACAATCGCTTCCAGTGGTCGTCGCTGCCAGGCTACGGCCTGGATGGTGCGCTAGTAGCGATGCTGGCGAAAAATAACCCGTTTTCGGTCATTGGCGCAGCGCTCTTCCTGGCCTATATCCGAATCGGAGCCGACCAGATGGCGCGTTTCTCCGATGTGCCTGCCGAAATGATTTCGATTGTGCAGGCGATTATTATTTTGCTGATTTCGGCAGAGCAGTTTTTGAAGTTCTGGAAAAATCGGATGCTGCTCAAGGAGGCACAGCGTAATGTCTAGTTTGTTTGATGTCATTTTCACGACTGAATTTGCGTTTTCTGTCCTCCGGGTAACGACTCCGATTTTGTTCGCGGCACTAGGAGCACTCATTTCCAACCGTGCGGGCATTATCAATATTGGACTTGAGGGCATTATGCTGGTGGCGGCCCTTTCAGGCGTTGTAGTCAGCGCTTATACGGGCAGCTCATGGGTTGGGCTGCTGGGCGCGGTAATGGCGGGCACGCTTATTTCCGGCATACTGGCTTTTTTCACCCTGCATTTCAAGACGCATATTATTCTCGGCGGGGTCGCGATCAATATGTTTGCCTCCGGGGGAACTGTATTTATTTTGTATTTGCTAAGCGGAGACAAAGGCTCCTCGACCTCGCTTCCGAGCAAGGTGCTGCCTAGCGTGGACATTCCGCTGCTTAAGGATATTCCGGTGCTGGGACCGATTTTCTCCGGCCATAATGTATTGACCTATATGTCGATACTGGCGGTTTTTGTTGTGTATTATATGCTGAAAAGAACGCCGCTCGGCCTGCGCATTCGCTCAGTCGGCGAAAATCCGCAGGCTGCCCAGTCCGTAGGGGTCAGCGTAGTGAAGGTGCAGTATACGGCGCTGCTGCTGAGCGGCTTTTTCGCAGGACTTGGCGGCGCATATATGTCGATGGGCTACCTGTCGCTGTTCACGCGGGATATGACCGCCGGACGGGGCTGGATTGCGATTGCCGCGGAATCGATGGGACGGAGTACGACGGTCGGCACAACGCTGACATCGCTATTGTTCGGCGCGGCGGATGCGCTGGCCAATGCGCTTCAGGTGCTTAAAATTCCGGCAGAGCTAATCGGCACACTCCCATACGTCACGACCGTTATCGGTCTCATCGTATACGCCGTCAGCGAATCCCGTAAGAAGAATAGGAAGCTTAAAGCGAAAGTGAAAGGATGATTAACATGATGGCTAGACCGATTATTATCGATTGTGATCCCGGGCATGATGACGCGATCGCTATTTTGCTCGCACTTGCCAATCCACAGCAGTTGGAGGTAAAAGCGATTACGACGGTTGGCGGCAATCAGGTGCTGGAGAAAATTACGAACAACGCACTGAAGCTGCTCAGCTTTATAGATAAAGATATTTCGGTGGCGAAAGGCGCGCCCGGACCACTGCTAGGCAAGCTCGTAACCGGAGAAGAGGCGCATGGCGATTCGGGCATGGACGGCCCAGAATTGCCGCCTTCCCGCTTCAAGCCGGTCAATAAACATGCGATTGAGCTGATGGTCGAAATTATCCGCTCATCGGAGCAGAAGGTAACGCTTGTGCCGATCGGCCCGCTGACGAATATTGCGCTGCTGCTCAAAGGCTTCCCTGATGTAAAAGAGAACATCGAGCAGATTTCCCTAATGGGCGGAGGCATCAGCTACGGCAATGTAACGTCAACGGCAGAGTTCAACATTTACGTGGACCCGGAGGCTGCACGAATTGTGTTCGAATCGGGCGTGCCGATTACGATGAGCGGTCTGGATGTGACCGATAAGGCGGCTATTTATCAAGAGGATATTGATGCGCTGAAGCAGCGCGGCGAGGTTTCGCATATGGTGGGCGAGCTGCTCGACTTTTATTCCATCTACAGCCGCAAGCTGGGCTTTGAAGGCAGCTCGCTGCATGATCCGTGCGCAATCGCTTGGCTGCTTCGACCAGAGCTGTTCCAAAGTGAAAGCTATTACGTCTCGATTGAGACGGACGGCAGGGTGACGAGAGGCATGACCGTAGCAGACCGCCGCAAAAAAACCGATGAAACGGCGAATGTGCAGGTGCTGATGGATGTGGATCGTGAAGCCTTTATTAAGCTGATTTTTGACGCTCTGGCTGTACATGATGAGAACGCCAAAGCTCGGAAAGGGCAGGCTTAATTATGGCAGGCTGGGATAAGCTTCAGGAAATTGTCCGTTTTGAAATCATTCAGCGCGGAGAAGAAGGCTGCAATGTAGACGGCTTTGCGGAAAAGCTGGCTGCGGCGGGTGAAAGCCATGACGCGCTTATGGAGATTTATAATGAGCTGTCGGCACTAGACGTGAGTGCGGATTTTCCTTATGAGGAGCCTTCCGATTTGGAGGCAATCCGCAGGCTGCGCCCCGAAGGCCCGAGAGCGCTGGCAGCGGATTTAACCGATGAGCAGTGGCTGGACAAGTTTTACGGTGCTTGGCTCGGACGCAGTGTTGGCTGTGCGCTTGGCAAGCCATTAGAGTTTTGGGATTATTTGTATGGCAAAGACGGCCGACCTGGCTGGGAAAATATTGAGCTGTGGTTCCGCGGCGCTGACGCTTGGCCGATTAAAGGATATACACCGGGTGAATCGACGGCAAAAGAGCAGTATGGACTGGGGCTGAATGATTGGTCGCCCATGAGCGCACGCGAGACGATTCAGTATATGGAAAGCGATGATGATATCCGCTATACGGTGCTGGGACTTTTACTGCTTGAGCAAAAAGGGCTCGCTTTCGACTCTTGGGACATCGGCAAGCTATGGCACAAAAACCTGACCTACAGCCAGGTTTGTACAGCGGAGACGCAGTCTTATTTGAATTTTGCTCATGAGACCTCTCATCTGAATGGGGACAAGCCTGCCGATTGGGCTGAACGCCTGGAGCGGGTGCGGATGCATATGAACCCTTACAGAGAGTGGATTGGCGCGCAAATCCGTGCGGACGGGCTCGCTTACGGCGCAGCCGGAAAGCCGGAGCTGGCTGCGGAGCTTGGCTGGCGCGATGCGTCGTTCTCGCATGTGAAGAACGGCATCTATGGCGAAATGTTCGTTGCGGCGATGATTGCGGCTGCTTTCGTTGAGAAGGACAGCAAGCGAATTGTCGAGATTGGCCTCAGCGAAATCCCGGCAACGAGCAGACTGGCTTATGATGTGCGCAAAGCGGTTTCCATTGCGGAGAAAGCAAGCAGCGACCGCGAGCTGGTGAGCCAAATTTGGGAAGCCTTCAGCCATTACGATGCAGTGCACACGAACAATAATGCAGCACTTGTTGCGGCGGCGCTCGTGTATGCAGGCGATGATTTCGAGAAGGCTGTGACGACGGCCGTCTATGGCGGCATGGATACGGATTGCAATGGCGCGACGGTTGGCTCGATTATGGGTGCGAAGCTTGGCGCGAAAGCGCTGCCGAAGTCATGGATTGATCCGCTGAATGACACGCTGTATGCGGAGCTGAGCGGCTTTCATCCGATTGCGATCTCTGAGGTTGCACGGCGGAGCTATAACGTTTTTCGGAAAATGGAGGCGGAATTGAATCATTCCTAATATAGCGAAAAAGGCATTGGAGGACGTTGTCCCTCCGGTGTCTTTTTTTTATGGAAAGGGCCGCCTAATAGAAATCATATTGACAGTGAAATCTTGGAAATGATAGAATTCATATTAATCCCGGTTGTTAACTTTGTTTTTGAAAGTTCAAACCATACCGTTGTATGAATCTTGCCAATTGACAGCGCTAAATAGGAGTGGGATAATAGCTTCGACTCTACCAATATTGGGTGATTTATACAATGTGAATAAGGGAGATATGTTTCAATGAAAATTCATCTGCCGCTAGCTGATTCACCTATTTATGGCTATTTGCACCACGCGTATTTGTTCGGTATTATTGGACATTCCGAGAGCTTCCAACCGTGGATGCACAGCTATTACACCCAATTGTTTTGCGCGAAGGATTTCGTAGAGCTAGCTTGTCCAGTGAATTTTTACCAGTTGGATAATTGCCCGCTGCGTGATACCCAGGCGATATCCCGTTCACTCGTCATTTCCTTAACGGATATCCACCGCTTCATTCAAACGAGTCTTGAACAAGGCTATCATGTTCTCTCTTTCATCAACGAGTATTACATGCCCTACAGCGACTTTTTTGGGGTGAGAAATTTCACGCATGATTTGTTAATCAGCGGGTACGATAGCGAGCAGCAGAGCTATCTGGTGACCAATTTCGTGGACGGCAAATATCAGACCTTCTCCGTTTCCTATGACGATTATGAAAACGCATTCAATAATGCAGCCTTTTTTGACGAATACGGCAATTACGAAGAATATAAGACACGAATTTGCTTATACCGCGCTACCGACCACAAGTATGTGTTCACGGCGGATTCCGTTCTCTATTTTCTGGAGGACTACCTCAGCGCCACGAATCGTCTGAAAACCATATTTGCCAATGAGAGCAATCTGGCCTTCGGCATGGACGTGTATCGGTACATAGCGGAGGAGCTAGTGAAAGTAACCGATGGAACCCGAGAGCCTGACGGGCGGCCGCTGCATATTTTATGGGAGCACAAGAAGTGTATGCGGGCGAAAATCGAATTTATGCTGGCCCAAGGCTACATCAAGGACGAAACGCTGTTATCTGGTTATGAACCAATCGAGCGGGACGTCAACCTGCAACGGGTGACTCTCATGAAATATAGACAGACCCATAACAATGACATCCTTCATACGATTAACAGTAATCTGAACCGGATTAAAGACCGGGAACGAGAAGTTCTTAACCGTCTGCATGACGAAATGCTAGCTTGCAAGAGCTATTTTCCGACAACGGATTGGGTGCGAGTTTAGAGCGAGTTCAGAACGGACATAAAATATGATTCATAAGGAGCGTTAATGATGGCTAATGTACAAACGTTTAAGGCAACAGCGCATTTACAGGATGGGGTTAAAGTGAAAGCGACAGCGAGACAGTTCGAATTGACTATTGATGAGCCGAAGAGCCTTGGCGGGACAGATACGGGGATGAATCCTGTGGAAGCACTGCTTGCCTCATTAGGCGCATGCCAGTCTATTGTGGCCCGGGTGTATGCCCCTAAGTTTGATGTGAAGCTTGACGATTTCCAAGTTGAGGTTGAAGGCGATTTGGATCTCGATGGATTTTTCAATAAAAGCGAGGTTCGTCCGGGCTATTCCGACATTCGCTATACGTTCAAGATCAAAACAGATTCGCCCAAGGAAAAGGTAGACGCCTTCGTTCAATTTTTGGAGAGCAAATGCCCAGTGGGAGATACCCTTGCCAACCCGGTTCAGATGAAATTAGAGCAGATTATTATTGAAAATACAGAGACAGCTGCGCTGTAGGCTGTTTACACTATTATTGTAAAAAAATATAAGGCCCGTGGTCTCCTAGGAGATGACGGGCTTTATCTAGGTTGTGTGTGCAAGTCGGAGCCACTCGCTGCTGCTTGCCTACAGCTTATTTCAAACCAAGCTCGGCTGATGACTCAAGGTTTGTGAAACGCAGTATGCGATAGCGGCTGGAAACACTGTGGCTGGCAGTACGGTTGCTGAGAGTACTGTTTCTGGGAGTACGGTTGCTGTGCGTGCTGTTGTTGGAGTACTGTGGCTGAGAGCACGCAGCTCTGGAAGCACTCTCCTTTTTTGAAGGACTCAGATTCCGCTATTCTGGCTTTTGCTCCGATTTCTGGCCGCATGCGGACAGGAAATCCGCTATTGACCTCCTCAACCCGTGAAAATGGCTAATAGCTGCGCATTAGCTGCTCCTGAGTCCGCAGCCTGTGCCATAACCGTGATTCTGCTGAAATAGCGGCTGCTGTGTCCGCCAGACCTGTCTTTGTGCAGGGAGTAAACACCTGAAGCGAAGAGCATGAATCTACCTCATGTCTTTGTTTAAGGTCTAATTGCTGATGAAAAATATGACTTTAATAGTATAATCAATAGTATACGTATATTCATTGAAACAACAAATGGAGCCCTTCAATGCTTTCCTTGCAATTTGAAGAAGATGTGAGTACAATCGCTTTTTTCGTTGTCTATATTACACTTATAATCAATCATACAGCCTGGGGCGCTATTAGGTTTGGTGTTATTGTATTTACTTTAATTATGTCTAATTTATGGAACTGATTTTTGAATGAATGAATGGAAAGGAGCTTAATGATGGACAGCAACCAAACGACGTTTGAAACGATCGACGAATATATCGCCGGCTTCCCGCAAGAAATCCAAGAGCTGCTGCAGGCGATGCGGAAGGTCATTAAAGAGGCAGCGCCGGAAGCGACGGAGAAAATCAGCTACCAGATGCCGACATTTGAGCTGCATGGCAACTTGGTACATTTTGCGGCGTTTAAAAAGCATATCGGATTTTATCCCGCTCCAAGAGGCATTGCAGCCTTCAAAGAGGAATTGTCCGTTTATAAAGGGGCAAAGGGCTCGGTTCAGTTTCCGCTGGACAAGCCGCTGCCTTATGAATTGATCAGCAGAATTGTCGCATTTAGAGTGGCTGAAAATACGAAAAAAGCACAAGAAAAGTTGAACAAGAAAAAATAAAAGGCATAACGCCGATAAGGAGTGAGAAATTAACGAGATGGATATTTCTCAGCAGCTACAGGACATTCATGACATTGAACAATCGCTACAGCTTGCTTTTCCAGCAGCGTATAAGGCATTTATGACAACGGATGAGGTTCAGTCCGCTAATCCTAATACAGAATACAACCTCGTCGATTTTAACGGCTATACCGCTTGGGGCATTCGGTTTATTAAGCTGGATGCTTCCTATCCTGAAAATCTTGAAGCGATAGCCGAGGTTGTCCTTCAGCCGCGCAAATTAATTCCATTCGCATGGAGCATCAGCAGCGGAGACTGGCTTATTTTTGATTATCGCGAGTCGAATGAGAACCCTAGCCTTCTATATATTGATCATGAAATGGCTCTTTGTTTAGAGGATGCGGAATCGGAGGCGCAAAGCGAGAATACAACGGTTGAAGAGATGATGGAAGGTAATCTATCCGTTTTATGCGAAAATTTCGAGATGTTTCATGCAGCTTTAAAGCTCGCGACAGACGAGATAGACGAGACGGACGATGTAGATGCGATAGACTCGATAGATGAGACAGTCGATGAAGATGAGGAGGGGGATCATGTACCCATCCCTGAAAAATAAACTGGAGCAGACTTCTGCAATAAAATGGTTTGCAGGCAGAAGCTTATTTTTTTGATAGGACGGCTTGGGACGGAGAAAACGAGGGCGAGGTCATGCGCGAGGACTACCACGGTGGGGATGTCGAAGTGTATGCGCAATCGTTCGCCCAGTTTCTAGAGAAGCTAATCGACGAGCGTTCATAACCTTTTTGTAACAGCAGCTATTAGTTTTTAAAAAATAAGCGGAGTATAAGTTTCCCTCTTATACTCCGCTTATTTTTCACCGCGAAACGTTAGCTTTACCGCCAGAGGACGGCGACAGCCGTTTACGCTTGTTCAGCGAAGGATTGTCCGTTGGCAGCGAGCGCTTCCCGGATGATCCTTATTGCTTTAGGCCCGACCCCGTGCAGCTTCAGCACCTCCGCCTCGGTGAGTTTTGTGAATTGCTCCAGCTGCACGTATCCGGCAGCGGTGAGCGCGCGTGTTGCTGGCTTTCCGACATTGGGCAAATCGCCCGCCTGGTCTTGATCAGGCTTCTGATTAGATGCATCCACGTTTATCCCTCCTTCTAAATGTAGGCTTTCCTTGATACTTATCATTCGGGAAAGCCTTTATTATTTCCTTCCTTCCGATAGACACTTCGCATGATTTCACATCAACCATTGTGTGTGAGAATTATTATCACTTATAATAGGAGGACAAGAACAATCGATGGGGATCGACATGGGTGCATATTAGCAGCATGAGGAAAGGAAGGATAGGGCACTTTGAATCAGAGTGAGCATATATTGCTGTGGAACCAAGCCTCCATCCGCGTGATGGACGTGCGGCATACGATTATGGAGCGAGGGGAGGAGCTGCGTTCTTATCGACTGCCGGCGAGCGCTTTTTTGTATACGACTCGTGGTCATGCTGAAGTGCGGCTGGATGGCAAGACGGTGCTGGTGGAGCGTTTTCATATGCTGCATGGCGGGAAGGGCATGTGTCTGGACATTGTGCCGGATGATTGGTTGGAATACTACTTGATTTTGTACAAAGCGGTGTTGCCACTGCCGAGCCGTCAGGAACTGGTTCAGTTAATGGAGCAGCATAATCCGTTTCAACTGCAATATAGCTTTGTTTCCCGCCAGCCTATTGCTTTGCTCGATAAAATCCAGCGCATGGAGCGGGAATGGCAGCATCCGAACGTGCTGGATCAACTATATATTAAGACGATGTTCTACCAATTCATTCATGAATTATTTCAGCAGCTATCCATTCAAGATATTCATGTGCAAAAAGCGGACTACGTCTCGCAAGCCATTCGCTACATGCAGGAGCATTACGCGAAGCGTATTGCGCTCGGCGAGCTTGCCGAGCTGCTGGATTGCAGCGTCAGCTATTTGTCCCGCAAGTTCAAGCAGACGATTGGACAAAGCCCAATCGACTATTTAATTGCGCTGCGCATCAGCAAAGCGAAGGAGCTTCTGCTTGGAACGGAGGCGACGCTGCAGGAAATTGCCGAAAGCGTCGGCTTTCCGGATGACAGCTATTTTAATCGCCTATTCAAAAAACATACCGGCATGTCGCTGGGGCAATACAAAGCGAAGGTTCAAAATAATCCTGTATCCGGTTCAAGATATGCCCTTGTCCCGCGAAGGCTCAAACGGTATAGTGAGTATGGTTATGAAAATCATTCTCACTACAAGGAAGAGGGGCCTTTATTTATGTACAGAGAATCAAGAATATCGATGATGGCAGCTGTGCTTATTTGCTTCACACTGCTGCTTAGCGCCTGCGGAGCAGGTACACCAAGCACGAACGCGACGACGAATCCAAGCTCCGCATCGCCAAGCAGCAATGCGGCAGCTGCTTCGCCAGCCGCTACCGATACGGCTACAGCGGACGCTTCCCGCGTCATCAAGCATGCGATGGGCGAAGTGACTTTGACAGGGACGCCGGAGCGCGTCGTCATTTTGACGAATGAAGGAACAGAGGCGCTGCTTGCGGTAGGCATTAAGCCAGTTGGCGCGGTTCAATCATGGGTTGGTGACCCATGGTACGAGCATATTAAAGATGAAATGGTGGATGTGACGGTTGTAGGCGACGAATTGCAGCCGAACATTGAGCTGATTGCCAGCCTGAAGCCGGATTTAATTATTGGCAACAAGGTGCGGCAGGAGAAAATTTATGAGCAGCTGAACCAGATTGCACCAACTGTATTTGCCGAGGATCTGGCTGGCGATTGGAAAATTAACTTCAAGCTGTATATGCAAGCGGTGAATAAACAGGATGAAGGCGACAAAGCGATGGCGGATTTCGATAAGCGCGTCGCGGAGGTAAAAGCGAAAATTGGCGATAAAGCGGCAACAAAAGTATCCGTGGCCCGCTTCTCGGCTTCCCAAGTACGTATTTATCAGAAGCAGACGTTCTCCGGTGTGCTTTTAGATCAGCTAGGCTTTGCTCGTCCAGAATCACAGGATGTGGATTCCTTTATTGAAGTGATGTCCAAAGAAAGCATTCCTAAGATGGACGGAGACGTATTGTTCTACTTTGTAACAGAAGCGGCAGGAAAGACGGATGCGGCTAAAGTAGTGGAAGAATGGATGAATGATCCGCTGTTCAAAAACCTTGATGTTGCGAAAAATAACAAAGTCGTTCAAGTAGATGAGGCGATTTGGAATACAGCCGGAGGCTACAAGGCGGCCAATCTGCTGCTGGATGAAATTGTTAAATATTTCGACATTCAATAAAGAGACTGAAATAAATGTGCAGGCTGACGTCATTTTTATTGGCGTCGGCTTCTTTTATTGAGGAAGGAGAGAAGTGATGTCTAAGTGGATGGAGAGACCAGGCAGCAAGCTTGCTGTTCTAGCAGCAGGAGTCGTTATTTTGCTTATTTGCATGCTTGCGAGCGTATTGTTCGGGCTCCAGCAATTTGGTTTAAAAGATTTGTGGCTCGCCTACAGCCAGTTCGATGGCTCGAATGAGCATCTGATTTTGACCCATACCCGCATGCCCCGAGCGCTTATTGCGGCTGTAGTAGGAGCGAGCCTGGCGGTGGCTGGCGCCATTATGCAGGTGCTGACGCGCAATCCGCTTGCGTCGCCGTCGATTTTCGGCATTAATTCCGGTGCGGTGCTGTTTATCGTCGTCGGGCTGGCTTTGGTCGGCTCGTCGCTGACGATGAGTCATATGATTGGGCTTGCTTTTATCGGGGCGGCAGTCACGGCTGTATTCGTCTATGCGCTCGGCATGCAGGGAAGAGGAGGCTTTGAGCCGATTCGGCTCACCTTGGCAGGAGCTTGTGTAGCGGCATTTGCGAGATCGGTTACCTCTGGCCTTATTTTAATCAATAAGCAGTCGCTCGAATCGGCGTTGTTCTGGATGATCGGCTCCGTGTCAGGGAGGGAGCTGAACCATCTCGTGATGGTGCTGCCGTACATAATCGCCGGGCTGCTGCTCGCGTTCCTGCTCTCGGGCTCCTTGAATGTAATGGCACTCGGAGACGATAATGCGAAGGGACTGGGGCAGCGTCTCATGCTAATCCGCCTTCTATGTACGGCAGCTGTCGTGCTGCTTGCGGGAAGTGCCGTTTCTGCCGCGGGGCCGATTGCTTTCATCGGGCTGGTTATTCCTCATTTATGCCGGGCGCTGGTCGGAAATGATCACCGCTGGCTGCTTCCCTACTGCGCAGTGGCAGGGGCTTTGCTGCTGGTGGCGGCCGATCTGCTGTCCCGATTCGTGCTCCTGCCGAAGGAGGTTCCAGTAGGCGTTGCAACGGCGCTTATTGGCGTGCCGTTCCTGATTCATGTGGCGAGGAGGAAGAAATATGCCTAAGCAGCGCACAGGGAAAAATATTTTAATCCTGCTTACGTTAAGCATCGTGCTCGTTGGTTTAAGTATTTTATGCTTAGCTATGGGGAGCGTCGCTATTCCGGTTAAAGAAGTGCTGCTGTCGCTGCTGGGCCGCAATACGGAGGACAGTGATTTAATTATTATGCAGTTCCGTTTGCCACGTATTATAGCCGCCTTGCTAATTGGCGCAGCGTTAGCGGTAGCAGGCTCCTTGCTGCAAGGCGTCATCCGCAATTCGCTGGCATCGCCGGATTTGCTTGGCGTAACGGGCGGCGCGTCTGTCGCGGTCGTTGGTTTTATGACCTTGTTCACCGGCTACAGCATCCACTTCGTTCCGGTCATTGCGATTTTGGGCGCTTTTGTCGCAGCGACGCTCAATTACGGCTTGGCCTGGAAAAAAGGCGTCTCCACGCTGCGGCTCGTGCTGATCGGCATTGGCATATCGACGGCGATGAGCGCCCTTACGATGTTTCTGCTCATAAGCGGTCCCGCTTATTTGGCGGCGCAGGTGCTGAACTGGATGACGGGCAGCATTTACGGCACGAATTGGTCGTACATTAAAGCGCTATGGCCGTGGGTCGTTGTGTTTATTCCATTGGCGCTGCTTTTTGCCAAGGAATTGAATGTGCAGTCGTTAGGCGAGGACGTCGCGCGCGGCTTGGGAAGCCGGCTTCAGCTAAGCCGCTTGCTGCTGCTGTTCTTTAGTGTGGCCCTTGCCGGAGCGGCCGTCGGCATTGCCGGAACGATTTCTTTTATCGGGCTGCTTGCGCCTCATATGGCTAGAAGGGTAGCAGGCCATTCGTATACAATGATCATCCCGGTGTCTGCGCTATTGGGCGCAATTGTTTTGCTGCTTGCCGATTTAGCAGGGCGAATGCTGTTTATGCCGCTGGATATTCCCGCTGGTGTGTTTACGGCAGGAGTCGGGGCTCCGTTTTTTATGTATTTGCTGTTTAAACGCAAGGCTGGTGTTTAGGATTGTGAATGATAGCTAATCATTTTGCGGGCGCAGAGTCCGCTAATCTAGTAAAGCGTCAAATGCCTCTCTGCTATTACTATAGTGGGCATTTGGCGTTTTTTATATCAGCTTAACCAGCTATTGACAATGCAAGGGTTTATCTGTACCATTTTGATTGACATGAATGTCAATTGAAAAAGAGGAGTTCGTGATGTCGCCACGTACGAAAGAACAAAATGAAGAAATTCGCAAGCAGCGGTCGCGAGAAATTTTGCAGGCTGCCATCGTTGTGTATGCGGAGAAAGGTTACGCCGCCTCCGAAATCGGTGAAATTGCTGAACGGGCTGGCTTGGCGCGCGGTCTGGTGTACCATTATTTTAAAAATAAGCAGAACTTGTTTCAAAAGCTTTACACGCACATGATGGACAGGACGGAGCAGTTTACGAAGTCTCATTTCGGGCAAGCGGGTTCAGCATTTGATTTGTTTGAAGGGTACGCTCGAATCGTGTGCAAGCAAGTTTTGGAAGAGCCTGCTGTTTCGCATTTTTATATGCGGATTAGTATGGATGTGTCATATATATTTCCCGCCGAATCCTTTTCCCCGTTCGAATGGGTGAAAAGCTTCATGCAGCCTATGGAGCAGGCCATTGTGAGGGGCATTAGTGAACAAACCATTCGCTCTGGCAATGCCAGCCTTCTGGCCATGCAGTTTTGGGGTGCGATATCACAGGGAATGAGCTATTTAGAAAAGCGGCAGCAGGAGCTCGTAACGCAAGGGGCTGCACAGTCGGAAGTGCTAAAGCAGCTAGAAATGGTGCTTGAGCAAGTTATTGAATCGGCCTTGGCGGTTATTAAACCAAGCTGATTTTTTTTGCTTTTTTCATTGACACTGATGATAGTCTAAAAAGGAGTGGTAATTAGATGGCGTTAGCCGTAATGAGCAAACAGGATTTTGATACCTTGAATGATGAAAGGCTGGGCTGGGCTTGCAGCAAGCACATTCTTCTGCAAATTCGCGGCAAAGATAGACAGGCGAAAACCGAGGCGATGGCCGGGCTCAATGAGAGCCAGCGGGCGTTATGCATGTTCCGAGTGTTTTACGATCATGCCAAAAACTCGGTCAGCGAATATTATGGATGGGTTTCTCAACTGCTTGCCGAACCAGGCTATTGGTCAGGTGTGACCAGCGGGCTGCAATTTTTTGGCGACAGCTCTATGCTGCGCTTGCTTGAGGAGACGAAGGAGATTTTCGAGGAGAGAAGAGTGAGGCTCGGCTTGCAGTGGAGCGATGCGGTTTTGAAAGATTTGGAGCATGATCATGACCTTATGGCAGCGGCCAGCCGATTATTTTCACATTTAAATGAAATTGCACCGCTGAGCCTGAAGCTCATCCGTACGTACATTCGGTCGAACCCGCAGCAGTTTGTACAATGGGAGAACGGTGAGCTTTAGGCAGCACGGTGGTGATGGGAAACGGTCAGCAGCTTGTATGGAAAAATAGCGATGTTTAGGGCAGAAGCTTGCGCCAGTACGCCCAAGCCTTCATATAATCGTCCCAATCATGCGGATGAACGCGTGAGCAGCTTGCGCTTCCCACCAACGGAAAAACTTGATAGGATAATTATAAAGCTCTGATGGTGAGGGCGGCTAGCTTCAGACGGCAGGAGATGAGCGGATATGATTACTTTGCAATGTACGAAAAAGCTTGAAAGCGAGCTTGGGATGATGGATTTTGTGGAAGTGCCGACGGCGGGAGATCGGCTATTTGGCTGGCATGCCCATCTATTTTTGCTGAATCGCCGGAAATGCGTGTTGATTATGAATAATGAGACCAGATATAATTTTGTGCTGAATGGCTTGAAAAAGCAGGATTTCAAACGGTTCCATGAGCTTGTAATCGAGAGCATCGCTGAAAATTTGCTTGCTGATAAGGCGGACAAGCAGGTGATAGAAAGCTATATGCAAAGTGCTGATTCGGTCAGCTTTACGAAAACGAGTGACCGCAGCATCATTAGTCAAATCAATGACATGATCCTGATCATCAAGCATATGCACCAGTATCAAATGGATGAAACGGGAGAAATACCTGCCCAGTGGTTCAACAAATTGAACCGCAGAATTAACAAAGTGCCTATGTTGAAATTGCCCCTGCTTTATTCGGGTGAAACGATGCTGGCGGTGTTGGATAGTCGGAAGCTGTAGGTTGTTAGTTAGCAGCGGAATCTATAAAGCTCTGATGGTAAGGATCACTAAGACTAATAGGTGAAAAAGATGGGATGAATCCCCTTTTTAGACAAGAAAGGTACAGACCCTCTGCTGTTGAGGAAACTGTACCTTTCTTGTCTGTGTAATCAACACTCAAGTCTATTAGGTGGTTGAAACGAGTGGTTTTTCTTTATGCTCCTCTACCCACAAAGGATAATATTCATTCTCCCACTTCGTTCCGTCATAGTATTCAACTTCTTTTACGCATGCGATAAATGTTATTGCATCTCTATCTTTGGAAAATCCACCCGTTAGCTGCCAACCTGTATTTGCCCCGAAGGTTTTTCCAGGCTGCACATTCTCCTCAGCATTCCCTTCCTTTAGGAAGTCGGGAGAAAGCCAGCCTGTTTTAACGGGATAATTATTTTTATCAAATCCCATCCATCCTACAACATATTTTTTAACGACTTTATTTGTGTTATTTTTGACAACGATGGACACATAGGCATCATCTATCCAGTCAGTTATGATTCCGGTGCTCACGACAGTCACCTCTTGCTTCGCTTCTAATTCAATCATTTTTCTTTTAAGCTCAGCTGCGACCTTTTCTGCATGTTGTTTTTTGTATACTTGTTGTTTAGCTACTAATTCAGACTGATTAGGTATAATCGCTAATGCCCCGGCCAGAACAGCATTGGCTTTATCAAATTGCTGATCAGCTGCGAGCTTTTCTGCCTCGGTTAAAATAGTAACGATATAGTCGGCCGAAGTATCTTTAATTAATTGTTGAGCTTGTGAATAGATCGCTTCATCGGCTTCAGTTACTTTGTTTAATTCGACTATAGCTTCTTTTACACTTTTATTTTTCAAGTACTCGTTTCCCATTTTGAAGGCAGTTCGTGAGTCGTTTATTTTATCTATTTCACTTTGGGCTGAATTGGCTTCTGATTTCAAAATAGTCGTTTTCTTTATGACTTCAAGCTGTTCCGTTGCTGCATCATAGTCTGTTTTTTTATTTGCAAAATCTGTTTGTATCACTTCAATGCTGGATTTGATGTAGTTCTCTATCTCAGATTCTTTTTTGATATCGCCTTTAATTCTTTCCTTATAAATAAGATTAGCCTCTTCATAGTTGGAATCTTCAATTGCATTTTTAAAGGAGGCTACAGGTCGATTATTTAGAAAAATGAACGTCGATCCTAAAATAATTAAAACACCTACTACACCGCCTATTATCATTTTATTCTTTTTACTGAGCAGCTTGCTCGGAGTAGATTGGGATATCTTTGCTCCACAGTGGTTACAAAACAGGCTATCATTTGAAAGAGCATTATTACATTTTTTGCAAAACATTGATATCCCCCTAAATGATCTTCTCTTTTTAATAAACTATGTTTACATATTGGCTTGTTTTTAAAATTATATTTTCATTATTAATAGGTCGAAAGTTTCAGGTAAATGATACCATCTCAAAACAAATAAAACAATCATATATTGCATTTTGTTGAATTGTGTCTTATCGTGTGAAATAGTAGGATAAAAGTCGGTGGATGATGAAATGAAATATTACAAGATAATAGGAGATGTAAGGATGAGGAAGAAGATTTTTTTCATATGTTTAACTGTATTGATTTGTTTAAGTTTAACTGCGGGATGTGAGACTAAAGCGGATAAGCAGCTAAATCAACTTTATGGACAGGCAAATGATTTTTTAGATAAAGGAGATTTGAACGGCGCGATAAATATATTTAATCAAATGTTAGCGATAGAACAAAATACGATGATTAGTCAAAAATTAGAAGACACGGTAGCTGAGCAATTAGCAGTGGATAAAACGAAACAATTATTTAGTGAATTCACAAGAATTAAGAATAACATTGATAATACATCTAGTTCAGATGAGATAATGGATCTAATTAATCCTGCTAGCTCGGTGATATTGGACTTTGAAAAGCTTGATACAAGCAAAGATTCAGAAATAGCTAAGTTCGTCATGCAATTCAAGGAGAACCCGATGTTAGAGCTTTTTAAAACGGATTATTTGAGCGGGAAAACGATACAAACGGGGCAATATGATAATCGTATTCTGATTAATAGCAAACAGCTTCGAGTTAGAGTGATAATGGGCAAATTATTAGAAACAGAGCTCCCTCAAAAATATAAGTTTTAAATGGAAGTTTTTCTTTAAATGAATGGGATAAGGAAAGGGAGGCTATTAGAGATGAGAAAGAGCGAAGGCAGAATATTATTGACATGGGTATTGGGCGTTATTTTACTTTTCAACATAATTGGAATTCAGACGGTGCAAGCCGCGCAGGTTGTTCAACATCCATGGGAAGTTGTGGTTCCTGAAAAAATTAAGAAAACAGTCGATGCCGGGCTTAAAGAGTTGTACAAGAAGGATTATAATAAGCTTACGAAAGCTCAGATCAAAACCTTTAATCAACTAATGGCGCTGGATCGGAAAATGCTATATAACGCCATAGCCCTGTCTGCGATTAAAGAGCCAGATAAGGCAAGTGATTTTTTCTCTCGTTATTTGAAAAAAGAGATACCCGCTTTTATTGACTCGACAGGTGCAAGTAAAGGGATAAATAGCTCGTTAAAGCATGAGGCTGCTTATACAATCACTTATGAGGCGATGACAGCTGACCAAGTTGCTTTTCTAGGGGAAGAGCTGAAAATGAACAAAAATACATTTGTTAAGTTGACTATTCTTGACATACTGACTAAGAAGCAATTTAAATCTGCTCTCCCCTATTTTTTATACAGTGTATTAAATGAAAAAACACAAAGTGTAAGATTTACCGCGATTAGCAGTTCGTTTGATCTTGGAGATGTATACGTAGATTTGCTGCCCGATATTGTAGCGGTTTATCCTAAAATAGTTGGAATTAATACAATTCGTGTTTATCTGAATAATGTAGCGACACCATATGGCTCATCCGAGGAATATATGAAGGGCTATCTTAAAAGAATAGACATCTGGTTTCAATATTTGATTTTCCATTTGGACGAACCAGCCGCTGCAAAGTATTGGAAGGGCCTGAATAACATGGGCACTTTCGGGAGCTATGAAAAACTGAAAATCAAGTATAAGGATAACCCTGAAGTATCTAAGCAAATCGATAAGGTCTATGGTAAAACGTCTTCAATCGATAATTCTAGTTCATCTCATCAAGGAGATACAGCGACAGAATATACGGATACGAAGGAGCACTGGGCGGCAGACACGATTGCTTGGGCTAGCGAGCGGGGAATTGCCAGCGGTTTCTCTGACGGGACCTTTAAGCCAGACAAGCTTGTGACAGAAGCTGATTTTCTGTCAATGATTTTTAAACTGTATCCATCCATTACAGTCGCATTGGAAAAGGATAAAGTCAACAACACTTATAATGGCGGTGTATGGAGTGATCGATATTACAGCTATGCGGCGGCTTACAATTTGGGATATAAGGAAAGCATTAAAAATATTGCTTTACGAGATCGGCTCATTACACGCTCCCAAATTGCACAAATTATTGCAGGTCTGAGCGGCAAAAACTATGCAAATGATGCAGATGCTATTCAATATGTATTGAATATGCAATATTCGAAAGGTAAAACAGCAGCCACCGTTTCGGGGTATGCAGGGGAAGAACAAATTTCCCGGGCCGAAGCGTTGCAATTTCTTAGAGATTTAACGACAGAGGGTTTTGCGACCTTCAAGGCTCGTCCAAGCACGTTAACGGAAATGTCGGCTAATGAAAGGAAGGGAGCCTATCCTGATAAAACGGTAAAAGCTAAATATAAGCAGGATGGAACGATCGTCGTGACGGGGGTATTCGCAGAAGCAGCGGGCAAAACGATAAAAGTACAGGTGGACAGTGCAAAGCCAAATGTGAAAAAGCTCGCCGCTTATACGGTCACTTTAGATAACGCGGGCAATTTCCAATTACAGACAGAGGGGCTCCAGCAGGTAGAAGCCGTTTCGATATTTATGTATGCCAAAGAAGGCTATACGTATTCGATTTCAGTCGCATTTAATAGTGCTTTTGTGAATGAGTATAAGTAAATATGGTTTACTAGTAAGCAGCAGCCTACTAGCTTTATACAGAAGGCCACTCTTTAAGGGGTGGCCCTTTTTGTATAAAAGGATATAAAATTATCTATTTTTAACAAAATTTACATGGTAATGAAGGAATATGTTGGATGTTGTCGAATGTGTGTTCTATGACTATTCACCCTGTCTTGGGTGATGAATAGGTATTTAAATCTAGTTCAGGAGGCGCTTTGGTGTATATTGCACATATTCGAGAGAAAGACGGCAAAATTCAAACGGTCAAAGAGCATCTGATCGAAGTAAAGGAAGGCTGCGAGCAGCTTGGAGGCAAGATTGGAGCTAGCCATTTGGCGGGACTAGCTGGTTGGCTTCATGACCTAGGTAAAAATACGACTGCTTTTAAAAATTATATCCAGCTTGCAGTAGCAGCGGCGAATGGTGAGGATACGAGGGCGCCGAAAAGAGGCTCTGTCGATCATTCGACCGCAGGCGGCAGACTGGTCTATCGCAGGTACCACAAGAAAAGCACGAAAAATACGGACAAGATGGCGGCAGAATGGATCGCCAACTGCATTATTTCCCATCATCAAGGGCTGCGGGATTTTATTGATCCGGGCAAAACATCGCCATTCCTAAAAAGAGTGGATGAAAAGAAGGAAGCAGACATTGAGCAGGGTTATGAGCAAGCCAATGCGGTGTTCTTTGAACAGCATACCGAGGCTGAGCTGGATGCGTATTTTGCCAAGGCAGCAGCCGAGCTTGAACAGCTTATAGCAGTTATGCAGCAATATAAACTGCCGAGAATCACCTGTTCACTGCTGATCAAGTACATTTTTAGCTGCTTAATTGATGCGGACCGGAACAATTCACGGCAGTTTGAAGAGGAGGAAGCAGCGGAAGCAGCTGAGGATCATGCTCCATTTTTCAAGAGAAGCTACGAGGCTTTAATGAAAAAGCTGGACGAAATGAACGAAGCGGAGGACGCCGACCATCCGATTAACCGCCTGAGACGGGAAATGTCGCTGCAATGTGAAGCTTTTGCGCTTCGTCCGTCAGGTATTTACACGCTGTCCATTCCTACAGGGGGCGGGAAGACGCTGGCGAGCTTGCGTTACGCGCTAAAGCATGCGATAGAGACAGAAAAGCAGCGCATTATCTATATCGTGCCGTATACAACGATTATTGAACAGAATGCGCAGGAGATCCGGGACATTTTGCAGGAAAACGATATGATTTTGGAGCATCATTCGAATGTCATTGAGGAGTTTGATCCGCCTGAAAAAGTGGAGGAAGCCGAAGCCTATGAGGTGCGGCGCAAGAAAATTAAGCTGGCGAAAGATACGTGGGATCGCCCGATTATTTTTACAACGATGGTCCAGTTTCTGAATACGTTTTATGCGAAGGGAACGCGGAATGTTCGGAGGCTGCATCAGCTTTCGAATGCGGTCATTATTTTTGATGAGGTGCAGTCTGTACCAATTAAATGTATATCGTTGTTTAATGCGGCGCTGAATTTTCTGCATGCCTTTGGGCGCTCCAGCCTGCTGCTTTGCACGGCGACTCAGCCTGCTCTGGAGGGAGTGAAGCATCGCCTGCATTTGAAGGAAGATGCTGAAATGATCAAAAATCTGGACGAAGTAGGTCGGAGCTTTAAGCGTGTGGAGGTTGTGGATCGAACGACTCCGAGCGGCTGGAAAGCAGAAGAACTGGCGGATTTTGTGCTGGATAGAATGGGTGAGGTCGACAGCACGCTAGTGATATTGAATACGAAGTCGGCTGTACGCAAGCTGTTCGCTGAGCTGAAAAGACGTAAGAGGTCAGGTGACTGTGATGCAAGGCTGTTTCATCTCAGCACAAATATGTGTGCGGCCCATCGCAAGGATGCGCTTAAAGAGCTGAGGAAAGCACTCGCTTCGAAAGGAGTGGAACGGGTCATTTGCGTAAGCACGCAGCTTATTGAAGCAGGCGTCGACATCAGCTTTGAATGTGTTGTTCGCTCCCTTGCTGGTCTTGACTCCATTGCGCAAGCAGCAGGCAGATGCAATCGGCATGGGAAGGACGCCATTCAGAATGTTTATATTATTAAGTCAGCGGATGAGGTTCTGACGCATTTGAAGGAAATTAGTATTGGGGCGGGAGAAACACAGCGGATATTAAATGAAATGAAGGCTGAGCCAGAGCGTTACGGAGGGGAGCTGCTTTCGAAGGCGGCGATGCAGGCTTATTTTAGCTACTACTATGCCTTGATAGAAGATGACATGCAGTACCATGTACAGAAGCTCGATCAAAATATTTTTGAATTGCTGGAACAAAACAAAAATTATGCTACCGGTTACAAAGGGAAGCACGGGAAGCTTCCTGAATTAATCAGCTTTTCGGCGTTGGCTACGGCGGAGCAATATTTTGAAGTGATTAGCAATACGGCGAGAACAGTGCTTGTTCCTTATAACGAAGAAGCCAGAGAGTTGATTCTTGACTTGAACGGCGATCTGAGGGCAGGTGAGCTTGGCGAGTTGCTGCGTAAGCTTCAGCCGTATGTCGTCAATATTTACGAGAGGGAGTTCAGGGAGCTTGAGAAAAATGGTGATATTCAGCCCCTATTGCATGGAGAGGTGCTGGCTTTAAGTGAAACGGCTTATTCTAAGCAGTTTGGTGTGGAGATAGATGGTTATGGAGAAATGTCGCTAGCGATTTTTTAGTAAAAAGAGAAAAACCCACCTATAGTATGGGCGGGCTCTCATATAAACCTATATTATTTTCAATCCACGCTTTTCAGCGACAAACCGAGTTTATCACATGTGGCTAACTCAGGCAATTTTATAATTAAAGAATTAGGCTCATATAGAACAAACAAATGATGAGCATGGAGCTGCCTAGTGATGCTAATAGATATTAACTCCGTTATTAATCGCAAAACGTTGGAAAACAGATGTTTGCCAATGTGTGCTGTGATTTTCTATAGGATTGATTAAAAAAGCAATGAACAGATATCAGGTAGTACTTTGGAAGCTAGGGCTCGTCAGAGTCCTTGGTTTCCTTAACATTGGTTCCTCACATTTCATCAAACCGTGGGAGCGTTATCTGCAGGGTAGCCATTGATGAGAAGCACGAATATTAACTGAGCTTTGGGAGTGATTTTTAAAATACTTGCATTTTCTTGGAATGTATATTATTTTGAAGGTGTAAGTTTCTATATTATAAACCTATATTAGAAGATTTGATGGAGTGAGGGGAGATCGAAACTGAAATTTGGGCTTTTCGCGAGAAACTAAAGATAGTGTTAGAAACCGCCTTTATTATGAAGACTAGTTATTTGGTTATTGTTTTGCTACTGGGCATAGCGTAGGTGTTATTAAGGCGTGGAGGGGTGATTACAATCAGGCTAATGGTGGACTGATTAAAGAGAATACGAAACTTCGGAGAGCGCTATCTCAGGCAATCTAAACAACCAATTGCAAGAATATAGTTCTGTCATTCTTAGAGGGCAGCTTGGAGACGATTAATTTTCAGAAACCCTTACTAAACAATGGATATACAACGCGGTGTGAGAGGCTTGTACCAGATAGTTATAATCAAGCCCTTCACAAAGCGGTGAATTTCACCATACATGTAATCGACACTTGTTTTATAACTAGCGGAAAGGAGGACAACCATGCGTAATCAAATCGAGTTTGAGGTATTTGGTAGCTACGCGCTGTTTACAGACCCGTTGACCAAAATCGGGGGAGAGAAGTTCAGCTATCAGGTGCCGACTTATCAAGCGCTGAAAGGGATTGTCGAATCTGTTTACTGGAAACCGACGTTGATCTGGTATATCGATGAGGTTCGTATCATGAACGTCATTCAGACGGAGTCCAAGGGCATGCGTCCGATTGAATATAATGGCGGGAATACGCTTGCCTATTATACCTACCTGAAGGATGTGAGCTATAAGGTTCGCGCTCATTTTGAATTTAATCCTTATCGGGAAGACCTTGTCTATGACCGCAATGAGCATAAGCATCACAACATAGCCAAACGCTCGGTTCAGGCAGGGGGGCGCAGGGATATTTTTCTCGGGACGCGTGAATGTCAGGGTTATGTAGAGCCTTGCGCTTTTGAAGAAGGAACAGGCTTCTATGATGACGTGCCGGAAATGGATTTCGGCAATATGGTGCATGGCATCAGCTATCCTGACGAAACGGGCAGGGAGGAACGAGAAACGCGGCTGTGGCGAGCCAAAATGTATAATGGCGTCATATCATTCATTCGGCCAGAAGATTGTACGTTGACCCGCAAGACGGGAGAAGGCGAGGTCAAGGCATTCGGTCCTGAAAATATGGAGTCGGTAGACTCGCTGCATGAACAGCTGTTTGCAGGGGAGGAGAGGACATGAGCTGGCTCGCTAATTTGAGCAGGACGTATGACAATCATGCGGAGTCTATTGGGCAGTTTGAGAAGAAAAGGAATGGGCGCGAATATGCCCTCATTCCGATCTCGCATACGACTCAGAGCGCCCATATTGAGGTGATCCTGAATGGGCAGGGAGAATTTTTGAAAGCCGAAGTCATTGTCAAGGAAGAAGCAAGTACGATTATCCCTTGCACAGAGGCCGCTGCCAGCCGGACAAGCGCACCTGTTCCGTATCCGCTGTTCGATAAGCTGGTGTACGTTGCGGGCGACTATGCAAGTTATGTAGGTGAAGTGAAAGGTACGCCACATGCAGACTATATGGAGCAACTTCGTACTTGGTGTACATCTCCTTATACCCATCGGAAGGTGGAGAGCGTCTATCGGTATTTGGAAAAAGGGACGCTGATAGCAGATTTAGTTGAATATGAAGTGCTGCATGTTAATGCTGGAGGCAAGCTGCTTGACAAGTGGAGCTCGGATATGGAAGAGAGCGGCAAAGAGAAGCCGGATATTTTTAAAGTTATTGCCTCTGAGCAAAGCTCCGCTTTCGTAAGGTTTGCGGTGCAGATTCCGGGAGATACCGAGCCGAGGCTTTGGCGAGATCGTGCGGTTCAGCAAGCTTTTATCCAATTTTATGACCAGCAGCTGGCGGAGACGGACTTATGTTATGTGACGGGAAAGCAGCTCCCTTATGCAGACAAGCATGCTTCACGTATCCGTAATTCGGGGGATAAAACGAAGCTGATTTCAGCCAATGATACGAGCGGTTTCACGTTTCGCGGACGTTTTCGTACAAGCCATGATGCGGCCTCCGTCAGCTATGAGGTTTCGCAAAAGGCACATAATGCATTGAAATGGCTCATTGAGCGGCAGTCCTTTCATCTGGATGGAAGAGTTTTTCTCGTCTGGGGGCCTGAGCGGCTTGAAATGCCAGATCCGCTGGGTGATATATTCAGTTATCTGAATGAGGAAGACGAGGAAGAAGCGGCTGGAGATGCGGCTCACAAGGAATACGCGAATGAAGTGCGGAAGGCGCTGGGCGGCTACCGCTATGATGGTGACTATAAATCCAATGTCCTTATTATGATTCTGGATGCCGCAACGCCAGGGCGGTTGTCTATTGTGTATTACCGAGATTTGAACAAGGAGCTGTTTATGGACAGATTGCTGAAATGGCATGAATCCTGCTTCTGGCGGCATCAGTACAAGAAAAATGCGCAGAACAAGTACGTTGCTTTTACCGGCGCTCCGGCTACGCGCGATATTGCTTTTGCTGCTTATGGACCACGGGCGAGCGATAAGGTTGTCAAAGGACTGCTGGAGCGGATGCTGCCCTGTATCGTAGACGGACGCCCCATTCCAATAGATATTGTGCGCAGCGCCATTAGCCGTGCGTCCAATCCTGTAGGGATGGACATGTGGGAGTGGGAGAAGACGCTGAGCATCGCCTGCGCGTTGGTCAATAAAACGAATGAGGAGAGGAGCTTTCAAGTGAGCCTAAACAAAGAATTGGACGACCGGAGCTACTTGTTTGGAAGATTGCTTGCTATTGCCGATGTATTGGAGCGCAGAGCGCTAGGCAGGGAGGAGAAGCGGGCTACAAATGCGGTGCGGTATATGAATACGTTTGCCCAGCGCCCGGGTCGCACATGGAGTGTCATTCAGTCGAATCTTCAGCCTTATCAGGCACGGATGGGAACGGACGCATGGTATCTCAACAGCTTGCTGGATGAGGTTGGAGCGAAGCTAAAACCGGAGGAGTTTACAGATAGCCCGCTTAGCGGACTGTATTTGCTCGGATTTTATAGCCAGCGTCACGATTTATATACGAGCAAGAAGAACAAGGAAAGCGAAGCCGGGAATGGGCAGGATGGCGAGCAGGCAGATGATTCTGAGCTGGAAAATGATCACGAGACTAACGAATAGGGAGAGATTTAAATGAGCGTACTTGACCATAAAATTGATTTTGCCGTTATTTTATCCGTCCGAAATGCCAATCCGAATGGCGATCCCTTGAATGGCAATCGTCCAAGACAAACATATGAAGGGAATGGCGAGATTTCTGATGTGTGCCTAAAGCGCAAAATACGTAACAGGCTGCAGGACATGGGTGAATCGATTCTCGTACAGTCGGATGAGCGCCGTGACGACGGGCATCGTAGCATTAAAGACCGTGTAGATGCGAATGCGGATATTCAGGAGTATGCCAAGGGTAAAAAACAAAACAATGAGCTTTACGCGCAGGCAGCCTGCAAGGCATGGATTGATGTGCGGAGCTTCGGGCAGGTGTTTGCTTTTAGCGGTACCGATGTTTCTGTTGGTATTCGTGGCCCAGTATCTATTCATACTGCTGTCAGCGTTGAGCCAATCTCTATTTCCAGCATGCAAATTACGAAAAGCGTCAATTCGGTGACGGGCAAGGACCCGAACAAGAAGGGTTCGGACACTATGGGGATGAAGCATAGAGTGGATTTTGGCGTCTACGTCATCTACGGCAGCATCAATACACAATTGGCGGAGAAAACGGGCTTCACTAAGGACGATGCGGAGAAGATTAGACAAGCACTTATTTCTCTTTTTGAAAATGACACCTCATCCGCGCGCCCGGACGGCAGTATGGAAGTTCATAATCTTTTCTGGTGGAAGCACCAGTCCAAGCTTGGACAATACTCCTCAGCGAAGGTACATCGCTCCTTGGAAATTCAACTGAAAGAAGGAGTAGCTGAAGGGAAATCAATTGACGACTACACTTGGACGATTCAGCCTCTTGAAGGCTTGGAGCCCCAAAGATATGTGGGACAATAACGAAGAAGATTTTTTAATGCTTTCTGGCATTCAGCATTTCAACTTTTGCCGGAGGCAATGGGCGCTTATCCATATTGAGCAGCAATGGGAAGAGAATGTACGTACCGTTGAAGGTGCGCATTTGCACCGCAAAGCCGACCAGCCGATGCTGCGGGAGAAGCGTGGGGACAAGCTGATTGTCCGCGCGCTTCCCGTACAATCACGGAGGCTGGGTATTTCCGGCATATGCGATGTAGTTGAGTTCGTTCGAGATAGCTCAGGTGTTCCACTGGCGGGAGAGGAAGGCTTATACCTTCCGTACCCCGTGGAATACAAACGCGGCAAGCCGAAGCGGAATGATTCCGACCGCTCGCAACTAGTAGCCCAGCTCATTTGTCTGGAAGAGATGCTAATGTGCGAGCTGTCAATGGGCTATCTCTATTATGATGAAATCAAGCATCGGGTTGAGGTGCCGGTCACTGAAGGCGACAAAGAGAGGGTCAAGCAAAGTCTGGACGAGATGCGCCACTACTATGAGCGGAACCATACGCCGAAGGCGAAGACGGGGCCGCATTGTCAGAGCTGCTCTTTGAATATCGTTTGTTTGCCGGAAATGCTGGAGCGAAAACCCGTTTCAAGCTTTATCGAAAGCAGGTTATACGAATGAAAAAGCTGCTGAACACGCTGTTTGTGACGATGCCAGATACGTATTTATCACTCGATGGCGAAAATATTGTTATTAAGCGTGACGACGAAATTGCCGGACGCTATCCGCTGCATAATTTAGAGGGAGTCTGTACCTTCGGTTATGCGGGAGTCAGCCCAGCTCTTATGGGGAAATGCGCAGAAAATAACATCGGACTGACCTTTATGACCCGCAATGGGCGTTTTTTGGCACGGATAGTCGGTGAGAATAAAGGAAATGTTGTACTTCGCAAAGAGCAGTATCGCATTTCCGATGATGAGCGCCGAAGCACTATTTTTGCCAGAAATATGATTTTGGGAAAAGTGTATAACAGCAAGTGGGTTGTTGAACGTGCTTTGCGGGACCATGCCCTTCGTTTGGACACCGAGCGGATGAAGCAGGTGAGTGCTTCGCTATCGGAGTCGATGAAGCTTATTCGCAGTGTGGAGCAGCTGGATATTTTGCGCGGGCTAGAGGGAATGGCTGCTGTGCAATACAACTCAGTGTTTGACCAGTTGATATTGCAGCAAAAAGAGCAGTTTTTCTTCCATGGGCGAAATAAGCGTCCACCGTTGGATAATGTGAATGCATTGCTTTCGTTCACCTACTCGCTGCTTGCGAAAGATGTGACAGCTGCGCTGGAGTCCGTAGGACTGGATGCTTACGTCGGCTTTCTGCATCGGGATCGTCCGGGGCGGGCTTCGCTTGCGCTGGATATGATGGAGGAGCTGCGGAGCGTATATGCTGACCGAATGGTGTTGTACCTGATCAACAAGAAGGTCGTTAACGGCAGCGGCTTCGTGAAAAAAGAAAATGGCGCCGTCATCATGGACGATGACACGAGGAAAACGGTGCTCAAGGCGTGGCAGGAACGCAAGCAAGAGAAGATTATGCATCCCTATTTGAACGAAAAGATAGCCTGGGGGCTCGTTCCTTACGCTCAGGCCCTATTGCTTGCGAGGCATATTCGTGGTGATTTGGACGAATATCCGCCATTTTTCTGGAAGTAGGTGATCATATGCTCGTATTAATTACGTATGATGTGAGTACATCAAGCAAGGAAGGGCGTAGAAGGCTCTCCCGAGTGGCAAAAACCTGTCTAAATTACGGTCAAAGGGTGCAAAACTCCGTATTTGAATGCATTGTAGATGCGACTAAGTTTCGCCAACTGAAGTATGAATTGGAGGAGCTAATCGATAAGCAGACGGACAGCCTGCGCTTCTACAATTTGGGTGATAATCACAAAAGCAAGGTTGAGCACATTGGTGCAAAAGAAGCTTATGATATGGAAGCACCGCTTATTCTATAAGTGAAAAAATTTTTGCGGATTCATGGTGCGAATGTGAAGCTCACATAAAAACCCTAGGGGATTCGCACCTCAGAAATTGTAGAAAATTGTCGAATATGAGTCACTTCAAGAAAAGTCAAGGTTTGACTCAGATTTTTTTGGTATTATATTTATTGAAAAATGGGGTGATTGATGCCATGATGGGATCAATCACTTGTATTTTCGCTGTCGCACTCCGTACGGAGTGCGTGGATTGAAACGAGGTGCTCAATCATGGCTCCAGGAGTTATTATTGTCGCACTCCGTACGGAGTGCGTGGATTGAAACGACCATGTTGTAAGTATCGTATAATTGACCACCGTCGCACTCCGTACGGAGTGCGTGGATTGAAACCATTTTGCACAATGACGACATGCAAATAAAGCTCGCGTCGCACTCCGTACGGAGTGCGTGGATTGAAACTCCGATCCAGCGCCGCTTGCCCCGGCAGTAAAAGCCGTCGCACTCCGTACGGAGTGCGTGGATTGAAACTCCATTGCTCCGTCAAAATCCTAATCTGGTTGGCCCGTCGCACTCCGTACGGAGTGCGTGGATTGAAACACCGATCCGTCAGCCGATGAGCATATCCATTAAGGTCGCACTCCGTACGGAGTGCGTGGATTGAAACTGGGAGGGCTATACACCAATGATCGAATGGAAAAAAGTCGCACTCCGTACGGAGTGCGTGGATTGAAACAAATGCAATAAGTGTCAGGATACGGGGACTATTGTCGCACTCCGTACGGAGTGCGTGGATTGAAACATAATACTCAACCTCTTTTACCAGGCTGATTATTGGTCGCACTCCGTACGGAGTGCGTGGATTGAAACTCAACGAAGGCTGTTATGGCCTCTTTTAACGCGTCCGTCGCACTCCGTACGGAGTGCGTGGATTGAAACACCAATTCTTACGATGGCTGGAGCACCCAATATAAGTCGCACTCCGTACGGAGTGCGTGGATTGAAACTTCAAACAAACCTAAGTGAGCAAAAAATTCTGCGGTCGCACTCCGTACGGAGTGCGTGGATTGAAACCTTTGAGGATTTGATCACGCATTGAAAGTTTGCCGTCGCACTCCGTACGGAGTACGTGGATTGAAACAGGCTGCCATCATCAGGCGAGGTTGACCCAGTTACCGTCGCACTCCGTACGGAGTGCGTGGATTGAAACGGAAGAACCAGCCGAGAAATGTATGCCGGGCGTAGGTCGCACTCCGTACGGAGTGCGTGGATTGAAACGACAGCGGTAAAGCGGGCGACAGCGCGGAGCAGGCGCGTCGCACTCCGTATGGAGTGCGTGGATTGAAACGCGAATGGATAATCCGCAGCCAACCGGAGCAGCCGTCGCACTCCATACGGAGTGCGTGGATTGAAACTCCCTAAAGGTTAATCCGCGAACTGACGTTCTATGTCGCACTCTGTATGGAGTGCATGGATTAAAATTTTGAATTAGAGGTAGATGCGACCTTTCAAAAAAAGTCGCACTCCGTATTGTAGAAGAACAGTAAGTGTCACGGACTCAAGGTAAGATTAAAAATCAACTTAAGAGGTCATATGAAATACGCAGGACCTCGAGTAGCACAGCCTAATTTTTAGCAGTAAGACAGCGGAAAATTTCATGATAGCACGGGCCTAACGCTAGAATTTAGCGTTAGGCTTTTTTTGTTTTCAAGCTCCTTTTAGCTGGTGTTTGGAGATAGGCATAAGCAAATTTACTTATAAAAACAGTTAAATCTTTGTTATAAAACACAAAATTACAATAAAATATTGCTGTATTAGTTCCTACTATTTTGAATTGAAATTACTAGAATTGTATTAACTTTCCTGTATCAGGCGCCGATAATGATAGAAATAAAATATAGTAAACATATACAAATTACCATCTGAGAGGGAGAAACAAACGAATGGGTGACCAAGTGCTGAATTATGGAGATATTCGAATGACCTCTTATGAGCTTGTCCGTCTGCATGAACTGGAAGTCGTCAAAAGCGTCAATGACCATGCTTATTTAAGGTTTTCAGGCGTGATTCATGAAGAGAAGAAGGATAGCTATGTCAATCAGACTACGGCCCAGACACCGGTGAAGGTGCTGCTGAAGGACAAGGAAACGGGAAAGGACGAGGTGCTGTTCAGCGGCTTTGTGCTTGATGTGGAGGTTAAGGCGGTTCGCGGCATTTATTACATCGAGGTAAAAGCGGTCTCTTATACGTATTTGCTGGACGTGAAGCGGAATAAACGCTCTTTTCAAAACCCGAAGCTAACTTATAGCGGACTGGTGGACGCCGTCATTTCTCATTATTCCAAAGCGGATTGTATAGATGCAGCCAGCCAAGGCAAAGCGATTCAAACGATTGTGATGCAGTATGAGGAGACAGATTGGCAGTTTCTGAAGCGTATCGCTTCACGGTTTTATACGGTGCTTGTTGCTGCGGCTGAAATGAGCGCGCCATGCTTCTTTCTGGGACTGCCAGAGGGTCAGGACAAGGGCAAGCTTGTGGCCAAGCATTATACCGCGAAAAAACGGGTTTCGGAGTATCAATATGCAGTAGAAAATGATGTGCCCGGCATTGATGATCAGGACTACACCGTGTATGAGGTAGAAAGCGAACGGCTGCTGGTGCCCGGCAACGAGGTGCTTTTCAAAGCCAGAAAGCTTGTTGTAGGGCGTGCAGTATCCTGTATGAAAAATAGTATTCTCACCCACACCTATCAGCTGTTCCCGAGGAAAGGCCTTCGGCAAAAGAAGGAATACAATCAAGCGATCATTGGCGCTTCCATTCAAGCGACGGTCGTCAAAATTAATAAGGATACGGTTCGCGCCAAGCTGGATATGGACGATCAGGAGGACCCGAATACGGATTATTGGTTCCCCTATTCCACGATTTATGCATCCGAGGGCAACACCGGCTGGTACTGCATGCCGGAAGAGAACGACAACATTCGCATTTATTTTCCCAGCAGCAAGGAAGAAGAAGGCTATGCAATCAGCTCGGTCAAACGGGGAGCGACCTCTGATGCCAAGTCATCAAGCGGTTCATCAGGTTCAATAGGTTCAATAGGTTCAGCAGGAGCAAGTGGATCAACAGGGACAGCGGCAGCTTCACGGGCTGTTGCACCAGCTGCCTCCGCTTCTGGCGGGGCCAAGGACGATGGCTCGGATTGGATGTCCAATTCGGATCGCAAAAGCTTTCGCACGAAGTACGGAAAAGAAATTGTGTTGGAGCCGCATCAGATCGTCATTCAGGCAGGCGGCATGTCGATCGTCATCAGCGATGCGCAGGGCATCCAAATTACGAGCGATCAAAACATTAGCATAAATGCAGGCGGCAGCATGATGATGAAGGCTAAAAACATTCAGCTGTCAGCGGGCAAAATCGAGCTGAGCGGCAAAGCGAATACGATTACGCTGGGCGACAGCCTCGTCAAGGTTGACGGCGAAGAAATCAAAATGAATTAGAAGGGCGCATATGGCGATGAATAAACAGCAGGTGATCCAGCATTTTACCGAGCATCATGGCATGCCGGCGTTCGAACAGCAGATTGTGGAGCTGGAGCATTATTTTTTGCAAAATAAAGCAGGGCTGGTGGACGGTTTGATCGCTTCCTTCCGTCAGATGTGCGGACATCTGCACCTTCTCCAGCAGAATGGGCGGAAGGGGCCGATTGCTTTTATTCACTATTCGATGCTTCGCACCTCCGTTTTGGATCAGTCGTTCACTTACAAGATGGAAGGCTACTCGGAAAAATGGTACGGCGACCCCTCACCTTTCTTTCATGCTTATGATACAAGCTGGCTGTATCAAGATATCCCTATTATCCGGCAGGTACTGGACAGGGCGCGCAAAACGTATATGAATCAGATTAGGGCAGGCGAGGTAGAGCGGATGGTGCTTAGGCAGCTTGAGGTGCTTCATCCTTTTGTTGTCGCTATTGCACGTATCGCTATGCCGCTAGCGATTCAGCTGCCTGAATATAAGGCGCTCATAAAGGCGCCTGTGCTGCGTGTGAGAGTTGGCGAATATATGGATTTCAGCGAGGATGTTTATGTGGAGCATCAGGAGCCGCGCGATGAGCGGGATATTCGAAATCGTCTGGAACAAGACCAGGGGCAAGGGCATAGACAGGGGCAAGGGCAAGGCGGCATTCAGCCTTATGACAGCTTGCGGGGGCTGGATTTGAAGGGCGTAAAGTGTAAAGCAGCTGATTTGCGATATGTGGATTTCAGTGATAGCGAGCTGACCGATAGCGGGTTTCAGAGCTGTGCCCTTATTGGCTCGAGATGGCAGGCTTGCTCCGCCGCAGGGGCGGATTTTCGGCACTCCTTACTAACGGATGCCGACTTTCGGCATGCCGATTTGCGCGGAGCCCTCTTCGAGCATTGCAGCGGGCAGCCGTTTAAAGAGGGGCTTCACCGCTTCCCTGGACTGCTTGGCGTACAGTTTGATGGTGCGAATTTGGCAGGGGCGAGCTTTGTTGGCGCAAGGCTGGGGCGGTCGAGCTTTGAAGGCGCCAATCTGGAGTTGGCTGTTTTTTCTGCGAAAGATCAGCAGCTTTTCCCGCTATCTGAGCAGCAAAGGAAGGTCATTCAATGGGTATAAGCGGGTGCAGGCGCAGTTGGAAGGGGGAGCGCAATGAGTGAGTATTTTATTTTAAAGGAAGATCAGCAGCTGGATGGTACCTTTAAGCCGCCTAGATTTGACAATGGCAAGCCTTTTGCACAGCTGCCTGCGATTTCCGTAGTGGATGTGGCGGCTCAAGGAGATGTCGAGGTGCTGGACTGGCTGGAGCGGCCAATCCGCATGGTATCTGACAAGATAAAAACGATTGCCATTAAATATAACGCCCGGATTGCTTTCAAAAGAGTGTATTTCATGAACCGGGAGCAGCAGTTCCAGCCGCTTTATTGGGCTATGCAGGTTCCGCCCATCGACGCGCTATCGGTTCAAAGCAGCTTTCATCCAGATCAGACGATAAAGCGGCTGGTGCTCGCGCGGAGCAAAATAGCAGGCCATCATATGTTTACCCTTGCGGGAGTGAGAGAGCCTTATCTCGTCCTCAGCTTGGCGGCGGCGGAGAGCTTGCTGCGCCGGGAGGCGACGGGGGTTACGCTTAACCGGGTCGAGGTAGATGAGGAGGGGCCGCATGAAGCGTTATATGGATGAACAAATATTGGATACGTGGATCAGGAAGCCTCATGCAGATACAGCGGACCGCGAGCCGCAATGGGTAGTTGAAGGCGAAGGGAGCTTTATCAGAATAGACGGACAACCATATCGCATGCAGGAGCTGTGGCTGCTGGATGGGCGCGTAAGCTTAATGCTGCCTTCCTCGCTATCGGCAATGCAAGAGTCGGGATCACTCAAAGCGCAAGTGGAGGCCAAGCAGCAGCGAAAGCATGAGCAGTGGTCATTTACCGATGAGACGAAGAGCATTGTATGTACGCTCAGTTGGTTAAAGCATGAGCTGCAGCGGCCTTACCTCGAGGGATTTGCACAAGCGATGGTCGTGAAAATCAAGCAAATGCGCCCAGAGCTGCTGCTAACGGGCGGCGGCATGCTTAAGCCGGAGGCACATGAAATCGCCTTCTACGAATGCCTTCTTCCAGAAGGAGAGAAGTCCGTTTATCAGGTTGTAGGGATGACCGTGATTGGCGGGAGAGTGCTGATGAGCAGCTTTCAATTTCCGCTGCGTGAGGTAGAGCTGTGGCAGCAGCTGGCCCATGCAGCTATTTCTACACTTAAGCTGGCGGAATCATTCTAAATTGCTGAGGAAAATGCGAGGAGGGGTAGGACATGTTTTTTACGATGCTGCTGCAAGCGCTGATGAGCGGCATGCTGGAGGGCGAGCATTTTTATGTCGTCAGAGGGGCCGTATTAAAATGCAGCGAAGGTTCTGATCCGGGCGTGCTTAATTTGCCGACCTCCCATGGCGTCTATATTAAAGATCAGCCTGTTCTGCATGTAATGGATGCCGTTCCGATCGACAACATCAGCCATTTTGGCTTTTGCAAAAAAACGGGCGGTGTCTGCGAGCCGCTGACCTGCGGACCATGGACGGATGGCAAGAAGGATGTGCTTATTGACGAGCAGCCTGCACTGCTTAGTCAATCACAATTAATGTGCTCCACAGGAGGCACCATTACGATCGATCAGGATGGGCAGCTGTAGCCATTAAAGGGCGCTGAGGGGGATGATGATGAAGGAAAAGGAAGTGGAGGAAACGGCGGCGGCAGATTACAAGGATCTGCGCTTCGTGTGGCCCTATGGCAAGCTGCGGCTAGAGCAGCTGGAAATCATTCATGCATTTGGGGAGCACGGAAAATTAATCGTAACGGGTACGGTAGCAGAGGAAAAGGAAGATGAAATTATCACCCATGCTTCGGCAAATGATCATATTGGGGTGTACCGGGTACTCAAGGATGGCAGGAAGCAGCCGCTTTTTCTCGGACAGCTGCATCATGTCGAGCTGCATGCCGCAAGGGATGGGGTTCGTGTGCAGCTTGAAGTCTTGTCCCATACCTATGATTTTGATACGCGCAGGAAGAAACGTTCTTTCCAAAGCACAGATTGTACATATAATGGGATTGTATGGTCTATTGTACGCGAGTATGGGCGTGGAGACGTTATTGATACGGCGTTTGGGAAGAAAAAGACGGGCAAATTTATCATGCAATATGAGGAGACGGATTGGGAATTTCTGAGGCGCTTGGCATCTCATGTCGGGGCGGAGCTGGTACCGGATATTGCGGCGCATAAACAGCAGTTCTGGATCGGCATTCCGGATGGCAAGGCTCCAATTGAGCTGGAGAGCCATCCCTATGAGATTAAGCGGGAATTAGCGCCTTATTTGGAATGGGAAATGAATCATGAGTCTGGCGGGCTAGAGCAGCATTATACCTCGTATCGGTTTGAGTGGGGGAAGCTGCTCCAGCTTGGCGATGAGGTGAAGCATAACCATGTCACCTATTTCATTACGAAGCGGCATGGATGTCTGAAGCAGGGGCTGCTTCAGTGGAGCTATGAATGTGCGCTGCCAGAAGGCTTGAAGAAGCGGAAGCTGCATAATCTGGGGATCATTGGAGCTTCTATCAATGGCAGCATCATCGACGTGGAGCGCAATCAGGTCAAGCTTCATCTGGAGATGGATAGCAAGCAGGATGCGGGAGAAGCGCAGTGGTTCCCGTATTCAGCGGAAGGGAATCAGGTGCTGTACATGCTGCCGGAGAAGGGGGCGGCGGTTAAGCTCTATTTTCCAAGCGCAGACGAGGATGAGGCGATTGTGACCCACGCGGTGCGGATGAAAGCGGAAGGGGCGCAGGCGGAGAAAAGCCACAAGACGATGGCCGATCCGGGCGTCAAGTCATTCGGCAATCCGCAGGGCAAGGCCTTCAGCCTGGGGGACAGCGAGTTGCATATGACCGCGCAAGAGGGAGCGCTGTTCATTTCACTGAACAAGTATACGGGTGTGACGCTGAACAGCTCGACGGCTGTACAGATTCAAGCTGCTGGCTCTCTAAGTCTGAGCGGCGGTTCCATTGAAGTAAGCGGTGAAGAAAGTCTATACATTCAGACCGCAACAGAGTCAATCGACTTAGGGGAAGAAGTGAATGTAAAGGGAAGCGAGATTGAGCTAAAGGCAAGTGTGACGCAAACGTATGAGCGAATATTAAGCCCCTTCGAGCAGCAGGTGCAAGAAAAGGGAATCCAGCGAGTGGCGACTGAGCGGATGAAGGAAAACCAAAAGGCGCAGGGGGAAGGTGAAAAAAAAGCGCTGAAGAATGCAGCGTTGGAGCTTTGGGATTTGGTAGTAGATGCAGCGGATATTCTCATTGACTCGGATACCGTATACGAGTGGGTGAGCGGCAAGGAGGCAGCACCGTTAGAGGAACGTAATGATCTAATGAAAGGATATTTACAGGCAGTAAATTACACACTGGAAACGGTAACGCTGCAGAAATCGGGAGAAGAAATCTGGGGCGATCTATCTTCCACTGCCACAAGCTTTGTACAGCCGATAGCGGACATGCCTACTTCTAATCCAATCATGTTTAATCCAGCCTTTAAGTTAGTCCCGACAAGCATGGCGATGAACCCAACCGAATGGCTCTTTCAAACGAAAGAAGAGAGCGAGGAAAGCGGTCAGAAAACGGTGGAAGGCTACATGCGCATTGTGGATACGGCAACTGTTGTTTATGGTGCAGCGGGAGCGACGAAGTCCCTTGCTAAAGGGGTAGGCAAAGGCGCTAAGAACGGGCATGCGGATGGAGGAGATGGCCCGGAGGGGAAGAAGGAGAAAGATGGTGAAGGGAAGCCGCTTCTCACAAATCAAATGGATGAAGCAGCCGCGGCCGCATCGAAGGACGGCAAGCTGAAAACGAACGCGTCAACGCTTGAAAAGCTATTGGATGAGCTGGAAAAGGAAGGTATACTGGTAGAAAAACTGCGTAATGCTGTGCTGGATATGCTGCCTTTCCGCGTAGTTGTGAGGCAAACGCCAGATGGTTCAATGTTCTGGCAGATGATGAACAAGACGGAATATAGACAGATGACGCGGATGGATGGCGATGGTGGCGGTAAGCATGGTTCTGAGGGGACGGGTAAACCGAAATCAGAAACGGAAACTAAACAAAAGGAAAGAGAAGAATACGAAAGGAAGGAAAGAGAGGACCGAGAAAAAGAAGAATCAGATACTGAGGGGACAGGTAAACTAAGCGTTACAGAACCCACACTTCCTCCAGGGGGGGAACCTAAAGGCAAGTATGAAAAGCCGGACCCTAATGATCCTCGGCCGAAAGAACTACAAAATGAAGCAGCAAATCTTTTAGCTAGCAAAGGCTATGACATTGAGATGCTACCTGATACAAAGGGTGGAAACGGTTATGGAATAAAAAAAACATCGAGTCCAGACTTTTTAATAGATGGCAAAGCATTTGATTGCTATTCACCCAAAGCTAATACACCTGTAAGGAATATTTGGGATACTGTAAAAGGAAAAACTGAGAAACAAGCAAGTCGAATTGTTATTAATTTGGATGATTTTTTAGGATCAGTTGATGATGTAGCTAAGCAATTTAAAGAATATAAGATAGACACACTAGAAGAATTACTAATAATTAAAAATGGGAAAGTAATCAGACTTTATCCATAGAATTGGAGGAGGAATATATGTTTTATTTGTTCTTCTTGGTTGGAGATTATGATTTTAATTATCTAAAACAAACAGTTACTGAAATATTGTGTAATGGCGAGATAATAACTGACTCAAATGTAGAACTTGAGGTGATAACTGATGGATTTAACGTAAGTATTACAGAAGGCGGAGATGGTGTGAAATTTCGAAGTGAGGATTATGAATTGAATTTCAAATATAAGATGTGGTTTGATATCTATAGTGATCATTCTAACGGAATAAATGAATTAATGAAATTTATAGGAAGTATTATGATTAGATTGGATGGCGAGTGCTTATTGGAATCGAATGGAGATACCCCTATAATGATAAGAAGAGATAATATGGTTGTTGTTGATGATAAGGGGTTGTCAGGGACTGAAAAGTTCCCATTTCATGAATTGAGATTAGAGTATCAAGAAAGTAGCATTAATTAGCCTTGTATAACACTAATATTCCCCCAATAAGTTTTTTGTACAATAATATGTGAATAGTATAACCTGAACAATTATAAAGCGTTACATGAAACAGGTCATTTATGGTCAGTAATCACCATGATTGACCTGTTTTTTTGTTTTCCTCTAAGGGGACGGGTAAAGTTATAGGAAATAGGGCAGTATTGGACAAAATGTCATCCATGTCTGCCATGTATAAATCTAATTTGGCATATGATTGTTCTGAGATCGCAGAGGATTTAGCTCAAGCTGCCGGAGGTAAGGGGGAAATTTTCACAATAAAACCCTTAGAAAAATTCGGGACTATAAAAGTTGAAGAGTACGGGGAGATGAAAATCTTTATTTATCATACTGTATACTCAGATGGTAAGTATATTTATGATCCCCGTCTTAGCGATAAGCCTATACCAATCAAGGATTATATGGATAATATAAGCAAAGGTAGTGACGGACAGATTTTAGTAATTAAGCAGACATTAAAGTGAGGGCGAAAAAATGACATTGAAAAGTATATATTTAATGGAAAAAGAAGAAGTGGAGTTACAAGATTTAATGGCGTATACTCTCGCTAAATTAGGTTCATTTGAATGGTACAGAACGTCAATGTATACCCCTAGTAATATTTATGATGCTCCTGCAGGTTTTTACTTTAGATTTCACGAAAATAACGAAATGTATGAGTTATTAGGTAATTGTATCGAAACTTATCACGGTAAACTTAATTGGTGCATTCATCCAAGTCATAACACAAGACACAAAAACTATATTATTGAGCCAATTATGATTTACGAAGTAAAATTGAAAAAAGAATATTTGGAAAACTATAATTTAAGAGAAATTCTTAAAGAGAGTTACGAAAGTTTATGTGAACAGGCAATTAATGATATTCCTCTTTTATGTAATCACATTGAAGACTGGTTTCGATTAGAAAAGAAACGACCTTATCTACCGACACTTCCTCAATAGAATTAAATGTTTGTTTTCGATGAAGAATTAGCAGGTGATATCAATTAGTGAGACGGATTGTCAAGCCAAATCCGACAACTCAATAATAAAAGTTTCATGCACGGTTTTCCATCCGAGACAATTTCGAGGACGATCACACTAATTCCTCTTCCGAAGCGTCTTCGAAATCATAGGCTTTGGGATAGAACTCTCGCAGTAGCCCGTTCGCATTTTCATTGGTGCCTCAATTCCAGGATAAATAAGGGGCGGCAAAATATAGGATAGCATTGACTTCATATGCGTATATTATCTCTAATTTTTAAAAAATATCGCTGGGGCTAACTAGTGCCGAATAAACCTATAATTCATCCAATAATAATTATAACCCAAGCAACAAAATGGCATTGCACTGAAGTGCCTGGGAAAATGCAATTAGTGCCTTTTGTTATTCACAATATCACAACTCATAATGGCGGTAGGTCTAATGGTATGTGAGCATATGCGCCGAGATAAGTGAGGAAACGATTATGCAGATGAAAGCAAAGTCAATTATTTATCCATTACCTTCAGATCAGCTATTATCAAAAGAAGAAGGTTTCTGGAGGGTACAATTACCATCAGATTATAAAGAGTTTATTAAAATATATAATGGGGGCAGTCCAGAAAAACGGTCTTTTAGTTGTAATGGTCATAATTATTTAGTCACTAGATTTCTTTGCATTCTGGAGGACCCAACAAAAAATGAATATGGAATATTTGATATTGATGCTACAAAATCTCAGCTTGATGAAAGATTAGTTGACGATGAAGACTTAATAGGAGTTGCATTATTACCAGTTGCTGTACTGTTTTCTGGTGACTTTCTATGTTTGGATTTTCGTGAGTCTAGAAATAGTCCTGATGTTTGTGTGTGGGATCATGAAAATTCTGGAGAATTTGACCTAGTAAGTTACCATGTTGCAGATAGCTTTAAAGAGTTTTTGGCAATGTTAGCCGAATAAAAATGAGTAATGCTCTGACTCCTTACTCATATTCATATAAGCTTATTTACAATTCCAACAATAGCTAACAAACCAAAAACTAAAAAAATCGGTGGACTTTTAAAAAGCTTATTCCAACTTGAATCATGAGTTAGGAATGAGCTTTTTTATTGCTGAAAAATAAAATTCACACTGATTATGAGCAGAAGTACGATTGAAGTAAGAATCACAAAAGCAAGGTGGAGCACATTGGTGCAAAAGAAGCCTATGATATGGAAGAACCGTTTATTCTATAAGCGAAAAATTTTTGCGGATACATGGTGCGAATGTGAAGCTCACATAAAAACCCTAGGGGATTCGCACCTCAAATATTGTAGAAAATTGTCGAATCCGAGTCATTTCAAGAAAAGTCAAGATTTGACCTAGATTTTTTTGGTCTTATATTTATTGAAAAAAGAGGTGATTGATGCCATGATGGGATTAATTACTTGTATTTTCGCTGTCGCACTCCGTATGGAGTGCGTGGATTGAAACATAGCACTGTGTCCACCGATGTTGTAAAATCACCGTCGCACTCCGTATGGAGTGCGTGGATTGAAACATTTCAGCGGCATGTTCAGCCTTCCACTTTTCTGTCGCACTCCGTATGGAGTGCGTGGATTGAAACATCTGCCCACCTCCATACACAATCTCTATGACCTGTCGCACTCCGTATGGAGTGCGTGGATTGAAACTTCCGAGGCTTCTAAAGCAACAGCCGCAGCATCTCGTCGCACTCCGTATGGAGTGCGTGGATTGAAACTAGTGGCTGACATGTCTAAGCTGCTTAAGCAAAAGTCGCACTCCGTATGGAGTGCGTGGATTGAAACAACGCGCAAAAAGCATCGCTCGAAAGTAATTACAAGTCGCACTCCGTATGGAGTGCGTGGATTGAAACGCCTCCATGTCATACTGGTCTAGGTTATACGTCTCGTCGCACTCCGTATGGAGTGCGTGGATTGAAACACAAAAGCCCTGCGATCTATTTCGCGGACTATAAAGTCGCACTCCGTATGGAGTGCGTGGATTGAAACGCTTGGACGGTGGACGGAAATTCCAGCTGGTTACGGTCGCACTCCGTATGGAGTGCGTGGATTGAAACTTTATCAATAATCTCCCGAACCCATGATTCGGACAGGTCGCACTCCGTATGGAGTGCGTGGATTGAAACACAAAATTCGAACTCTATTTCTTACACCGAGAAGGTCGCACTCCGTATGGAGTGCGTGGATTGAAACAGCAGCAGCAACCCAACCTTTATGGACGCGGACTGGTCGCACTCCGTATGGAGTGCGTGGATTGAAACAGTTCCTTGACCAAATCCTTGACGCCGTCTTTTAATGGTCGCACTCCGTATGGAGTGCGTGGATTGAAACCGTTAATTGTCGCTTTCACGGTTACTCTCCCCCAAGTCGCACTGTTGTTAGACTAAAAAGTAGACACGTAGAACCGAGAATCGGATAAAATAGACCTATCCAAATTCGAGGTGAACGAAGTGACAAAGAAACATTATGATCAAGCCTTTAAAAGACAAGTCGTCCAGATGATTCAAGAAGAGGGAAAAACGGCCCCTCAAGTGGCAGAGGAATTAGGGCTGCACGTCAATACCGTGTATCGGTGGGTATCTGAAATCAAACAAGATGGCGGACAAGCCTTTCCTGGCAGTGGTCAATTGAAAGAAGAGGACAAGGCCCTCAAGGCGTTACAAAAGCAAATCCGTGACTTGCAAGAAGAAAATGACATTCTAAAAAAGGCCATGCACTACTTTGCAAAAGACCGGCGCTGATCTATGCCTTCATCCACAATCACCGCTTCCATTGCCGTGTCGCAAAGCTATGTGCTGCTATGGGCGTTTCCAGAAGCGGTTATTACAAATGGACCACACGTAAAGTCAGCAAACGAGAGAAAAGCCGTAAAAAGCTGGTACAGCGTATTCGGCGAATCTTTCTAGATTCTCGTAGGCTTTATGGAAGCCCGAAGGTTACACAAATGCTACATAAACAGGGCAGGAAAATCTCGGAGAAGACTGTCGCTCGAATGATGAAGGAGCAGGGTCTGAAATCCCGAACCATTAAAAAATATAAAGCGACAACGAACTCCAAACACAACCTACCTGTCGCCGAAAATGTACTCAATCGCCAATTCAGACCCGAGGCACCCAATCAAACTTGGGTGACCGACATCACCTACATTGCCACGGATGAAGGATGGCTCTATTTGGCGAGCGTCATGGACTTGTATAGCCGCAAAATTGTGGGCTTTCAAATGAGTGATCGGATGACCAAAGAATTAGTCCTTCAGGCGCTTGATCGGGCGCATCAGCAGCAGCGCCCAACGGGTGAAGTGCTGCATCACTCTGATCGAGGAAGTCAGTATGCTTCTCATGACTACCAAGCCCGTCTAAAAACCTACAATATGAAGGCCAGTATGAGTCGCAAAGGCAACTGCTATGACAATGCTTGTATCGAAGCGTTCCATAGCGTTCTTAAAAAGGAGCTCATTTATTTGGAGCGCTTCAAAACGCGGGAGCAAGCACGTAAACGCATCTTTGAATACATCCTCTGCTTCTACAATGCCAAACGCATTCACTCGACCATCGGGTATCTCACTCCCAATGAATGCGAACGCAGGTACCGAAAGGCAGCTTAAAAATCTCGGTTTCTTGTGTCTACTCTATTGACAGAGATACACACTCCGTATGGAGTGCGTGGATTGAAACGTCTGTTAGCGTGTCTAGCGCCCCATCAATGTCTGTCGCACTCCGTATGGAGTGCGTGGATTGAAACAACGTGACTATGTAGTCGACGATGATGAATTTAAGTCGCACTCCGTATGGAGTGCGTGGATTGAAACATGGTCATTGCTTTGATAATGGCTTATACGTGCGTCGCACTCCGTATGGAGTGCGTGGATTGAAACACCGCCCGTCACGGCCGCACGGTACGGCTCTGGAAGTCGCACTCCGTATGGAGTGCGTGGATTGAAACTCCCCCCTCATCACACATGGCCATTGGCCACTCAGTCGCACTCCGTATGGAGTGCGTGGATTGAAACGATTTATTGAACGCGATGACAAAATCTCTCTATCGTCGCACTCCGTATGGAGTGCGTGGATTGAAACATAGCGAGAAGCTTGTTTTGGAACGTAGCTCATTGTCGCACTCCGTATGGAGTGCGTGGATTGAAACTGTACTTACTGGCTCACCGCAAGCAAGTACCTCTGCGTCGCACTCCGTATGGAGTGCGTGGATTGAAACTTACCTGATGAATGTAAGTGCCAATGAACCATTTGTCGCACTCCGAACGAAATACGTGAATTGATACGCCTCCCGAACGACTACAAATCCGAGTTACTAAGCGCACATTCATTTAAATTGAAAAAAACAGGCTGCTTCCGCGTCGTATCATCCACGCGGAAGCAGCCTATTTATACTAAAAGCCTCTACTTATTCCACCGTCATCGTCTTCTTCAAAAGCTCCTTCATCATCTGAGCAGCCTTCACCTTGACGCTGAGGCAAGGTGAAATTTCCACGGAGTAGCGACCGCGTTGCAGCTCTTCGCGCAGCTCAGTGGCGGTGCGGCATTCCCGCTCCAGCACGTTCCATACGCTGCCGAACTGGAGCGGCTGATGGGAGTCGCTGCCCGCGCAGGCGGGCAAGCCGATTTCAGCCGCAAGCTGGCGAACCTGATCGGCCATGGCGGGGCCATATTGATACAAGTCCTTCGCGTTAATGTCCAACGCGTGAAGCCGCAGAAGCTGCTCAGGCGCATACTGCGTGAGCGGATTGCTCTCCCGCATCGGATGCGCGCCAATCCGCAGCACAGGAGCATTCTCCGTACGATCCATCAGCTCGGAAAAGGGGATAAAGATTACTTTTTCTGCATAAGTCTCCAATTTCTGGCGCAATTCCCGCAGGTACAAGCGATTGCCTATGATTAAAATATGCCCGCGCTCCGCAACATCTACCTCCATGCCCGTAAACACCTTCAGGCCATTCACATCATAATAGTCGTCCTGATAGGCGAAGGCTGCGTCAAGCTGATCCAGCATATCGGTATAATTCAGCGTGTTAAAATGCTCGGTCAACGCTATGGCGTTTAGACCATTTTCAATCGCTTCAGCCGTCATGGCGGCAAAATAGTCGAGCGAAAAATGTGTTTTTTTCGATAGCTTGCCGTGGGTGTGCAAATCAAGATTCATCATATAGCTGAGGTCTCCGTTTCCGTTTCGATAGTCAATTTTATAGTGAAAAATGCTGTCCTGCTACCGCCAGCACAATCATATAGCAGAGGGAGCAGCCGAGAAATACAAAGTCCAATGGGCGAATGCGCAAATAGGTGAGCTTCAGCTTCTTCGCGTCCGGGCTGACTAAGGAATAAGTAAAGCCGCGCACCTCCAGCGCTTCAACCGTTGTGCGGGTGCGCTTCGCCGTATTCAGTATGAGCGGATAAAAGGCACGGACGCTAATCGTCGCCAAGTAGACGAGGGAGCGCCAGCCGAAAATCCCTTTCCGCTGCGGCGAGCGTCCGCGAAGGCGGAAGGAATGAATAATGTTGTGATATTCCTCGATTAGAATCGGCAGCATTCGGTAGCCATACGATACGCCGAAGCTGAACTGCGCCGGCATGCCTAGACTGAGCAGCGCATCGCTCAGCTTCTCGGGGTCCATGCTGGAGAAAACAGCAATGCTGGCGAGTGAAATGAGCAATATTTTCAGCGTGAGTGTCATGAGGGGCCAGAAGCTGGCGAGACTTCCGCCGAAGAGCAGCGAACCGAGCAGAATGTAGCTGATTTCGCTGACGAGCCCAATGCCCATAATGATGAGGACGAGCGGGCTGACCTTGGAGGACAAGGTGAGCGCGACGATTGGCACGAGCAGCCCCAGCAGAATGAATTTGTTATGAATGAACCATGGCGCTATAGCGAAAAAAGAATACCAGATGATGAGAATCCTCGGGTCGAAGCGCGATAAAAAAGTAGATTGGCGGCCGAAGGCGGTGCGCATCAGCTCGATTTTGATTTGCTCGACGCTGAGCTTGTCGATCAAATTTTGTTTAATGGCTTCCACTCGTGATGGCCTCCTCTCTAGGCAGCTGCTCTGATGTGTCCGCAGATGCAGCCCCAGTCAGGCGGCAAAGCAATTCGTCAACGGACAGACACGGCGGCTCCAGGCCGAGCCGATCGCTGAGCAGCGTAATTTGCGGCGGAATGAGTCCGGCCTGCTCCAATACGTGAAGCTCGCGGAACAAGGAACGCGTATCTGTATCCAGCAGCACCTGGCCGTTATGCATCACGATGACGCGATTCGCCCATTCGGCAACAAGCTGCATATCGTGGGTGGCGATCAGCGTCGCTTTGACCTGATCCTCCAGCTCGGCAAGCATGGCGGTCATTTCGCGCCGGCTTGAAGCATCGAGACTTGCCGTCGGCTCATCGAGCAGCATCACCGTAGGACGCATCGCGAGGCCAATCGCAAGGGTAGCTCGCCGCTGCTGCCCGCCGCTTAACAATCTGCCATCGCGATCCTGAAGCTCGGTGAGCCGCAGCCGCTCCAGCACTTCATCGGTAAAGGCTGAATATCCCGCTTTATTTCGGGCTTTCGGGAAAAACTCCACATCCTTGCGCACCGAATCCTCAATAAACATTTCCTCCGGATGCTGATAGATGAAGGAGACGAATTCAGACAGCTGCTCGGGCGAATGGCGCTTCGTTAAGCGGCCGCAAACGGTGAGCTCGCCCTTATTGGGACGGCGGATGCCGGAAATAAGCTTAAGCAGTGTCGATTTGCCCGCTCCATTGTTGCCGACGAGCGCAATTCGCTCGCCCTCGTAAATCGAAAGATTCAGATCGCGAACAACAGGATGCAGCGCACGCGTTATTGTTTTGTAGCCGTAGGATACATGCTCGAAGCGAATCAACTCTTGCGGTGACGCCGCATCCGAAGCCTTTGCCCGCGCTGAGCTTGAATTGTCGGAATGACTAAGAGCTTGCGATTGCTGCTTTGCTATAAACCCAGCCTGCCTAGCAGACGGAAAAGCGGCTTGCAGCTGAATATCTTTTTTGCCAACAGCCACTGCTTCCGCATCATTCTGAAAATAAACCTCCGCATCCGCCAGCGTAATTGGATATAGCGGAGCTGCTGCCGTTGCTGCCGCTGTTTGCCCGCGCCGGGCTTCCCAATTTCGCACCGCCAAGGTGAACTGCGGCGGCAAAATATTCAGCGCTGCCAATTCATCGACGCGGGACAGCGCCTCCTGTACAGGCTTGATCCAGCGGATGGTGCCGCTATCCATCAATACGACTTTATCGCAATAATCGGCAATAAATTCAGTATGATGCTCAATGACGATGATCGTTTTACCGTATTGCTTGTTGAGCATGGCGAGCTTATCATAAATCAGTTTGGCATGATAAGGATCAAGCTGGGCGACGGGCTCGTCCACGATGATCACATCGGGATCAAGAGCGAGCGCGCCTGCCAGCGCAGTCATATGCTTCTGCCCGCCGCTAAGCTGCCAAATCCATTGGTCGCGCAAAGGCTCAAGACCGAGCATAGCGAGCGCCCTTTCCCCGCGCTGGCGATAGTCCGCATAGCCGTAATTAAGCGGTGCAAAGCAGGCTTCATCGTACACAGTCGGACGCACGAGCTGATTTTCAAAATCCTGAAAGACGTAAGTCACCTTCCGCGAAAGGGAGGACACCGTTTCGTTTGCGGCATCCATGCCAGCTACCCGAATCGATCCGCTCAAATCGCCAACATAATAATTAGGAATAAGGCCGTTCAAGCATTTGCAGAGCGTCGATTTGCCGCTCCCATTCGTCCCAGCGATGGCGATAAATTCTCCAGGCTGAATCGTCAGCTTTATATCGTACAAAGCCATTCCCTCAGCACCAGGATATTGAAAGCAAACGTCGTTCATTTCAATAATAGGAGCTGTAGCCGCAGCGGCAGCAGCTCGTGAGGTCATCGTTGCGGCATTATGATGCTGTAGGTTGCTCAAAGCTTCATATCCCCCGGCTTCTGGGCGGTTTTCGCTTTGGAGCGCATCGCATATGCAACGGTTACAAGCAGGACGAGCGCTGCGGCACCGATGCTCACCCACATATAGCCGCTGCCATATTGCTCAATAAATTCCGGCTCCCAGACGGCGAAGTTCATATCTGACTCGGCCAGAAATTCGGCAACGACCGCAAGGAAGAAAAAGCAAATGCCCGTAATAAGCAAGCGCGGCGTCATCAGCTGTCCAAGCGAGAGCGGAACCCGGCTGTCGCGCGGCTTCATGCCGAGCAGCGGCTCGATTTTTCCATAGAGTCTTGGTACGAGAAACAGCGTTGGCAGCAGGGAGAAGAAGATGCCGGTAATGACCATGGCGTTCAGGAAGCTAAGGCCCTCAATGAGCAAAATGCTTTCTGGAAGCCCCGGGACCGCTTCAAATTCTTCAATCCCAAACCATACTTTACCGACATCGACAATCGTGCCGAGCATTTGGTCAATGCCTACTGCAACGAAGGAAGCTAGAGCAAGCTGCTTGCGATTGCGGGGATCGCTGACTAGCAGTCCGGCAACATACATGGCGAGCGAGAACTCAATGAATTTTTCCAGCTCCCCGAGTCCGCCGAATTGCCCGAGCAGCAGCTCTCCGAAAATAATCTCGCCGAAGGAAGCGCCAAGCGCGGCATACAGCGGGTTGAACAAAATACATAAAGTGAGCGGAATGAAGGCAAAATATTCGACCTTGATTTCAATCGGCCCAAGCTTGAGCTCGGGGATAAGCTCGGAGAACATATTGGAAATGCCGTAAAGCGACATAGCCAGTATGAACACCATAAGCTTCTGGGATTGCGTCAATTCGTAACGGCGTTTAAGCGCGGATGTCACGTTTAATTCCTCCTAAGCAAAATGGGATTGAGGCGAAATTCGCTTCGCCTGCCTCAGTGCAGCAGCGAACTCTTTTTCAATATATAGAGGAACTGTTAACGCATCATCAACGAATTATTTCGTTTGTGTAAAATAATTTTCATAAATTAATTTGTGATAAAAAACTTTCATAAAGCTGCAGCGAATGCTATACTGCTGATGAAAGCCTGCTTTTGAGGCACAGGCACAGGATCAGGCACAGGCACAGGGAGGGCACATCATGGTACCGATTAATATCAAAATGGATTTGGACAAAATGTCAAAAAGCCAGCAGGCGATAGCCAATTATGTAGCGGGCGCGCTTGCGCAAATTCCCTATTGCACGGAGGAGGACATTGCGCAGGCGGTTGGGGTCAGTACGGCGACCGTTTCGCGTTTTTGGGCTACGATTGGTTTTGCCAATTTGAAGGCCTTCAAGAAGTATTTGCTGCAAAATGAACATGCTACCCCTGCTCATAAAATGAAGCAGATTTTAAATAAGGTCGATTCGGAAGCGGCCGATGTTGTGGGCGAAATATTAGACATAGCTGCAAATAATGTTGCGGTCACGAAGCAGCGGGTGGAGCGGGCAGCGTTTCATCAGACGGTGGAGGCCATTCATGCTGCGCGTAAAGTTTATATTTTTGGCTCGGGGGCGGCGGTCTGTCTCGTTGCGCTTCTGCAATTCCGCCTGAATCGGATCGGCGTGCAGGTGGTGGCGATGGAGGCTAGCGGCAGCGAGCTGTTTGAAACGTTGTCTCACGCGGGGGAAGAGGATGTCGTGCTGATGTTTGGCTTTGTCAGGCGGTCGCCGGAGCTGACGGTTATTTTGGAGCAGGGCAAGGCGGCGGGTTATCGAACGGTGTTGGTCACGGATTTGCTCGTCTCGGATATGCTGGAGCAGAGTGATATTGTGCTGCAATTGGATCGGGGGGAGCTGGAGGGCTTTCATTCGATGACGGCTCCCGTTGCATTAGTGGATGCTTTGACGGTAGCTGTGACGAAGCGGCAGGGCCAGCAGGCGCTTAATCAGCTGGATCGGCTCCATGCGCTGCGCAAGCGCTATGCTGCGCAGCTTCCGAAGTAGGGGACTACTAGCAAGCCGCGTGTTGGTATAGCTGTCTTTTTCTACGAGGGGTTTTGATCCGTATTCTCTTTATTGTCTTTGTTATTAAAACAGGCTTTCCTGCGGCGATAGACGATGTGGGCTAGATTCAGAATACCCGTCACGATGGCTAAAATAGAGGGGAGTATTTGAAGAAAGGTCGGCAAGGTGGCTCCGTTGCCAACGGGGCCTGTTTTCGGCTGCAAGGCTTCCCAATAGCCAAAAAGTATAGCGGTAAAACCGACAAAAATTAAAAATAGCGACAGCACAAGAACTAATTTTTCGTTTCTCATCGCAATTTCCCCCCGGGTACAAGGATCAGCCTGCAAAAGCGCGCAGCAGCCTTTTATATACTCCTTACTACGAAAACACACCCTAAAATGTTACAATTTACAAAGAAGCTGTCTTTTAGACACTTATGCACGCATGGGTAAATGTGGATTTTTAAGGAAAGGCTGAATCATAATGAATCAAATTGACTATGAGGCTTTTTATAATGAGGTTGGAGCGAGCAATGGCTGGGATTTCAGCAGGCTGAAGTGTATGTCGGAGGAAGCGAAGTGGGACTTGTATCGGGAGGTCGTCAAGCTTAGCCGAAAAACCGATCTTCTGCTCGATATTGGTACAGGCGGCGGGGAAGCTATTTTATCAATTGCGGACTGTGCCCTGCTGCTGGTGGGCATTGATTTATCTACAGGCATGGTCGACACCGCAATGAAAAATATTACGAAGTCCGGGCGCAGCAACGTTCGCGTCCTGCCAATGAATGCGGACAAGCTGGATTTTCCAGACCGCTTCTTTCATATCGTTTCCTGCAGGCATTCAGCCTTTAATGCGCAGGAGGTAGCTCGTGTGCTGGAGAACGGCGGTACATTTCTGACGCAGCAAGTGAGCGAGAACGATAAGCTTAATCTCAAGCAGGCGTTTGGAAGAGGGCAAGCCTATGGGGAGATGCCAGGCTCGCTCAAGGAGCGGTATATATTGGAGCTGACGGAAGCTGGCTTTACGAAGATTGAGGTTATGGAGTGGAACGTCGCGGAGTTTTATGAGACGGCGGCGGATTTGATTTTTCTGCTTAAGCATACGCCGATTATTCCGAATTTTGGGCGGCAGCCGGAAGATTTTGGGCGATTAGAAGCGTTCATTAGGGACAATAAGTCGGAAAGAGGCATCAAGACGAACGCAGAGCGGTTTATGATTAAAGCACAAAAGTAGAAGCAGGGGGCACAAAGGTGAGAGAACAGCAGTTGATCAACAGTCAGAAAAGGCCGATTACGATAAGCAACATCGTTCAGGACTTGCGAAGATTAGGCGTTCGAGAAGGCGATTCCGTACTGGTGCATGCCTCCTTGTCGCGCTTGGGCTGGGTATGCGGCGGGCCGCAGGCTATGGTGCAGGCGCTTATGCAGGCAGTTGGGGATGAAGGCACATTAATTATGCCTGCGCAAAGCGGAGATTGGAGCGATCCCGCCGAATGGGGCAATCCGCCGGTTCCAGAGGAGTGGTATGAGACGATTTATCGGGAGCTTCCGGCTTTCGATCCAGCTTTGTCGCCAACGCGGGGAATGGGGCGAATTGCCGAGCTGTTTCGCACGTTTCCGGCTACGGTGCGTTCAGCGCATCCGCAGGTTTCTTTTTGCGCCAATGGCAAGTATGCGGAGCTTATTACATCTGAGCATATGCTAAGTCCGCAATTTGGCATGGCGTCACCACTTGGGAAGCTGTACGGCTTGGGCGCCAAGGTGCTGATGCTTGGGACGGGGTATGAATCCTGCACAAGCTTTCATCTGGCTGAAGCGATGAGTGAGCGTCTTCCGACGAAACAGCTGGGAACCGCTATTTATGAAGGGGACGAGCGAGTATGGAAATGGTTTACGGATTTCGCCTATGATTCGGCAGATTTTGCACAGATTGGGCAGTGCTACGACTATGAAGGCTCCGTGCAAAAAGGCGCGGTAGGCAGCGCCGAGTGCCGGCTTTTTGATCTGAAAGAGGCAGTTGATTTTGCCAAGCAGTGGCTGATGATCCATCGTGCGATGGAGTGAAAAAAGGTTATGCCGATGCAGGTGCGAATCGGAAGCTCCCATAAAAACCCTAGGGGATTCGCACCTCAAAATTTGTCGAATCATGACGGAAATGAAGGGCTTTGGGAAAAGTCAATACTTTGTTTAGACTTTGTTCGTATGGATGATCTTGAAAATATATACAATTGATGCCATGATGGAATCAATTGTTTGTATTTTCGCTGTCGCACTCCGTATGGAGTGCGTGGATTGAAACAATTTTTACAAACAATATTTTTTCGTGCATATACGTCGCACTCCGTATGGAGTGCGTGGATTGAAACCGATAACGAAAATTCCATAAGCATCACCCCCAATCGTCGCACTCCGTATGGAGTGCGTGGATTGAAACGCCTTTAGTTCGGAACCTATCATTTTGACGACTGCGTCGCACTCCGTATGGAGTGCGTGGATTGAAACCATGCTCATTGGCACGTACGGGCGATTTTTGACGTCGCACTCCGTATGGAGTGCGTGGATTGAAACATCTTCAAGAATAAATCTTAAACCTCTTCGGAGGTGTCGCACTCCGTATGGAGTGCGTGGATTGAAACAGCGACCGATAAAAAATCTCGTATGGCCGCATCGTCGTCGCACTCCGTATGGAGTGCGTGGATTGAAACGGCAGTTATTGAGGCAGCTGAGGCAGCAGGAGAGGTCGCACTCCGTATGGAGTGCGTGGATTGAAACAATTCGTGGAGGGCGTAGTAAGCAAGGGTTGCTTGTCGCACTCCGTATGGAGTGCGTGGATTGAAACGTAGGCCTCAGTACGACAACGCAATCGACGCTTGGAGTCGCACTCCGTATGGAGTGCGTGGATTGAAACAGCAAAGTGATTGAGGACCGGGTTATCTTGGGCGAGTCGCACTCCGTATGGAGTGCGTGGATTGAAACTCGCAGTGGAACACTGTTCTGAAGATGGCCTATAAGGTCGCACTCCGTATGGAGTGCGTGGATTGAAACAACTTGTAACTTGCCGTTATCAATACGCATCCGATCGTCGCACTCCGTATGGAGTGCGTGGATTGAAACAAGGCCAGTTCGAGCGGGGGGATGGGCGGCACGCTGGTCGCACTCCGTATGGAGTGCGTGGATTGAAACTTTCTTGGCGGCGGTCAGACTGCTAAAGAGGTTAGTCGCACTCCGTATGGAGTGCGTGGATTGAAACGACTCCTATACCTGGCTAACTTAATCTGCATGTCAGTCGCACTCCGTATGGAGTGCGTGGATTGAAACCGGCAGGCGGCGGCCCTGACATCGTCGAGGAGCATGTCGCTCTCCGTATGGAGTGCGTGGATTGAAACGTCTTGCGACTCAGGTCAAGCTCTTGCCAAAGAACGGTCGGACTCCGTACGGAGTCCGTGGATTGAAACTTCTTTGCCAAACCCCTATACCTGTTAACGACAGTCGCACTCCGTACGGAGTGCGTGGATTGAAACTGAATCGATGCTGCGGACTTGGGCAGATAGTTCGCGTCGCACTCCGTACGGAGTGCGTGGATTGAAACAGTCTGCCAGTAACGGAAAATCCGTTATCGCGGCGGTCGCACTCCGTATGGAGTGTGTGGATTGAAACGTGCTATATCCCGTATCGCCTTCGTACAATGGCGCGTCGCACTCTGTACGGAGCCGTGGATTGAAACGACACAGCCCAGCCAAGCACCGGGTCGTTTTCGTGTTGCACTCCGTACGGAGTGCGTGGATAGAAACTCTGTAGGAGCTATAGGGGTTATCCCTACAGCCCGTCGCAATCCTTACAGAGTGCGCAATTTTAAACCATAACAATCACAAGTAACCAAGGAGGACCCCTATGAAATTTTGCACAAGAGAATGGTATGAACTCATGCAGATTGCTTCATTTCTTATTTTTCCGGAAACGGAGGAGCAGTGGGAGGAGGAGCTGGCCTACTATCGTTCAGAAGGTGTAGACTACTTGGGGATGCAGCGAGACTCGTTGGAGGAGAAAAAAGAACATCTATTAAAATACCTTCCTGAACCGTTCCATCCTTACATTCACGACGGAACGTTGAATACGATTTACCCGCCTCCTGAATTGAAGGAAATGGCGAAGCAGTGGAAGCAGGACTATGATGATCGTATGCGTAAATTGGCGGAGACCTATAACAGCTATTATAAATCAATTAAAAACGAGCTTCCGCCCAATGCGGTCAAGCTATTCGAAAATACGCTTCACGATGCCAAAGTCATTTCCTACGATCGGCCCGATGAAGCAACGTTCATTCTAAACTTGGACTGTCGCGGCTGTTATCATTATTTTACGGATATAAAAATCACATTTCACGGAGTCAAGCAGCTGGAGCTTCCTGATCTCCCTGAAAATACATGGTGGCTCTATGATGAAATGTATACGATTGACGGGGGTTTCGAGCTTAGAGTCCTATTTGATTCATTGGATGCACTCATTATTGCCGCTGCCGATGTGGAGATTGAAATATTAGGAGAGCCGCAAAGCTGATTTGCAAGAGGATGTATGTATTCCGACACTCTACAAGGATAGTGAGCATATAAGTTCTTTGAGAATGCCGGAATAGCCGGTAACAGAGTAGTAAGTTTTCGAAGCCCCAAGAGACGGATCGGGTTATTTGATGGAGTGCTTCATCGATAAAGGGTTTGCCGCAGAATTGTGGTCACAAATTCGGTTTTTCCGTCACAGTAGCTGTCAATGTCATGGCGATGCTGTTCAGCCAGCTTATCCTTTAACGAACCATATTCCCTCCGGGCTGCTTCATTGGAGCGGAGATAGTCACGAAAAGCAATATGCTCCAGATAACCTTTGCCGTCTTTGGGACATACATAAAGATGATATTTCATAAAGTTGTCTGCAAACGTCCGTTTGAAAGCTTCCCGCCCTTCAATTCCTAAATTGCCTTGATGCTCGAAGCCCTCTTTGGCCAGACGCTCTACAATGGCTTGCAGCACGCTGTAATCTTCCACCACCACATCAAGATCAATGATCGGTTTCGCCGGCAGCCCTTCTACAGACGTGCTTCCTACATGCTCGATGCGCAAAATCAGATCGCCAATATATCCTTCAATCATGCTCTTGATTTGCTGGAATTGCTCCTTCCACATTGGGTCGTAAGGAACAACTTCAACCACTTTTGTTCTTTCCGCCATTAGGAACGAACACCCCTTCACACTGTAATAGTTGCTTTCCAACATTATACACCATCATGTTTAGCGTGCCCTGTTCAACTCAGGAACCGTATAAACATAAAGGAGTAACGAATATGAAAACGATATATCTAGTCCGTCATTGCCAAGCAGAAGGCCAAGAGCCTGACGCACCATTAACAGCAGCTGGAATAGAGCAAGCGCAGCAATTGGCTGCTTTCTTAGCGAAAAAGCGGATAGAAGGCATCATTTCCAGCCCTTTTGAGCGGGCGTACCGCACCATCTCTCCATTAGCTGACGCCACTGGCCTGACTATAAAGCTGGATGAGCGGTTAACCGAGCGAGTTTTATTAGGTCAAAATCATCCAGACTGGCGCGAAATGCTTCGTCAAACCTATGAGGACATGGATTTATGCTACGAGGGTGGGGAATCCAGCCGTACCGCTACAAATCGGGCCGTTCAAGTCGTTACCGAGGTGCTGAATAGCAGCTGGAAAAATACCGTAATCGTCTCACACGGCAACCTCATTTCGCTGCTGCTCAAGCATCTGGATCAGGCAGTCGGATTTGAGGAATGGGAAGCCTTATCCAATCCCGACGTGTACGAGCTTTCCTTCACCGATGCGGCTTCCAGCTTCAAGCGAATTTGGATGCCCTGACAACGCATAGCGTTAAAAGCCAAAAATCCCTTGAGCACATACAAGCGCTCAAGGGATTTTCTCGTTAAAGCGGGTGATAACAGCTTTGCTAAATGCAGCGTGCGGCCGCCCTTATTTTTTCGCGTAAAAGCTTACCGTTCCCGTGCTCTCATCCGCGCTGACAAACAAGCTGCGTCCTTGTACGCGGTGAATGCCTTCCGGCGATTCTCCGGCCGTTGGAATCAAGCCGAGGTAGACAGGGCTGGCAGCATTAGCGATATCGAAAAATAAAATTGCATCCGCGCGTTCCGACGCTACTGCGGCAAGGGCTGTTCCGTCGACTGTCGCGACGGTCAGATTTTCGACCTCGCTGCCTTTGTTCGGGCTGCGGTCATCGGGATACAAGCCGACTTTAGCTGTCGCCTCGTCAATCAGGTTAGCGCTGTCGTATACCCGCTTGCCCTCCAAATCCCATACTGCGATGTTGCGGCCGCCGGCCTTCACGCCGTCTTTAAATTCATTTTTGCCCAAGTCGCCTTCATTGGCGGTCAGCACGTATTTGCCATCTGGCGAAAACGCAATGCCATCCGGCTCATAACGGGCGGTCAAATCCTGCGTAAACCGCACATTCCCATCGTCCTCTAAATCGGCTTTGTGCTGCGTCGTACCGAGCGAGAAAATCCGAAGGAGCTTTTTCGTTTTTAAATCGACAATCGCGATGGCGTTGTTTTCCTGCATCGTAACCGCTGCGGTTGCGCTATCCGAGCTGATTGCCACATATTCCGGCTGCGGATCATGCGGATAAATCGCTCCCTCTACATCGTCCAAAGGAGTAGCAATATCCACAACCTCGCCCTTCAGCGGGTCGCCGCCTGCAAAAGTAACAATCATTATGCTGCCAGGGCGCTTCGCATTTTTAAAATCGATTTCATCCGCAGCTTTATCAATCTCCTCATCCTCAATCGCGATCACGGCATTCAGCCCGTCCGGCGAAAGCGCGATGGAATCAGGGCCGATGCCAAGCTCATATGTTTTTACGGTTTTGTAGGTAGCCAAATCGACTACGGCAAGCAGCCCTTTGTTCGCTTTGTTCACATCATCGCCCGTACGGATGACTGCCAATCCATAGCTGCCGTCCTTGGATACGGTGACGCTGGTCACTTCCGCATCTGCAGAAAGGTCATGGAAGCTGACGGTTTTCAGCACGCTCACTTTGTTAATGTCCGCGATGTCCAGCACAGAAATGCTGCCATTGTCCGCTTCAGTAACGAGCAGGCGCTTGCCGTCTGGCGTAGAAGCGGCGATTTCGGCTTTTTCGCTTGGCATTTGGAAGGAGGAGGCAAGCTCAAAGCCGGTTTTATTTTGCTGCTGAACGAGCTGCGCCTTCAGGCTGTCCAGCGCTTTTTTGGAAACATAGGTTGTGCTTTTCGTTAAAAGAGAAGGGCTTCCAATTTCAGTTGCGGCACCGTTAATCGTTGCGGAAGAAGAGCCGATCGGGAACGATGCTTTTAAACCGCTTACCGTAATTTCAGCGCTGCGGCTAGCGGCGTCCCATGTTACTTCGCCTTGCATATTTTCGATCGCTTGGCGCAGCTTCACATAATCGCCAGCGGGCGCATCAGCAGCGAGAGCGGCAGGGGCGAAAGCGCCCGTCCCGGCAGCGAGCATCGTCGCGACTGACATCATTTGAACAAGTTGCTTAACCGTTTTCATAAGCTTACAAATCCCCTTTATCCTTTTTTTAAGATCGTATGTAGAATCGTTCTAAGTATATAAATAGATTGTTAAAGGCAGATCAAGGGACGGAGCTAGTTTTGTAAAAACAGCGAAAAAGCAGCTTCCAAATAAGGGAAGCAACGATATAATAGAATCCGCCTGTCTGGTTTTCACGGCTGCTGCTGGCAGCGCTAATGGATATTTATGAGGCGTGGCATCAGCAATTAAAGCAGCACAACGAACCCTTTTATTTAAAAATATGGCTGTATGATCCGAGTTTCATATCCTCGCAGGTGGTTACGGCGATTGGCGAGCAGCTGCATTATTATGATCACGCATTTGAGCAAAATACGATGATGCAGGCTAAAGCAGACGAACGTCTCGCTAAGCTTCCTGTGCTGCACAAAATCAAGGACGTGGAGCATTTTGCCTGGCAGCTCCATATAGATGCCGAATTTCATTATGAGTCCGAGCTAGACGATGATCTGGCATCAGGATTTCGAACGGAGCGGGAAGTTAAGCGTATCAAGAGCAGAGCTTATAATGTGGAGAAGCAGCAATGGGCTGGGCAACCAGATACGCTATACAAGCTGAAAGCTGGTGACGTATGGGTAGGAGAAAGGCGGGTATGGACAGGCGATGAATCCGAAGGATAATCAAGAGAAACATCAAGAAGACCAACTAGAAGACCATCAAGAGCAACAGGCGAACGAGGCAATTCTATTAGCTGCCGAGCAGTTCGTCAGGCAGAAGCTGGAGCGAGAGTACACGGGACACGATTGGCAGCATATTCGCCGGGTTACACAGATGGCAAAGGCGATTGCCCGCGAGGAGCAGGCGGATTTGTTCCTGTGTGAGCTGGCTGCGCTGCTGCATGATATCGCGGATGTTAAGCTGAACACTAGCGAAGCCGCAGGCTTGCAGAAAGTTCGAAGCTGGCTGGAGCACAACAACGTCCATCCACAGGACGCCGCACATGTAATGGAAATCATATCGACGATGTCCTTCAAGGGCGGCGGAGGCAAGGCGATGAGCACGCTGGAGGGCGAGATTGTGCAGGACGCCGACCGGCTCGATGCGATTGGCGCCATTGGCATTGCGCGAACGTTTGCTTATGCGGGCGCGAAGGGCCATCTGCTGCATGATCCGAATGTGCGGCCCCGCACGGAAATGACGGAGGCGGAATACCGGAGCGGCGAAGCGACGGCGGTGCACCATTTTTACGAGAAATTGCTTAAGCTGAAGGATTTAATGAACACTTCCTATGGGAAAAAGCTTGCCGAAAAGCGGCATCAGTTCATGCTAGCCTATTTGGAGCAGTTTTATGCCGAATGGGATAGCCAGTGCTAACCATAAGTTGACATTACAAATTCATATATGGTATATAAAAATTAGGATTAGCACTCAGGCGTGAAGAGTGCTAAACTAGACTTAGCCTTACGCAGCCTAATAATGATGATTATTGAAGGGAGATTTATTCGTGGCCAAGAAACAGTTTAAAGCGGAATCGAAGAGATTGCTGGAAATGATGATTAACTCCATCTATACGCAGAAGGAAATCTTTTTGCGCGAGCTGATCTCCAATGCTAGTGATGCAATTGATAAAATCTACTACAAAGCATTATCCGATGATCAATTGGTATTCAATCAGGCGGATTATTATATTAAAGTAACGGCGGATCAAGAGGCGCGCACGCTGACGATTGCCGATACAGGTATCGGAATGACCAAGGAGGACCTGGAGAACAATCTCGGCATTATTGCGAAGAGCGGATCGCTGGCCTTCAAGAACGAAAATGAAGCGAAGGACGGCCATAACATCATCGGCCAATTCGGCGTTGGTTTTTATGCAGCGTTTATGGTGGCGGACGTTGTAACGGTAACGAGCCGTGCCCTCGGCAGCGAGGAAGCGTTCAAATGGAAATCCGAAGGCGCAGACGGCTACACGATTGTGCCGGCTACGAAGGATACCGTCGGAACCGAAATCGTGCTGAAAATCAAAGACAATGCGGAAGAAGTCAGCTACGACGAGTTTTTGGAGCAATATCGCCTGCGTGCAATCATTAAGAAATATTCCGATTTCATTCGCTATCCAATCAAGATGGATGTTGCCGGACAACGTCCGAAAGAAGACAGCGAAGGCGAATTCGAAGAGTATTCTGAAGAGCAGACGATTAACAGCATGGTGCCGATCTGGCGCAAAAATAAAAACGAGTTGACGCAGGAAGACTACGACAACTTCTATATGGAGAAGCGCTATGGCTTCGACAAGCCGCTTAAGCATATCCACATCAGTGCAGACGGCGCGGTTGTATACAACGCGATTCTCTACATTCCAGAGCATACGCCGTTCGATTATTACACGAAGGAATTTGAGAAAGGCCTTGAGCTGTACTCCAATGGCGTACTCATTATGGACAAGTGCTCCGATCTGCTGCCGGATTATTTTGGCTTCGTGAAAGGGATGGTTGACTCCGAGGATTTGTCGCTGAACATTTCCCGCGAGCTGCTCCAGCATGACCGCCAGCTGAGCCTCATTGCCAAAAACATCAAAAACAAAATTAAAAGCCAGCTTGTGAGCCTGCTCAAAGACGAGCGCGACAGCTATGAGAAGTTCTACAAAGCTTTCGGCAGACAGCTGAAATTTGGCGTCTACAACGATTACGGCGCAAACAAGGATACGCTGCAGGACTTGCTGCTGTTCAGCTCCTCCAAGGAGAAAAAGCTCGTATCGCTCGATGAGTACGTAGAGCGCATGCCGGAAGATCAGAAGTACATTTATTATGCTTCGGGCGCATCCATTGATCGCATTGAGAAGCTGCCGCAAACGGAAATGGTATTGGACAAAGGGTACGAAATTTTGTACTTCACGGATGATATCGACGAATTTGCGATTAAAGTGATTTTGAAATACAAGGATAAAGAATTTAAATCCGTTTCGAGCGGCGATCTTGGCATTGAAGCGGATCCGAGCGAGGAAACGACAGAGGCGGAAGCGACTGACAACAAGGATCTGTTTGAGAAAATGCAAACGATTCTCGAAGGCAAAGTATCCGGTGTTCGCGCTTCGAAGCGCTTGAAATCGCACCCGGTATGCCTGTCCTCCGAAGGTGAAGTGTCGATCGAGATGGAGAAAATTCTCCAAGCGATGCCGGACAGCCAAAATGTGAAAGCGGACAAAGTACTCGAAATCAACGTCAACCACGAGATTTTGCAGTCGCTCAAAACCGCTTTCGCCAGCGATGAAAAGAAGCTCGGCCTGTACACGAACCTGCTGTACAACCAAGCGCTGCTCATTGAAGGTTTGCCAATTCAAGACCCGGTTGAATTTACGAACGCAATGTGCAAAATCATGGTGTAACAGCCATAAGCATGCTTAAGAGGGCTTTCCCTAGAGCAGCGTTAAGCTGCTTTAGAGAAGGCCCTCTTTTTTATAGATGCGTTCTGTATATTTGGTGATGGCTTCATCGTAGTCGGGATATGCATACCCAAAGCTTGCTGCCACGGTTTTAGAGTATTTTCTAAACAGCTCATAGCAGGTGAATAGAGACTGCCACATGTTGGGGTAGCTATTTTCAGCATAAGTAGAAAGCAGCGCTTCCCAATCCTCTTCTGAAAGGTAACGGTTAATAAATGTAAAGTTTTTCCCCACGCTAAAGGAATAGCCTTGCTCTTTGCCAATTTGCCAAGCCATCATTCGCAGTAAATTAGGACGGGCAATTTCGCTTAAATGATCAATCGCGAATAGAATTTCTTCCCTCGCCAGGCCTTTTACAACGTAAGTAGAAACCATCCAAAATTCATTGCAGCAATCGTCAAATTCTTTTGCGGTTGGCGGCTTCGTCCAATATTGACGGTCAGTTGGGAGCACTTCATTTTGCACAAGCGACTGTTTATCAAGCAGCACCTCGACTAAACCGTCGCTATTCGTAAAATAATCTTCTATCTCGTCGATTGGAATTAGCGTCAGGTCGAGCTTATGCCCATCTTCAAAAATAATGAGATAGGAAAACCAATTGCCTAATTCGGGCGGGAATAGCTCCATATCCTCAGGCTTCTGCATCATAATCCGTTTTCCGAAGCTGTTCAGCCAATCCTCATTTTCCTTGAAAGCCTCCATATCGGTCACAAAATAGGAAACATCAAAATCCTGAAATAGATCAGGGACGATGTTTTTGTTGGTGCGTGAGCCTTCGAGCGTTGCAAGTACAATTCTCGAATCATTGGCAGCAAAATCGATAAGCAGCTTCATCATTTCCTGTTCGCTTCTCAATGGTAGAATACTCCCATCTAAATTTGTCGTTCCATTTGTTATATAATTTTTAAAAAATAAAACTCTATTTTTATTATAGCTTACAGTTGCTTAGGCTACAGCCCGCCAAAAAAGGAATCACCTGCAATCACAATAGAACCGTTGCCTATTCTCAAGTATTCCGTTATAGTTAAACTAATTTCATACGAAATGCGGGTGCTGGATAAAGTCTGGCTGAGATAGGGAACTTGTTTTCCTGACCGTTAATCTGATCCAGGTAATGCTGGCGTAGAGAACATAACGAAACCTAGCCATTCGTGTATTCTCGAATGGTTTTTTTGTATTTCTCCGCAGAAAAACGCGGTTTTGTCTAGGGCGGTGTTTTGGACGAGCTGCGAGCATTGCTTTCCTTCAGGAAAGGGGAGAAAGTAGATGACAGAAGCGTGGATTGAAGCATTGCAGCAGCAGGTGGATGAGCGCCAGGATGAGCTGTTCGCACTGTTAGCCGAGCTGGTGGCGTATCCAACCGTCAGCCCTCCGGCACGCAATACGCTGGAAGCCCAGCAGTTTTTGGAGAAGCAGCTGCAAGCGAGCGGTTTTGCAACTGAGCTGTGGGAGGTTTACCCGGGCGATCCGAACGTGACAGCGGTAAAACGGGGCACCGATAGCGAGCATTATCGCAGCCTGCTGCTCAATGGGCATATGGATGTTGCCGAGGTGGGCGACAGCGGCGGCTGGAAGCATGATCCGTTCAAGCTGGTGCTGAAGGATGGACGCGCCTATGGGCGTGGAACCGCCGATATGAAAGGCGGGCTTGCGGCATTGCTGTTTGCAAGCAAGCTGCTGACCGAAGCGGGTGTGGAGCTGAAGGGGGATTTGCTGTTCCAAGCCGTTATTGGCGAGGAAGCGGGTGAGGCAGGTACTCGCGCTTGTATGGAGCGCGGCTGCGAAGCGGATTTCGCCATCGTCGCCGATACGAGCGGGCTGGCGATTCAAGGACAGGGCGGCGTTATAACCGGCTGGGTCACCTTGCAAAGCCCGGAGACGTTCCATGATGGCATGCGTTCGCGCATGATCCATGCCGGAGGCGGCGTTCAAGGAGCCAGCACGATTGAGAAAATGGCAAAGCTGATTGCCGGGCTTCAAGATTTGGAGCGCCACTGGGCCGTGAGCAAATCTTATGAAGGTTTTCCTCCCGGCTCCAATACGATTAATCCTGCGGTCATTGAAGGCGGGCGCCATGCCGCTTTTATCGCGGACCGCTGTTCGCTTTGGATTACGGTTCATTTTTACCCGAATGAAGATTATGAAACGATAGCGTCCGAGATTGAAGAGCATTTGCTTGGCGTGGCGCAGGGCGATCCGTGGATGCGCCACAATCCGCCAACCTTCCGCTGGGGAGGGCGCTCGATGATCGAGGAGCGCGGCGAAATTTTCCCTTCGCAGGAGCTGAACCGTCAGTGGTCGGGGCTGAAGGTGCTGGAGCAAAGCCATCAGCAAGTGCTTGGAGTGCTGCCTGCGGTTGGCATGAGTCCAAGCGTAACCGATGCGGGCTGGATCGGCAGGGAAGGCATTCCGACGGTCATTTATGGTCCAGGGCAGCTGGAGCATGCCCATGCGGTAGACGAGAGTATCGACATCAACGAGCTCATTTATTATACAAAAGTAATACTCGGCTTCATCGTCGACTGGTGCAACCGCCCGAAAGCGGAAGCGGAGAGCAGCGTGTAGTGAGTAGCGTGTAGTGAGTAGAGAGTAGTGAGTAATGAGTAGCGTGCAGTGAGTAGAGAGTAGAGAGTAGAGAGTAGAGAGTAGAGAGTAGAGAGTAGTGAGTAGTGAGTAGTGAGTAGTGAGTAGTATGCAGCATTTAGTGTGTAGTGTTCATTATGTAGGTTGTAGTTGTCGAGCGGACAGAGAAGCCGTTAATTTGTGAAAAACAACGATTTTGCCTTGCTCGCGGACTCAGATGCAGTTATTGGCTGCAAAAAGCCTATATAGTCCCCGTTTTTCATGGAATAGCGGATTTCCTGTCCGCGAACAAGAATAAAGTGGCCAAATCGCTGAAATAGCGGATCTCCTGTCCGCGGAGACGTCAAAATCGGCTAAATCGACCAAATCGCGGATATAGCGGAACGTCAGTCCTCGAACATAAGTCGAATTAATGAGAGTAAGGTTAAAGTAGCAGTTTTTATTGTAGTCAATGTATTTGAATAAACGAGATGAGCATATAAGAGAGAGCGAATCACTCTCTGTTAAATAAAAAGCCGGATGAAAAAGGACTTCGCTGCGTGAAAGGTTTGAGCTGGAGAAGCGCAGCGATCGGAGGCCAAGCTTTTACGCAGCGCAGCATCCTTATTCATCCGGCGCCCGGAGGACATGATGAGCAAATTTAGCGATAGATTATATCAGGCAAGCCGCGAAGTATGGCAGAAAAGCCACGAGCATCCGTTTCTCGTGGAAATGCGGGAAGGAACGCTGGATCCGCAGCGCTTCATCTATTATCTCAAGCAGGATTACGTCTATTTAATCGACTATGCAAAGCTGTTCGCCTACGGCAGTATAAAAGCTGGCGATATGGCAACAATGGTCAAATTCGCCGGGCTGTATCATTCCACGCTGCATGTGGAAATGGAGCTGCACCGCCAGTATGCCGACCGTTTTGGCGTGACGCGCGAGCAGCTTGAGGGCACGCAGCCTGCGCCAAGCAATATCGCGTATACAAAATATATGCTTGACGTGGCGGCGAATGGCTCGCTCGCAGAGGTTGTAGCGGCGCTGCTGCCGTGCATGTGGAGCTACCGCGAAATTGGCGTAACCTTCGCCGAATATCCGGGCGCATTGGAGCATCCGCTTTATAAGGAGTGGATTCTCATGTACAGCTCGGAGGAGTTCGGCGAGCTGACGAACTGGTGCATTGGCCTAATGGACCAATTGGCAGCAGGGCTTCCAGAGCGGGAGCTTACGAAGCTGGAGGAGCATTTTGTCATAACATCGAAGATGGAATATTTATTTTGGGATATGGCATATCGCGGGGAGGAGTGGCCAGTGTGAGCATATTGAAAGGTCAGCCGGGAGAGCAGGGGCTTAAAAAGGCGGCGGGGGCAAGCGAGACAGAAGCATTAGAAGCAGCAGATGCAGAAGCAGCAGAAGCAGCGAAAACGACCGCTTCTGCACATAGCGAAAGCAACGAGCCAGCGGGCCTTAGCGTCAGCGGACTGACGTATGCTTTTCCCGGCGGGCCGCCGCTGATTGAAGGGCTTGACCTGCATATTAAGCAGGGCGAGTTCGTCAGCGTGCTTGCGGCGAGCGGAATGGGCAAGACGACGCTGTTTCGGCTGCTGGCCGGACTGCTGGAGCCGCAAGCCGGCACGATTACGATTGGCGGCGTGAATCGCCAGCAGCAGGCGGCGAAGATCGGCTATATGCCGCAGAAGGATTGCCTTATGCCGTGGCGGACGGTGCTGGATAATGCCGCGCTCGGCATGGAGCTGGCAGGAACGCCGAAGAAGGAAGCGCGCCAGCGGGTGCGGGAGCTGCTGCCGGATTTCGGCCTCGCCGGAACCGAGGCGAAGTATCCGCATGAGCTGTCGGGCGGCATGCGCCAGCGGGTATCGTTTCTTCGTTCGCTGCTGGGCGGCGGCGAGCTCTTTTTGCTCGATGAGCCGTTCAGCGCCCTTGATGCGATGACGAGAGTCAGCATGCAGGAATGGCTGCTGCAAATATGGGAGCAGCACCGCAAAACGATTGTTTTTATAACCCACGACATAGATGAAGCGCTGCTTCTGTCGGACCGGGTGCTGGTGGCGGCGAAGGCGCCGGTTGCCGAGCTGGTGGAATATCCGGTGGCACTGCCGCGTCCACGCACCTACGAGACGATGCTGAGCGAGCCATTTGTGGCGTTAAAACGCAAGCTGCTTGGGCATTTCGGGCATGCGCACACAGCGGCCAGCTTAGAGGGGGGAAGCCGATGAAGCGCTTTTTCAAGAAGCATATGCCAGTTGTGCTGTTCATCCTCCTGCTTGCCGTTTTGTGGGAAGTCGGAACGCGAATATTCCAAATTCCCCATTATATTATCCCACGGCTGTCTGATGTGCTCGTCTCCATAGCGGAGAACAGCGGGCTGCTGGCGCGGCATTTCGCCATCACGCTAGGCGAGGCGCTGCTTGGGCTGGCGATTTCAATCGTGCTGGGAACGTTGTCGGCGATCTGGATCGACAGCTCATCGCTGGCACGCAAAACGGTGTATCCGCTCGTTGTCGCCTCGCAGACCATCCCGATTATTGCGCTGTCGCCGATTATGGTTATGTGGTTTGGCTATGAAATCGGCAGCAAAATCGCCGTCGTTATGCTGTTCACCTTTTTCCCCATTGCGATGAATACGGCGGACGGCTTCCGCTCGGCGGACCCGGATATCGGGGAGCTGCTGCGGACGATGGGAGCAGGCAAGCGCGAGTTGTTTCTCAAGTGGAAAATCCCTTCGGCGCTGCCGGAGTTTTTTACAGGGCTGAAAATGGCAGCGGCGATCAGCGTCGGCGGCGCCACGCTTGGCGAATGGCTGGGCGGCGAAGCGGGGCTGGGCATGTACACGAAGCGGGCGGCGAATATGCTGCGCGGTGAAAGTGTTTTTTCCGGCGTGCTGCTGCTGTCAGCAATGGGCATTATGCTATTTTTAGCCGTATTGGCGCTTGAGCGAATCTGTCTATCCTATCGGAAAGAATCGAAGGTAGGTCAGTAAGGGGGCCCCAAGGCGGAGTGCCGCTCAAGCTTTATGGCCTTTTATATACTATAATAGAACAAGAAAGAGGTAAGTTGTCTATGCGTAAGGAGAATGAAGGGAATCGTATTTTTACGAAAAATAAAGCTTCCAAATGGAAACGCAGCTCATGGGTCGCAGCATGCCTGGCTTTGACGCTAGCCATTATGGCGGGCTGCTCCTCGGATAATAAAAACACGGCAAATGGCGAGGAAGGTGTGCAGGAGCTGACGGTGCTGCTCGACTGGTATCCGAATGCGGTGCACACGTTCTTGTATGCGGCGGAGGAGCAAGGTTATTTCAAGGAAGCCGGCCTTAATGTGAAGCTCCAGGTGCCAGCCGATACGAATGATGCGCTTAAGCTGGTCGCAACAGGCAAGGCGGATCTGGCGATCAGTTATCAAATGCAGGTAGCCGTTGCCCGCGCAGAGGAAATTCCGATTGTATCGGTTGCCTCGCTTGTGCGCCACCCGCTGAACCAGCTGTTCGTGCTGGAATCGTCCGGCGTGAAGACGCCTAAGGATTTGGTTGGCAAAAAAATCGGCTACCCGTCGATTCCGCTGGATGAAGCGTACGTGAACACGATGGTGAAAACCGACGGCGGCGATCCGTCAGCACTGAACTATATCGATGTGGGCTGGGACCTGATTCCGGCCATGACGACGAAGAAGGTTGACGCCATTATCGGCGGTTATGTGAACCACGAGAAGCTGCTGCTGGAGAAGGAAGGCGAGAAGCTGATTGCGTTGAATCCTGCCGATTATGGCGTGCCGGACTATTACGAGCTTGTCATGACAGCGAGCGAGGATGGCGTTGCCAGCAAAAGCGAAGTGTTCAAGAAGTTTATCGACGCTGCGGCTAAAGGGCAGGAATATACGGCAAGCCATCCGGATGAGGCGCTTCAGGTGCTGCTCGACAAGCAAAGCGCGGATTACCCGCTCGATGCCGAGATTGAGAAGCAGAGCCTGCAGGTATTGCTGCCGCTCATGGACGCGGGCTCCGAAGCTTTCGGCAGCCAGACGGCGGAGTCGTGGAGCAATGTCATTTCATGGTTGCAGGAGCATGGCCAGCTTACGAAAGAGATCAAGGCGGAGGATGCATTCCGCAACCTATAATGGTGGAGGGAATACGGCGTATGGACGAACGCTATTCAAGACAGATGTTGTTTACGCCAATTGGTGAAACAGGGCAGCGCAAGCTAAGCGAAAGCGCTGTGCTTATTATAGGAATGGGAGCGCTCGGCACCGTTCTGGCCAATCATATGGTCAGAGCGGGGGTCGGGCTCGTCCGTTTCGTTGATCGTGATTATGTGGAACGCAGCAATCTCCAGCGCCAAATGCTTTACGACGAAGAGGATGTCGAGCATGGCTATCCGAAGGCGGTTGCCGCCGAGAAGAAGCTGCGCAAAATCAATTCCGATGTCAAAATCGAAGCGATTGTTGCTGACGTCACCGTTCAAAATATCGACGCGCTGCTGATGGATATCGACCTTGTGCTTGATGGGACGGATAATTTTCAGACGCGTTTTCTGCTTAATGATGCTTGCTTCCGCAGCGGCATTCCGTTTACCTATGGCGGGGCGGTCAGCTCGCGGGGCATGAGCGCGATTCTCGTACCGGGCGCTACGCCGTGTCTGCGCTGCTTTATTCAATCGGCGGATGCGGGCGGACAAACCTGCGATATGATTGGCGTTATTTCGCCAGTAGTGGATATTGTCGCTTCCTACCAAGCGGTAGAGGCGCTTAAATATTTGGTCGGAGCTGCGGATAAAAGAAGAAACAGCCTAATGACCTTCGATTTATGGCAAAATCACGCATTCGAGATGAAGCTGGGCGAGCCTGCCAAGCAGTGCCCTTGCTGCCAGCTGAAGCAGTATCCAGCTTTGCAGGTGGCAGAGCAGGATGCGGCAGTCTCGCTATGTGGACGCAGCACCGTGCAAATTTCCGGCGGCGCCCCGCTTCATTTGGAGCAGTGGCGGCAAAGGCTGGAACCGATTGCTGTGGAGCTTACGCATAACGCTTATTTGCTGAAAGCCGAGCTGCCGGAAGGCGAGCGGCTCGTGCTGTTCCCCGATGGGCGTGTGCTTGTGCAGGGAACGGAAGATATGGTCCGTGCCAAAACCTTATATGCCCGTTATATCGGAAACTAAGGAGCTGCGAGGAAATTAGTACCCGCTTTTGTCAATAAATTAGCGGTACTTTATTTCGTCGCAGTCTCCAACAGCGAAGGGAATGTGTGAATATGAAGGATTTTCGTTTATATGCGATTACAGGCGAGGAATTTCATCCGGGCCGCGATTTAATTGAGGTAATGGAGGAAGCGATTTACGGCGGCGTTGATATTATTCAGCTGCGCGACAAGTCGGGCGACAAGCCGGCGATTTTGGAAAAAGCACGGGCGCTCCGCGAGCTGACCCGCAAGCATGGCGTAACCTTTATCGTCAATGACTACATTGATATTGCACTGGAAGTGGATGCGGACGGCATTCATTTGGGCCAGGGCGATGTGCCGCTCGTGGAAGCACGCAAGCTCGTGGGCGATAAAATCATCGGCATTTCGACGCATGCTATTGAAGAGGCGCTGCTTGCCGAGGAGCAAGGCGCCGATTACATCGGTGTGGGCCCTGTGTTTCCGACGAAGACAAAGGTTGACGTTGTTGATCCGGTAACGGTTGATTATGTGCGCGAGGTAGCGGATAAGGTAAAAATACCATTTGTCGCCATCGGCGGCATCAAGCTGCGCAATGTGGATGAGGTTATTGCAGCGGGAGCTACGCGCATTTGTGCGGTTAGCGAAATTGTTGGCAGCAGCGATATTTCCGGCACCTGCCGTTCTTTTCTGGACAAGCTGGATAAATGGGGAGAGTCGTAATGGAACTAGTCATTAACGGTGTGAAGCAGGAGCTGGCAGCGAAGACGATTGAAGAGGTCATTGCCCATTTTGAACTGACGGGCAAGCCGGTTGTCGTTGAAGCGGATGGAGCGGTGCTGACACAGGAGCAATGGGCAGCAACCGAAGTTCGCGAAGGCATGAAGATCGAGCTTGTACATTTTGTAGGAGGAGGCTGAAGCGAATGAAGCCGGATGTATGGCATATTGGCAACCGTGAACTAACGTCCCGATTTTTTATCGGCACCGGGCTTTTTCCAAGTCCTTATGTACAGAGGGAGGCGATTGAGGCGTCAGGCGCCGAGGTGCTGACGTTCGCTATTCGCCGCATTAATTTGGAGGCGACCGAGGACGATTCCATTCTTCAGCATTTGCAAGGCCAATCGTATCAATATTTGCCGAATACTTCAGGAGCAAGCACGGCGGAGGAAGCGGTGCGGATCGCGCGTCTTGCGCGGGCTTCGGGACTCAGCGACTGGATCAAGGTCGAGATTAGCGCCAATGAGCGCACGCTGCTGCCTGATCCGATTGAAACGCTGAAGGCGACGGAAATTCTCGTAAAAGAGGGCTTCACCGTCCTTCCGTATACATCGGATGACCCGGTCATTTGCAAGCGGCTGGAGGAAGCGGGCGCTGCGGCTGTTATGCCGGGAGCGGCTCCGATTGGGACGGGCCTTGGCATTTTGAACCCTTATAATTTGGGCCTTATTGTAGAGGAAGCGAAGGTTCCAATTATTGTCGATGCGGGGCTTGGCTCGGTCAGCGATGTGACCCAGGCGATGGAGCTTGGCGTGGCGGGTGTGCTGATGAATACACCGGTTGCGAAGGCGAAAGATCCAGCAGGCATGGCGCGGGCGATGAGGCTCGGCATTGAAGCTGGCCGTCTGGCTTATTTGTCAGGCCGCATTTCGAAGAAGCGCTACGCTTCGGCAAGCAGCGGTTATGAGGAGTTTAAGCTGAAATAACAGCATCATTCAACAAGGAAAGCTGGTTAGGACATGGGAGAACGGATTGTAATCATGGGCGGCGGCATTATTGGCTTATCCTGTGCGTTCGAGCTGCGGAGCCGCGGTCATCAGGTGACGGTGCTGGAAATTGGCAGCTGTGGCGGGCAGGCGTCGGGAGCGGCTGCGGGGATGCTGGCTCCTTTTTCGGAAAATGTTGAGGGGCCGGATGACTTTTTTCGCTTATGCGCGCAGAGCTTGAGGCTCTATCCTTCGTTTATAGATCGCGTGAAGCAGGTTTCCGACCTGCCTTTCGAATATACCGAATCCGGGAGCATGTATATTGCTTACCATGATGCGGATATTTTGGCGCTTGAAGGCAGGCTGCGCTGGCAGCGGGAGTATGGTTCGTCGGGCAGCCTGCTGGAAGGTGGCGACGTGTTTCGGTTGGAGCCGAAGCTGTCAGGCAAGGTGCGGGCGGCGCTGTATACGCCGGAGGAAAGCCATCTGTACGCGCCGCATTATGTCAAAGCGCTGGAGCATGCCTGCCGCTTGATGGATGTTCATATTCATGAGCATTTGGAGCAGGTTGCGATCAAGGATTGGCAGAGCTCGGTTGTGCTGGAGGCAGCAGACGGACGTTCTTTTGAAGGGGATCGGCTCGTTGTATGCTCGGGAGCTTGGGCGCAGCAGCTGGAAGCCGCATTTGGCCTTCGCATTCCGGTCTATCCGATTCGCGGACAAATTTGTGCTTATGAGACGGTGGAGAAGCCCGTTCACCATATGGTGTTTTGCAATCAGGGCTATCTCGTGGCGAAGGAAAATAATACGCTCGTATGCGGCGCCTCCGAGGATGTAGCCGGGTTCGAGACGAGCGTAACGGAGAAGGGCATTGAGCGCCTGCGAAAATGGAACAAGCAAGCTTTCCCGTTTCTCGAAACGTGGACGCCGTTCCACAAATGGGCGGGACTTCGCCCTTCCACACAGGATGGCTTCCCGCTGCTCGGCGCGCTGGCGCAATCTGGCCGTGTCGTGATGGCGGTAGGGCATTACCGCAATGGGATTTTGCTCAGCCCCGTTACAGCGCAGCTTGCGGCTGATAGCGTAGAAGGCAAGAAGATGCCGGACTTCATGCAGGCGTTTGCTCCTGAGCGGTTCAGTTAGACAGAGCAAGGCACAGCGAACTGGGGATGGAAGTGAAACGCGCCGCGCCGCCGAAGGGCGGCGTCAGCCGTTTCACCTTGGTTCGGCATTTGATGAAGAAAGGGGCAAAAACACATCATGAGCGTACATGGGAATGGACAGGCGCCACGCAGTGTCCCAACGGCATTGACGATAGCGGGCTCGGACAGCGGCGGCGGCGCAGGCATTCAAGCGGACCTGAAAACGTTTCAAGAGCTAGGCGTATTCGGCATGTCCGCGGTTACCGCGATTACGGCGCAAAATACGCTTGGCGTACAGGGCGTATTTCCGCTTAGCGTGGAGGCTGTCGTGCAGCAAATGCATTCGGTCGGCTCGGATATTGGCGTCGATGCGCTGAAGACGGGCATGCTGTTCAATAGCGAGATTATTACGGCTGTTGCGGCAACGATTGCCGAGCTTGGCTGGAAAAATGTCGTCGTAGACCCGGTCATGATCGCCAAAGGCGGAGCCTCGCTGCTGCAAGAGGAAGCCATCCGGGCGATGACGGACAAGCTGCTGCCCGTAACGACGGTCATTACGCCGAACATACCGGAAGCGGAGAAGCTGACGGGCATTGCGATCGTAACGGCGGACGATAAGCGGGAAGCGGCGAAACGGCTCGCTGGATATGGAGCAGGCTACGTCATTATTAAGGGCGGCCACGATACGGGCGAGGAAGCGATCGATCTGCTGTATGACGGCAGCGGCTTTACCGAGCTGGCAGGCAGACGAGTGGCGACGGCCCGTACGCATGGCACAGGCTGTACTTTTTCGGCGGCGCTTGCGGCAGGGCTTGCAGAGGGGCTTGATATGGAAGCTGCGATGCGCCAAGCGAAAGCGTTTATTCAAGCGGCCATCGAGGACGGCATTCAAATTGGCGGCGGGCATGGTCCGACCAATCACTGGGCGTACCAGCGCAGCAAGCGGGCATTGCAAGCTCCACTATAGTAGAAAAAGCTATGCGGCTTCCGGTTAGGTTCTAACCGAAGGTTGCATAGCTTTTTTTGAACGATAAGAATACATAAGCTTCACACTTATGGGCTAAGTCCAGCCCCAGAAAAAACCTTCACGGTCCCAGGCTGCTTTGCCACCATGGCCTTTTTTAAATGCTTTTTTAACTTCCTTGTCGATCGACGTATTTCCCTGCTCGTTCACATAAATGAACTGCTCTCCAAAATGGGCTGTAATATGGGCAACGGCCTTCTCCTGATGAAGAATGCCAGCAAACTTCAGCTCTCCAAGCATCCAATCGGCTACATCCTGTGCGGTATGACTCAACGTATCTCTTCCTCTCTCATTCGCAGCTCTCGCCCACTATTATAATCAACCGCCGCGCATATGCCAAATTTACAGCAGGCTTACTCCAAAAGCGTCCACATAAACGGCAGTGCCCGTCACTTCGATGAGTGGTTCATCCTGCTGTTTAGTGACTGTTACCAGGACACGTCCATCCCGGCCTATTTCATGGCCTTGTTCAATGCATAGCTCAAGCGATTGTAGCGGTTTCTCAGCCAAATGCGCTGCATAATAAGCTCCCATTACGCCAGATGCTGTACCTGTAACGGGATCTTCAATCGTGCCGGAATACGGCGATGAAAAATGACGGGCGTGCATATGAGCGTGTGGATCATAGGTTTCCAGGCAAAAAGGGTGCAGAGAAGCACGCGGCATCTCCTGCAAAATTTCGGGGAACCGCTTATTATTTGGCTTCATACGGCGGAATGCTTCGAGACTTTTGATAGGAATTAACAGTGTCCATGTCCCCGTGCTTCCGTAAACAGTGGGAAGCTCTATCTCAATGTCGGCTTCCTCAATGCCCAAGGCATATGCCAATTGTGCATAGGAACCGTTAAAAGCCCGGAACTGCGGAGCCGCCTGCGTCATTGTGATTTGAAGCTGCCCCTGCTCATTCGTATGCAGCCGAACAGGGAGCACGCCTGCTTTTGTCTCAATCAGAAGCTCCGTTTTATCGCCTAACAGCCCCTTTGTTTGCAGCGCATAGATCGTTGCCATCGTGGCATGGCCGCAAAGATTAATTTCGTGGCCGGGTGTAAAATAACGGATTCGAATATCCGCTACATTCGATGGCAGCGGGAAAGCAGTCTCATTAAAGCCAACTTGCCCGGCGATGGCTAGCATTTCTTTTTCCGTCAGATCATTGCCTGTTAAAACGACACCCGCCGGGTATCCTTTCCCCGGAATAGGGCTAAAGGCATCGTAATGATAGACGTTAATAGATGGCATATGTTTACTCCTTTATGAAGTCTCTTTCTCAGCAGGCCTCCAAAAACGATCGACTATTCGCCGGGGTACCATTTATGTCCACAGCCCATGCAGCCATTCATAATCTTGTTTCTGCCATGCAGGCCAGTCAGTGCTGCGACAGGTGCAGCAAGGAAAAAGGAGGCCAAACATAGCAGGCCAACAATTACATAAATAGCCCCTAATAATCCCCCTGATGATTCGGAAAATCCGCCACCGCTGAAAGGGAACAAATATAGCATAACAACAGGAAAAGCAAGACCGACTATAAATAGCAGCACGGGCACAATGAGCATTAGAGCAAGCGTCACAAACAGCTTGGTCACACTGTAGCCTCTTGTTGTCATCATGACATGAGTGGACATGCATTTTACGCATAAAAGGGCAGGTGCAGCAGTAGTATCGGCATGCTGCTCGACAACAACTGAAGGGGGCTGGCTTCTGGCAGCAGAGCTGCTTCCATAATTAGAACTGCTGCGCATATTGCTGGTAGGACGATTCAAAGAACGATTCGTTTGTGCCTGCATATTACGGCTTGGAGGCCGGTTATTAAAACGATTATTTTGGTTTTGCAAGGATGTAGACACTCCTTCTCATTTATTGCTCGTGCTGTTACATATCTGAACCTAGTATTCGACAAAGTTTCCCAATTTCCTTTCTTGTAGGAAGTAAGCGTCTATGAATACGATAGCAAGGCAAGGCATGAAAATCAGATGTCATAGGTTAACGCTTTATCCCATTGATTCCTTGTTTGATGGAGGCCTTCCATCGACATTTGTCGAAATGAGGGCGGAATCCCATCGTCGCGCGACTTTTCCTCAAATTTTACTAAACAAATCACCGTCTATAGCCGATATTTCTATTCATGAATAGCAATTAAATAAATAGGCGGGTGGGTCTCATGTTTTTCAAATTGTTAAGTCCTTTTACAGCTCTCATGTCCAAATTGAAGTATGCACAGAAGTTTGTGGTCGTCAGTGCTCTGTTTATGATCCCGCTGGTCTTGCTGCTTGTTCTATGGGTTAACGAGCAGCAAGGAAACATTGAGTATATTAAAAAAGAACATGACGGCGTCACTTATATTAGAGAAATGATGCCGCTTATGCTTCAGGTGCAGCAGCACCGTGGACTATCCTCGGGCTTGCTGAATGGCAATACGGATGCGAAGGCAGAGGTAGATGCTAAATCGCAGGAAATTGCTGGCTTGATCCAAACGATAGACCCGGAGCTGCAAGCGTCTGGCATGGCGGGGGTGCAGGAGCTGTGGGAAGCATGGAAGCAGCAGTGGACAAAATTAAATGCAAGCAGCGCTGCGATGTCGGCTTCCGACAGTTTTGAAAGCCACTCTACGCTCGTCTCAGATTTAACCAATATTATGATTAAACTTGCAGATGAATCGGGACTTTCGCTTGATACGCAGATGGATTCTTATTATTTGGGTTCTATGTTCGTACAGCAGATTCCTGCGTTAATGGAGCATGCGGCGATTATTCGCGGCAAAGGCAATGGGGTGCTTACGAGTAAAAAAATGACGGATAACGAAGAAATTAAGCTTCGTTTGGAAGCGGAAATGATCAATTATTCTTTGACGAATATGAATAAGTCGCTGAGCAGCGCTTTAGGCTGGAATGAGGCATTGGTGCCATCCCTAGAGAAAAGTGGCGCGACGACCGCAACATCGCTCAAAAGCTTTGTAGCGCTTCTTAATACAGGTGTCCTTAACGGCTCCAACTTGAACATGAATGGATCGGAGTTTTTCAAGTCTGGAACGGCGACGATTGGTGTATTAAACGACTTTTATGTACAGGTGAATACAGAGCTTGAGCAGGTGCTCCAGCAGCGTATTGATGAGCTGACAGCCACTAGAAATATGCTGCTCGGCTTGACGGCTCTGTCCCTGCTGCTCGTTGCTATTTTCTACATGGCTTTCTACCGGAATGTAATGGTAACGGTGGCAGCGCTCCGAAATCGTGCGGATGCGATGGCGAAAGGCGACTTTTCCAAAGAATTGCATTTGGAAACGCGGGATGAGCTGCTTCAGGTCGGCCATTCCTTTAATGACATGATTCGCTCCTTGAATGTGCTGCTGCGGAGAAACCAGATTGTGTCTGAGCAGGCAGCGGCTTCGTCGGAGGAGCTCACAGCCATTTCACATGAATCGACGCTTGCGATGAAGCAAATTGCCGAGTCCATTCAGGGCGTATCCGAAGGAACGGACGTACAGCGCGTATCGGCGGATGAAACGTCGAAAGCGATGAATGAAATGGCGGTTGGCATAACACGGATTGCCGAAGCGGCTTCAGAAGTGGCGGATGCTGCGGTCAAGGTGACGGGCAACGCTCAAGTAGGCGAAGAACAGCTTGGACAAACGGTGCGCCAAATGAACAGCATTCAAGCATCGGCTGTCCGTTCAGGCGAGGTTGTTACAAAGCTGGATGAGCATTCGGTGCAAATTGGCCAAATCGTGCAAGCCGTTATGGCGATTGCCAAGCAAACACAGCTATTGTCGCTGAATGCGAACATTGAAGCGGCAAGGGCTGGCGAGCACGGACGGGGTTTTAGCGTCGTAGCCTCCGAAGTAGGCAAGCTGGCTGAGCAGACGAGCGAGTCGGTGCAGACGATATCTGAGCTGATCAGAGATATTCGGGCGCTCGTAAGCGAGAATGTGAAGGCGATGAGCGAGATGAAATCGGAGACAGCTTCGGGTCTGGCCTCCATTGAGCAGGCCAATACGACAATTGGCGATATTTTGTTTGAAGTCCGCTCGATGAGCGATCAAATTCAGGAAGTGTCGGCAGCTGCCGAGGAAATCTCCGCAGGCATGGAAGAGGTAACGGCATCGGTTGGCGAGGTAGCGAACATCTCGAATAAAACGTCGGATGAGGCCGAGACGATGGCCGCAGCTACGGAGGAGCAGCTTGCGTCGATGGAGGAAATTCAAGCATCAGCCGAAGCGCTGCGCGATATGGCCCAGCAGCTCCAGGACGATCTCAGTCATTTCGTGCTGAGCAGCGAGGACACGGAGCAAGCGAAGGCTGTATAGCACGGAAATATGGATAATGCTCGGGCTGTGCAAGCAGCCTGTAGATTATCCTTTTTTTGTATTCAGATCGAGTCGGATGGTAGAATGAAAGAAGGGCTGAAAAGAACATAAAGGAGAGCAAGCAATGAGATTTTTGAAAAAAACATTGATTTATATTTTGGTCGCTATCATTCTTATTTTTTTATTGAGAATGCTTGAGGTTAGTACTCCGGTATCGATCATCATTATATTTTTGACGTATGTGGCCTTAACGCTGGGCCCCTTATTTTATACCATTTTAGGGACAAGAAACCTGATGAAGATCGAGAGGTTTCTGCTCGCGAACCGCAAAATACCTAGCTACTATATCAATTATGCGGTAGCCAATCGTCTGGATGACGAGTTTGAAGAGAACATAGCGAAGCTGCTCAAGCAGTACAAGCAAAAGAATAAACAGGCGTTGTTCATGACGCTTCAGGCTCACTACAATAAGGATATTCAGAGCGTCCTACACGAAATCGAATTTATTCAGCCAATCGAGTATAGGTATTATTATCAGGCTTATTATTACATCGAGAGAAGAGAGTTTACGGAGGCTCATGACTATATAAATCGCATTTCCAAGGATTGGATGAAGCAATCACTGCTGTCTTACATGGAGTATAAACAGGGCAATCGGCCAAGGGCAATCGAACTGGCGGAGGAAGCGATGCAGGCCGCTCGGGGAATCCAGCTATATGTGATGGTGAAAACATTCGAACGCGAGTACCCGGAGCTAAGGCAGCAGATGGTGAAGTAACTGGTTGGTGAATTAACGTTTGCTGTTGTGGCCTCGCGGGGCACTCTGGTCAGGACGTATAGAGCCATATAGAGCCGTATAGAGTGCGAAGGGAAAAGATGTAGAACGGACCGCCGCTAAAGCAGCAGCGATGTCCGTTCTTTTTCTTTATTTTTGGGAAAAAATGAGGTCGCTGCATTATAGATTTTTATGATCGTCTAATAGATTATTTCTGGGCTGATGCCGATTGACGATTAGCTGGGGGTAACCTATACTTGCCTAAATACAAGTAAACAACTGTGAATAATGAGTATAACAATATTGTATAGCTGATTACAAGGTGAAACGGCTGTCGCATTCCTTTGGCGGCGCGGCGCGTTTCAATCCGAGAAATATAGAGAAGGGATGGAACAATCCTATCCTTTCCTATATTTTAAACAAGGGGGTTTGCGAACAAATGGTACAGGTGAAAGCACCAAATCAATACGTAAACGAGCCAAATGCATGGACGGACGGCGGGGCAAAAATTGCAGAAATCGGCAACAAGCTTTTTATTATCGGTGGGGAAAAAGCGCTAGAGGCCGCGGCTCCGCTGCTAGCCAGCCTGAATACCGTCGATGTCACCTATCAGGTGCACCGCTTTTCCGGGCAGGTGACGACGGAGCAGATTGCAGCTTACTCGGAGCTGGCGTCGAGCCAGGATATCAACGTGCTGGTAGGAATCGGCGGCGGACGAGTGCTGGATTTGGCGAAGGCGGTTGCGGAACGGATTCATGTGCCGAGCGTGACGGTGCCGACGATTGCGGCAACCTGCGCGGCATGGTCAGCGCTGACCGTATTGTACGACGAGGAGGGCCGCTCGGCAGGCTATTTGCCGCTTAAGCGGTCGCCGCAGCTGGTGCTAGCCGACACATCGGTGCTTGCTGCTGCACCTAAACGCTACCTCGCATCGGGCATAGGCGATACGTATGTGAAATGGAACGAGACGGTCGTCAATGTGAAAAAGGTTCCGGCCGACCTTGATGTACGGCTTGGCGTCAAAACGTCGGAGCTGGCGGTCGAGGTGCTCGACCGCTATGCGCAGCAGGCGTATGCGAATGCAGGCGACGGCATAGCGTCGCCCGCATTCCATGAGGTTAGTCACGCCATTGTCTGGCTGGCCGGGCAGGTGAACACCGTATCGGCAGGAGGCGCACGCGGCGCTTTGGCCCATGCCATTCACGACAGCCTGACGCAGTTTGCGCAAACGCATGGCTCGCTGCATGGCGAGAAGGTTGCGTTTGGGCTCGTTGCCCACACGCTGCTGCAAGGGCAAACGGCCGAAGAGACGGAGCGGCTTGCAGCGAAGCTTGCTGCGCTTGGTCTGCCTGTTACGCTGGCGCAGCTGGGATTTGAAGAAAAAGCGGATCAAATCGCGTATGACATTGCCCATAAAGTGCCGCTCGCTGGAGCGAAAGCTGCTGAGCTGCCATTCGCCGTTCATCCAGCGGCAATCGCGGAGGCGATTATCGCAGCGGATCAGCTCGGGCAGCGGATTAGAAGCAAAGCAGCCATTTCTTAACAATAAAGGTACGCGATAAACGATAAGGGGAAACATTCCACACGAGATCTAGAGAGGCGGAAACAACCGTGAAAAACAGAAAGAGACAATGGCTAGGCTTAAGCATCGCAATCATCGTGGCGAGTCTGCTCGCAGCTTGCGGCAATACAGGGGGAACGTCGAATACAGGTGCAGCAGCGAGCCCGGCTGCTTCATCTGAAAGCAGCAGCCCAGCAGCGGAAGCTGGGCCAGATTTGAGCAAAGTCACGCTGAACATCGGCCAAACGGGCTGGGAAAATCTAAAGATCGGCTTCAAGGAAGCCGGACTTGATAACACGCCTTACAAAATTGAATTCAGCGTGTTCCAAGGCGGCAATTTGCAGCTGGAGGCAATGGCAGGCGGACATTTGGATGTCGCTTTGACGAGCGAAATCCCGCCACTGTTCGCAGCACAGGCGGCAAACGGCGGCAATTTCAAAATTATTGCGATTCAAAAAGGAAGCACGCTCCAGCAGGAGCTGCTGATTCCCAAAGGCTCGACGGTGAAATCCGTAGCCGATTTGAAGGGCAAGAAGGTTGCTTACGTCAGCAGCACAACCGCGCATTATTTTCTGCTGAAAATGCTTGAAGAAGCAGGGCTTAGCTGGACGGACATTGAGCCTGTAGCATTGTCGACCTCTGATGGCCTTAGCGCATTAATCGGCGGCAGCGTCGATGCATTGGCGAGCTATGGCAATGCGGTCATTTCGGGTCGCCAAAATGGCGCTACGACGCTGGCGTCTGCCCAGAACATTTTATCCGGCAACTTCCCGATTGAAGCGACTCCGGCAGCGATTGAAGATCCGGGCAAGCGTGCAGCGATTGCGGACTTCCTGAACCGGCTTAACCAGTACAATGAGTGGATTCGTGCGAACCAAGAGAAGTGGGCAGGCATCGTAGCTGAAAATACGAAGCAGCCTGTGGAGCAGGCGCTTCAAACGCTGAAGGATGGCGAAGCCCAGCAGCCGACGAAGATTTTGCCGCCATCGGATGAAGCGATTGCTTCCCAGCAGGACATTGCCGACACGCTGCAAAAGGTCGATTTGCTTAAAAATCCGGTTGATGTGAAGTCGATTTGGAGCGACGCTTTTGCCGGCGCACTGAAATAATTTTAGCCTGAAAGGAGAGAGCTATATTTTGCGGAAACCATCTTACAGCTTCTGGACATCCTCCTTCACGCCGTGGCTGCTGCCGATTCTGCTGCTCATCGCTTGGCATGTGCTGACGGTTACGGGCATCATTGCCGCTAACGTTTTGCCGCAGCCGCTGCAAGTGATTGAGGAGCTGATCACTTCCATCAAGAGCGGCCAGCTGGCTGAAAATATTGCGATCAGCGCCCGTCGTGCCATCCTCGGCTTCCTTATTGGCGGGGGCATCGGCTTCCTGCTAGGACTTATTAACGGTTTTTCTTCCAGAGCGGAAATCGTCATGGACTCGTCTATTCAAATGCTGCGCAATGTGCCGCATTTGGCACTCATTCCGCTCGTTATTATTTGGTTCGGCATTGGCGAAGAGGTGAAGCTGCTGCTGGTGGCGCTGGGCGTTTTTTTCCCGATCTACCTCAACACCTTTCACGGCATCCGCTCGATTGACCGCGGGCTGATTGAGATGGCGAAGGTGTATGGGCTGCGGGGCTTCGATTTGTATAAAGAAGTGATTTTGCCAGGAGCGCTGCCTTCTGTGCTGGTCGGCGTCCGGTATTCGCTTGGCATTATGTGGCTGACGCTCATCGTTGCGGAGACGGTAGCGGCAAATTCCGGCATCGGCTACATGGCGATGAATGCCCGTGAATTTATGCAGCTCGATGTGACGGTGCTGAGCATTATCATTTATGCGCTGCTTGGCAAGCTGTCCGACAGCATTGCGAAAATACTCGAGAGGCGGCTGCTCCAGTGGAATCCGAATTACAGCCGTGCGAAAGCATAGGAGGGGATGACATGACCGATAGCCGCAAAGGGGCGCAGCTCCAGCTGAGCCGGGTACGCAAGGAGTTTGCAGGCAAGGAAGTGCTAAGAGGCGTTGATCTGAAAATAGACCGTGGCGAATTTGTCGCCATCGTCGGCCGCAGCGGCTGTGGCAAAAGCACGCTGCTGCGGCTGATCGCCGGGCTGGATTTGCCGACAGAAGGCACGCTGCTGCTCGGCAGCGGCGAACAGCAAAGCGGCGGGACAGATATTCGCGTGCTGTTTCAGGAGGCGCGCCTGCTGCCCTGGAAGAGCGTGCTGGATAATGTGCGGATCGGCACGCCGGGCAAGGATAGGGCGAAGGCAGCGGAGGCGCTGGCGCAGGTCGGGCTTGCGGACCGCGCAGGGGAATGGCCGCATGTGCTGTCCGGCGGGCAGAAGCAGCGGGTGGCGCTGGCCCGGGGGCTTGCAAGCAAGCCGCGCCTGCTGCTGCTGGATGAGCCGCTTGGCGCGCTCGATGCGCTGACGCGCATTGAAATGCAGCAGCTGATTGAGCGGCTGTGGCTGGAGCAGGGCTTCACGGTCGTTCTCGTTACGCATGATGTGAGCGAAGCTGTTGCGCTGGCAGACCGGGTTATTTTGATTGAGGAGGGCGTTATCTCGCTCGATAAGCGGATTACGCTTGACCGTCCTCGCAACCGGGACAGCGGATTTATTTATTTTGAAAACCTTATTCTAAACAAGGTGCTGGGCAAAGAGGAAATACCGCTGCAAAAGAAGGTCAGCTATACGATATAAACAGCGGTCAACGGACTGTTGCATTTGAGGACAAAGGCGTAGTTTATGCAAACTAAGCCTTTTTTTTATATTCTTTTCAATAATGGAGCAGCTGATATATGCTGCTTGGGGTCATTTTGCTCGCTTTTTTAGCAGCAGGTACTAAGATAAGATGGTACTATTTTTTCCAGCGAAAACAGGTAAGATAAGGCTATCAAACAAATAACCGCACGGTTATACGGGAGGACGCCTATTATGGAAAATCAGATGCCTGTTCGCAAATCAATGAACTTTTACCGCCGCCGGAATACACCGACTTATACGTTTATGGCTTGGGGAGCTTTTGTGCTCGCATTCGCCTTTGAATTTATCGGCATTTATACGCTGAACCAGCCGCTTTCGGTTCAAGGCTACTACGCCGTAACGGGAATACTGCTTATCATTACCTCGTTTACGCTCCAGAAGCTAGCCCGCGACAATGATGAGGATAAATTTCTGAAGGAGCAAAACCCTTCCTATCGCAACCGCAATACGCCAGCCTTTACGTTCATGACCTGGATCGGTTTTATCATTGCTGTGCTGTCGCAATATATCGGCTTGTACACTTTAGAGGAACCCTTCTATGTAAAAGGCTACTACGCTATCGCCGGAGCTTTCCTGATTGTAGCCTGCCTCGTGCTTCAGAAAACCGTTCGCGATAACGAAGAGGATAAAGTGCATTTGAGCCCGGAAGAGGAGTAAGCAAGGGCGGAGTAGCGGGGCGGGGAACAGCTGCATTTCGCCTATCCCATAGTTTAGCGGCTTTCTAAGCGTCTCTCGCTTGGAGAGCCGCTTTTTTTCGTGCGCGCAGCCCGAGAGAGAATGATTATCCTTCATGTTATCCATAAAATGTCCATTTGTATGTATTGGTAAATGGGCATATAATTATATTAATTATAAAAAGATAATTATTATAATTAATTTGAAGGAGATGGCTACCATGAAAATAGGAGAGTTTCATCATCTTGAGCATGTGAAGGAGCAATCAGCTTCCAAGAAGACGCTGTGGATTACGCTGATGCTCACTTTGTTTTTCACAATTGTTGAAGTCGTTGGCGGGCTCGTATCCGGCTCTCTTGCCCTGCTGTCGGACTCGGCTCATATGGTTTCAGACGTCCTTGCATTGGGGCTGAGCATGCTCGCCATCTATATGGCGACGAGACGTCCGACGAAGCAGTATACGTACGGCTTTCTGCGTTTCGAGATCATTGCTTCATTTTTGAATGGATTGGCGCTCATTGTCATCGCGCTTTTCATTCTCGTAGAAGGGATAAAGCGGATCATTCATCCTGAGCCGGTTGATCTTGGCCTTATGCTCGGCATCGCCATCATTGGATTAATCGTAAACATCGTGCTTACGCTGGTGCTGAGCCGAAGTATGAAGACAGAGAACAATCTGAATGTGAAAAGCGCGCTGTGGCATTTCATTGGCGATTTGCTTAGTTCGGTTGGCATTATCGTGTCAGCGATACTCATTCGATTGACGGGGTTGTCGATTTTAGATCCGATTATCAGTATCGTCATTGGCGGCATTATTGCATTTGGCGGATACAAGATCATCCGAGAGGCGTATGTGATTCTAATGGAAGCTGTGCCGGAGCAATTTAATTTGGAGGATATTCGCCGTGATCTTAGAGGGGTGGAAGGCGTTGAGGATGTGCACGAGATGCATCTTTGGGCGGTGTCGACCGACCATTATTCCCTTACAGCACATGTGTTGGCGCGAAGCAACATTCAACCGTATTGTATAACGCTCGCAATGAATGAGCTGTTAAAAAACCGCTATGGCATTGTCCATTCCACGATTCAGGTTGAGCATGCCGCTATTCACGATCATGGGGAGTACGGCAAATTAGTTAGTGGCGGTGCGGGTATGCATACATAAGCAAGCCAGATCGTGTATGCAAACGTGAGCAGGCTAGATCGTGTATGCAAACGTGAGCAAGCTAGATCGGTATGCAAACGTGAGTAAGCCAGATCGTGTATGCAAACGTGAGCAAGCTAGATCGTGTATGCAAACGTGAGCAAGCCAGATCGTGTATGCAAACGTGAGCAGGCTAGATCGGAATGTAAACGTGAGCAAGCCAGATCGTGTACGCAAACGTAAGCAAGCTAGATCGTGTATGCAAACGTAAGCAAGCTAGATCGTGTATGCAAACGTGAGCAAGCCAGATCGTGTATGCAAACGTGAGCAGGCTAGATCGTGATCAAATTTAGCTTTAAACGTATGTAGGGCCTCTGCTAGTGTATATACTCTGAACAAAGATAGATTTGGCGGACACAGCAGCCGCTATTTCAACAGAATCATGGGCAAGGCACAGGCTGCGGACTCAGGAGCCGCTATTGTGCTGTAAATGACCATTTTGGCAGGATAATGAGGATGATAACGACTTTCCTGTCCGCTTACGGCCTGAAACCGGGCAAAAATCCAGAATAGCGGAACCTCAGTCCGCCAAAAAAAGGGTCAGCGGTCTCAAGCTGTTGTGTGGTCTAAGCAATAGGGGTCTCAGCAACCATCGCATGCTTCGGTTCTCAAGTCTTAGACTGGAGTCGTCAGATGAGATTGGCAGCAGTGCTCAAGCATCGAATAAGCTTTGGGCAAGAAGTGGCAGGCCCACACAGGTTTGAATACACACTCTAGTTCATCGAAAGAAAAATGCACTTCCCAGAGTAAATATTGGAAAATCCCATCTAAGCGGGCACAGATCCTATTGGAAAAGTCCATGTTAGCGGGCGTCAATCCAATACAAGGCTGGGAGGTGCACTTTTGTTCTTAACCGTTAATGATTTCTCCGCCGTTGACGTGCATCACTTGCCCGGTGACATAGCTGGAATCATCCGAAGCAAGATAGACGTAGGCTGCGGCGAGCTCGGCAGGCTGGCCGGGGCGTTTCATCGGCGTATCGCCGCCGAATGTAGCCACCTTCTGAGCATCGAAGGTGGAGGGAATAAGCGGCGTCCAGATAGGACCCGGCGCGACGCCATTGACCCGAATGCCTTGGCCCGCCAAATTGGCGGATAGGGCGCGGGTGAAGGAAACGATCGCGCCTTTGGTGGCTGAGTAATCGATCAGCGTTTCATTGCCGCGATAGGCAGTAACCGATGTCGTATTAATGATGGATGCGCCTTGCTTCAAATGAGCGAGCGCCGCTTTCGTCAAATAAAACATGGCGAAAACGTTAGTGCGGAACGTCGCGGTAAGCTGCTCCGCCGTAATATCCTCAAGGCGCTGCTGAACATGCTGCTCAGCGGCATTATTGACGATAATATCAAGCTTGCCGAATTCCTTTACTGTTTGCTCTACCGCTTGCTTGCAGAAGGCTTCATCGCCAATATCGCCGGAAATCAGCAGGCAGCGTCTGCCGAGCTGTTCGACCTCCTGCTTCACCACGTTTGCGTCCTTGTCCTCTTCCAAATAGATGATGCTGACATCGCAGCCCTCCATTGCAAAGGCAATCGCTGCAGCGCGGCCGATGCCGCTGTCACCGCCGGTAATAATGGCTGCTTTGCCAAGCAGCTTGCCAGCAGCTTTATAAGTTTCGGATTTATAGACAGGCTGCGGATGCATAACGGATTCCAATCCAGGCTGCTGATCCTGATGCTGGGGCGGCAGCGTCTGCTTAGGCGTTTGTGTTGTAGATGTACTCATCCTAAAACCTCCTTGTAGTGGCGCGGCATGCGCCTGTAACAAAACGTTCTTATTGTGGAATAAATGGGCAGAGGTTATACATGATTTCTTTCATTTCACAGCATGCTGGCGATACCAGTCATTTGCTTCCCGAAGCACCTCTGTTCCGCCCGCCTTCATAAACTCCTGGACGAAACGGTCAAAGTCCTCCAAGGGCTTCTCGCCAGTAATAAAGGCGACATAGGCTTTATTTTTTAACTTGATTAACTCAGCTCCATTGTCGATTAAAGAGGGAGTCGCAACTTCCAAAGCATTGTAGATGCCATCCTGATCGAGTCCTAAGGTGGAGGCCCATTGCTCTCTTCGTTCTTTAGGGACCAAGGGTACCGTCATACCCAAATTGGCGCCGATTGTATTTTGATAGTTGAACATGGTGTCAAAGGGAGGCAGCACAATAACATCTTCCTTCGATTCTCCAGCCCATGTCCAGTGCGTGCCTTTGATCCCGTATTTCATCGAGGTATATTCATCGAGATCGGGATTGGCGCTCACATCGTCCAGAATTTGCAGGATTGTCTCCATCTTCCCCGGCTCTTTGGCCGCGTCAGCCCCGATAGCGGTAAAGCTCATCAGCATATCATAGGCTTTGGAGCCTCGTTTTCCTTCTGGTCCACGAAAGGGTTGTCCGAACACAATTCGGGCCTGCGGATTGCCCGCTGTTAATTCCTTCACGTTAAACGTAGCTTCTACCGGAATCTCTTCGCCATTCGTGCTACCCTGATCCTTCATTACCCAATAATCTCCATTTTGAATCCAATGATAGTAATTCCCCATGGAGGTCATGCCGATTTTTCCATTGATAAAGGCATGGGACAGATGCTTGTAGCCGCCTTTATTTTCCCCGGTAACAAACTCCGGGTCGATTACGCCATCAGCGTACCATTTGCGAAGATAATGGAGAGCTTGCTTCATTTCCGGCTCCAATGCGCCGATAACGAGCTTTTCATTTTTCACCCCGAAGTAGAGCTGGTCTGCGAAAACGATTTGCCCGAATGCACCGAAAACAACATTCATTCCTTCCCTGGACAAGCCGTACGTATCTTTCAAGCCGTTGCCATCCGGATCTTCATTTGCGAAGGCATAGATGACCTTCTCAAAATCGGATAGCGTCTCAGGCACAGGCAGGCCCAGCTTATCCAGCCAATCCTTTCGATATACAACAGGTATACGGTAGATGTTTGTGGGGTTGATGACAGGAATACCGTAATAGTTTCCGCCGATTTTTCCAGCATTTTGATAAGCGGGCGCATTTTCTTTAATAGCTTTCAAAATGTTGGGGGCGTATTGCTTTAGCATCTCCTCCGGAATTTCGGCCAGCAAGCCTTGCTGTTGATATTTCAGGAGGTCCTGCGGCTGTCTGATCCGGAACAAATCGGGAATTTCCCCCTGCGCCAGCTTCATATCTAGTAAAGCTTCGTATTTATTGTTTTCTAAATCCCAAATATCCAGATTAACGTTGAACTTATTTTCCACGAGGCGAACCATCTCGGCATCGTCTGGAACAGGCAAATTCAGATGCATCGTCCAGGAAATGTTGTACTGCGGGGTGTCAGAAGAAATGGAAGGCTGCACTTGTTGTGCGGCAGACAGCTGCACAGAGCTCGTTTCGCATCCGCTAACGATGCTTAGACAGACAACTGCGATAAGGGCGGTGATACGTCGTAATTGCTTCTTATTCATGATGAGCCCTTCCTTGAATCATAGTCCTGGCGTGCAGTGCCATGCAGTGTTAGGCTAAAGCGGCTACGCTTGTTTAACCGTTTGGCGCAAATAATTGCCCGGTGTACACCCGTACTTTTCCTTGAATTTCTTAATAAAATAAGCTGCGGTTCCGTAGCCGACCGTACTCGCGATTTGCTCGATTGACATATTATTGTTCTCGATCAATGCTCGGGCGTTTTCCATTCGCAGGCTGGTGACATAGTCGGTATAGGTGATGCCGTTCTCATCCTTAAAGAGCTTGCTCAAATACTTGGGGCTAATAAACACCTGAGCAGCCACCTTCTCAAGAGACAGATCATCCGACAGATGGCTGCGCACGTATTGCTTGGCAGCCTCGACGCTAGAGATGGCTCTATCGTTATTCCGTTTCTCTATTTGCACTAGGAATGCGGTTATTGATTCAACCAGCCAATTCCGAAAATAATAAATGTTGTGAATCTCTTGATACTGATGATATACATCCATATTGCCTTGATCAGGGTATTTGTAACGGACGCTCTTCACATAATCGGAGTATACGAATACGGTATTTGCCAAAATAAAGTGGCAGTAATCGGCAGCGTACATGCCTTCCTGCATCGTTTTGACCAGCTGATCGACCGCCGTTACGATTTCAGCGGATTGCCTAGCGTGCAATTTTTCTTTGAACCTCATAAGCATAGCTTGTGGAATTTCTTCAACACAGTTCTCCCGATCCATTAGAGCGCGATCATTCAGAATCGACAGGTCCGGCAGAAAATAACCATATTTCATTAGGGTCTGAGCTTCGCTGTAGCTCTTGTAGACATCAATAATGTCCTGCACCCAGCATCCATGAGATATTTGAGATTCCAGCTGGAACTGCTGCTTGTTTTCCGTTAATAGAAGCTGGCAGAGCTGTTCCAAAAGCGCGTCACATTGTTTTTTAGCGAAAACAACAACTACAATCGTCTTGTCCGGCAGCTCCTCGGCAATGATGTGCCCTTCTGGCAGAGAAGCGCCCTGCAGTTGGGTAATCATCCTGTACGTCGCATATTGTTGATCTCGGGAGCTTAACCCGGCAAAAGCTTGATCTGAATTTACAATCATGCAGCAGTAATGGCTGTATGGCTGATTGATGCCTAAAAAGGGGAGCTCCTCGGCCAATTTCTCTGGGGTATAGCGGTTATGGAGCAGGTTCAGCAAAACATTGTGCCTAATAACCGAGCTATTGGCTTCAAGGGTATCCTCTAGGCTGCTGACCTTGTCGTTCAGCCTGATGAAGGCTGTGTCAATTAGCTTGAATTCATTGGCTGCATGGTCAGGCGTATGCCCAGACAAATCCTTTATTTTTCCCACTAATCGCTTGATCGGGCTGTAATTCGCTCTGGCAAAAATCCCGGATAATACGATTCCTAGCAAAAGGGCCATGACACAGATGCCCAGCATCAGCTTTTGTACAAAAATCAACTTTTGATAGAAGAAGCTGGCAGGCAGGGCGCTATATATTTTCCAACCGGTCGATGGCAGTGTTTGGTAGGAAACGGCATAGGCTTCATCCTGAATCGTATCGTTAAAGTTCCCGGCCTCCGCCTTGGACAGCAAAGTCTCGGTAAAGCTGGAGCTGTAAGCACTGTGCAAATTTGGGCTTCTGCTAGCTGAGCCTGATATCAGGCTTCCAGAACGCTCCAAAATAAACGTGCTTTCATATTGTGTAGGCATCATATTCCGAATAACCTCGCTAATCGCGCTTGCCTTCATGTCAATCGCAATGATAAGGTCGTTATTTTTGCCGGAGGCTTGGAATGGATAGCTGTGTGCGTAAGTAATTAAAGTTTCGCCTTTGTTATCGGGCAGACTGGAGTAAATATCCTGCGGAATCAACCGGGCAGGTGTCCAGAGATGGCTCTGCTTAGTGCCGCGCATCCCGTTCATCCAGTCGGCAAAAAATACGGCGCCGCTGCCTTGATCGGCATTAAACTTAAGCCCATAGTTCGACGAAAGCATTATATTTTGTTTAGGATAATACAAATGAACGGCGTACACGATGTCCGAGCTGCCGGCGACTTCTGTCTGGAGCAGCTCCTGCAGGTCAATCGCCTTGCTAAGGTTGCTTTTATAGGAAGCGTCAGCAAATAAACGGATATCTACGGTTTTGTCGAGAGATAAATTCAAATAAATTTGCTGAACTCGCTGGAGCACCGTGGCTTCAATCGTTTGGGCTGTATTTTCTAAAATCAGCTGGTTTTTGGTGCGCAGCTCCGCTTCGTAGCTTTTTGAGAAGTAGATATAGAAGACGGAGCAAAGCAGCAAAACGATGACAAGCACGATCGCTATATATGAAATGGCTAGATTCGCAAATACGGAGTTCCATTTTTTCACCGCTTACTCCCCCCCTCACCGCCTAGATTATACACCACAGGGTGGACGGACTTATACCCATTAATCAAATCTTAACAATAGGAGCAAAGGCGGTTGAAAATGGAAAAGCAATAAAAGAAAGGAGGAAGGAAAGTGGAAGGAAATGAGGAAGGAAAGGGCGGATGGCGAGGATAGAATACGATTTTTATACATTTCAGAAATTGTTATATTGAGCAGCGGCAAGGCCCAATGTTACGCTCGAAATCGGTTCGGAAAACAAAAAACGAAACGATAGGAGTAGACTCAACTTGAAAATGAAATCTACAAGAAAGTATCTATCTGCTGCTTTGGGCCTGTTACTGCTTTCCAATTCCGTAGTGGGGAATGCTGCAACCGCAGCATCAAATGGAGCTTCCATTGGAGCTTCCATTGAACTGCCGCCAGCTCCGGCATGGGGACATTTTGTAGACAACTACAAAAACAGCATTTCTGCTAACCAATCGGTATATTCCAATCCAGTCATCGGCGTACTGTCCGGGTTTCAGGATCTCTGGGAGCCAGGAACATCCTGGGACAATGGCACGAAGCTGAACAGCAGCGTGTTGGACTACAACATTCAATATGTAGCAAACATAGCTGCTACGCGTACGGCGGAAGATGAACAATTGGCGTATCTCGTTGACCGGAGAAATCAATCGTATGGAGCGACTGAAGGTCTTGGTGCTCTGGCTGATGTGTATCGCGACAAAACGGGAACATTCACGACGATTACAAGCATTCCAGATGATGCCACATCGGTCAAATACAACGACGGCAATGGCTCCAATAAAGCGGGCGATTCGGGTTCCGAGCTTGGCAAAATGGTAGACTTGATCGGGACGCTGCGAGGCAATTACGCATCCAGCAACCCGGCGAAAAACTTCTACAGCTATATGCGTCCATACCGCTGGGCTAATGATACTTCTATGATCGTGCCTACGCTGGTTCCTGCAATCAGCACAACGCCGGCTACGGATGGCGGTTTCCCAAGCGGTCACACGAACGCCTCGTATCTCGCTTCTTATGCACTGGCCTATGCTGTGCCTGAGCGGTTCCAAGAGCTGCTGACCCGTGCTTCGGAAATGGGGAACAGCCGGATTATAGCGGGCATGCATTCTCCGCTTGATGTCATAGGCGGACGCGTGATGGCTACAGCGCTGGCAGCAGCTACCTTGTCTGACCCGGACAATGCGGCACTTAAGCAGGATGCTTATGATCAAGCGCATGCTCTTCTGTTGACCGAAACAGGTACAGCGGAAGATCGTTTCACTGACTATGAGAAAAATAAAGCGCAATTCACCCAGCGTTTGACCTATGGCTTCGATCAGATCCAATCCACAACTGAACCGATGGTTGTGCCTAAAGGCGCTGAAGTGCTGCTGGAAACGCGCCAGCCTTATTTGACGGGCGAGCAGCGCCGTGCTGTTTTGGCGACGACTGGCCTTGCTTCCGGCTATCCGGTACTGGATGATCCGGAGGGCTGGGGACGTCTGAATCTCTTCGCCGCAGCAGACGGCTATGGTGCTTTTGACAGCGACGTAACCGTGACGATGGATGCCAGCAAAGGCGGCTTCCATGCAGCGGACAGCTGGAAGAACAACATTGCTGGAACAGGCAAGCTGACGAAGGAAGGCACTGGCGACTTGAAGCTGCTCGGTGCAAATACGTATTCCGGGGGTACCCAGATTAACGCGGGTACGCTGGAAAGCGGCTCGGCAACAGCTCTGGGCAGCGGCGATGTCGTGAATAACGGCGGTACGCTAGTAGAGAAGGCAGCAGGAAAAATGACGATTGGCGGAAGCTTCACGCAAGCTGCGAATGGTACGCTTGAGCTTAACGTCGACAGCGCAAGCGATGTGCTGGAAATCAAGGGAGCGGTAAATGCGAACGGAAAATTGCAGGTGAATTTTCCAAGCAGCTATGTGCCGACCGTTGGTTCTGTGACTCTTATGAGCTATGGCGCTGGTCAACAAAATGGTCAATTTGCCGCCGTTGAGATTAGCGGGGTACCGAGCCAGTACAATACTCAGGTTGTTTATCAGGCCAATCAAGTGGTGCTGGAAATTACGAATAAGTCGAATTCGGGAGGCTCAACAGGCTCGGGCAATTCGAATCCGTCGACTCCTTCGCCGACACCTGCTCCAACGCCTACACCGTCCGGCCCTGTAGATCCGAGCTCCATTGGTGTAACGGTGACAGCAAAGGCTGACGCTAATGGAAATGCTGAGGCTGTCATTGACGACGCACAGATTAAAACCGTGACGGAGCAGGCTCAGGCAATGGAAACGGGCTCAAGAATTGTGACGCTTATCGTTGAAGCGGCGGACAACGCTAAAGCAGTTGGCATCACGCTATCCAAAGCTGCTGTTACTAATCTGTCTAACGGCAAAGTAGATCAAGTTGTCGTGGTGACGCCATTCGGTACTCTTACCATCCCTTCGACTACGCTGAATGCGATAGAGAAGTCAGCAGGCAATAATATTAGGTTCGAGGTAGCGAAAAGCGAAGAAGATACGCTTACACCGGAAGCTAAACGGTTAGTTGGAACAAGGCCTGTATTGGATATTTCGATTGAATCCGGCGCTACCAGCCTGTCTGCCTTTGGCGGCGGCAGCATTCAGATCGATATTCCGTATACGCCTGCACAGGGCGAGGATACAAACGCTATTGTTGCTTATTATATCGACAATAATGGGAAGCCGAATGTTCTAAACCATTCAAGCTACAGTAATGGCAAGGTTACTTTCGTAACGAACCATCTGAGCCATTATGCTGTAGGCTACAATAAGATCAGCTTTAGCGACAGCAGCAGTCATTGGGGAGCTTCATATATTTCCTATCTGGCTGCGCGGGATATGATTTCCGGCAGCGGCAGCAACCAGTTCGCGCCGAACAAAAGCATCACGAGAGCGGAATTTGCTAAAATACTGGCTGGTGTTGCAGGCGCAGATGTGTCTGGATATACGGTTTCTGCATTTGGGGATGTCAAAGCTGGAGACTGGTACTTGCCTTATGTGTCCTGGGCAGCAGAGCATAAAATAGTTGAAGGTTCAAGCAGCAATGAATTTAAACCAAATGTATCGATTAGCCGCGAGGAAATGGCTGTCATGTTGAAGCGATTTACCGATCAGGCTGGCTTCACGCTGCCTAAGACGGCCAGCGCAGTCACCTTTGCTGATCAAAGTAGCATTAGCTCGTGGGCAGCAGATGCCGTTGCTTCGTTGCAGCAAGCAGAAATCATCTCGGGCAAGGGCGCCAATGCTTTTGATCCGAAAGGCGGCGCAACAAGAGCCGAAGCGGCGAAAATGCTAGCCGTGCTTCATCAAAATATGAATAAACAATAATATAGCGGCAAAATGATAGTCAGAGTGCGCAGAGAGCCCGGAAATAGGGTTCTCTGTTTTTTATCTAACAAAATGATTGACGATATCATTTGAGCTTAAGATAGTGAAGGCACAAGGGAATGTCTTCTAATGATGGGGAAAGACGGTTATTTAATGGAAAAACTCTGTTTTTTGCCTAGTGCCGGAAAATAGGAATCTATATACTAAAAAGGGATTTACTGCGCTAAGCAGGTGTCGAGCAAAGGAGGCTAGCTAGTTTAACCTGTGTTTTGTAAGCGTAACCAATTGATCTTCAAATCGAAAGGATGCGATTGATTTATGTTCAGCAACCACTCCAACTGGCTTAAAAAGACGGCCGCCACGTTAACGGGGCTTACGCTGCTTTGCGGCAGCACCGCAGGCGCAACTGCTGCGGGAACGACGGCTTCGGGACAAGCAGGGGCTGCCTTAGGCAAAGTACAGCTGGAATATTTGGATAGAGGACTTGTAGCTGTCGCTTCTTCAGGAAGCGTATTTCTCAGCTGGCGGCTGCTAGGAAATGAAGTAACTGGCTATTCCGCGGGCGGGATGACCGGCGCGAATTTCAACGTCTACCGGGATGGCGCGCTTATTGCGACGGTGACGGACAGCACGAACTATTCGGACCCGCAGGGCAGCACATCATCGCGTTACCAGGTGGCGGCTGTAGTGGATGGGGAAGAGCTGGCACGAAGCAGCGAAGCTAAGCCGTGGGGCGATGGCTATTACGATTTGCCGCTTAATAAACCGGCAGATGGGGTTACGCCTGTGGGCGAAGCTTTCACCTATTCGGCTGGCGATATGAGCGTCGGCGATGTGGATGGAGACGGGCAATACGAATATATCGTGAAATGGGACCCTTCCAATTCCAAAGATGTATCGCAGAAGGGCTACACCGGCGAGGTCATTATTGACGCCTATGAGCTGGATGGAACGCAGCTTTACCGCATTGAGCTGGGGCCGAACATTCGCGCTGGTGCGCATTATACCGAATTTATGGTGTATGATTTTGACGGCGACGGCAAGGCGGAAATGATGTTCAAAACGGCTCCAGGTACCAAAATAACGAAATACGATGGCAGCGGCGGCATCGCTTCTGAAAAATATATTTCGATGCCTCAGGAGGATATTGCAGCAGGGTACAGCCATGATGATGATTACCGCGTGAGCAAGCAGGGCTATTATGAGCATGTCGTAAATATGTTCATGGACTGGGACAAGCATGAGGAAGTCGTAAACGGCAATTGGCCGGCAACGCTGGAAGAAAGCTTCGGTATTGCGCCTAAGTATGCATATCCCCTGTCCCGCGAGGATGCGGAAGAGCTGACGGATTATTTTATGGACGTGTATGCGCCGGCGCGCAGCGGCAACAATAAGCTGCGTGATTTTGAAGGCTTTATTTTGAGCGGGCCGGAATATTTGACCATGTTTGAGGGTGCGACAGGCAAGGAGCTGGAGACGATCCCCTACAAGCCGGGCCGTCATGACGATGGCCTTATGTGGGGCGACTATGCGATGGCGCGGATTGAGCCGGGCAACCGTGTAGACCGTTTCCTTGCAGGCGTCGCTTATTTGGATGGCACGAAGCCTTATGCGGTGTTTGCCCGCGGCTACTACACGCGCTCGACGCTCGTTTCCTATGAATGGGATGGCAAGCATTTGCGCGAGCACTGGTTTGTCGATAGCGGCTGGGTGCCGATGACGAATCCGTTTAATGACGGGCCGCATGGCAGACCGGGACTGAATCCGGCTTTTGCAACGCTTACGACGCAGGGTGCGCATTCGCTGAGCACGGCGGATGTGGATGGCGACGGCAAGCAGGAAATTATTTATGGCTCCTCGACGATTGACCATGACGGTACGCTGCTATACAGCTCGGGCGATATTTTGCCTCCGGGCAGCGCAAATCCGGGGACGTATGCAGGTCTTGGCCATGGCGATGCGCTGCATGTCGCAGATATTGATCCTGACCGTCCGGGCTTGGAAATTTTCATGGTGCATGAGGGCGGAACGTATGCCCCTTATGGCTACTCGCTGCGCGATGCTAAGACAGGCGAAGTCATTTATGGCGGCTACACCGGCAAGGATACCGGTCGCGGCATGGTTGGCGACATCGATCCGGATCACAGAGGGCTGGAGACATGGGCCGTTGGCACATGGACAGCAAGCGGAACGCAGATTAGCACAACCTCTCCTGGAACGAATATGAACATTAAATGGGCGGGCAATATGACGACGCAAATTGTGAATGGCTCCTTGGAAGTTACACCGACGATTGATGATTGGAAACGCGGCAGATTGCTGACGGCTGCGGGAACCCGCACAAACAATCATACGAAGGGAACGCCTTCGCTCGTAGCCGATATTTTCGGAGACTGGCGGGAAGAAATGCTGGTGCGCACCGTGGACAGCTCGGCTATCCGTATCTATATGAGCACAGAGCTGACAGACCGCAAGCTTTATACGCTGATGCATGATTCGCAGTACCGTACAGGCGTAGCTTGGCAAAACACGACGTATAACCAACCGACGTATACGAGCTTCTATTTTGCTTCCGATACGAATTTTGCGAATGTGCCGATTCCAAATTACTGGACGCCGGTTGTGGATGACCGCAGTTCGGTCGGCGCTTCCTTAATCGGGCCAAACGCAATGGCAAAGGGACAAACGTTCGATGTTGTATATGCGCTGCAAAATGTGCCAAGAGGCATTGCGAAGCAAAACATCCGAATTGAATTCGATCCGACTGTATTGGAGCTTGTAAGAACGCCAGAATCGCTGGATACTGGCAGATTCGTCATTAACGAGCATTTAGAGGCTGCTGGCATTATCAGCTTGAAAGGCAGCCATGTTGGAGACGGTCTTAACAATCCGCTCGGCAATCTGTTCAAGCTGACCTTCCGCATTAAAGCGGACGCGCCAGCTGATGTGACCGCGCTTGCGGTGACCAGGCTGATTGGCACGGACGGAGCAGGCGTGAATACGCAGCTTGCCGGCGATGTGCTGAATATTAAAGTTCACTAACACAATAGATAGGCCATTTCTGCGGCCGTTTATTGGAGCAACCTTCAAGGCCGCGAGTTCATGCGGCTTTGGAGGTTTTTTCGGTATTTAAGGGGTGTTTTTTGACCAGTAGATTAGAAAATCGTTTATAGTAGAGAGATAGAGTTGACAACGTGTTCATTGGTTCAGGTTTGCGGGTAATGATCATTAGAGTGTGGGGGCGAATCATATGCGAAAATTAGTATTTTTTCTAGGCGGGGCGGGAGCGGGCAAGACGACGCTGGCCAAGGCGCTGGCACGGCGCAAGGGCGCTGCGATTTTTGATATGGATACGCTGCTGCGTCCGGCGGCCGAGGCGATTATGACGGCGTCGGGACTTGATCCGAAGGACCGTGATTCGGAGCTGTATAAGGTGCGCTGCCGCGATCTCGGCTACCGGATTACGATGGATGCAGCTTTGGAAAATGTAGCGATTGGCACGGACGCGCTCGTCATCGGCCCCTTCACGAAGGAAACTGCTGATCCGCTTTGGATTGAGCAGGAGCTGTCGGCCATCGGTGCAAGCCTGCGTGATGTAGCTGTGCGGGTCGTACTCGTTTCCCTGCGGGATCAGGAGCTGCATCGCAGCCGGATACAGGAACGGGGCCTAGCGCTTGATGAGTGGAAGCTTGGCAATTGGGAAACGTTCAGCCGCTCGCTGGGACCGCGCAAGCTGAATTGGCCGATTCCAGCCACTTCGGTGCTTGATTTTGATAATTCAGGCGAGCTGAATGAGGAGAAACTGCTGCTGCTGGAGCGCTTCGTATATGGTGATGACATCGTAGAAGGGGAGTGAGGCTGCATGTCCTTATATTTCAGAGACAACTTATTCAATTCCGGCGGTACAGGCATTATGAATGAGACGGGGCAGTCTGCGGGATGGGTTAATCTGAAAAGTGCGTTTAGCACTTCGCTGGAAGTTTATGATGCCAATGATACGAAAATGTGCGAGGCGAAATTTCGTTTTTTCTCAATGAAATGGGAAGTCAGCGACAGCTACGGCGCTCCGCTCGGTGTGCTGCGCCCAAGAATGAGCTTCATGAATAAGCGGTTCGAGTATGATGCGGGCGAGCGCGGCTTTTATTTAATTGAGTCGCCAGCGTTTTCCAAAGAGTATGTGATTATGAACCGCCGTGAGGAGACGATTGCGAGCTTCGCGCAGACGAGCGGCTGGATGCAATCCGGCGCTTATTGCTTGTGGAACGAAACCCGCCAGCTCGGAGATTATGAGCTGATTGCAGTTATTATGGGCGTGAATGAAATTAGGAAGCGGCAGAGCAGTAGTTAGCATTTACATGAATAGGCCGCGATGCCTTAAGAATAGTTCTAAGCAAGCATGTGTGATTTCGGCACATGCTTCTTTGGCGTTGTCCACGTATAGGACGAAGGGTGACCCAGACGGCCATTAAAGTAAGAGGCAGAAAGTATTTTTATATTATTTATGGGATGGATTATATGCTGCCCGAAAACTTGCAAAATCCGCGGCTTTAAGGGAAGAAGCGAGGATGGTTAAAAAAGCGGGAGCTGCTCTTGAAAAGAAGCAGCTCCCGCTTTTTTGCGCTCTATTCTTTTAGCAGACCGTAACCGTCTTCCAATAATACTCGTCCAAAAATGGCTTCAAGCTTGTAGGAGCTTGACCAGTCAGCTCTTGAACCGTTGTTGACGTCTGATCATATTCCCCTCTGGCCGAGGCGGTATCGAAGGAAGCTAATGCTTGCGCTACAGCATTCGGAACGCCAAACGATTCATACATGCCAACGAGCTGTGCGGTCTCGATTGGAATATAGACAATGTCTTTCTTAGCGATGTCACTCAATATTTGAGCGATATCATAACCGGATAGCGCTTCTGGCCCAGTTACATTCCGTGTGTGCTTGTCCGTGTTTGAGGAAGCGAGTGCAGCTGCGGCTGTATGAGCACAATCCTTGCGTGTCACATAAGCGATTTTGCCTTCGCCGATAGCAGCAGCGTATTGGCCTGTAGCGACCGTATGCGTCAAGGATTGAAGCAGATTCTCGGCGTACAGATTGCTGCGAAGAATCGTATAAGACAGGCCGCTGTTCTTAATAGACTCTTCCGTGCTGTAGTGGTCTCCCGCCGTTAAATTCGCTGTACCGGGCTCAGGGTTGAAAAACGATGTATAAACAATATGTTTTACTCCCGCATTAACCGCAGCTTGTATGGCATTCGAATGCTGCTTGATTCGATGACCCGGCACTTCAAGCGCATCCGTACTTACCAAAAGCAGACGCTGCACCCCGGTAAAAGCATCGGCCAGCGTCTCAGACTGGTTGAAGTCCGCATGCCGTACGCTAACTCCGTGGTCGGCAAGACCCGAAAGTTTTTCTGGGGTGCGGGTAGCTGCTATAATCGGCCCATCATAGTTTTCGAGCAGCCATTGAATGGCCAATCTTCCTAAATTTCCGCCTGCGCCTGTAACCAATATCGTTTCTTTTGTTGCGTTCATTTTGGTTTCCTCCTTTTCAATACGGCAACCTCATGCCTATCTACACTATACAAAAACGTTACTGACACTAGACTGTCAGTAACGTTTCAACATTTTTTCGATTTCTTTTTTCATACGGAGTTTGAAAGCTTCGGGCTCAAGGATTTTAACATCTGCGCCCCAGCCAAGCAACCAGGACAGCAGATCTTCCGGTTGTCGAACGCGAAAGGTGACGTAGTATCCATCGGCGTTCAATCGGGCATTCTCCATATAATAGTTGTTTGCTATTTTCACTTTATCCGCGATGCTCGCATTAAAAAGCACATGGACGCTGACGTTGCGGTCATCCTTCGGCTGATAGTCGTGCAGGTGAAAGCTGCTAGGTAGCTGGAACGTATCATCCATAGTGGCAAGCTCTTTTATTCGCGATACCCGAAAATGGCGAATGTCATCCCGCAAGTCGCAATGGGCAACTAACAGCCAGCCATTTTGTTCATCAAGGACGAGCCCGTAAGGGGCAACCGTTCGCAGCATTTCATGTTTTTCATTCGCTTGTGCCGCTCGTTTGTGGTATTCAAAGCGGATTTTCTTGCCTTCAAGCATGGCGGTACGGATGGCGGCCACGTAAGCCTTCTCCCGTTCGCCTATTTCTGGTTCATTTTCTTTGTGAAGCAGAAGGATATTATCGCGTATCCGATCCGCTTCGTCGCGGATGGGCTCCGTTAATACAGCTTCGATTTTCCCGCGTGAAGAGCGGGCGATCCTGCTGTAGACAGGATCAAAACGCTGTTCTACAAACTCGGCTCCAATCAACAGCGCTGCTGCTTCTTCTACCGTAAAACTCACTGACGGCAGAAAATAGCCATTCATCAAAGAATAACCTAATCCAGTCGCACCGATGATGGGCACACCGGATTCACTTAACACTTGAACATCCCGATAAATCGTTCTAGGACTAACTTCCAGCATCTCTGCCAGTTCCTCAGCCTTCAGCACCTTGTTTCGCTGCAGCTCTAGAACGATCGATAACAAGCGTTCTGTTTTATTCAATTTGCAGCGGCTCCCTTTATTTAATTTTTTTGAGCAGCCGCACTAGTTCATCATATCTGTTGTGGTTTCGAAATACCGGATAAGGCTCACTTCGGTAGCTGTAATTTTGAAGTTTCCCTGCCAGATTTCAACTCCCCCTCTTATAGAAGATTCAACGGATTCTCTAATATAGCTGCTGTATTTGCCGTTCTTAGAGCCTCTGAATCCTGGACTATCATAGATAAAACAAGTGAACAGTATAGCTCTATCATTTTCTTCTAAGCTGGCTTCAAGCTGGCCAATATGCTTAAGGAAGCGTTCGAAGGAATTGAATTCACTTCCTTTTGCGGTCGTGATATGTTCTTTTTTCTCAACCTGTAAAGTTGTAAGCGGGGTCTTGACCTCGATGTAAGTATTCCCTACAAGAAAATCAAGCTTGGAATTGCCAAGCTTTTGTTCCCGCTTCACGCTATCACTGCTGACCATAGCAGAGAGCTGGCCATTTTTCAGAAAATGTTCCACATAGCGGTTTGCCGCATTTTGATTAATCCCGATCCATGATTTATTTGGCTCAGACAGCAAATCGAGTGAGATGGCCTCTACGGTGTAGAGGGTTTTTCTGGTCAAGTCTTTACTCTTGGAAAGCAGGCAGGGAATATCGCGGAATACGATGCTGCCTATGCGTCCTGTAGTGGGGCAGTGGCAATCATAAATGATGCCGTCGATCGCCACTTCCATAATAAATCGATTTCTTCTTCGAAGAATCAGGCCTTCAATAAGCGGTGTTTCAAAAATAAAAGCGTCGTTGTTCATGTCCATTTTGAAAGTGTGAGCCTCCCTTTCGTAACTATACGTTGAATATACAAGAACGCTACTGACAACAGATTGTCAGTAGCGTTCTTGTATAAACATATGGGAAGGAATAGCCTAAAAATCATTCAAAGGGTTGACAAATGATTTAATAATGTCATAATGATAATATCAAATAGAAAATTAAATCGTAACAGGAAGTGAAGCACTTGATCGAAAATGAATCCAATTATTCGCCGGATCATTACCGAACGCCGGACGGAGCGCCGACGGACATCGTGATCTTTACGATTGTTTCAACCCAGCGCAGCAAGGTTAAGAAAGCTTTGCCGCATCATGAGCTGCAGGTGCTGCTCATCAAGCGTAACATTTGGCCTTTCGAAGGGCAATGGGCGCTGCCGGGCGGTTTTACACTGGAAACGGAAACGGTGCAGGAATGTGCCAGACGTGAGCTTTTGGAAGAGACGCAGGTTAGCGAGGTTCATCTCGAATATTTTAACGTATATAGTGCGCCTGGACGTGATCCGCGGGGCTGGATGATTTCACATGCATTTCTTGCACTCGTGGGTGAGCAGCAGCTTGCGAATCGGCAGGCGGCGGTCGATGCCTCGGAGGTGCAGCTGTTTCCGGTAGAGGAGGCGCTGAAGCTGCCGCTTGCCTTTGACCACCGCATCTTAATTCAAGATGCGCTGATTCAAATTCAACGGAAGATGCTGACGACGACGATAGCGAAAGCTTTTTTACCGGATGAATTCACGATTGCCGAGCTGTATCAGGTCATACAAGCGGTCGTGCCGGATTTTGCAGAACAAAACTTTATTCGGAAAATCACCTCGACGCAAAGCCGCAGCGGCATTATTGAGAAAGTCGTGGATGCGGCCGGGGCGTTAAAGTCCTCCAATCAGTATTCTCAGCGCCCGGCTCAGCTATACCGGTTTACGGGGCTAGAGCCGCAGCTGTCGATTTACGGATAAAAGATAGAGTAGAGATTGTAGAACGATTTGAGCGTATCAAAGCGTACCGGAGCGGAACGGCAGATTTAGAAGGTAACTACGAAGCAGCGAGGAGAGTGAGCAGGATGATCAAGCTGAATGGCGTGGAGCTTGTGTTCAAAACGTTCCCCAACGGGGAAACGCTTGTCGATGGTGATGCGATTACGGCATTGATAGCCGAGCAGAATACGCTTGCTTTTAAATATGACAATGACAGCGACTTGATTAAGCTGATGTTCGTGAAGCAATATTTGGACAGCCGGAAGGTGCAGGCGGGCTTGACGATTGCTTATATGCCCTACAGCCGGATGGACCGGATCGAGGGCACCTCTGTGTTTACCTTGAAATACGTAAGCGGCCTGATCAACTCTTTGGCATTTGAGCATGTGACGGTGCTGGAGCCGCATTCGGATGTGACGCTAGCGCTGCTGAACAATTGCTCGGCACGGTATCCGACGATTGAACTGCTGGACCTTGTCGTTGAGGCGACGGGCTTTGACCGTTCGGCTGATTATTTATTTTTCCCTGATGCCGGGGCGCAGAAGCGCTACAGCAAAGTTCGCGGCTATAACGAGCTGGTCGGCTTTAAGGCGCGGAATTTTCAGACGGGTGAAATAGAACGGCTTGATGTCGTTGGACAGGTGGCAAGCGTTGGCTTTAAGGCGATTATCGTCGATGATCTTTGCTCCTACGGGGGAACGTTCATGCGCAGTGCGGAGAAGCTCAAAGGCTTGGGTGCGGCGGAAATTTATTTGCTGGTAGGGCATTGTGAGCCTTCGATTCATAAGGGCAAGCTGCTTGATTCGCCGCTTATCGATAAAGTGTTTACGACCAATACGATGCTGAATGAAGCGGGACATGAGAAAATCCAACTTTTTGAATGGGGAGAGGTTTAAAATGACGACGAAGACAGCTTACCCTGCGACACTGCTATGCGATTTTTATAAAATCAGCCACAAAAACCAGTATCCGAAAGGGACGGAATTCGTCTACTCGACCTGGACCGCCCGTACTAGCCGGCTGGAAGGCGTGGAGGAAGTGGTCGCCTTTGGTTTTCAAGCCTTCATTAAGGAATATTTGATCGACTATTTCAATGAGCATTTTTTCGTAAGAACGAAGGAAGAGGTTGTAGAGGAATACGGCCGCGTGCTGAAATTTGCACTGGGCGACGCTAATCCGGATGCTTCGCACATCGCTGCGCTGCATGAGCTCGGCTACTTGCCCATTCGCATCAAGGCTGTGGAGGAAGGCTTGATCGTTCCGGTTAAAGTGCCGATGCTGACGATTGAAAATACGCACCCTGACTTTTTCTGGGTAACCAATTATTTGGAGACGCTCATGTCGTGCCAGCTTTGGATGCCGACGACGAGCGCGACGATAGCTTTTGAATACCGCAAAATATTGGAGCAATACGCTTTGCAGACGAACGGCGATACGTCGGGCGTGCCCTTTCAGGGGCATGATTTTTCGATGCGGGGCATGAGCTCGCTTGAAGCGGCGAAGGGCAGCGGCGCTGGGCATTTGCTGTCGTTCACGGGAACGGATACGGTTCCGGCGATTTTGTATCTGGAGCAATTTTATGGCGCGAATATGGAAAAAGAGCTGGTAGGCACCTCGATTCCAGCGACCGAGCACAGCGTGATGTGCGCCCATGGCACCGATGAAATGGCATCGTACCGCTATTTGATCAATGAGGTGTATCCGAATGGCTTCGTCTCGATCGTCTCGGATACATGGGATTTGTGGAGCGTGCTTGATGTGGTGGTCAGAGGGCTTAAAGAGGATATTCTAGCCCGTGACGGCAAGGTTGTCATTCGCCCGGACAGTGGAGATCCGGTCAAAATCATTTGCGGCGATCCCGATTCGCAGCATCCATTTGAGCGCAAAGGCGTTATTGAAATTTTGTGGGATATTTTCGGCGGCACAGTGACGGAGAAGGGCTTTAAGCAGCTCGACAGCCACATTGGCGCGATTTATGGGGATGCGATTACGATCAGCCGCTGCCGGGAAATTTGCGAGAAGCTGGCGGAGAAGGGTTTTGCTTCCACAAATATGGTGTTCGGTATCGGCTCGTTCACGTACCAGTACAATACGAGAGATACGTTCGGCTTTGCGCTGAAATCGACGTTTACGATTATTAACGGCGAAGAGCGCAAAATTTTCAAAGACCCGGCAACCGATATCGGCAAAGTGAAAAAATCGCAAACCGGACTCGTGCTCGTAACCGAGCAGGACGGCGTGCTGACGCTCACTGACGATTTGAGCGTGCAGGAATATGAGGCAAGGAAGCACGAAGACGTGCTGAAGACGATTTTTGAAAATGGCAAGCTGGTGCGTGAGCAGGAGCTGGCAGAAATACGTGCGAATTTGCTGGGGAAGCTGTAGTATGCCTCGCCAATGAGTGAATGAAACGGAATGAAACTGAATGAAGCTTATCATTCGAGGGCTTGAGTTCAAATATGAAATGATACAAATATGAAACGATGCAAATGTTATTGGAAATGCGAGCAGACCGCCCGAAGGGGGCGGTCTGCTCATTTGGATATGGATTAGAGGTAAGGAGATCACCTTAACAAACCATTTCTCTCTATTCGAGCTATAGGGCAGCTTAATAATCCAGGAGGCGCCCATTATCATGCCATTGACCGTACATTTTATTTTCTTTCGTGTTGGCTATAAATTTGTCTAATCTGCTTTCAAATAAGGATGGCTGATTTTTATAGCTTTGTATCGTATCGATTCGAACTCTTTGATAAAGAGCTGGAAATGCGCTGAAATTTTCATATCCTTGCGGGTCTTCTTTCAGCCTTTGATCTATAACGCGATCTATTTTAAAGGAATGGGGCTCCATATCAGGAAGCACCTTTCTTCCTTCGTCGCTCATTAATCCCAGCTTTTCGAGGCGGCGGACGCGTTCTTTATTCAATTCAGTCCATGAGCTTTTTTTGCTTCTAGGAGATAGTCTCTGCGCCAGCTGGGATTCAGAAATTTTCTTTTTTACCCCATCAATCCATCCAAAGCACAAACATTCCTCGACTGCATCCAAATACAGCAACGAATCCGGGTTTGGCGCCATGCTTACGACTACCCAACAAAATTTTTCGGTCTGTCCGTTTTCCTGCAGCCAAATTCTCAAAGCTTCTCGCGATGTTATTGCCAATAAATTTTCACTTTCCATAGACAAAGTAAGTTCTCCTTTCTAGGTATGGAGAGTCATTATTATCATTATAATGCCTGTGACCCTAGTCGATGTTGATACCTGTCTCCATACTAGAAAAGGCGATTTATTTTTCGCAGAAATTATTTCATAGCTACAATAATTACACTAATAATCAAACCTGAAAGTAAAAAATAGCTTCCGCTAATTAGTCCGTATAACAGCGGGCGAGGCATATTTGGGTTGATCGCCGTATTGACGGTCGTTGAAGCCAACAATCCAACACCAACAATGCCGCCAAAGATTAGCGCATTAACCATGGATTCGATATCGAAAGCATAGATCAAAATGGCCATGGTAACTGTAGTTGCTAAACCACAGACAAATGGTCCCGCGATAAAAAGGGGAGCTGGTTTTTTAAAATGTACCCCTTGTAAAGGACAATTAAAAAAAGGTTAGGCCACTTCAAGCTGCTGTCTGTATCGTGCAGGCGGCAGCTTATTTAAGTTCCATTGACCTCGATAATGAT